>NZ_DAIRSK010000016.1:67229-69460 GCF_036804465.1 Limnohabitans sp.
CTTTATTAAATGCATCCGAAATTCCAAAATCAGGCTCAGAAATATAATCTGTAATTATATCAGAATATTCTTTTATTATATTTACAGTACTATCACTTGATCCGCCATCGATTACAATATAATTTGTAAAGTATTGTCGTGAACGACGAACAGATTCAAAACATCTTTGAAGGTGTTTTTCCGAATTAAAAGTTATTGTAACAAGGTCAAAGGATCTCATATAGCCACATTACTAATATTGCTTAAACGACTAACATTTAATTTGAGAAGACGAAATACAATCAAAGCAAAAAATATATGTTGAATCCATACCCCTCCTCCATTTATTGTATTTGATATTATCATACCAGATAACAAAAAATCTATGAAAGTTAAATTTGATTTTGAAAATCGATCCCTTAGCTCCACTAGTAATGCAAAATGGAGTAAAAGTAAAAAAACAAATCCTGGCAGTCCAAACCATAGAATAAAGGAAAACCAATTATTAGCATCATATAACATACCATCATTAAACATAATGGCTACTGCATTAGATGAACCAAAACCAGTACCAATCCACCAGAGACCATTTATTGACATGAAATCCATACCATCATAAATTAAAACTCCACGCGAGTTAGCACCTGTTGAACCACCAGAAAAAATAAAATTAAAACCTTCAATTATTCGTACAAACATTTCTCCGAACTGACCAAAATCAGCAATGCTTGTTAAAATAATACCCCAATTAAACACAACAATTAAAATAATAAAAATAATTGGCAATATAAAATACAGAACAGATCTAATATTAATACTTAAAATACCAATTAGAATCATTGTAAATATTAATGAAAGATAAACTGTAGGTGAAAAAGTTAAAATCATTGTTAAGAGTGCAACAAACAACCACTTAACATCAAATGATTTGAAAAAGTAAATAATTAATGCAGGTAGGAAATGAGATAAATTTGAAGGTTCTGTAACAAGCCCTTGTGCACGAGGCGTTGAATAACTGGTATCGACAGCTATGTTAAAACCCGATATATAAGAACTAATCCAAATTGCAATAGTAAATAAAAGATAAATTTTAAAAAAATTCAAAATTATAAATTCATTTTTATCGTAATCCAAACTCCAAAATACAAGAGAATAAAAAATAAGCTGAGCAATGTACATTGAAAGGTCTGCCAAAAACAACCTTTCATCAATTATGTTTTGACCAGAAAAGACAAGAAATACAGTATGGATTATGCAAAATGTCGCGAATCCTAAAGCAGTAATAATTATTGTTAAATTATATTTGAAATAAAATAGAGTAAATATTAATAATGCAGCAGTAGGAATTCTTATCAACTCTCCATCCACTCGCAAAGCTGATACAAATGTAATTATAAGTAAAATAATAATCAAAAAACGTTCTCTCAAAAGCATAAATATTAAATAATTAAATGTTTATAGTTTATAGTTTATTCAATGCAGATTAATTTTTTAAGACAAATTATATTTTTATAAAATATTTATTTGTAATCTTGCCATCTCTTAAAAATTTATCTAACTCTATTATGATTAATGTCCCATAAATTATATAGATAAATATTCTCAAAATAACAGATGGGATTAGTGCTTCTTCACCGAAATACCAAAAACCAACCACAGTAGAGATTAAAATAAAAATTGAGACGGCAAAAGAAACAATCGAAACATATCTAACTCTACCAAATGCAATAAGGACCAATCCCAACGTGGAAAAAAAAGATTCCAAAATACTAGATATTCCAATTATTATCATATAGTTAACTGAAAAAATTTGTTCATCTCTTACGTACAAGTAAAAAACATATCCAAAAATAGTTGCAAGGCTATTAAAAATTAATAATGAATATAATGTATTCTTCGCCAGTAAAATAACATCTTTCAATAAATCCTGTTTATTTAAATTCATTGCTGCTAATCTTGGAAATGCAGCTGTTACCCAAGCTCCGCACATCAAGGAAGACATTCCAAGTATTTGTGATATAAAACCCACCTCGGCACTAATTTTAGAAGTGGTGTTGTTAACTATAATCAAATAGTTTAAATTGGTGGCAATAGCATATGATGATACTGATAAAATCATCCATATATATTCACCATTTTTTAATTCGAATTTTTTTCTTTTTATAACCAAATTATTTTTTTTATAAACATTAATTTCCGAGCTAAGAATTTTATAATTTATAATTAATGTTAAAATTGAACCGATTAATAAT
>NZ_DAIRSK010000016.1:69470-70942 GCF_036804465.1 Limnohabitans sp.
AAAGATGCATTGCGCCATTCCGTCTAATTTCTTTATTGAAAATAAAAATAGCAATATTATTAAACTTAATACATTACCAGAAAATTCTGCAACTTGACTATACTTAACACTTTTAAATGATGATATTATACTACCAAAAAGAGAAGCGTAACTTAATATTGATATATAAACAACAAAAATTGACCACAAAAATATTATATTTATATTCTTAAAAATTTTAAAATAAATGATACCACTAAGCTCTAATACAACTATAAAGAGTATAAATATTTTCGAATAATTTCTTAAAGAAACTATTAATAAATTATACCAATCTTCTTTAATTTCTCTAAGTTTTGATAGTTTCTGTAACAATAATGGTTTGTAAGCGGCCTCAAATATACTCACGATCCCGAGAATTGCTAAAAAAATATACCATATTGATAGTATATCATGAGGAAATAAACTCAAGATAGTTATCAGGAATATTGCCTTCGCAGCCAACCGTCCAATTGAATTGGCAAGTGACCATATTTCATTCTCAAATTTTTTTAAATTAAAATACACTTCAAAAGGCTTAAATTTTTTGTATTAACTTATTATTAATAAATTAATAATTTTAAAGAATCTTTGAATAAAATAAATAATGTATTTTAGGAAATAACCTCTGAATCAATGAAGATATAATTATGAAGATTCGACTTCCTTTGCTTTGAATAAAGTAATTATTATATTTGATAATTTCAGGATAAATATCAAAACTTTTCAAATGACGCTTATCAAATGATAACCACTTAAATTTTCGACTAAACAGATCTTTACCACTTATAATTAATTTTTCTAATTCATCATCATTTTTTTTCAATATTTCATTTCTTTGACTCATTGAAAATATATCTTCATCACCTAGAGTGAGTAATTTTTTTCTCACTGTAGCAATACCACCTAAATCCTGCATTTTTTATAATTTTTGTTCCACATTTCTTTTTAAATCGCAAGTGATTTAAATCATTTTTAATAATTTCGCATTTACTCCCGCCAAAACTTGATACCCAGTTTGGAGATGAAATATTTACGTAATTAAAATAAAAATACATGAAAAGAAGTTCGAAATAAATTATTTCTCCTTGCAGTTTTTCAATAATAACCTTATTCGGTATCTCATCAACATCAGATATTAGCAATATATCGGTTGCTTCAACTTCATCAATATTATTTTTTATTTGATTTCTAAACCAATATTCACGGTCTTTTGCAGTTTGAAATTCAATATCACTTGGGAAATTTATAATTTTATGAAGTACTTTATTTTTATCATACTTCAATTCCATTATATTTCTTTTTTTGCCATGAAAATCTTGATCAGCTTCAAAAACTATAAATTTTGATACGTTACTTCCTAAATAATTTATTCTTATATCAAGTAGATCCACTTCACCAGCATAAAGAAAGCAGTCGTACACATTTTTTTTTGAATTTATTTCATTTTTTTT
>NZ_DAIRSK010000017.1:0-69949 GCF_036804465.1 Limnohabitans sp.
GCCTTCACGACCGCCGCCACCGTAGCCGCCGCCGCCGCCTTCACGACCGCCACCGCCGTAGCCGCCACCACCACCACCACCGCCAAAACCGCCAGAGCGGGGGGGGCGAGGTTCCATGGGGCGAGCCTCGTTCACCACAAGGCTGCGGCCACCCAAAGGTGCACCGTTCATGCCTTCAACGGCGGCAAGCGCTTCGGCATCGCTGCCCATCTCGACAAAGCCAAAACCTTTAGAGCGGCCCGTGTCACGCTCCATCATGACTTTCGCGCTGGTCACCGTGCCGAACTGTCCAAATGACTGCTCAAGATCGCTGTCGCGCACTGAATATGGCAAATTGCCGACGTACAGTTTGTTGCCCATGAAAGGGACTCCTTAAAACACAAAAACAAAGCGATGGAGTCCCGAACCGAAACTGACCGATCACCCAACACAACCTTTTAAATGGCTCGCATTTTTAAAGTCGCAATCATTATGGAGCACAAGAAAGGCAAACATCCAAGCGTTTACCTGTAGATGGCGTGACTTATCGCCGAAAAACCACACTTGACGAGGCTTACCAGCTTGCTTCGCGATCAGGGGATGCGGTGATTTTGTGAATGGTCAGATCGGCGCCTTCAAACTCCTCTTCTTGGCTCATGCGCAATCCCGTGGTGATCTTCAACACACCATAGACCACAAAGCCACCGACCAAAGCCCACACCACGCCCAAGGCAGTTCCAGCCAATTGCGCGCTCAGATTAATGCCGCCCAAGCCCCCAAAGGCTTGTGTGCCAAAAATACCCGCAGCAATTCCGCCCCACGTGCCGCACAGGCCATGCAAAGGCCACACGCCCAACACATCGTCAATGCGCCATTTGTTTTGGGTGAGCGTGAACATCACCACAAAAATGCCACCCGCCACAGCGCCCACCACCAAGGCGCCCATGGGATGCATCAAATCGGACCCCGCACACACGGCCACCAAGCCGGCCAAGGGGCCGTTGTGCACAAAGCCCGGATCGTTTTTGCCAGCAATCAACGCCACCAAGGTACCGCCCACCATCGCCATCAACGAGTTGACGGCCACGAGGCCCGAAATTTTGTCGAGGGTTTGCGCGCTCATCACGTTGAAGCCAAACCAGCCCACGATCAACATCCACGCGCCCAAGGCGAGGAAAGGAATGCTGGAGGGCGGGTGTGCAGAAATGGCGCCGTCTTTGCGGTAGCGGTTGCTTCGCGCACCTAGCAGCAGCACGGCAGGCAAAGCAATCCAGCCGCCCACCGCATGGACCACCACAGAGCCCGCAAAGTCATGAAACTCATCACCCGTCGCCTCTTTGAGCCAAGCCTGAAATCCGAAATGTTGGTTCCAGGCGATGCCCTCAAAGAAGGGGTACACAAAGCCAACCACCACCGCCGTGGCGATCAGCTGGGGCCAAAACTTGGCGCGCTCAGCAATGCCACCCGAAATAATGGCGGGAATGGCCGCAGCAAAGGTGAGTAAGAAAAAGAACTTCACCAGGTCATACCCGTTTTTGTCGGCCAATGACTGCGCGCCGATCATGAAGCTTGCACCATAAGCCACGCCATAACCGATCACAAAATAGGCCAGCGTCGACATACAAAAATCCACCAAAATTTTGACCAGCGCATTGACTTGGTTCTTTCGGCGAACGGTACCCAGCTCTAAAAATGCGAAGCCCGCATGCATGGCAAGCACCATGATGGCCCCTAGCAGAATGAACAAAGCATCCGCGCCCTGTTTGTGTGCATCCATTGTTTGAATCCTTGAAAATTGAACTTTTTTGGTGCGCTTTGGCGCGCTTTATGTGTGTCGCACCAGATAGAAGCAAAAAATGCACCAAACTCAACAATGCGTCATCCAGAGGTCGTCATCAAGAAAAAAGAATGGATTTTGCGGATCAGCCAGTGCTGCGCGATAAACTGAAAAAATGGAAGCTTTTCTGATCTCTACGGGTATTGTGGCCCTTGCCGAAATGGGCGACAAAACCCAGCTGTTGTCTTTGTTGCTCGCCGCGCGGTTTCGCAAGCCTTGGCCCATCGTGTGGGGTATTTTGGTGGCAACTTTGGCCAACCACGCCTTGGCGGGTGCGTTTGGCGCATGGCTCACCAGTTTCATGGGCCCAGCCGCGATGCGTTGGGTGCTGGGTATTTCGTTCTTGGCAATGGCCGCTTGGATGCTGGTGCCCGATCAGTTGGACGCCACCGATGCTGATGTGGCGCCAAAGTTGGGCGTTTTTGGTACCACGGTGCTGGCCTTCTTCTTGGCCGAGATGGGCGACAAAACACAAATCGCCACAGTGATGTTGGCGGCTGAATACACCTCGTGGATTTGGGTGGTGGCCGGCACCACGCTGGGCATGATGTTGGCCAATGCGCCGGTGGTGTGGTTTGGCGAACGCATCACGCGGCTTGTGCCGCTCACCTGGGTACACCGCATCAGCGCGGCAGTGTTTGTGGTGCTGGGTTTGTTGGTGCTGTTAGGCGGCAGTCAAACACCCACGCCGAGCGAGTCCGTGCGTGTCGAACCCGCCGCGCCAGCTGCATCGCCATGAGTTATTTGGCGATGACGCGCACCATCTCCAAGCATTTGTTGGAGTAGCCCCATTCGTTGTCATACCAACTGACGATTTTGACGAAGGTGCTGTCTAGCGCCAAGCCCGCACCTGCGTCAAATACCGAGGTACACGGCTCACCGCGAAAGTCAGTGGACACCACTTTGTCTTCGGTGTAACCCAGCACACCCTTCATTGCGCCCAGGCTTTGTGCTTTCATCTCAGCGCAAATCTCTTTGTATGTGGCTTCGCTGTTGAGCTCTACCGTCAGGTCCACCACGGAGACGTCAGACGTGGGCACGCGAAACGCCATGCCCGTGAGCTTGCCTTGGATGTCTGGAATCACCAGCCCCACCGCCTTGGCTGCGCCCGTGCTGGACGGGATGATGTTTTCTAAAATACCGCGTCCGCCGCGCCAGTCTTTGTTGCTCGGGCTGTCCACCGTTTTTTGCGTGGCGGTGGTGGCGTGCACAGTGGTCATCAGGCCGCGTTTGATGCCCCATTTGTCGTTCAAAACTTTGGCAATGGGGGCCAAGCAGTTGGTGGTGCACGACGCGTTCGACACAATGCTTTGACCCGCGTAAGTGCCATGGTTCACGCCGAACACAAACATGGGCGTGTCGTCTTTTGAGGGTGCAGACATCAGCACTTTTTTGGCGCCTGCGCTCAGGTGTTTTTCGGCCGTGGTTTTGTCAAGGAACAAGCCTGTGGCTTCCAACACCACGTCGGCGCCAATCTCGTGCCATTTCAAAGCCGCAGGGTCGCGCTCTTGGCTGAGGCGAATTTTTTTGCCGTTCACCACCAAGTGGCCGTTGTCGACAGACACCTCGCCTTGGAAGCGGCCGTGCACGCTGTCGAACTTGAGCATGTAGGCCAAGTAATCCGGCTCTAACAGGTCGTTGATGCCAACCACTTCGATGTCGTGAAAGTGTTGAATGGCGGCGCGAAACACCATGCGCCCGATGCGGCCAAAGCCGTTGATACCCAATTGGATGGTCATGACAGTCTCCTAAAGTGGCTCAATTCTATGAAACTTTGTTACATGATTTCAACAAAAAATATGTATTTTATTTACCGTTACTTGAGGCATGGCAATAAAAAAAGCGCCCAAGGGCGCTTTGTCTGAGGATATAAAGAAGATTACTTTTTCTTGGCCACCACACGAACCATCTCTAAGCACTGCTTGGCGTAGCCCCATTCGTTGTCATACCAAGCGATGATCTTGACAAAGTTTTTGTCCAAAGCGATGCCCGCTGTGGCATCAAACACGCTGGCACACGGCTCGCCGCGGAAGTCAGTGGACACCACTTTTTCGTCGGTGTAGCCCAACACGCCTTTGAGCGCACCCTCGCTTTGCGCTTTCATCTCTGCGCAAATGTCGGCGTAGCTGGCCTCATGGTTAAGCTCCACGGTCAGGTCAATCACAGACACGTCCGAGGTCGGCACGCGAAAAGCCATGCCAGTGATCTTGCCCTTGATTTCAGGAATCACCACGCCCACCGCTTTGGCCGCGCCCGTGCTGGACGGGATGATGTTTTCCAAAATACCGCGACCGCCGCGCCAGTCTTTGCGTGACGAACCGTCTACGGTCATTTGGCTGGCCGTGGCAGCATGAACCGTGGTCATCAAACCGCGCTTGATGCCCCATTTGTCGTTGAGCACTTTGACCACGGGGGCCAAACAGTTGGTGGTGCAAGATGCGTTGGACACGATGGCCTCGCCCGCGTATTTTTTGTGATTCACGCCGAACACAAACATCGGAATGGTGTCTTTTGACGGGGCAGAAATCACCACCTTTTTGGCGCCAGCGGCCAGGTGCATTTGGCTGGTGGGCTCGGTCAGGTAGTGGCCCGTGCACTCCAGCACGATGTCTACGCCCATGGCGCCCCATTGCAAGTTGTGCGCATCGCGTTCGTGGGAGAGTTTGATCTTTTTACCGTTCACGATCAGCGTATCTTCGGTGTGGTCAACCGTGCCATCAAATCGCCCGTGCACGCTGTCGTACTTGAGCATGTAGGCCAAGTAATCGGAAGGCTTGGGGTCATTGATGCCGACGATTTGGATATCGGTAAAGCCGTGCTTGAGCGCCGCGCGCAAAGCCAAACGACCGATACGGCCAAAACCGTTGATACCTAATTTGATGGTCATGGGAGAAGTCTCAGGAGGAAGTTAAAAAACCTGTGTGGTTCAAGCTTGCTTTTGCAGCACAGCTTCAACCGTGTCAGCCACGTTTTCAGGCGTGAAGCCGAAGTGCTGGAACAAAACAGCTGCCGGGGCTGATTCGCCGTAGGTGTCAATGCCAACCACAGCCGCCACGCCGTATTTCCACCAGCCGTCGGTCGCGCCCATTTCCACCGCAATGCGAGGCAGGCCTTGCGGCAGCACGGCGGCTTGGTAGGCCGCGCTTTGGCGGTCAAAGGTGGTGGTGCTGGGCACAGACACCACACGCACGGCAATCTGGCGCTCGGCTAGGAGCGCTTGGGCTTTCATGGCCAGCTGCACTTCGGAGCCGGTGGCCAAAATGACGGCTTGCGCCTTTTTCTTGAGGCCCACCTCGCTTGGCTCGGCCAACACGTAAGCGCCTTTGTTGATGGCGTCCAAGCCCGAGATGTCGCCAGCGGGCAAGGCGGCCTTGCTTTGCACGGCGTCACCTTTGGGCAAATAGGGCAGGTTTTGTCGGCTCAACAACAAGGCGGTGGGCTTGTGTTTGTTTTGCAAAGCCACCGCCCAAGCCACCGCAGTTTCGGCGGTGTCAGCAGGGCGCCAGACATCGAGGTTGGGAATCAAACGCAGCGAAGCGGCGTGTTCGATGGACTGGTGCGTGGGGCCGTCTTCGCCCAAGCCAATCGAGTCGTGGGTGAACACATGGATGATGCGTTGCTTCATCAGCGCGGCCATGCGAATGGCGTTGCGTGAGTAGTCGCTGAAGGTGAGGAATGTGCCGCCGTAGGGAATAAATCCACCGTGCAAAGCCACGCCGTTCATGATGGCGGCCATGCCGAATTCACGCACGCCGTAATTGATGTGACGACCGCCTTGGCCCACTTCGTTTTTCACCACCTGGCCCGCAGCGTCAAAGCGCAGGTTGGGTGTGGATTTTGTGTTGGTCAGGTTGGAGCCCGTCAAGTCCGCGCTACCCCCCAAAAGTTCGGGCATGGCAGCAGTGAACGCTTCTAGGGCGAGTTGGCTGGCCTTGCGGCTGGCCACCGTGTGGGCTTTGGTGTGCGCATCGATGACGGTGTCCACCACAGTCTGTGCAAAGTTTTTGGGCAACTCGCCCGCCATGCGGCGCAGCAGTTCTTTGGCCAAAGCGGGATGCGCGGCTTTGTAGGCTGCGAAAGCGGTTTTCCATTCGGTTTCTTGGGCTTTGCCTCGTGACACAGCGCTCCAATCTGCGTACACCTCTTTGGGTATGTCGAAGGGCGCGTGGTTCCAGCCAATGGCTGCGCGTGTCAATGCAATTTCTTCAGCACCCAAAGGCTCGCCGTGGGCTTTGGCGGTGTCAGCGCGGTTGGGGCTGCCTTTGCCGATGCTGGTTTTGCAAACAATCAGCGTGGGCTGGGTCAAGCTGAGCTTGGCAGATGCGATGGCTTGGCTCACCAAAGCAGCGTCGTGGCCGTTGATGGGGCCAATCACGTTCCAGCCGTAAGCTTTGAAGCGCTCTGGCGTGTTGTCGGCAAACCAAGGGGCCACTTGGCCGTCAATCGAGATGCCGTTGTCGTCATACAAGGCGATGAGTTTGTTCAACTTCCAAGCCCCTGCGAGCGAGCAAGCTTCGTGGCTGATGCCCTCCATCAAACAGCCGTCACCCATGAAGGCGAAGGTGTGGTGGTCGATGATGGGGTGGCCTTCACGGTTGAACTCGCAGGCCAACAACTTCTCAGCCAGCGCCATGCCCACCGCGTTGGTGATGCCTTGGCCCAAGGGGCCGGTGGTGGTCTCGATGCCAGGCGTCACACCCACCTCGGGGTGGCCCGCAGTTTTGCTGTGCAGCACGCGGAAATTTTTCAACTCGTCCATCGGCAAGTCATAGCCCGTGAGGTGCAACAGTGCGTAAATCAACATCGAGCCGTGGCCGTTGGACAGCACAAAGCGGTCGCGGTTCAACCAATGGGGGTTCTTGGGGTTGTGGCGCAAGTGGTCGCCCCACAAAGCCACCGCCATGTCGGCCATGCCCATGGGCGCGCCGGGGTGTCCAGAGTTGGCTTGTTGTACAGCGTCCATCGCCAAGGCGCGAATTGCGCTGGCCATTTGTTGGGTGTTTGCCATGTCAGGCGGCTCCGGTGGGTCATGAGGGAAAACCACGATTTTAACGAGCCCGCCCGCCCCTCGGTGCGTTCTTATGACAGATGTTTGACAAATAGCCATTCAGGCCGTCTCGCTACACTGACAAGCCATGACAAAGCGCACCACTTCAGCCCCTTTGGCACAGCCGTCGGCCTTGGCCACCGCCCTGGTTTTGGCTGCGGGACGCGGCGAGCGGATGCGCCCCTTGACCGACGTCACCCCCAAACCCTTGCTCGCCGTGCGCGGCCAAGCCCTCATGCAATGGGCCATGCAGGGCTTGCAGCGGGGCGGCGTCACGCAGGTGGTCATCAACACCGCGTGGCTGGGCGAACAAATTGCGCAGCACTTTGGCAACACTTTCCAAACCGCAGGCCAAGCCCCCATGCGCTTGCATTACTCGCAAGAGGGGGTGGACTTTGGCGGCGCACTAGAAACCGCAGGCGGCATCGTGCGCGCGTTGCCCCAGCTGCAGGATGTGTTTTGGGTGGTGGCGGGGGATGTGTTTGCGCCAGACTTTGTGTTCGCGCTCGAGGCGTTTGCGCGATTCAAAACCAGCCCCCAACTCGCCCATATTTGGCTGGTGCCCAACCCTGAGCACAACCTCGGCGGCGACTTTGGTTTGTCTGCAGATGGTTTG
Source organism: Limnohabitans sp. (assembly GCF_036804465.1). Taxonomy (GTDB): domain Bacteria; phylum Pseudomonadota; class Gammaproteobacteria; order Burkholderiales; family Burkholderiaceae_C; genus Limnohabitans. The sequence continues at coordinate 7,480 of NZ_DAIRSK010000017.1, forward strand.
GCTTTGAACTTGCCCAAATTGGCCGTTGCCACCTCAGCCAGCGCTGGCGCTCTCAAGGTTGCCATTGCTAGTCAGGGCGCAGAGCTGCCGCGCTACACCTTCAGCACCATCGCGCTTTACAAACGCGCTTTCTTTGAAGCCGCCTGGTGCCCTATTCCAGCGGGCAACCCCGCTGGCGTGAAAGCCCCATTGGCAGCCATGTTGAGGGCCGCCATGGACAATGGCATGGTGAGTGCGTCGCTCTACTCAGGCGCGTGGACCGATGTCGGTACGCCAAATCGGTTGGCGCAACTCAACGCCACCTCAACACACAAGGTTTGACATGACACCAGCCATCGCACACCCCCCAATCTACGCGGCCAGGCGCGCCCGCTTGGCCGCCCTGCTGGGCGAGGGCGGCGTGGTCCTGATTCCTACTGCGCCCGAGCGTGCACGCAACCGCGACAGTGACTTTGCCTACCGCCACGACAGCTACTTTTATTACTTGACTGGGTTCACCGAACCCAACGCTTGGTTGGTCCTCGATGCCTCAGGCCGCAGCACGCTGTTTTGTCAGCCCAAAGACTTGGAGCGCGAGACGTGGGATGGCTATCGTTTGGGGCCAGAGGCCGCCGTGTCTGCCCTGGGCGTGAGCGCCGCCGTGTCGGTGACTGAGTTGGACAAGCAGCTGCCTCAATTGTTGGAGAACCAGCACACCGTTTGGTACCCGTTCGCCATGCACAAAGGTTTAGAAACTCGGGTGGATGGCTGGCTCAATGCCGTGCGCGCACGCGTGCGGTTTGGCGCGCAGTGCCCTACTCAGCAGCGCGATGCCTGCGGCCCACTCGATGAAATGCGACTGATCAAAGACGCACACGAACAAGGCCTCATGCGCCGCGCCGCGCAAATCAGCGCGCAAGCCCACATCCGCGCCATGCAAACCAGTGCGCGCATGTTGCGTGCGGGCCAAGACGTGCGTGAGTACCACTTAGACGCCGAGTTGCTGCACGAGTTCCGTCTGCACGGCTCGCAGTTTCCTGCTTACACCTCCATCGTGGCGGCGGGCGCCAATGCCTGCGTGCTGCACTACCGCGCGGATGCCGCGCCTGTGCGCGATGGGGAGCTGGTATTGATTGATGCGGGCTGCGAGTTGGATGGTTATGCCAGCGACATCACCCGCACCTTCCCCGCCAACGGCAAGTTCACAGGCCCGCAGCGCGACCTCTACAACTTGGTGGTCGCCAGCCAAGACGCCGCCGTGGCTGCCACCAAAGCGGGTGCGCGTTTTGTGGACCCGCATGACGCCGCCGTCAAAGTTTTGGCGCAAGGTTTGTTAGACCTCGGTTTGTTGAGCGAAGCCAAACACGGTAACGCACAAGACGTGATTGAAAAGCGTGCGTACTTTGCGTTTTATATGCACCGGACCAGCCATTGGCTGGGCATGGATGTGCACGACTGCGGCAGCTATGTGGAGCCCACCGAGCTGGGTCAAACCAGCTCGCGCAAAGACCCGTTGTCGGGCGAAACCATCGTCAACCGACCCAGCCGCATCTTGCACGAGGGCATGGTGCTGACCATCGAGCCTGGCTTGTATGTGCGCCCAGCTGACGATGTGCCAAAAGCGTTTTGGAACATCGGCATTCGCATTGAGGACGATGCCATCGTCACCTCGGGTGGTTGCGAATTGATGTCTCGTGGTGTGCCGGTTGTTGCTGACGAAATTGAAGCGTTGATGCGCTCATGATTGCACGTTGACGTGGCAGCGAGGTGTGGGTTGGGTGAGACCGCCCGACGCAAACGAGCGGCAGCAAGGCAAAAAATGGAATGCAAACCAGAGGCCTAAAATGAATCACCAAGCTGAGGTCGTGTGCTTTCGTGAAGCATGACGACCTTTTGCATAACTAGGAGATTTGAATGAGTTCCAACGCCAGCCACAACAGCCCTGAAGCGCGTGCCGAATTGCGCCGCGCCGCCCTGGAGTACCACGAGTTCCCTACCCCTGGCAAAGTGTCGATTCAAGCCACCAAGCAGCTCGTGAACCAACATGATTTGGCGCTGGCTTACTCGCCTGGTGTGGCGGCCCCTTGTGAAGAAATTGTCAAAGACCCCAACAACGCGTTCAAGTACACCAGCCGTGGCAACTTGGTCGCCGTCATCACCAACGGCACAGCCGTGCTGGGCTTGGGCGACATTGGCCCCTTGGCCTCTAAGCCCGTGATGGAGGGCAAAGGCGTTTTGTTCAAGAAGTTTGCTGGCATTGATGTGTTTGACTTGGAAATTGACGAGAAGAATCTTGACAAGTTGGTCGACATCATTGCTTCGCTTGAGCCCACGTTTGGCGGCATCAACCTCGAAGACATCAAGGCGCCCGACTGCTTCTACGTGGAGCGCAAACTGCGTGAGCGCATGAAGATTCCCGTCTTCCACGATGACCAACACGGCACGGCGATCACGGTTGGCGCTGCGATCATCAACGGACTCAAAGTGGCGGGCAAAGACATCAAAACCGTCAAGCTCGTCACCTCAGGCGCGGGCGCGGCGGCGTTGGCCTGCTTGGGCCTGTTGCTCAAAATGGGCATGCCCCGCAGCCATATTTTTGTCACCGACTTGGCGGGCGTCGTGTATGAGGGCCGCACGGAGCTGATGGACGAAGACAAGATCCAATTTGCTCAAAAAACCGATGCGCGTACGTTGAGCGACGTCATCGCAGGCGCGGATGTGTTCTTGGGCTTGTCCGCTGGTGGCGTGCTCAAGCCAGAGATGGTCACAAAAATGGCGGCAAACCCCATCATCATGGCGTTGGCCAACCCCAATCCTGAAATCACGCCCGAAGAAGTCAAGGCCGTGCGCGACGACGCCATCATTGCCACGGGTCGCAGCGACTATCCCAACCAAGTCAACAACGTCCTGTGCTTTCCCTACATCTTTCGCGGCGCCTTGGATGCGGGCGCGTCCACCATCACCGACGAAATGGAAATTGCTGCGGTGTATGCCATTGCCGAGTTGGCGCAAGCGGAACAAAGTGAAGTGGTGGCCGCTGCGTATTCGGGCGAGAGCTTGGCTTTTGGCCCTGAGTACCTCATCCCCAAGCCGTTTGACCCGCGCTTGATGATGAAGATCGCCCCTGCTGTGGCCAAGGCCGCGGCTGACAGTGGCGTGGCGACGCGACCGATTCAAGACATGGGCGCCTACATCGAAAAATTACAAAGCTTTGTGTATGCCTCTGGGTCCATCATGAAACCCATCTACGCGGCAGCCAAGCAGGCCAGCAAAAAACGCGTGTGCTTTGCAGAGGGCGAAGAAGAGCGCGTGCTGCGTGCCGTGCAAATCGTGGTGGACGAAGGTTTGGCCCAGCCCACCTTGATTGGCAGACCTGCGGTGATTGTTCAACGCATTGAAAAATTTGGCTTACGCTTGAAAGAAGGCATCGATTACCAAGTGGTCAACGTGGAGCAAGACCACCGTTACCGTGACTTCTGGCAAACCTATTTCAAGATGACCGCACGCCATGGCGTGACCGAGCAGTTGGCCAAAATCGACATGCGTCGCCGCTTGTCGCTCATCGGCACGATGATGCTGCACAAAGGCGAGGTGGACGGCCTGATTTGTGGCACCTGGAGCACGCCGCTCACCCATTTGAAATATGTGGATGAGGTCATTGGTCACCGCAAAGGCGTTAGCACGTATGCGGCCATGAATGGTCTGATATTGCCGGATCGCCAAGTGTTTTTGGTCGACACGCACATCAACTACGACCCGACAGCGGCGCAATTGGCCGAAATCACAGTCATGGCTGCCGAAGAAATGCGTCGTTTTGGCATCCAACCCAAAGCCGCCTTGCTCTCGCACTCCAACTTTGGCAGCAGCGACATGCCTTCGGCGATCAAGATGCGCGAAACCTTGGCCTTGGTGAAGCAAAAAGCACCTTGGTTGGAGGTTGACGGCGAAATGCACGGCGATGTGGCACTCGATGGCCATGCCCGTGAATCGCAAATGCCAGACACGACCTTGATTGGCGATGCGAATTTGCTGGTGTTGCCGAATCTGGACTCAGCCAACATTGCCTACAACCTGCTCAAAACGGCAGCAGGCGGCAACATTGCCATTGGCCCGGTCTTGCTGGGCGCTGCCAAACCGGTGCATATTTTGACCGCGAGCACCACGGTGCGCCGCATCGTCAACATGACCGCATTGACTGTCGCAGATGCCAGTGCTGTGCGTTAAATAGGCACTTTTTACAGAAAATTAGCCAATTTCGCCGACATAACCCTTCAAGGCGCCCCAAAAAAAGGGGCGGCCCCTTGCTTTTTTGTTTCATTTCGAAGACACTTGTTCTTCCAAATTTTCGGGTTAACCCGAAGATTCATTGATTCATTAGAAGCTTTAAGAACGGCTTATGTCCATGCCTTTGCGTACCATCAAAACCAATATCGTTCAGTCTATCCGCGCCTTTCGCGTGCCAGATTTGCAAGAGGCTGCCCAAAGCCTTGGCCACCACTTTTTGTATGTCAACTTGGCCCAAGCCCAAAGCAAGCAAGACATCTTGGACATCATCTCCAAGGAATTCAACCTGGCGGGCACAGCCAGCAAGAACTTTGACTCCTTGTATGACGGCATGACCGACCCCTTGCACAAGTCGGGCCCTCAGCCTGGTTTTATTTTGGTGTTGGAGCACATTCCTGCTCACGCCAAGTTTGACAAAGAAGCACGTGAGCAGTTGTTGGACATTTTCCGCGAAGCGGCTGATTACTGGTCTGACCGCAAAGTGGCTTTCCGCTGCTTCTACTCATTCTCGGTCGCCCGCGCGCCTTCGGTTGAAAAAGCAGGCTTGGGCGCTGAAAGCATTGAGTTGTTAGAAGAAGGCGAAAAAATGCCGACCGACAAATTGGTGGATGTGTCGCCCATGGCATTGCGAATGAGCAGCCCTTTCAACGCCGGCTACTGGCAAACCGCAGCTTAATTGGGTGCAGCGCTGCGTCAGCGCAGCGCCCCAAAGCAAAATCCCGTCGCAGGCAACTGTTGACGGGTTTTTTGTTTGCCAAATGACGACAAATGACGCTAAATGACACTAAAGGCTTTGCACCAGCGCCACGTATTCGGACACGGGCACCTCTTCGGCACGGCGCTGTACATTGAACGTGCCAGCAAAGCCGCGGTCCTCCAGCCATTTGCCTAGGGTGTGGCGCAGCAATTTGCGGCGTTGGCTGAAGGCCACCTTGACCATCTCTTCCATGAGCTTGACATGGATTTGCGGGGGTTCGCCAAGCGGCACCATGCGCACCACCGCGCTGTCCACCCGGGGTGGCGGATCAAATGACGCTGGTGGCACAAACAACACGTCTTGCATGTCGTAACGCCATTGCAGCATCACGCTCAAGCGGCCGTAGTCGCTGGTGCTGGGCTTGGCCACCATGCGGTCAATCACTTCTTTTTGTAGCATGAAGTGCTGGTCTTGCACCACAGCAACGTGCGCGAGCAAATGAAAGAGGATGGGCGAGGAGATGTTGTAGGGCAGATTGCCCACCACGCGCAGCTTAGGCACGTTCAAGTCGGCGGCCAATTGGGTGAAGTCCACGCGCAACACGTCGGACTCGATCACGTTCAAGTGTGGATGCTCGCGCAAGCGCTGGGCCAAGTCGCGGTCGAGTTCGATGACGTTGAGTTTGCCCAGCCGCTCCACCAAGGGCTGTGTGAGGGCGGCCAAGCCCGGACCGATCTCGACCATGGGGTCATGGGGTTGCGGGTCGATGGCATCCACAATGCTTTCAATGATGGCGCCGTCGGTCAAGAAGTGCTGGCCGAAGCGCTTTCTGGCAATGTGTTTCAAAGTCGGCTTTGCTTATTGCGGCGGGTCACGGTATTCCACATAGGCGCGACCGCGCACTTCTTGGGCCCACAGTTGGTAGGTCTCGTCAAACTTTTTGTCGCGCAAGCCGCTGCGCGCCAGATCGCGCAACTCACGCTCGCTGATGGGCGCTTCGCGACGCTCCAAGACCTGAATCAGATGCACACCAAAGCGCGACACCAAAGGATCTGCCATTTCGCCAATTTGTAGCTTGTTCATGACCTCTTCAAACTCGGGTACAAACATGCCGCTGGAGACCCAGCCCAAATCGCCGCCATCGGCACCGCTGGCGTCTTGCGAGTGCTCGCGTGCGAGCTTGGCAAAGTCTGACCTGCCCGACTCGATTTGGCGTTTGTATTGCGCCAGTTGCGCGCGCGCAGCGGTTTGGCTCAATTGGCCACCTGGGCGCAACAAAATGTGGCGAGGGCGGGTTTGCGTCATGGTCAACACGCTGCTGGCGCGTTTGGTGATGAGCTTGAGCACATGAAATCCTGCGCCAGAACGAACCAAGGTCGTGTCACCCTCGCTGAGGCTTTTGGTGGCGTCTACAAACAAGCTGGGGTATCGGCTGGCAGGACGCAAGCCCATCAGACCGCCTGTGTCGCGCTCGGCTGCGTTGGAGAATTCTTTGGCCACACGGGCCAAATCGTCGCCGCGTTTGAGTTGGGCCAAAGCAGTTTGCGCTTTGATTTGCAGGGCTGCAACTTCCGATGGGCTGGCTTTTTCAGGAACGGCCACCAAGATGTGGCCCAGTTCCATGTCGGGGTTGGTGTCGATGCTGGCGTTTTGCCGCTGGCGCACGGCTTGGTCAATCTCGACTTCGCTGATCCTGATGCGTCCCGGCACGTTGCGCTCGGTCAGCCGTTGCAAGACCAATTGTTCACGTAGGTTTTGGCGCAAGCGCTCGGGGCTTGTGCCTTGCGCTTTCAGTCGCTTGTGCAGCTCAGCCAGGCTGATTTGGCTTTGAGCTGCCAAGCGCTGCTCGGCTTGGTCGATGGCATCCTCTTCCACCACAATGCCGTTTTCTTTGGCATGTTGCAGCAGTGCTTTTTCAACAATCAAGCGCTCCAGCGCGGCTTTAAGCAAGGACTCCCCCTGCGGCACAAGGCGGCCCTGCTGCTTGAGTTGTTCTTGCAACTGCGGTGCACGTGACATCACCTCATGGTTGGTGATGGGCACAGCGTCGACCACCGCGACGATGAAATCGCGGCTGCCCGTTTTGTTGTTGCTTGAGGTTTGCGCGGCTGCGTCCAGCGTGAACCCCATGAGGGCCCACACAACGAAAAACCAAGGTTTGAAAAATACCATGTTCATCTTCAATCGTAATTGCCAAAACGGCTAGGCGTGGTTGTCGGCTGGCGCAGAGGTTGATAGCGCGGAACGTTGTTGCGCAACGAACCCATGGCATTGGTACCTAGGCGTGACAGTCCTACAAACTCGAGTTGAAACAAAATGCGTTGACGTGCCAAACCGTCAGCAATTTGCTGACGTTCGATCACTGTTCGACTCAACCAGCAGCCTGCATCGTATTCGAAGCCAATGATCGACTCGACGGGCTTCTTGGTCATCATGTCGACGTTCATGCGGGCCACGCTGTACCAACGCCCCTCGCCTAAGCCGCGCCCGAGTTCGTCACGGCCGTCAACACCGCCCCATAGGTCATGCAGCGGCCATTGCCATCCGAGGTCCAATTGTTTGGACACGGCGTTGCCAGTGGCATCGTTTTGAGAGCGCCAAGCAGCATTGATCACGCGGTAAGAGCCCGGGCTGTAGCGGCCCCCCACCACGCGTCGGCGAAAATTGTCGTTTTTTGGATCGAATTGAATCGTGGAGTCCACCGCCCAAGAACGCGACAAATGCAGGGTTGCGCCTGTCAAGATATCGCTCAACCCTGACTGCGCCATTGGGTCGTCAGGCAATGCCACGCGCTGATCTTTCATGCGCAGACGTTGCGCAACGCCGAAACGGGCGCTTTCTGCACCGGTCTCGGGGTCAAGGAAGCGCGAGGTGGCGCCCAACGTGAGCAATTTGCTGTCCGAAATGCGGTCGTGACCGCCAAAGGCATTTTCTGTGAAGATGCTGGCGAAGTTGAAGGAGTTGCCACCAGAGTCGTAGTTGGGCAGGTAGCTTTGATCGCGGAAAGGGGTGTTGACGTAAAACAGCCGGGGTTCAAGGGTTTGGGTCCAAGTCCGATCAAACAAGCGACTGCTTCGCTCAAAAGCCATGCCCGCATCCAAGCTGAAGGTGGGCACGGAGACGCCCGCGCTGGTTTGACCCTGACGGCCGTTGTAGAAAAGCGTGTTGGGCAAGCCGCCCTCAAATTGGTAGCTGCGCGCATGCAATTGCATTTTGGGTGTCACGTAGCCATAGGGCGTGATGAACGGGCGGCTCAATTGCGCCCAGGTCACCGCACGGTCGGCGTTGGGTGCGCAGTTATAAAACAGTTTGCTGGTGTTGTTCGTGGTGGCATTTGCACAGTCCACATCGCGGGCGGAACTGAACCGCGTGAAGTCCCCATCGAGGCTGAAGTCTAAGCCGCCAGCCAGGTTGAAGCGTTGGATGCGCGCGGTGATTTGCGGCAGTCGGTCAAAGGGGGGTGTGATGCGGTTGTTGACATTGGCCAAGTCTTGCAAGGTTTGCCATTTCTGAACACGCATGGCTGTGGTGATAAGCCCATCAGTCCAAGACACGCCGACATCGCTGGACAACAGCCGTTGAATGCCTGTGAGGCTGCCCAGCGAAAAGTCTTTCCAATAGTTGTCATCACTGGCGCGGTTGACGTTCACCGTCAAGCCAAACCCACCACCTGCATAACTTGGGTTGAGCAGGCCGCTGTGGGTGTAGTTCACGCCCCACCGCGCTCGGTCTTCACGCAGTTTGTCGTTTTGCATGTAATCAAAGCGCATCAAACCTTGAAAGGCAGGCTGAGGCGCCAAGCCTTCTAAATAACGAAATTCCGTATTGAGCTTGATGCCGCGCTGACTCCAGTACGTGGGCGTGAAGGTGATGTCGCGGTTGGGCGCCAAGTTCCAGTAGTAAGGCTGGGAGTATTCCAAGCCGCCAATGTTGTCAACGCCAAAACTAGGGGGCAGCAAGCCGGATTTACGCTCATCGTCGAGCGGAAAATCAATCGCCGGAATGGGCAACACGGGCAGGCCCTTGAAGCGCACCGACCCCCCCTCAACCAAGCCAATGTGGCGGTCAGAATCGGTGGAGATTTTGTCAGCACTGAAGAACCAATCCGGCATCCAGCTGGGCCCCGGCTTGCGTTGGCAGGTGGTGAAGCTCGCGTTGTGCATCACCGAGCGCGAAGGGCTGACAAAATCGATGCGCGAGGCGTCGCCGTAGGCATTGTTTTTCAACAGGCGGTAGCTGGGTTGCGTGAAAAACCCCTCGAACGCGTCCATTTGCAAATCAAGCGCGGGCCCTTGGTAGACATTGCCTGCTCGGTTGATATACACATTGCCTCGGGCCTTGGCCATGTCATTGACCGCATCGTATTCGAGCTGGTCTGCCTTGAGAAAAATTTCGCCACGGCGCAGCACCACTTGACCTTGCAGCGTGGTGACTTGGTTGGCGTTTTCAATCAGCGAGTTGCTTTCTAGGAACGTAGGCAGTTGTTTGCGTGCGTCGGGAGAGATGACCTCTTGCAGCAAACTGCTGGAGCGCAAAATCAAAGACGGGCTGCTCTCGCTTGGCGCTTGAATTTGCGCATGAGCCAGGGCATGGACGCCCAGCATGCCCATCACCAGCCATAACAGGGCGCGAGTTTGGCGGTGAAAATGGGGCATCAGCATGAAAACGGGAAGACCTTGCATTGACCAGCCCCATCAAGCGAAGGCCCGAAAAGTCGGGGCGCTGGAGGCTGTTTGTAGAATTTAGATTATCCATGAGCACACCCTTCATTTCCCAGCCTTTGGGCGCCTTGCCCCAAGCGTCCACCTATGCCCCACTTGAGTGGGGGCAAGCCGAGCGTCAATCCGCATTTCATCAGTGGCTAGACGCGCAAGCTGGCGCACACGGCGTGCAGCCAGCCACGGTGCGCATGGCCTCGGCGGATGCCAGCTTTAGGCGCTACTTCCGTGTTGACAGCGCACAAGGCGCGTGCATCATCATGGATGCACCACCCGACAAAGAAAACTGCGAGCCCTTTGTTCGCATCGCTCGGCTGATGGTGGACGCGGGCCTCTATGCGCCGCGCATTTTGGCGTGGGATGAGCCGCAGGGCTTCATGTTGCTCGAAGACATTGGCTCCCAAACCATGATGGAGGTGATGGACCGTGACAACCCACAGGCCAACCACGGCCTGTACATGCGTGCGCTAGACGCCTTGCTGGCGCTTCAGCAAAGCAGCCGCCCAGGTGTGCTGCCCGCCTACGACGGGCCGCTGCTTGCGCGCGAACTGTCGCTGTTTCCTGATTGGTACCTCACCCAACACCGCCAGCTGCACATCGACACCACCCAGCGCGCGATGCTGGACAAAACGTTTCAAACCATCGTGCAGCGCAACTTGGCTGCGCCGGGTGTGTTTGTGCACCGAGACTTCATGCCGCGCAACTTGATGATGCCGCATGACCTCGCTGAAAAGCGCTTAGGCGTGTTGGACTTCCAAGACGCCGTCTATGGCCCCATCACCTACGACATCGCCAGCCTCATGCGCGACGCGTTTTTGACCTGGGAGGAAGACTTTGTGCTTGACGTCACCATCCGCTACTGGGAGCGTGCCCGCAAACTCGGCCTGATGGATTTTGAAGACTGGCACAGCGATTTTGGTGCGTTTTATCGCGCTGTGGAGTGGATGGGCTTGCAACGCCACCTCAAAGTGGCGGGCATCTTTGCAAGGCTGACCCTGCGCGACGGCAAGCCCAAGTACTTGGCAGATGCGCCACGCTTCATCCAATACATCCGCACCACGGCCAGCCGCTACAGCGAATTCACGCCCTTGCTGCGATTGATCGACAAAGTTGAAGGCACCGAGCCGGCCATCAGCCTTGCCTTTCCTCGGCTGACCCCAGGCGCACGATAAGCATGGCGCGCTTTTACTGCCCCCTGCCCTTGCTGCCAGGCCAAGTGCTTGACTTGCCACCCACTGCGGCCCGACATGTGCAAGTGCTGCGCATGCAGCCGGGCCACACACTCACCTTGTTCAACGGCCAAGGCGGCCAGTTCAGTGCCCAAGTGCAGCACATGGGCCGCAGTGAGGTGCGCGTGGTGGTGGGTGAGCACAGCGACGTGGAATGCGAAGCGGCTGTGCAGGTTCACCTCGCCGTGGGCATGCCCGCCAATGAGCGCATGGACTGGCTGGTGGAAAAAGCCACCGAGCTGGGCGTGCACCGCATCACCCCCTTGATGACCGAGCGCAGCGTGATTCGCTTGACGGGTGATCGCGCCGACAAGAAGCAAGCGCATTGGCAAGCTGTGGCGGCCAGTGCGAGTGAGCAATGCGGCCGCAACCGCGTGCCGCTGATGGATGCGCCCGAGCGCTTAGACGCATGGCTGGCGCGTCAAGCAGTGCAAGCCGATGTGGTGCATGGCGTGCTGTCGCTGCATGCCAGCACGCAGCCTTTGACGGCCTTGCGTGAGGGTGCAGCCGCTTTGTCTAAATCGTGGGTGCTGCTGAGCGGCCCAGAGGGCGGCTTGACGGATGCAGAAGACGCAGCGGCGCGGACCAAAGGTTTTGTGGCCTTGCGTTTGGGTGAGCGCGTGTTGCGTTCTGAGACAGCAGCGCTAGCCGCTTTGAGCTTGCTTTCCTTGGCATAAGCGCCAAGCTGGGCCAGGACTTTGAGTCAGGTCCGCTCAAACTTAAACACCGCTGTGCCCGCCATCAGGTTGGGCCACACATCCACACGCTGACCGTCTTGCACACCAAAAGCTTCGGTCACTTGCAGGCGGTTCTTCTCGGCAAGCACCTCAAAGTCTTTGAAGGTGCCCACGCGAATGTTGGGCGTGTCATACCACTGGTAAGGCAAGCGTTTGGTCACGGGCATGCGCCCTTGCAAAATACTCAAGCGGTTGGGCCAGTGGCCAAAGTTAGGGAAGGCCACGATGCCAGTTTTGCCCACACGTGCGGTTTCGCGCAGCATGGTCTCAGCGTTGCGCAAGTGTTGCAAGGTGTCGATTTGTAGCACCACGTCAAATGATTGGTCGGCAAACACGCTGAGCCCCAAATCGAGGTTGAGTTGCAGCACATTCACACCGCGTTGGACGCAGGCGTGCACATTGGTGTCGTCGAGCTCGACGCCGTAACCGGTGCAGGCTTTGTGTTGTTGCAGGTGGGCCAGCAGTGCGCCATCGCCGCAGCCAAGGTCCAGCACGCGGCTGCCTTGGGGCACGAGGGCGGCAAAGGCCAGCAAGTTGTCAGGTGTCATGCGCCACCTCCCGTGTGTGTCGCGAGTTCGTCGTGAATGCGCGTGAAGTAAGAGCGCATGACATTCACATAGCGCGCATCGTCCAACAAGAAGGCATCGTGGCCATGTGGGGCGTCGATTTCGGCATAGCTCACATCGCGTTGGTTGTCGAGCAAGGCTTGCACCATCTCACGGCTACGAGCGGGCGAGAAGCGCCAATCGGTGGTGAAGCTGACCAGCAAAAACTTCGCTGCTGTGCGCGCAAACGCCGCCGACAAATCGCCGCCATAGGTGCGGGCAGGGTCAAAGTAGTCGAGCGCGCGGGTGATCAGCAAGTAGGTGTTGGCATCAAAGTACTCGCTGAACTTGTCGCCTTGGTAGCGCAGGTAGCTTTCGATTTGAAACTCCACGTCTTGCGTGGTGTACAAATAGTCGCGTGTCTCGCCGTCGGTTGCAGCCATATCAAGCACTTTGCCAGCGCCATCGGCCACAGCGGTGGGGCGCAATTTTCGACCAAACTTCTCGTTCATCACATCGTCGCTCAGATAGGTGATGTGGCCCACCATGCGCGCGATGCGCAATCCGCGCTGAGGCACAACGCCGTGTTCGTAAAAGTGCCCGTCATGAAAGTCGGGGTCGGTCACGATCGCGCGACGCGCCACTTCGTTGAAGGCAATGTTCTCGGCGGTGAGGTTGGGTGCACTGGCCACCACCACGGCATGGCGCACGCGCTCAGGGTATTGCAGCGTCCAGCTCAATGCTTGCATGCCGCCCAAGCTGCCGCCCAAAACGGCTGCAAGCTGTTCTATCCCTAAGCGGTCGAGTAACAAGGCTTGGGCGTTCACCCAATCTTCTACTGTGACCACGGGGAAGTCCGCGCCATATACCTTGCCCGTGTCGGGGTGGGTGTGCATGGGACCCGTGGAGCCAAAGCAAGAGCCGAGGTTGTTCACGCCAATCACAAAGAAGCGCTGGGTGTCCACAGGCTTGCCGGGGCCGATCATGGTGTCCCACCAACCCTCGCTTTTGTTTTGGCCTGCATACACGCCCGCCACGTGATGCGAGGCATTGAGGGCGTGGCACACCAGTACCGCGTTGGAGCGCTCGGCGTTCAAAGTGCCATAGGTCTCAAAGGCGAGGGTGTAGTCGCGCAGGCTGGCACCACTTTGCAAGGCGAGGGGCTCTGCAAAGTGCATGGCCTGCGGCGTGGCGATCATCGGCGCGTGCTTGGGGGCTGCATTCAAAGACATGAGATTGCTCTTATTTATTCACCGGCTGACTCGCCAATCGGGCGCAGGTGTTTGCCTGCAATGCCTGCCAGCTCAAACATCGTCACTTGGTCTTTGCCAAACACGGGCTTGAGCTTGGCGTCCGCATTGATGGCGCGTTTGTTGGTGGCGTCTTGCAAGCCATTGGCCTTGATGTAGTCCCACAGCTTCTTGATGACTTCGGTGCGGGCCACGGCTTCAGCGCCAATCACGTTGGCCAAATCAGCGCTGGGCAAATAGCCTGCGCTGACTTTGCGTGGCGCTTTGGGCTTGGCTATTTTTTCGGCCTTGGCCTGGGTGGCTTTCGTGGCCTTGCTTGTTTTGGCGGGCACTTTTTTGCCAGCCGCTTTGATGAGCGCGTTGGTGGTGGGCGTCTTGCCGCCTTTGGGTGGGTATTTGCTCACGCGGGGCTCAAACGCAAAGTTCACCTTGCCTGCCTCGGCATCCCACTGCAAAAAGGCTTTGAACGCGCGACGTGTGCGCATGGACACAAACTTGTCGAGCAAATCGGTTTTGCCTTCGCTGAGCAGCTTGGTCATTTGTTCGCGTTCGACAGGCTGTTGCAAGATGATTTTGCCGCTTTTGAAGTCGCAGCTAGGCGTCGCTTGCGCATGTGTGGGCACGGCTTTGCTGCACAAATAATTGCTGCCGTGGTCAAACACCGGGCTGCCGCACTTGGGGCAGTTCCCCAAAGCGGGGGCGTCGCCGAACTCAACAATCTCACCAGAGTCCGCGCCGTCGTCGCCAAAGTCGAATTCGAGCTTCCAGTTTTGGTCTTCTTCGCTGTACTTGAGCGCAATTTCGGCGGTGAACGGCCAACCCGCTTTAGAGCGAAAACCGTCGAGTGGGCCAATCTTTTTGTGGGTCAGGAACTGCTCTACCTCGGCCGCTTCAAACGTGCGTCCGCCTGGAATTTTGCTGATCGAGAAGCCACAACCTGCGCCGTTTTCGCCCGAGTCAGATGCCGTGGCGTCTTTGCCTACGCAGGCGTAGCGGCGGTAGTTTTCTTTCACCACGCCGCCGCACTTGGGGCAGGGGGTCTGGAGTGTGGCGTAGTCGCCGGGAATGGTGTCACGGTCAAACTCTTTGGCTTTTTTGACGATGTGCTCGGTCATCTCGGCGATTTCGCGCATGAACTCGGCGCGACTCAACTCGCCTTGTTCCATCAAGGCGAGCTTGTGCTCCCAGCCGCCGGTGAGTTCAGGTTTGGACAGCTCTTCCACGCCCAAGCCGCGCAACAGGGTGAACAGTTGAAAGGCTTTGGCGGTAGGCACCAATTCGCGCAGGTCACGAATCATGTATTTTTCGTTGAGCAAGCCTTCGATGGTGGCCGCGCGCGTGGCGGGTGTGCCCAAGCCTTTTTCTTGCATGGCTTCGCGAAACTCGTCGTCTTCCACCAGCTTGCCCGCGCCTTCCATCGCGCCCAGCAGCGTGGCTTCGCTGTAGCGTGCGGGTGGGCGGGTTTTCAGGCCTTTGGCGTCGACGGACTCGTTGTGGGCGGCTTCGCCCGCTGTCAAGGCGACGAGCGTCTTGCCGTCTTCTTCGTTGTCCGATGCTTCTTGGGCCGCGTCTTTGCCGTACACGGCCATCCATCCGGCGTTGACCAACACTTTGCCTTCGGTGCGAAAGTGGTGGTCTTTGCCTGCGGCTTTGACCGTGCTGATGCGCGTGGTCACCATGTATTCGGCGCTGGGAAAGAACACGGCCATGAAGCGGCGCACCACCATGTCGTACAGCTTTTGTTCAGCCTCAGACAAGCCGCTGGGCGCTTGTAAGGTGGGGATGATCGCAAAGTGATCGCTGACCTTTTTGTTGTCAAACACGCGTGGCAGTTTTCGCACGTAGTGGTTGTTCAGCGCCACGGTCGCGTGTTGCTCTAAGTGCTTCATGCCACTGTCGGCCAGCATCTCAAAGGTTTGCTTGACCACTGGCACGTAGTCCTCTGGCAAGTGGCGTGAATCGGTACGTGGGTAGGTCAATGCCTTGTGGCGTTCGTACAAACTTTGTGCCAAAGCCAGGGTGGTTTTGGCCGAGAAGCCAAAGCGGCCGTTGGCTTCGCGCTGCAGCGAGGTCAGGTCAAACAAACCAGGGCTGGCCTTGGTGGTGGGCTTGCTTTCTTCGGTCACATGCGCTGCTTGGTTTCGCACAGCATTGGCAATGGTCAGGGCCTCGGCTTCGCTCCAGACGCGGTCATGTTTTTTCTCCCCGTCTTGCGCGTCTTTTTTGTGTTCTGGGTTGAACCACTTGGCGGGGTAGGCGCCTGCTTGCACCTTGAAGGATGCGTGAATTTCCCAATAGTCGCGGCTGATGAACTTGCGGATTTGCTCTTCACGTTCCACCACCACCGACAAGGTGGGTGTTTGCACACGGCCCACGGTGGTCAAGAAAAAGCCGCCTTCGCGGGAGTTGAAGGCGGTCAAGGCGCGGGTGCCGTTGATGCCCACCAGCCAGTCGGCCTCAGAGCGGCTGCGCGCTGCATCGGCCAGGCCTTGCATTTGTTTTTCGCTGCGCAACGAATCGAAGCCATCGCGAATCGCTTGCGGCGTCATGGACTGCAACCACAGGCGCTTGACGGGTTTGTCGAGCGGCTTTTTGCCACCTGCGTATTGCTCGATCAAGCGAAAGATCAGTTCGCCTTCGCGGCCCGCGTCACAGGCGTTGATGAGGGCGGTCACGTCTTTGCGCTTGGCCAGCTTCACCACGGCGTTCAATCGCGTTTTGGTTTTTTCTACCGGCTTCAAGTCGAAGAAGGGGGGAATCACGGGCAAGTTGGCAAAGCTCCACTTGCCGCGCTTGACGTCAAATTCTTCGGGCGCTTGGATTTCCACCAAATGACCGACGGCGCTGGAGACCACATAGGTGTCGCTCTCAAAGTGATCGTCGTGTTTTTCGAACTTCCCCGCCACAGGCGTGAGTGCGCGCACGATGTCTTGCGCGACCGAAGGTTTTTCGGCAATCACGAGGGTTTTGCTCATTTCAAAGTTCCTTAAAAACTGACCACTACAATTCGTTGTCTCGCGTGCGCACGCGCGCCCACGTGCGCGCACGCACATGCGTACGTAACAAAGTTAACAGAAAAAACACCTTGCCCAAAAAATCCACCGCCCCAACCTCCGCCCCCATCAAAGGACGTCGCATTCAAACCCGTCGCTCAGGCGTGCATGGCAAGGGCGTTTTTGCGTTGACGGATTTTGCCAAGGGCGAAACCATCATTGAGTACGTGGGCGAGCGCATCAGCTGGAAAGAGGCGCTGCGTCGCCACCCGCACGACCCGAGCGACCCCAACCACACGTTTTACTTTCACATCGATGACAAGCATGTGATTGACGCCAAGTACGGCGGCAACTCCTCACGCTGGATCAACCACTCGTGCAAGCCCAGCTGCCAGCCCGATGAGGAAGATGGCCGCGTGTTCATCAAAGCCATTCGCGACATCAAGGCTGGCGAAGAGCTGAACTACGACTACGGCCTGGTCATTGATGCGCCGATGACCAAAGAGCTCAAGCTCGAATATCCGTGCTGGTGTGGTGCAAAGAAGTGCCGAGGCACCTTGTTGTCTTCCACCTCTGAATTCCCCAAAGGCAAAGACGCCAAAGCCAATCAATCATCTAAAAAACCTAAAAAGGTCAAGGCCAAAAAAGGCTGAGCCGCATGATCTGGCCCGCTGAAGATCTCTGGCTTGCGTTGGTGGCCCAGCAGCCAGGCTTGACGGTCGAGGTGCTGCCAGAAATTGACTCCACCAACACCGAGCTCATGCGCCGCGCCCGTGCGGGCCAAACCGAGCCCACACTCTTGGTGGCTGAATCCCAAACCGCTGGCCGCGGTCGCCTAGGACGCCCCTGGCACGGCGAAGCGGGCCAAGCGCTCACCTTCTCACTGGGGCTCATGCTCAAGCCTGCCGATTGGTCTGGCCTGTCATTGGCGGTGGGCTTGTCGCTGGCGCGTAGCTTGGATTCGCAAGGCGAACTGGGTGTGCGTTTGAAGTGGCCCAATGATTTGTGGGTGAAGCGTCCGCCTATGGCCACAAGCGAGCCCACCTGCTGGGGTAAATTGGCTGGCATCTTGATTGAGACAGCCTTGCCCACGGGCATCAGCCACAGCGGTGACGATGGCCCAAGCCATGGCCGAGAACAAGGCAGATATTGCGTGGTGGGTGTGGGCATCAACATCGCTCAACCAGTTGCCGAGGGGCTGTCCACAGCGCCCTTGGGCCTGCAAGACCTGCAAAGCGGCATCACCGCACCCCAAGCCTTGATGCATGTGGCCGAGCCCTTGCTGGCGACGTTGTTGGCGTTCGAGCGCACTGGCTTTGCGCCACTGCAAAATGCGTTCAACGCCCGCGATGCTTTGTACAACCTCAAGGTCACGCTCAGCGATGGTCGCCACGGCTTAGCCAAGGGCGTCGACGCCACAGGCGCCATGCGGGTAGAGACAGATCAAGGCATACAGGTCATCAGCAGCGCAGAGCTCAGCGTGCGGCCGGTTGAGCCCATTCAACAGACGAAGGTGGATTTATGAACTCGAAATTGATATTGCGCAACGTGGTCTATATCTTGGCGGCGACCAACCTGGTGTATTGGTTGTGGAACGACGGGGGCTTGCGCTTTTTGGGCCTAGGCCCCAAGCCCGTGCAAGAACCACAGCGCATAGAAAACCAAGTGGACCCAGCGCTGCTGACAGTTCGGCCAGCAGCGTCTGAGTCCAAATAAAAGCACGCCCTTCGTTTTGCGTCACGAAGGGGTGGGGTGCTTACTGCAAGTCGAAGCGGTCGAGGTTCATCACCTTGGTCCATGCCGCGACGAAGTCGTGCACGAACTTGCCCGCGTTGTCATCTTGGGCATACAACTCGGAGATGGCGCGCAGCTGTGAATTCGAGCCAAACACCAAGTCCACGCGTGTGCCTGTCCACTTCACAGCGCCGGTTTTGCGGTCATGCCCCGCAAAAGCTTCTTCGCTGGCATCGGTGGGATGCCAAGCAACGCCCATGTCGGTCAGGTTGACAAAGAAGTCATTGGTCAGCTGGCCCACGCGATCGGTGAACACGCCGTGCTTGCTGCCCCCGGTGTTGGCACCCAACACACGCAAACCACCGACGAGCACCGTCATTTCGGGCGCGCTCAAGTTCAGCAACTGCGCCTTGTCGACCAACATCTCTTCGGCGTGCATGCGGTAGGCTTTCTTTTGGTAGTTGCGAAAGCCATCGGCGACGGGTTCCAACACAGCAAAAGACTCGGCATCTGTGTGCTCAGCCGTTGCGTCTGTGCGACCTGGGGCAAAAGGCACTACCACGCTGTGGCCTGCTGCTTTTGCCGCTGCCTCAACCGCCGCGCTGCCACCCAACACAATCAGATCAGCCAAGGAGACTTGCTTGCCGCCTGAGGCGCTGGCGTTGAAGTCTTTCTGGATTTTCTCCAGCGCAGACAAGACCTTGGCCAGATGTGCTGGGTCGTTGGCTTCCCAGTCTTTTTGTGGGGCCAAGCGCACGCGTGCGCCGTTGGCGCCGCCGCGCTTGTCTGAGCCGCGGAAGGTGCTGGCCGAGCTCCAAGCGGCCGCCACCAATTCCGACACGCTGACGCCGCTGGCCAAAATTTTGGCTTTGAGGCTGGCAATGTCGCTGGCGTCCACCACAGCGTGGGTGAGTGCGGGGATGGGGTCTTGCCAAATCAGGTCTTCGGCGGGCACTTCTGGGCCGAGGTAGAGGCTCTTTGGACCCATGTCGCGGTGGGTCAGCTTGAACCAAGCGCGGGCATAGGCATCGGCAAACTCTTCGGGGTGGGCATAGAAGTGGCGAGAGACTTTTTCGTAAGCGGGATCAAAGCGCAGCGACAGGTCAGCCGTGGTCATCATGGGTGCGTGCTTCTTGCTGGGGTCGTGCGCATCAGGAATCATGTCCTCAGGCGCGCAGTTCTTGGCCGTCCACTGGATGGCACCCGCTGGGCTGTTGACCTTTTCCCATTCATACTTGAACAACACTTTGAAATAACCCATGTCCCAAGTGGTTGGGTTGGGCTTCCAAGCGCCTTCAAAGCCGCTGGTGGTGGTGTCACCACCTTTGCCAGTGCCATGGCTGTTGATCCAGCCAAAGCCCATCTCGTGCATGGGCGCGCCTTCTGGCTCGGGCCCGACTTTGGCGGGGTCGCCAGCACCGTGCATCTTGCCAAAGGTGTGGCCGCCAGCCACCAAGGCCACGGTTTCGTAGTCGTTCATGGCCATGCGGGCGAAGGTTTCGCGCACATCTTTGCCTGACAACAAGGGGTCAGGGTTGCCATCTGGGCCTTGTGGGTTCACATAGATCAGGCCCATTTGCACAGCAGCCAGTGGGCTTGCGAGTTCGCGGTCGCCGCTGTAGCGGCTGTTGGGCTTGTCGCTGGTGGCCAGCCATTCTTTTTCGGCGCCCCAGTACACATCCTCCTCGGGGGCCCAAATGTCAGCGCGGCCGCCGCCAAAACCGAAAGTCTTGAAGCCCATGGTCTCCATGGCCACGTTGCCGCACAACACAAACAGGTCAGCCCATGAGATTTTGTTGCCGTACTTTTTCTTGATGGGCCACAACAGGCGCCGACCCTTGTCCAAGTTGCCGTTGTCGGGCCAGCTGTTGATAGGTGCAAAACGTTGGTTGCCGGTGTTTGCACCTCCGCGGCCGTCCGCGGTGCGGTAGGTGCCCGCCGCGTGCCATGAGAGGCGAATGAACAAACCACCGTAATGGCCCCAGTCGGCTGGCCACCAGTCTTGTGACTGCGTCATCAAGGCGGCCAAATCTTTTTTGAGTGCAGCGTAATCTAGCTTTTTGAACTCGGTGTGGTAATCAAAATCGACCCCCATCGGGTTGGACACGGGTTGGTGCTGGTGCAAGATGGCGAGGTTGATTTGGTTGGGCCACCAATGGGCATTGGACTGGGCGCCGTTGGTGCTGCGTGCCCCTGGACCTGCTTGGAACGGGCATTTTCCGGCCGTTGAACTTTGACTCATGAACTAACTCCTGGTTGTGAAATGGATGAAAACAAACCTTGGTGCTTGAAAGCCAACGCCCTCTTGGCGCGCATTTCATCTGGGAGCGCGAAAGCGAATGTGTTTTTATTTGGCTGCTCAAGCGCTCCTTGGCAAATCAAGGTGCTCCGATTGTTGATGGACAAGCCATCGACACCACATGATTCTTTCTATTCTTGTAATAGTCAATGTCAATCTACTTGAGTCTTTCTATTAGGGTTATCCATCGTGCCAAGCCTAACCGCTTTTTTTAGCATGGGGCGTCTCTTTTATGAAGGAGCGAATGCGATGGACAACATTGATCACCTGCCTGCAGTCCGGCAAGGTCTTTGGTTTTATGGCGGCTTGACGGCGTGCCCCGTGCGCATCGTGCAGCACGACATGCTGTGTGGCACACATGACCCAGAAGATCCGTCTGAGCTGGCCGCCGATCGCGTGGCGGATTGCTTTTATGTTCGCTACCAGCCCCCGGGGCTGACGCCACATTGGCACGATGGGGGCGTGGCGTTGAGCCTGCGTGAAGCCTTGTTTTTGGCACAGCGTAAATTAGGGCCGGTGGTGCAGTGGGCTGATTGAAGTCAGCTCAGTGAAGCTGAGCGGCCCATTTGTCACAAATACCTGACACGATGCGGGTGAATTTGACAAATCTGTCTAGATAATTCAACGATCCACTGGGAGCACACCATGGCAGCATTGAAAGGCTCGCGCACGGAGTAATGCCTGCAAGACGCCTTTGCGAGCGAGGCTCAAGCCAACCGTCGATATTTGTATGTTGCAAACAAGGCTGACTTTGAAAGCGCCGCTGTCCACTTTGTGCGCTTTGAGCTGACACCCGCCATGCGTGGGTCGCTTCCGATGCCTTGGCAAGCTTGGCGGGTGACTTGATTCGCCAGCCGGTGGCTTTAGGCCATCACAGGCTGGCGAATCAAGTAATCAAAGGCGGACAACGCCGCTTTTGACCCCTCACCCGCTGCGATGATGATTTGCTTGAAAGGCACGGTGGTGCAGTCGCCCGCTGCAAACACGCCGGGTAGGCTGGTGTGGCCTTTGTCATCCACCTCGATTTCACCGAACTTGCTCAAGTCCAAGGTGCCTTTCAAGAACTCGGTGTTGGGTATCAAGCCGATTTGCACAAACACGCCAGCGAGCGCGACGTGATGCACATCATTTGTCGCGCGGTCTTTGTAGCTCAAGCCATTGACCTTGCCGCCTTCGCCCGTGATTTCGGTGGTTTGGGCATTGGCGTGGATGGTTACATTGGGCAAGCTTTTGAGCTTGTTGACCAACACGGCATCGGCCTTGAGCTGTTCGGCAAACTCAATCAAGGTCACGTGCTCGACCAAGCCTGCCAAGTCAATGGCGGCTTCCACCCCTGAGTTGCCGCCACCAATCACGGCCACCCGCTTGCCTTTGAACAAGGGGCCATCGCAATGGGGGCAATAGGCCACGCCTTTGTTTTTGTACTCGGCCTCGCCGGGCACATTCACATTGCGCCAACGTGCGCCCGTGGACAAGATCACGCTCTTGGCTTTGAGCACGCCGCCGTTTTCTAAGTGCACCTCGGTCAAGCCACCTTCTTCGGACGCGGCCACAATTTGGCTGGCGCGTTGCATGTTCATCACGTCCACGCCGTAGTGGTGCACTTGCGCTTGCAAGTCGGCGGCCAGTTTCGGGCCGTTGGTCTCGAGCACCGAAATGTAGTTTTCGATCGACATGGTGTCGTTCAACTGACCGCCAAAACGCTCAGCTGCAATCCCCACGCGAATGCCTTTGCGGGCCGCGTACACCGCAGCTGCCGCGCCAGCGGGGCCGCCGCCGACAACCAACATGTCGTAGGGGGCTTTGTCGCTCATCTTGGCCGCATCGCGGGAGGCCGCATGGGTGTCGAGTTGGGCCACGATTTCTTCCACACTCATGCGGCCCGAGCCAAATACTTGGCCGTTCAAAAACACCATGGGCACGGCCATGATTTGGCGCTCTTCCACTTCCTTTTGGAACGCGCCGCCTTCAATCACCACGGTCTTGATCTTGGGGTTGACGATGGCCATGAGCGCGAGCGCTTGCACCACGTCGGGGCAGTTATGGCAGCTCAGGGACATGTAGACCTCAAAGTTGAGGTCGCCACCAGCAACAGGATTGAGCCCCTTGATGCTGTCGATCACCTCTTGCGCCACCTTGGGTGGGTGGCCGCCGGTCCACAACAGCGCCAACACCAGCGAGGTGAACTCGTGGCCGAGTGGCAGGCCCGCGAAACGCACGCCTTGGGTTTCGTTCTCACGCACCACGGCAAATGACGGCTTGCGTGCATCGGTGCCCGACGTGTCGAGGGTGACTTTGTCAGACAGGCCCACGATGGTGCTCAGCAATTCGCCCATGTCTTTGCCGGTGTCGCTGTCGTCGAGTGAGGCGATCAAGCGGATGGGCTGACGCAGCAAGGCGAGGTACTGTTGAAGTTGTGTTTTGAGCGCGTCGTCGAGCATGGGGTTCTCCGGTTTCAGGGTGCAAAGGCCTCAGGCCATGCGCTTGTGGCGCTGGCCTCAGTGGTTCTATTGGGGTGGGGTTCGTTCAGGACAACGCACGTTGGGTCTCCGCTGTGCGCTGCACTCAACGACCTGCGCTAGCAGGTCTTTGAAATTAGATCTTGCCGACCAAGTCGATGGAAGGAGCCAAAGTCTTGGCGCCTTCTTTCCATTTCGCTGGGCACACTTGGCCGGGGTTGGCGGCGGTGTACTGAGCGGCGGTCAGCTTGCGCAATGTCTCAGACACGTCACGTGCGATTTCGTTGGAGTGCACTTCCATGGTTTTGATCATGCCTTCTGGGTTGATCACGAAGGTGCCGCGCAAGGCCAGGCCGTCTTCTTCGATGTGCACGCCAAAAGCGCGTGTCAGCTTGTGGGTGGGGTCGCCGATCAATGGAAACTTGGCTTTGCCCACAGCAGGCGATGTCTCGTGCCACACTTTGTGTGAGAAGTGCGTGTCGGTGGTGACGATGTACACCTCAGCGCCGACCTTTTGAAAAGCTGCGTAGTTGTCAGCCGCGTCTTCGATTTCTGTGGGGCAGTTGAAGGTGAACGCGGCTGGCATGAAGATGAACACGTTCCATTTGCCTTTGAGGCTGGCTTCGGTGACTTCGATGAACTTGCCGTTGTGGAAAGCTTGGTTTTTGAATGCAGGTACTTGCGTGTTGATCAGTGACATGGGAGCTCCGAGGCAGGGTTGATAAAAACTATTGAATGAGCCGAACTCATT
The DNA here is from genome assembly GCF_036804465.1 of Limnohabitans sp. Taxonomy (GTDB): domain Bacteria; phylum Pseudomonadota; class Gammaproteobacteria; order Burkholderiales; family Burkholderiaceae_C; genus Limnohabitans. Next base: position 31,155 of record NZ_DAIRSK010000017.1, read on the forward strand.
AAATCTATGGTAAACCCTAAAAGTAAAAACCCTGATTGCTTGTCTCAATGAGCCCGATTGAAAAAAGCATTGCACCGTTCGGTCTGAATGTCACGATTGGGTCAAATTCAGCCCCTCACTGAGGCCAGGCCAACAATGGGTGAATTACTTAAATCCCACGCGGTCCAACATCTGTTGCACCTTGATTTGGTTCATGCCCACGGCGCTGATGGGCACCAGCTCGCTCTTGAAGCTGCCGCCGGTCATGGCTTGGAGGGCGGGGTTGTCCAGCTTCATGCCTTTGACCACGGGCCACTCGTTGTTGCCGTTGGCAAAGTGGTTTTGCGCGTCGGGGCTGACGAGGTATTCCAAAAACTTGACCGCGTTGGCTTGGTTCTTGGCGTGACGCGCCACCGCACCACCCGCCACGTTCACATGCGTGCCCCAGCTTTGTTGGTTGGGAAACACCACGCCCACGCGCTCAGTCACGGCCTTGTCCGCGGGGGTGGTTGAGCGCATCAGACGTGCCAAGTAGTAAGTGTTGGTCACCGCTATGCCGCACTCGCCGCTGGCCACCGCTTTGATTTGGTCGGTGTCCCCGCCCTTGGGTGCGCGCGCCATGTTGTCGACCATGCCTTTGAGCCAGACTTCCGTGGCAGCAGGTCCAAGGTGTTCGATCATGGCACCAAACCAGCTCAGGTTGTAGGGATGCGAGCCCGAACGGATGCACAACTTGCCTTTGTTCTTGGTGTCAGCCAACTCTTGGTAGGTGTCCACATCGGCCTTGTTGACTTTGAGCTTGTCGTACACCACCACGCGAGCGCGGGTGGACAAGCCAAACCAAGCGGTGCCGTCGTCGGTGGGCTTGGCGCGCAGCTGAGAGGGAATGGCTGTTTCCAAAGCTTTGGACTTGATGGGCAAGAACAAGCCATCCACCTCGCCACGCCACAAGCGAGCGGCGTCTACCAACAAGATCACGTCAGCGGGTGAGGCACTGCCTTCGGCTTTGAGGCGCGCGATGATGCCTGCGTCGTCCGAATCAACGCGGTTGATTTTGATGCCCGTGGCCTTGGTGAAGTCGCTGTACAGCGCCTCATCGGTGGGGTAGTGGCGCGCTGAGTACAGGTTGATGACTTGATCGTTGGCCAAGACGGGTGCGCTGAACAAGCCAGCAGAGACAGCAGAAATAGCCAAGGACAAAACGGTGAGGGTGCGGCGCATGAAGCGGTTCCAAGTAAAAAATCTTGGACCCAGTGTACATCAAATGCGAATCATTATCATTTGACTTGGATCAAATGCCCTGTGAAAAGCGCAGGTTGAATGCCCTTGGCTTAGCTGCGACGCAGCGTGCGGCTGAGCAAAATCACGGGCAGCAAGCCCACCAACACCAAAGCCAGCGAGGGGAGTGCGGCTTCGCCCAAGCGTTCATCGCGGGCGAGTTGGTAGGCCATGACGGCCAAGGTGTCGGTGTTGAAAGGGCGCAGCACCAAGGTGGCGGGCAGCTCTTTCATCACATCGACCAGCACCAGCAACGCGGCCGCTGCGAGTGGTTTTTTAAGCAAAGGCCAATGCACGCGGTGGACCAACGAAAAACCTGAAATACCCAACATGCGCGCACTGTCATCGAGCGATGGGGGCACGCGTGCATAGCCGCTTTGGACCGACTGCAAGGCCACCGCCACAAATCGCACCAAATAAGCCCACACCAAGCCCAACACTGTGGCCGTCAACCAAAAGCCTACGCCCGATTGGGGCCAGGTGGCTTGCACCCAGCCCACAGGCAACAGCAAGCCCACCACAATCACAGCTCCTGGCACGGCATAGCCCAGGCTCACCACGCCCAGCACTTGGCGCGTCAGCCAGTTGGGGTGCAAGCGGGCCAGGGCCGCCAACAGCAAGGCAGCGCCCACGGCCAGCAGGGCGGTCATGCCTCCCAGCGACAAGCTGGTGATCGACCATTGCACAAAGCGGGCCCAAGGCAAGTCCATCACGCCCTCACCTTGCATCAAAGCGCGCAACATGAAGAGCACGGGCAACACAAAACCGCACAACACAGGCAGCACGCACAAAGTCCACGCCAAAGCGGCAGAGGCGCCATGCAGCTTCAAAGGCTGCGACTCGTTGCCAACGCGATCCACACGGCCGCTGGAAAACCGCAAGCGTGATTGCGCGCGCTGCTCTGCCGCCAACAAGACCACCACCACCAACAGCAGCAAAGTGGCCAGTTGTGCAGCGGCGATGCGGTTGTCCATGACCAACCAAGCTTTGTAAATGCCAGCAGTGAAGGTCTGGATACCAAAGTAGCTCGACACGCCAAAGTCGGCCAGCGTTTCCATCAAGGCCAAAGCCGTGCCCGCTGCAATCGCGGGGCGCGCCAGTGGCAAGGCCACGCGAAGAATGCGGCGCGACAACGGAGCACCCAGCAAGCGGGCTGCTTCCATCAAATGGTTGGCACGCTCTGAGAGCGCGGTACGGGCCAACAAATACACATAGGGGTACAAGGCGAGGGTGAACACACAGGCCGCGCCCCAGACATTGCGTACTTCCGGAAACACGCGGCCCTCAAGGCCAAACGCAGCGCGAATGCCAGTTTGCAGTGGCCCGCTGAATTGAAGATAGTCGGTGTAGGCATAGGCCACGACGTAGGCGGGCATGGCCAAGGGCAAGAGCAGCGCCCACTCCAAGTTGCGGCGCATCGGAAAGTCAAACAAGGTCACCACCGCCGCAGAAACGGTGCCCATGCTGATGACGCCCACGCTCACCAGCAGGCATAGCAGCAGCGAGGTGCCCACATAGTCGGGCAGCACGGTGCCTGCCATCTCGGCCAAGATGCTGGCCGATGCATCGTTCCACTGTGCCCATGAAAACAGCACAGTCAACACTGGCAATGCCAACAACAAGGTCAGCATGACCAGCACACAGCGTAAAAACAAGCGAAAGCTAAAAACCATGCGGCATTGTAGGTAGCCGCACAAGCTGTGGCATTCAAGGCCGTCTCTACAATGACGCCATGTTTTTAGATATTGCCCAACTATCTGTCAGCTACCCTGAACGTAGCCGCCCATCGGTGGACCGCGTCAGCTTGGGTCTGCGCGCGGGTGAAATGGGCGTGCTGATTGGTCCGTCGGGTTGTGGCAAAACCACGCTGTTGCGTGCTGTAGCCGGTCTTGAGCGGGTCAGTGCAGGAGAGCTTCGTTTAGCCCAATCGGTGGTCAGCAGCGCCAGTGTGCATGCGGCTCCCGAGTCGCGTCGCATTGGCATGGTGTTTCAAGACTACGCCCTGTTCCCCCACCTGAGCGTGCAAGACAACGTGAGTTTTGGCTTGCACCAGCAGCCACGTTTAGAGCGTGAAGCGCGTGTGCGCGAGGTGCTGGCGCTGGTCGGTCTGAGCACCAGTGCAAAGCGCTATCCGCACGAGCTGTCGGGAGGGCAGCAACAGCGCGTGGCCTTGGCCCGTGCGTTGGCGCCTAAGCCGCAGTTGTTGTTGCTCGACGAGCCGTTCTCCAACCTGGATGTTGAGTTGCGTGAACGTTTGGCTTTGGAGGTGCGCGGCATATTGAAAGAGGCGCAAACCACCGCTTTGTTTGTCACGCACGACCAAATGGAGGCCTTTGCCATTGGTGACGTGATTGGCGTGATGTCAGAAGGCCGGCTACACCAGTGGGACGATGCCTACACGCTCTACCACCGCCCCGCCACCCGATTTGTGGCCGAGTTCATTGGCCACGGTGTGTTCACACCGGCCACACTGCGCGAAGAAAACAACCAAATTGTGGTGCACACCCCCATGGGCGATTTGGTGGACGTGGCCGAGTGTCCGCTGCCTTGCACATTTGCCTCGGGCGAGTGCGATGTGCTGCTGCGAGCGGACGACATCGTGCATGACGACGATGCGCCTGTGAAGGCCGAGATCATTCGCAAATCATTTCGTGGCTCAGAGTTTTTGTACACGCTGCGTTTGAAATCAGGCGAGTCAGTGATGGCGCATGTGCCCAGTCACCACGACCACAAGTTGGGCGAGTGGATTGGCATTCGCGCCGAGGTGGACCATGTGGTCACCTTCAACCGAGCTTGTCCTGTGAATGGCCATGACTTGTGCAACATGCCGTGTGCCGAGCATGTTGCGCCTCACCAACGCGCACCCGTGCAACCACCCAACCCCGCGCTTGGCCAATCGATTCACTTTCATCAAAAGCCATAGGACCCAGGCGGCGGCGTGGCTCGCCCAAGCAGCGTCATGGGCTTAGAGCTGAGCATTTGAAAAACGCACTGTGAACCTTGTGCCTGGCATAGGCTTGCCAGGACTGGCTTCTTCTAGCGTCACCACAGCCGCGTGTTGTTCTGCAATTTCCATCACGATGGGCAAGCCCAAGCCCGAACCGTCGGCTTCGGTTCCCAATGCACGGTAAAAAGGCAAAAACACCAAATCGCGCTCGGCTTCGGGAATGCCGGGCCCGGAGTCCTCCACCTGCAACACCACGACTTTGCCAAATTTGTCGGCCAGCAGCCGCACGGTGATCACACCTGGGTGATCCTCGGTGGAGGGGGTGTAATTGATGGCGTTGTCAACCAAATTGCGCACCATCTCTTTGAGCAATGTGGGGTTGCCCATCACGCGCACGCCGGAGCTGCCCGGCTCGGCACCCTCGTAGCCAAGGTCGATGAACTTGTCCATGGCGCGGGGCAGGGAGTCTTGAATCACATCGCTGACCAAACTCACCAAATCGCAGGGGCTGCGTGCAATATGGGTGTTGCCACTTTCGGCACGGGCCAGTGACAACAACTGGTTGACGGTGTGCGTGGCCCGAATGCTTGCGCGGCCAATGAGTTTGAGGGACTGTTTGAGTTCATCTGCGCTCGAGTCTGCGCGTTGGGCCAAATCGGCTTGCATGCGCAAGCCCGCGAGGGGCGTTTTGAGCTGGTGAGCGGCATCAGCCAGAAAACGTTTTTGGGTGGCGATGGACTCTTTGAGTCGGGTGAGCAAATCGTTGATGGAGGCCACCAGAGGCGCCACTTCTTGGGGCACCGCGAATTCGTCCAAGGGGCTCAAATCATCCGGCCTGCGCAAGCGGATGCGCTCTTCGAGTTTGTTGAGTGGGCGTATGCCTCGCGCCAACGCCAACCACACCAACAGCACAGCCAGGGGCAAGATGACAAACTGCGGCAGCATGACGCCTTTGATAATTTCAGTGGCAAGCACCGAGCGCTTTTCAAGCGTCTCGCCCACTTGCACCAGCACAGGCTTGGCGCCTGGCACGTCTGTGCGCACCCAGGTGTAGGCCACACGCACCTCGGCGCCGCGCATTTCGTCGTCGCGAATGCGCACCTCATTGAGTTGGCCTTCGTCCTCGTCGTGGGGCAAGGGAAAGTCCCGCTCTCCACTCACAAACTCGCCACGTGTGCCCAGCACCTGGTAGTAAATCAAGTCCGCATCGTCGGCGCGCAAAATCTCCCGGGCAGGCAGCGGTAAATTGAAATACATGCGTGTTTGATCGCTTTTGACCAGCTGCGCAAGGGCTTGCACGTTGTACTCCAAGCCACGGTCAAATGGTCGGCCTGCAATGTTTTGTGCCACCAGCCAAGTGAGCGCCAAGCTGACGGGCCACAGCAGCAGCAGCGGCGTGAGCATCCAATCCAGAATTTCACCAAACAGCGAGTGTTGTTCGCGCCGAAAAAGCTTTGCCATGCACGTGCGGTGTGTTTAGCCCGGAATTTTTTCGAGGCAATAGCCCAAACCACGAACAGTGGCAATGCGGATGGGGCCTTTTTCAATCTTCTTGCGCAAGCGGTGGATGTACACCTCAATCGCGTTGTTGCTCACCTCTTCGCCCCACTCGCACAAGCGCTCGACCAATTGGTCTTTGCTGACCAAGCGACCGCTGCGTTGTAACAGCACCTCGAGTAAGCCGAGTTCACGCGCCGACAATTCCACCATCTTGCCGTCGATGGTGGCGACACGACCCGTTTGGTCGTAGACCAGCGGGCCGTGCTTGATAGACGACGAAGTGCCCCCCATGCCGCGGCGCGTGAGGGCGCGAACCCGTGCTTCGAGTTCTTGCAAACTGAAGGGCTTGGCCATGTAATCGTCAGCACCGTAGTCCAAACCTTTGACGCGTTCTTCCACGCCATCAGCCGCCGTGAGGATGAGCACGGGCATGGAGGAGCCGCGCGAGCGCAGCCGTTTGAGCACCTCCAGGCCGTGCATTTTGGGTAGACCCAAATCCAAGATGAGCAAGTCAAACTCGTCGGTGGTCATCAAGGCGGCGTCGGCTTCTGTGCCGCTGGCCACATGGTCAGCGGCTGCACCAGAGGCACGCAAGGTGCGCAACAGTCCATCGGCCAAGACCAAGTCGTCTTCTGCAATCAGGATGCGCATGTGTTGTCTCCAGCTTTGTTCGTTTTTTTAGAGGGACCAAGTAGGTGATTCTAGGCGCCTGTCCTCGCCTGCATAGGCCTCTAACCCTAGGCTGATCACGGTGGCTACATCAGCGCCAACTTCTTGTTTGAATTCTGCCTCGGTTTGCGCGACCGCTTGCTCAAAGGCCTGCAGCCAAGCAAGCCCGGTGTCGGTGAACACAATGTGCCGTGCGCGGGCGTCCTGCGGGTCGGGCGTGCGTTGCACCAAGCCCCAGGCTTCGCATTGGGTGACGAGGTCGCCCATGGCTTGTTTGGTCATGCCTGCACTGGCTGCTAAGTCCATCAGGCGCGAGCCGCCTAGGCTGAGGTGGCGGGTGATGTGGATGTGTGCCGCACTGACCTGTGCGCGCGCGGCTAGGTTCGATAAGGCCAACGGCACATCCACGTTGTGCGCCATCAAGTGCAGCACGCGCGCATCAAAGCGACGCATGGCATGCCCAAGCAAACGGCCTAAATGCGCTTGTCGCCAGTCTTGCTGAGTGGAAAATTGGGGTGAAGAAGCCATGGCTATATAGTAAGGCAAACTGACCAAAAAAACTGTTTACAAGTTTTAACTTTCAGATAAAGTACTGGTCAAGCATCCAGTTGTTGTTAAACACAGTGACTCGATGTTCTCAGTCAACCAGTGTTTTAACGGAGATTTTTATGAACAGCAAACCGATCGTCGCAGACAGCGAAAAAGCCAAAGCCTTGCAAGCCGCTTTGGCGCAAATCGAAAAACAATTCGGCAAGGGCACCATCATGCGCTTGGGCGAAGGTGAAGTCATTGACGACATCCAAGTGGTCTCGACCGGCTCGCTGGGCTTGGACATCGCCTTGGGCGTGGGCGGTTTGCCCCGTGGCCGCGTGATTGAAATCTACGGTCCCGAGTCATCGGGCAAAACCACCCTCACTTTGCAAGTCATCGCCGAGATGCAAAAACAAGGCGGTACTTGCGCGTTTGTGGATGCCGAACACGCGCTAGATTCGCAATACGCCCAAAAGCTCGGCGTGAACTTGCAAGACTTGCTGATCAGCCAACCCGACACCGGCGAACAAGCGCTCGAGGTGGTCGACAGCTTGGTGCGCTCAGGCGCGGTGGATTTGGTGGTCATTGACTCAGTGGCCGCACTCACACCCAAAGCTGAACTCGAAGGCGACATGGGTGACTCATTGCCTGGTCTGCAAGCCCGTTTGATGAGCCAGGCGCTGCGCAAGTTGACAGCATCCATCAAGAAGACCAACTGCACGGTGATCTTCATCAACCAAATCCGCATGAAGATTGGCGTGATGTTTGGTTCACCCGAAACCACCACGGGCGGTAACGCGCTCAAGTTCTACGCCTCGGTGCGTTTGGACATTCGCCGCACCGGCACCATCAAGCGTGGCGACGAAGCGGTGGGCAATGAAACCAAAGTGAAGGTGGTGAAAAACAAAGTCGCGCCTCCGTTCAAGACGGCCGAGTTCGACATCTTGTTTGGCGAAGGCATCAGCCGCCAAGGCGAGATCATTGACATGGGCGTGAACGCCAAAGTGATTGAAAAGTCTGGCGCTTGGTACGCCTACAACGGCGAAAAAATCGGCCAAGGCCGCGACAACGCACGCGAGTTCTTGCGTGAGAACGAGGCCTTGGCTTTCGAGATCGAAAACAAAGTGCGTGAATCCTTGGGCATTCCCTTGTTGGCCGGTGGCGTGGAAGCGCCTGCGGTGAAAGAAGAAAAAGCCCCCAAGGCAGCGAAGGCCGCGAAGGAGCCCAAAGACATCAAGGGCGCTGCTGACGCAGATGCCGATGGCGTGGTGGCATAACGTTGGATGTTTAACGCCAGTTAAAAGCCAGCCTCGTGACACACAGCGTGGACTCAAACGAAGACGAGAAACCTCCGGCGAAAAGGGCCAGTGGGTTTCAAATCTCGCTCAAAGGCCGAGCCTTGCGCTTGCTGTCGCAGCGCGAACATTCGCGCTTGGAGTTAGAGCGCAAGCTCAAGCCGTTTGAAGAGACGCCAGGCGAGCTGGCCGAGGCCTTGGATTTTTTGCAGGCCAAAGACTTCATCAATGAGCAGCGCGTGGTGGAGTCGGTCGTGAACCGTCGCGCCGCCAAGCTCGGTGCATCCCGGGTGCGTCAAGAATTGCAAGCCAAGGGGTTGCCTGTAGAGGCCATCACCCAAGCCGTGCAAGAGATGCGCAGCACCGAGCTAGAGCGGGCCCGCGAAGTGTGGAGAAAGAAATTTGGCGCCCCGCCCGCCGATCAAGCCGCATTTGTCAAGCAAGTTCAGTTTTTGAACAGACGGGGTTTTGCCAGTGAAGTTGTGCGCCAAGTGGTGGACAACGCGGCGAGGCTGTCAGAATGAAAAGCGGGTGTGCGAATAGCGCCAACGTTTATAGCCAGCCAGCCCAAAGATGATGACGGTGCCCAACAAACTGCTTGCCACGGACAGCAGAAAATTTGGATCTTTATTGACCAAAGCTGCATAGGCCGTGTTGATGCTGAGCGCCAATACCCACATGAACCACGTCAACAAAGATGTGCTTTGTGCGCCATCTTTGTTTTGTATCAATGTGAAAATTTGAGGCAAGTACGCCAAAAAAATGACAGGCGCAGACAAGACATACAGTCGCTCAATCACAGTTTCTAAGGGCATCATCACGCGTCAAACGGATTTGCGCAAGCCGCCCATCAAAACGTATTTGACTTCCATGTAGTCGTCAAGGCCGTAATGAGAACCTTCGCGGCCAAGGCCCGATTCTTTGACGCCGCCAAAAGGGGCTATTTCTGTGGAGATGATGCCCTCATTGACGCCGACAATACCCACTTCCAGTTGCTCCGCAACACGCCAAACTCTTGCAAGGTCCTTGCTATAAAAGTAAGCGGACAGACCAAAAGGTGTGTCGACGCATGGACGTGATGTTTCACTGGGCCAACTTGATTGAACAAAACGCCTCAGAGTTGGCCTTGTTGGAATGTTTGGACATGGGCAAGCCGATCACCGATGTGCTCAACATAGACCTGCCGGAAGTGTTGCGCACCATCCGCTTCTACGCTGAGTGCATTGACAAATTAGAAGGGGCTGTGACCCACACAGCGTCCAACGTGCTGCACACCATCGTGCATGAACCTTTAGGTGTGGTGGGCGCCATCACCCCTTGGAACTACCCCTTGTTGATGGCTGTTTGGAAGCTTGCACCGATCCTCGCCGCGGGCAATTGCGTGGTGCTCAAGCCCGCCGAGCAGGCGCCTTTGTCGTGCACACGCTTGGCGCAGCTATTTGTTCAAGCAGGGGGACCTGCTGGGGTGTTCAATTTGATCAATGGGACAGGACAAGAAGCGGGTCGCGCATTGGCCATGCATCGCGATGTGGCCAAAATCACCTTCACGGGTTCAACAGCAGTTGGCAAACTCTTGATGACTTACTCTGGTCAGTCCAACATGAAGCGGGTGGCCTTAGAGACAGGCGGTAAAAGCCCCCAAATATTCATGCCCGATCTTTATGATTTGGACGCAGCGGTGGACCGCGCTGTCGGTGGCATCTATGACAATGCCGGTCAGGTGTGCAACGCAGGCTCTCGCTTGCTGGTGCACCGATCATTGCATGACAAATTTGTCAGTCGATTCATGGCCCGCACCCTGGAGATGTACCAACCCGGTGATCCGCTGGACCCAGCCACCACCATGGGGCCATTGGCCAGTCACACCCATTTGAGCCAGGTGTTGACGCGCATGAAACAAGCTCAAAACGATGGCGCCACTCAGGTCTTGCCGACAAAACCACTCACCGGTCCGGGCGCTTATCTTGCCCCAGCCTTGTATGTGGGCGTGCAAAACCGCATGGCGATTGTTCAAGAGGAGGTGTTTGGGCCCGTCGCCACGGTACAAGCGTTTGACACGGAGCAAGAAGCCCTCATGTTGGCCAATGATTCCGAGTTTGGTTTGGCCGCTGCGGTTTGGACGGCTGATTTGAATACCGCGCACCGCATGGTCAGTGCTTTGGAGGCTGGGGTGACCTGGGTGAACTGCTTTGGAGACGGCGACATGTCGCAGCCCTTTGGTGGCTATAAGCTCAGCGGCAACTCGCGGGACAAACACCAAGGGAGCTTGACTTCTTACATGCAAGTCAAATCCAGTTGGTTCAGTTTGCAACGGGAATGAGTTGGAGGCGAGCCCAAGCCACCGCCTTGGCGCCCGCCAGAAAAAATCAGCTGCTTGCGCTGGCAAATTCTTGTCGCAACCAATCACGAATCAGGCGAATAACGGCCTTGTGCTCGCCGTCTTTGGCGACATCGACAAACCAATAGCCGTAAGGTCCGTCCATGTGTAAATCATTGAACAGACGCAAAGCCCCAGAGCTCAATTCAGGTCGAATCATGTGCTCATCCACAATCGCCACGCCTGCGCCACTGAGCGCCGCATTGATGGCTTGATCCAAGGTGCTGAAGCTCAAGCCTGGCTTGGGATCAATGTGCTCCAAATTGTGCCGCTCGATCCAACGCTCCCAGACGGGCAGACGATCGGGCCCATTGAGGATGTGCAGCAGGGTTTGCTGGCTCAGCGTGGGGGGCAAGTCGTGACGCCACAATTTGGGATCGCTCACCATCACGTGCTTTTCATACATCAAGAGTTCGCACTCCACTTTGGGCCAAGGGGCGGTATCAAAGACCACCAAACAATCGTGCGATTCGCTGTCGCGAAGTGACTGCACCCAGTTGGTGGTGATGTGAAGGTCAACAAACGGATAGATGCTGCAAAACTTGGAAAGTCGAGGCGCTAACCAGCGCGTTGCAAAGGTGGGCGGGATATTGATGGAGATTTGCTGACGGCGTTGGTCTTGCGTGATGTGTTCAATCAATTGCTCCAGCCCACTGAAGGTGGATTGCAAGCCCTCGGCCAGTAGCTTGCCAGTTTCTGTGAGCTTGATGCCTTGGTGAACCCGAAAGAACAAGGGGCGCCCCAGCGCGTCTTCAAGCAACTTGACTTGGCGACTCACAGCCCCTTGCGTCACATGCAAAGCCGTCCCTGCTTTCGTCAGGCTACCGAGTTGTGCTGTGACGTGAAAGGCCCGTAAGGCGTTCAGGGGGGGCAGGCGCTTCATGCGTCGTTACTGCTCAGGCAGGCAATCAAACCATACCCAGCATCAGTTGCAAGTTTTGAACCGCAGCGCCGCTCGCACCTTTGCCCAAATTGTCCAGCCGCGCCATCAGTACCGCATGGCGATGGGTTTCGTTGGCGAACACGCGGATGTCAAGTTGGTTGGTATCGTTGAGCGCGGTCGCGTCAAGCTTGCCGTTGTCGGTGGCCGGATGCACGCTGACCCAGCTGTTGTCGCGCTGGCCATAGTGTTTGGCGAGCGCCTCATGCAGGTCGCTTGCCTTGGGCTGACCGGGCAACATGTCCAAATGGATGGGCAGCTGCACCAGCATGCCCTGTCTGAAGTTGCCCACCGAGGGCACAAACAAGGGGCGACGGGTCAGGCCGCTGTAGGCCATGATTTCTGGAATGTGCTTGTGCTCTAGGCCCAAGGCATAGGCTTCAAAGAGGGGCGCTTTGCCCGCCTCAAAATCTTCAATCATGGCGCGGCCCCCGCCCGAGTAGCCGCTGACTGAAGGCAAAGCAATCGCAAAGTCGGCCGGCACCAAGCCTGCATCGATCAAGGGGCGCAACAAAGCGATGGCGCCTGTGGCATAGCAGCCAGGGTTGGCGACGCGTTGGGCGTTGACCACGGCGTCGCGCTGGCCAGCCGCCAGTTCTGGAAAACCGTACACCCAGCCCGGCGCCACGCGGTGGGCGGTAGAGGCATCGATGATTTTGGGTTTGTGGCCAGTCAAGCTGTCAATCATGGCAACCGACGCCATCGCGTGATCGTCGTGGAGGCACAAAATAACCACATCCACACCAGCCATCAACTCGCGTTTGGCTTCGGGGTCTTTGCGCTTGGCGGGGTCTATGCTGACAACATCGATGGCTGGCATGGCGCCTAAGCGTTCGCGAATTTGTAGACCTGTGGTGCCGGCTTCGCCGTCAATGAAGACTTTAGACATGGTTGTCGCCAAAAAGTTCAAAAAGTGAGGCGTCGCTAGGCGCTTGTAAGCCAATTTAAAGTTTGACGCAATTCACCATGATACAGTCTTAAGGCTTTGTGCAATGAGGCTGATCGGCGTCACACAAACTGCGAAACATTACAAATCCACCGATTACTAAGAGAGATCTCATGAAGATTCACGAGTACCAAGGCAAGGAAATCTTGCGTCAATTTGGTGTACCAGTGCCACGCGGGATCCCTGCGTTCACGGTGCAAGAAGCGTTGGAAGCCGCGCAAAAGTTGGGCGGCCCTGTGTGGGTTGTGAAAGCTCAAATTCACGCGGGTGGCCGTGGCAAAGGCGGCGGCGTCAAAGTGGCCAAAACCATAGAAGACGTCAAGCGTTTGTCTGAAGAGATTTTGGGCATGCAGCTCAAGACCCACCAGACTGGCCCCGAGGGTCAAAAAGTGCGACGCCTCTACATCGAAGACGGTGCCGACATCAACAAAGAATATTACGTGTCTGTGGTCACCGACCGCGCCACCCAAAAAGTCGCATTCATCGCGTCCAGCGAAGGCGGCATGGACATTGAAGAAGTGGCACATAGCACGCCCGAGAAAATCATCACCGATTTCATCGACCCGTTGACGGGTCTGGGCGACGAGCAAGCCAAAAAGATTGCAGACGCCATCGGCATGCCCGCTGACTCCACCGCGCAAGCCGTGGACATCTTCAAGAAGCTCTACCAGTGCTACATGGAAACTGACGCCTCTTTGGTGGAAATCAACCCACTGAACCGCGACAGCAAAGGCAACGTGATGGCTTTGGATGCGAAGTTCAACTTCGATGCCAACGCTTTGTTCCGTCACCCCGAAATCGTGGCTTACCGCGATTTAGACGAAGAGGATCCTGCTGAAGTGGAGGCTTCCAAGTTTGACTTGGCCTACATTTCTTTGGACGGCAACATCGGTTGCTTGGTCAACGGTGCTGGCTTGGCCATGGCCACCATGGACACCATCAAGTTGTTCGGCGGCGAGCCAGCCAACTTTCTAGACGTGGGCGGCGGCGCAACAGCCGAAAAAGTCACTGAAGCGTTCAAGATCATGCTGGCCAACAAAAATGTCAAGGGCATTTTGGTCAACATCTTCGGCGGCATCATGAAGTGCGACACCATCGCCACTGGCGTGATCACCGCTTGCCACGCTGTCAACCTGTCCGTGCCGCTGGTGGTGCGCATGAAGGGCACCAACGACGAGTTGGGCAAGAAAATGTTGGCCGATTCGGGCCTGCCCATCATTTCTGCCGACACCATGGCTGAAGCTGCAACCGCTATCGTTGCCGCTGTAAAGTAAGGACACCCAATGTCAATCTTCATCAATAAAAACACCAAGGTCATCACCCAAGGTATCACCGGTAAAACCGGTCAGTTCCATACTGAAAAGTGCATCGAATACGCGAATGGCAAAAACTGTTTCGTTGCGGGTGTGAACCCCAAGAAAGCCGGCGAAAAGATTTTTGACGTGCCGATCTTTGCCTCCGTCAAAGAAGCGGCGCACAACACAGGTGCAACCGTCTCTGTGATCTACGTGCCCCCCGCAGGCGCAGCTGCTGCCATCTGGGAAGCGGTCGAAGCCGACCTCGATTTGGCTATCTGTATCACCGAAGGCATTCCCGTGCGCGACATGCTGGAAGTGCGTAACAAGATGAAAGCCAAAGAAGCGGCTGGCGGCAAACGCACTTTGTTGCTCGGCCCCAACTGCCCTGGCTTGATCACACCTGACGAAATCAAGATCGGCATCATGCCAGGTCACATCCACCGCAAAGGCCGCATCGGCGTGGTCTCCCGTTCGGGCACGTTGACCTATGAAGCGGTGGCGATGTTGACCGAAGTGGGCTTGGGCCAGTCCAGCGCCGTCGGTATTGGTGGCGACCCGATCAACGGTTTGAAGCACATCGAAGTGATGCAAGCGTTCAACGACGATCCAGACACCGACGCCGTCATCATGATTGGCGAGATCGGTGGTCCTGACGAAGCCGAAGCCGCGATGTGGTGCAAGGCCAACATGAAAAAGCCAATTGTCGGTTTTATCGCGGGTGTGACGGCCCCTCCTGGCAAGCGCATGGGTCATGCCGGCGCCTTGATTTCTGGTGGCGCGGACACCGCAGACGCCAAGCTGGCGATCATGGAAGCGTGCGGTTTCATCGTCACACGCAACCCATCTGAACTGGGTAAATTGCTCAAGGCGCAACTCAAGTAATCGCCCTCGGGCAATGCCACGACATAAGCGAGCGGTGTTTCCACCGCTCGCTTTTTTTTGAACTCGCGCATCTTCAATGCAACGACAAGTGCTGCCTAGAATTCCGGTCCAACTCGCAAAGGACAAGTGATGAAACACACTCTGCAACGCGGCTTTACCTTGATCGAGCTGATGATCGTGGTCGCCATCATTGGCGTGCTGGCCTCGGTGGCCTTGCCCGCTTACCAAGACTACATGATTCGTGCGCGCGTGAGCGAGGGCTTGGGGCTGGCTTCTGCCGCCAAAACCCATGTGCTGGACGTGCTCAACAGCGGAAACATCGCAACCATTGGCGCGGATGGGTATAAGACTGGCTACACATTTGGCGGGTCGACCAAGAACATCAGCAAAATCGAGATTGCCAGCACCACAGGCGTTATCACCATCACCACGACGGCCGCTGCTGGGTCTGGCAGCTTGCTGCTGGTGCCCTACACCAAAAGTGGCAAAACAGACGCTGCATTGCCAGCCCCCACCGCCAACAATGCGAGCATCGAGGGCGTGGTGCAGTGGAAGTGCCTGGCCAAAGGCGCAGATGCATTTGTCGGTGTGACTGTGCCAGATGAGGCGCTGGATAAAAAGTACGTGCCCAGCGACTGCAAATAAGTTCTATCGTAGCTTCAACGAGGCGCTCTCAGGCGCCTTTGTTTTTTTGGGGTGTTGGCGTGATGGAAAATCAGGCCATGAACCCGTCAACCCCAGCCAACACCTTGCTGCGCCATGTCATCTTGCTGCTGTGTGTGGCCATGCCTTGGCTCAACCCGTTTGCCAGCAGCCCGTCCACCGCCGTCATCCCTTTGTTGGTGAGCTGGATGCTGGCTGCGTGTGCGTTGTTGGCGGTGGTTGAGCTGCCGCTTGCCAAGCGGCGATACACGGTGGCATCGCGCCTCATCGCTGCTGTCATGTTGGTTTGGTTGGCTGCATCGTTGCTGTGGATGCCGCAGGTGGTGGATCGGGCGTTGACGGCGGGCCTCTTGGCGGCATTGGTGTGTGTGTGGCTCATGGTTGGCGTGGGCCGACGCGCGGCAGGCGATGCAAGCGTGTTGCGCTGTTTGGTGGTGGGTTGGGTGGCTGCGGCCGTCATCAGCGCGGTGCTGGGCGTGCTGCAGTATTTGGACTTGGCGCGTGAGTTGTCGCCTTGGGTGAATCAACCCATCAAGGGCGATGCGTTTGCGAACTTGCGACAGCGCAACCAGTTTGCATCACTCACCAGCATTGGGCTGGTGGCATTGTTGGCTTGGGTGGCAGACCTCGCCCACAGGCGCACGATGTCGCGCGGCGACTGGGCGCTGGCACTGCTTTGCCTCAATGTATTGGCTGCAGGCGTGGCGTGCTCGGTGTCGCGCACTGGCGCGATGCAATGGGTGTTGGTCGGCATGGTGATGGCGGCGTGGGCCTGGCGCCGCAGCCAACGTGAAGCTGCCCGTGGGGATGACGTTGCCAGCGGCAAAAGCTTGGTGTGGTTCGCGCTGGCGGCACCCGTGCTGGTTGGGGTGTGGTCCGTGGTGATGCCTTGGCTGGCTTTGCAAACCACAGGTGAGTGGGGCGCTAGCATGATCTTGCGCGTCACAGGTCAAGCCCAAGGCTACGGGACTTGCGGTGGCCGCCGAGTGTTGTGGGCCAATGTGCTGGCGATGATTGGGCAGCAACCTTGGCTAGGCTGGGGTTGGGGCGAGACGGACTATGCGCATTTCATGACGCGTTACAGCAGCTTGCGTTTTTGCGATTTGCTCGACAACGCCCATGACCTTCCCTTGCACTTGGCCCTTGAGTTTGGCGTGCCCTTTGCACTGGCCGTGATGGCGGTGGCCTGTGTGTGGGTGCTGCGCCGCAAGCCTTGGCGCGAGCAGCAGACTTGGCGCGTCATGGCTTGGTGCCTTTTGTTGGTGCTAGGTCTTCACAGCTTGCTGGAGTATCCGCTTTGGTACGGCCCCTTTCAAATGACCTTGGGTTTGGCCATCGGCTTGTTGTGGGCCATGCCCAACGAAGCATTCGCAACGGACACCCACCCAACCCAAAATGCCCCGATGTCTATGTGGATGGCGGCGATGCTTTTCATCGCTTGCTTGTTCGCCGCATGGGACTTCAACCGCGTCAGCCAAATTTACCGCCAAGCCGCGTCGCGGGATGCGCCTTACCGAGACAACCCATTGCACCATGCCCAGCAATCGTGGCTATTTAAAAACCAAGCAGACTTTGCCGAGCTGACCACCCAAGCCGTCACCGCAGACAATGCGGCCCAGTTGTATGCCCAAGGTCTGCGTTTGATGCATTACTCGCCCGAAGCACGGGTGGTGCAACGCGTCATTGACAGCGCCAAATTGCTAGGACACGACCAAGTGGCACACACCTTGACCGAACGTTTGCAAGACGTCAAGCCAAGCGCGCCGCGCTAAACTCAATGGCCCTATGAACCCTACACGCCCAACCCTCAGTGCCATCGTCATCACCCGCAACGAAGCGCACAACTTACATGACTGCTTGCAGTCCATGGCTGGCTTGGTCGATGAAATTGTGGTGGTGGACAGCCAAAGTACAGACGCCACGGTGGCCATCGCGCAGCTGCATGGCGCCAAAGTTGCACAGCCTGCAGATTGGCCAGGATTTGGCCCACAAAAAAACCGAGCGCTTGATTTAGCGACCAGCGATTGGGTGCTCTCGATTGACGCCGACGAACGCGTCACCTCGGCGCTGGCGGCTGAAATCCGGCGGGTATTGCAGCTCAACAACACACAGGTGGCCTACAAGGTGCCGCGCTTGTCCTTTTACTGCGGCGAGTTTATTCACCACGCAGGCTGGCAGCCCGACTACGTGTTGCGCTTGTTCAAGCGAGGCACTGCTCAGTTTTCTGATGATTTGGTGCACGAGCGGGTCGTGAGCGATCAAAAAGTAGTGGCCCTTGACAACCATTTGCTGCACTACAGCTACCTCAATTTCTCGCAAGTGCTGTCCAAGGTCGACGCTTATTCCAGTGCATCGGCCAAACAAGCCTATGCGCGTGGCAAACGCTCGTCAGTGGCGGGCGCTTTGGGCCATGGCGCTTGGGCATTTTTTCGTACCTATGTGATTCGCCGAGGTTTCTTAGACGGCGCCCATGGCTTGGCTTTGTCCATCTCAAATGCCGAAACCAGCTACTACAAATATTTGAAGCTTTGGCATATGGAACTGGAACAAACCAACCAAGCACACCACAAGAGTACTTAATAAACCACATTTTCATCTGATATTACATACAAATAGCCAGTCGGAAATTAAGCCCATCTGGTGTGTGCTACATTTTTGTCAAAGACATAAAGGTAGCCGCGATGAAGTATTTCCTCAAATTAGCAGCGATTCTGTGTGCTGCATTTTTAGCCGCATGTGGGGCCACGCCTTCAAAGCAAGACGTCTATCGTCCCGCAATCTTGGAAAATGCGGTTGATATGCAAAAGTTCGAAAAGGACCGCAGCGATTGCGAGCAAAGCGTCAAAAATGCGCCCAGCAACATGGAGAGCACCAACAGCATTCGCTTCAAAGAATGCTTGGTGAAAAAGGGTTACAAATTAATGAGCTGAGTGCAGCGCTTAACCCGCCACATAGCTCCCCGACTTACCGCCGTGCTTTTCTAGCAAACGCACATCGGTCATCGTCATGCCTCTATCCACCGCTTTGCACATGTCGTAGATCGTCAGCAGGGCGACTTGTACGGCAGTCAGTGCTTCCATCTCCACACCTGTTTGCCCGACGGTTTCAACGGTCGCAGTGCAGTGCACACTGTGGGTTGCCGCGTCAATGGCAAATTCCACGGCCACGCGGGTGAGCGCCAGAGGGTGACACAAAGGAATTAAATCGCTGGTTTTTTTGGCAGCTTGAATGCCCGCAATCCGAGCAATGCCCAACACGTCGCCTTTCTTGGCTGTGCCAGTTTGAATCAAGTCGAGTGTGGCGGGCAGCATGACGATGCGGCCCGTGGCCACGCCCACGCGTTTGGTGTGGGCTTTGTCAGACACATCCACCATGTGGGCTTGGCCTTGTGCATCAAAGTGTGTGAGTGTGGACATGCAGAAATGGACATGGGGTTAACATCATTCACGCATCATACGGCCCATGGCAATCATGTTTTCTTCACTGCACTTATCTCATCTGTCACGTCGCCTCGGCGTGCTGGGGGTGTGCGCGGCTTTGTTGCTGCCTGTGGCGCCAGCACAAGCGCAGCTCAACAGCAACCGCTTGCCCAATTTGGGCGACGGGGCCGATGTGCCCTTGGGCGTGGAGCGCCGTTTGGGTGAGAGCATTGCCCGCGAAATTTACCGAGACCCTGACTATTTAGATGACCCCGTGCTGGGCGACTACGTGCAGTCGATTTGGCAAATCTTGCTGGCCTCAGCTCGCCAGCGCGGCGAACTAACGCCCGAGCTCGAGCAACAGTTCGCCTGGGAGGTGTCACTGATTCGTGACCGCAGCATCAATGCGTTTGCCCTGCCCGGCGGTTATTTGGGCGTGCATTTGGGTTTGATTTCGGCGGTCAGCAGCGCAGACGAATTGGCCTCGGTGTTGGCGCATGAGCTCAGCCATGTCACGCAGCGGCACATTGCCCGCATGATTGCGCAGCAAGGCAAGCAAGGCCCGATGGTGATGGCTGCCATGATTTTGGGCATGTTGGCGGCCAGCCGCACCATGAACGCCAGCAGCATGAGCGCGGCCAACGCGGTGATGGTGGGCGGCCAAGCCGCGGCCATTCAAAGTCAGCTCAACTTCTCGCGCGACATGGAACGCGAAGCCGACCGCGTGGGCTATGGCGTGATGACCGAAGCTGGTTACGAACCGCAAGGCTTTGTCACCATGTTTGAAAAACTGCAGCAGGCAGCGCGCCTGAACGACAACGGCTCATTTCCCTATCTGCGCAGCCACCCCATGACAACCGAGCGTATTTCGGATGCGCAAGCCCGTCAGCAGTTGCTGCCCACCCGCGCCGCCGTGGTCACCACAGCCACCCACGCCATGATGTCGACGCGTGCGCAGGTGTTGGCCAAGCCGGGCGTGGATGTGTTGCGCAGCATCGCCTCATCGGCCCATGCAACAAACTTGGCCCAACAGAGCAAGCCCAAGCAAGCGGGCATTTTGTATGGCGCGACATTGGCCGAAATGCAGCAGCGCAATTTTGTGGGGGCACGACAGCACTTGGCGCGCTTACACAACTTGGGTGGTTTGGACCTGACGGCCATTCGAGCAGTCCGATTGTTGACAGCCGAGTTGGCCTTGATGGCTGGGGAGGCATCGCAAGCGGTGGCCATGCTGGAGCCCAAAGCCACGGTCATCGCGAGCCATGACCGTGCCACACACATGCTGTTGGCGCGCAGCCGCGTGGGCACTCAAAAGCCTGAGCAAGGCAAAACCGCAGCCAGCGAGTTGTCGTGGTGGCTCAACCAGCACCCCCGTGATGCCTCGGCTTGGTTGTTGCAGGCCTCAGCCTATGAGTTGCAGGGCGACGCTTTGCGAGCCATCCGCGCTCAAGCAGAAGCGCGTGCAATGGAGTTGGACTACGGTGCCGCCGTGGACCGTTTCAAGGCCGCACAAACATTGGCTCACCAAATGGCGAGTGAGGGCAAATTGGATCGTGTGGGGCACATGGAGGCTTCCATCATCGATGCCCGTTTGCGCGAGTTAGAGCGGCTGCGGCGGGAACAAGCGCTGGAGCGCGGCATCAATTAACACACCAAACCCTGAGTAAATCAGCGAGCCCAAGAGCGCAGAGCCAAACCCGCTCACCCAAAAGCCATCGAGCAAACTTGCAGCTGCCCAAAACATCAGGGCATTGATGACAAACAAAAACAGCCCCAGTGTGAAAAACGTCACGGGCAGTGTGAGCACCACCAAGGCGGGTCGTACGACCAGGTTGAAAATACCCATCACCAAAGCGGCGGCCATGGCCGCACCAAAGCCAGTGACTTCCACACCGCTGTAGAGATGCGCCAAAGCCATCAAGGCGGTGGCGTGGAGTAACCAAGTTAAAAGTAGTTTCATGGCTGGGTCAGCATAGCATTGCCGCTATCATGCAAAGCCCGATCGATACGGGTATTTTTAGGTCAAACACACGCACGCGATGGCAGGCATTCACATCACCGACATTGAGTCAGCCATTAACTATTGGCGCGAACAAAAACCCTCGCCCGATGGCGTCACATTGGCGCCTGAGATTCGGGCTTTGGCCGAGGTGTATGCGTTGATGATTTATTACCGCCATGACGAAGCGGCAGAAAAAGGCTTCCCCCAAAAAGCCTACGAGGCGTGGCTGGGCTGGTACAACACCACCGCCGATGCACCGTGCATTGCGATTTGCTCAACCAGCCAAGGCGACGAAGAGTGCAAGGGCTGTGGCCGCACGTTTGAAGAAGTGCAATATTGGCCTGAAATGTCGCCAGGTGAGAAACGCAGCACATGGCGACGCATCACCATGATCGGTACCTCTTGGCGCTTCAACAAATACGCCGAACGGGCGCGGGGCGAATAAGCGTGATGGCTGCGGCTTTATTTCCAGCGCTCGCATTCGATGTCCACCGTGGTTTTGCCGTTGCTCATCATCACCACACCTTCTTGAACCGTGGCTTGCAGTTGCATGCTGCGTTCTGCCAATTTAGCTAAGTCTTGCGACGCGGTGCTGGGGATGCGCCACACCTGCAAAGTGGTGGGCTTGATGAGTTTATTTTGCATGTTCTTCCACCACACATCGCCTGAGCTGGAGAACACATACAACATCACTTGATCGGCCTTGCTGCAGGCTTTGAGCAAGGGCTTTTCTTCGGGCTGGCCCACTTCGATCCACAGGCGTTTGCGGCCGGTGAAATCGGTCAGCATCACATCGGGCTCATCGGGGTCAGACAGCCCAGAACCAAAGGCCAGCACGCCGTCGCCGTTGCACACGTCTTGCAGCAAATGCGCTTGTAAGGACAGCGCCACCAAACGCACCATCATGCGTTCGTCTGTCTCGCTGGGGTGGCGCGCAAGGGTGAGCGCGTGGTCGGCGTAGTAGCTGTGGTCAATGTCAGCGATTTGGACGTTCGCTTTGAAGATGGTGGATTTGATCGCCATGGCTTTAAACGCGACGCGCCAGTTCGGCGGCTTTGCCCACATAGCTGCCAGGCGTCATGGCCAGCAATCGGTCAATGTCGGCTTGCGGTATGGGCAGCGAGGCAATCAAGCCGTGCAGCGCTTGCGCAGTGACAGTTTTGCCGCGAGTGACTTCTTTGAGCTGCTCGTAAGCGCCTTGCACGCCGTAGCGGCGCATGACGGTTTGGATGGGCTCTGCCAACACTTCCCAAGCGGCCTCAAGGTCTGCAGCCAAAGCTTCTTCGTTGAGCTCGAGCTTGTTCAAACCGACGCTGAGGGACTGATAGGCCAAAGTGGTGTAGCCCAAGGCCACACCCATGTTGCGCAACACGGTGGAGTCGCTCAGGTCACGCTGCCAACGACTGATGGGCAGCTTCTCGCTCATGTGCTTGAGCAGTGCATTGGCCAAACCCAAGTTGCCTTCGGCGTTTTCAAAGTCAATCGGGTTGACTTTGTGCGGCATGGTGGATGAGCCAATCTCGCCAACTTTGAGGCGTTGTTTGAAGTAGCCCAAAGAGACATAGCCCCACACATCGCGTGACCAGTCCATCAAAATGGTGTTGCCACGGGCCACGGCGTCAAACAACTCGGCCATGTAGTCGTGGTGTTCGATTTGAATGCTGTAGGGCTGGAAAGTTAGACCAAGCCCCACGGGGCCTGCAAGTTGCGCGGGACTTGCATGGGTGGGTATCGCGGGTGTCTCCACCACTTTGCGACTGAAGGCTTCCCAGTCAAATTCTGGCCAAGCGCTCAGGTGGGCGTTGTAGTTGCCCACGGCGCCGTTCATTTTGGCCATCATGGGCACGCGCGCAATGCGCTCGCGTGCATGCTGTAAGCGCACCACCACGTTGGCCACTTCTTTGCCGACCGTGGTGGGGCTAGCGGTTTGACCGTGGGTGCGGCTGAGCATGGGCACATCGGCATAGGCATGGGCCATCTCGCGCAGCTTGGCAATCAGACCGTCAAGGCCAGGCAAGATCACTTGGTCTCGGCCCGCTTGCAGCTGCAGCGCGTGGCTGGTGTTGTTGATGTCTTCGCTGGTGCAGGCAAAGTGCACAAATTCAGATGCGGCTTCTAGCTCCGCGTGGCCTTTGAATTTTTTCTTGATCCAGTACTCCACGGCTTTCACATCGTGGTTGGTGACCCTCTCCTCGTCCTTGATGGCCAGCGCGTCTTCCGTGCTGAATTGGGTCACCAAGCTGATCAGATAGTTGCGCGAGGCAGCGCTCAGTGGTTTGAATTCGGCAAAGCCCGCCTCACTCAAGGCGATGAACCACGCAATCTCTACTTGCACGCGGCGGTGCATATAGCCCTGCTCGCTCATCAAGGGGCGCAGCTGGGCGACTTTGCCAGCGTAGCGGCCATCGAGTGGCGACAAAGCCATGATTTGTAAGGTGCTCTGGAAGGTTGGGAGGGTATTGCTCATTGCATAATTTTAGGTGCTGGGCTCAAGCGCCATGTATACGCAAGCCAGATAAACTACACATCTAACAAAACTGTGAAAAGCTTATGAAACTGATTGGTTCTATCACCAGCCCCTATGTGCGCAAAGTACGCATCGTCATGGCCGAGAAAAAACTGGACTATCAGTTTGTGACCGAAGACGTGTGGGCAGCAGACACCAGCATCTCAGCCTCTAACCCATTGGGCAAAGTGCCTTGTCTCATCATGGAGGGCGGTGAAGCTTTGTTTGATTCGCGCGTCATCGTTGAATATGTGGACACGCTCTCGCCTGTGGGCAAGCTCATCCCCGGCAGTGGCCGCGAACGCGCAGAAGTCAAAACATGGGAGGCGCTGGCCGATGGCTTGGTTGACGCCGCCATTTTGGCGCGCCTCGAGGCCTCATGGCCCGGCCGCAAAAAAGGCGAACGCAGCCAGGCATGGATTGACCGTCAAATGAAAAAAATTGACGACAGCTTGATCGCCTTGGACCACGCCTTAGCCGAGCGCAGCCACTGCGTGGGTATTCAAGTCAGCTTGGCTGACATTGCGGTGGGCGTGGCGGTGAGCTATTTGGATTTCCGCTTCCCCACCATCGATTGGCGTGGCCAGCACCCCAATCTGGGTGGTTTGTACGAGCGCCTGTCTCAGCGTCCAAGCTTCAAAGACACCTTGCCCAATTAACTGTTGGCGCGTTTTTTCAGCCAGCGCATCAGGCCGCCGACCACAGGCAGCTTTTCGTACAACTCTTCGGCGGCATCCCAATAATCACGGTGAATGGCCACGCGCCACATGCCTGCTTCTTCGCGCAGCACAAAGTGCGTGGCACCCCGAATGGTTTGTGTGTGGCCGTTCTGGATGCGCGGCATGGCAAATAAGAAATCCCACGTCACAAAACACTGTGCACCTTGCAGCACTTGGGTGGTGATCACAAAGCGTGGCGCTTGCAGTGCTTCAAACATGTGGGCAAAGATCTGTTCAATCGCGGGCAAGCCCTGCACCTCGTTGAACGGGTCTTTGAATTGCGCGTCGCGGGTGTAGAGCTCGACCATGCGCGATACATCCGCTGGCTGCAGGTGTTCATAGAAATGCACCACACGCTGCAGGGCGGCTTCTGGTGTGTCTGTCATCACAAGCCGGTCCCACCCCGCACCAAGGCAAAGTACCAGCGGTAGGGCAGCAAGCGCAGCAGCAGCAGCACACGCGTGAAGCGCTTGGGAAAGTGGATGTGAAAATCCCCATGACGCCAACCTTTGAGAATCTCAGTCGCGGCCGTTTCGGGCGAGATGAGCGCTGGCATGGGAAAGTCATTGCCGGCCACCAGGGGCGTCTCCACAAAGCCAGGGTTGATCAAGCTCACACCCACGCCATGCGGCGCCAAGTCGTAATACAAGGCTTCAGCCAAGTTGATCAGCGCGGCTTTGGTCGGACCATACGCCAAGCTCTGCGGCAAGCCGCGAAAGCCAGCCACGCTAGAGATGAAGCTCAGGTGGCCCGCTGCATTGGCCATCAGCGTGGGCAACACGGCATCAAGCACACGCAGTGCGCCGGTGTAATTGATATCGAGGTGACGTTGCATTTCACCCAGCGAGTAGTCTTTGGCGCGCATGGGTTGGTAATACCCAGCGCAGTACATCACCACATCCAAGCCCTGATGCGTTTGCACGTACTTGGCGGCTTGGTCAATCGCGGTTGTGTCGCTCACATCCAGCACCACAGCTTGTGCGCCAGGGTGCGCGTCGACAAACTGTTGCAGCAACTCGGCTTTGCGGGCCGATACCACCACCCGCGCGCCAGCGGCGTGCAAGGCTTTGGCTGTGGCCAAGCCAATGCCACTCGAGGCGCCAATCAGCCACACGCTGCGGCCTTGCCAGTGAGTGATAGGCGGGTTGAATGGTTTCAAAACATGCATATCAAAAGCCCCATGCGAACGCTACAAGTCATCACCATACCATCCAACCCTTCGCACGCCAACCCACTTCATGGCTGAGCGCCTGCCAAGAGGTTTTGGCGAAGTTGGCGCTGCGATGTTTCAGTGGCCAACCAAATGCCCAAAAATCGTTGCGCAAATTCGGCGTCGCGCAACTCGCCCAGCACACGGTCTTGGTGCATCAGCTGCAAGCCTTTGTCGGGGTTGTAAATACCGGTGATGTATTCACCCGCACGTACATTGGGCATCAGGGCCAGCAGCGAGGTCGACCAGCTTTGCAGTTGGGCAGCGCTGAGCGGACGTTGGCCTTGCATTTCGTCGATGGAGCGTTGCGCAATATCTGCGCCTTTGAAATCACGAAGATAGCGCAACTCCAGCACCAGCACTTGCTTGGCCCAATCCAGCGCAGCAAAAGGGGCGCTGGCCCACAGACTAGCGTCGTACACCTCAAAGCCCCAGTAGGTGAGGCGATGTTGGCCCACCAAGCGCGGTGTGCGCAGCACGGCTTGCAAAGCTGGCCTAGGCTGAACGGGCTCGCGCTTGAGCTCGGCGTGCGCCAGGCCAATCTGACAAACGCTGACGCCGGCCAGTGCCGCGCGTAAGCCGAGGGTCAAAGCAGCACGGCGTGTGGTCATGATTTGACCAGGGTGAACTGAACCACGTCGGTGCTGTGTTGCTCAAACGCGGCTTCGCAGTAAGCCAAGTAGAACTCCCAAATGCGCATGAATCGTTCGTCAAAGCCAAGCTGCAACACCTGCGTCTTGTCGGCCATGAACTGCTGACGCCATCGGCGCAGCGTCTCGGCGTAGTCGAGGCCAAAGGCCAACTCATCCACCACTTTCAGGCCTGCGCGTTGTGCGTGGGCGCGGAATTCACGCGGGCAAGGCAAGCAGCCACCCGGGAAAATGTATTGTTGAATGAAGTCGGTGCTCTTGACGTAGCGCTCAAACAACGCGTCGTCGATGACGATGGTTTGAATGCACGCTTTGCCGCCCGACTTGAGCAAGCGCGCCACGCTCTCAAAATAAGTGGCCCAATATTCTTGGCCCACGGCTTCCAACATTTCAATCGAGCAAATGGCGTCATAAGGGCCATCGTCAATGTCGCGGTAGTCTTGCAGGCGCAGGCTGCTGGTGCGCTCTAAACCCAAGCGCTGCATGCGCTGGTTGGCAAAGGCGAGCTGCTCATGGCTCAGGGTCACGCCGCTCATGTGCGCGCCAAACTCTGTGCCGCCCAGCTCGGCCAAGGCACCCCAGCCGCAACCGATTTCAAGAATGCGGTCCCCCGCTTTGGCCTCCACCATCCGCAGAGCGCGGCGCACTTTGGCGGTTTGCGCTTGGGCCATGGGCTTGGAGCGATCGTTGTCAAACCAAGCGGACGAATAGTTCATGGTGGGGTCTAGCCACAGCGCGTAAAACGCGTTGCCCAAGTCGTAATGCGCGTGGATGTTTTTCTTGCTGTTGCTGCGCGTGTTGCGGTGAAGCAAATGCCGCACACGGTAATACAAGCGGCCCAGCCAATTGCCAAAAATCAAGGCGTCCATGTCGCGGCGGTTGGCCAGCAAGAGTTGCAGTAACTCCGACAAGTTGTTGGTGCTCCATTCGCCGGCGATGTAGCTTTCGGCAAAGCCAATGTCACCCGATTTCAAAGCTTGGGTAAGCGGCGCATAGCTGTGCAAATGCAAGGTGGCGTTGAGTCCCTGGCCTGCGGCGGGGGCTTGTCCGAACTGCTCTACGCGGCCATCGGGCCACTGCACATGCAGTGTGCCGTGCTGCAAGCGTTGCAGCAGGCTCAGCACGCGGCGAGCGGCAGCGGGCATGGACGCTGGGTGCGTCGTGTCGGTGGAGGAGGTGGTGCTATTCATGGGCTGTCTCAACATCAACGGGTCACAAAATCTTGCGGGGGAGTGGGTTTGGAGAAAAACGGCACGCGCTTGCGCCAAAGCTTCAAGGCCTGCCAGTGAATGCGCGCCATCACCATCAAGGTCATCAATGGGTAGCCCCACAAAGCGTGGCGCAACTCGGCGGGGGTGATGGGTTTGAGTTGGCCGCTCACGCTGGTTTCTATCAAGGGGCCATCTGCGTCATCGTGGTCCACGCGGGCGAGCGTGTGGTCTGGCGTGCGCATGAAGCGAAAGCGGTAGTCGCCTTGCACCGCGCAAAACGGTGAGACATGAAACACCTTGTTGGCGCGTTGTTCGATGCCGTAGTGTGGGCGGTCTAGCAAATAGCAATGGCGCTCACCAAAGGTGTTGTTCACTTCCACCACGATGGCCCGCAAGCAGTTGTCAGCTGCATGGCAATACCAAAAACTCACGGGCTTGAAGGTGTATCCCAGCACGCGCGGGTAGCAATGCAGCCATACTTCGCCCGTGGCGTCGGTGATGCCCTCGTGGTGCAGCACAGCATCTAGCCATGCAAGTGCGCCACCCTCTTGCGGGCTACGGCCATCGCCGTGGTCGATCTCATAAAAGCTGATGGCGCCCGCGCGGTTGATGGGCAGCGTGGCATGGCCCATGGCGTGCAGCGTGCGCATGGGCAGCATCAAAAAGAAGGTGCTGTAGTTGAAGGCGTGCGGCGTGGGGCGAAGGCGCGTGTGGCGCACTTGACCAAAACCAATCATGGCTTGCGCGATGTTGCTCATCGGGCCAAGCTGGCGAGCAGGCTGTGCGCAGCATTGCGCCCCGCCTTCAAACCATCTTCGTGAAAGCCGTAACCCATCCATGCACCGGCAAACCAAGTGTGGTGCTTGCCTTGCAGTTGCGGCATCTGGGCTTGCGCCTGGATGGCAGGCAGGTCAAACACCGGGTGGGCGTAGTCGTACTCACCAAGAATATGGGCTGGGTCAATCTCGTCCAACGGATTGAGCGAGACAAACACGTCTTGTGTGAAAGGCAGCGGTTGCAACAGGTTGAGCCAATAGTGCAGGCACACGCGAGCCGACTCGGTATTGCTGTGCGCTGCACGCTGGTAATTCCAAGCGGCCCAAGCGAGTTTTTTTTGAGGCATCACGGCGGTGTCGGTGTGCAACACAGCGCGGTTGGGGTGGTAGCGAATGGCGCTCAAGGTGGCAGTTTCTTGTGCCGTAGGTTCCGCCAATATGGCCAGCGATTGATCGGCGTGGGTGGCCAAAATCACTTGGTCAAATCGCTCAGACCCTGCCTGCGTTTGCAGTGTCACGCTGTGGGCGTCACGCGCAATATGCAACACAGGTGTGTTGAGCCGCTTGTCGGCGATGCCCGTCAAAATCTTGTCGACATAGTGACGTGCGCCGCCCGCCACCGTATGCCATTGTGGGCGGTTATTCACTTGAATCAGGCCGTGGTTGTGGCAAAACCGAATCATCGTGGCCACAGGAAACTTCAACATTTGATCGGTGGGGCAGCTCCAGATACAACCCAGCATGGGCAACAAATACCAATCGCGGAACTCGGCGCTGAATTTGTGCGAGAACAAAAAGCCGCTCAGGGGTTGCGCCAGCTCTTCGTCTTGGTTGCGCTCGGCCAGCTCAGTGGCCAGGGTGTTGAAGCGCACCACATCACGCAGCATGAGCAAGAAGCTGGGCTTGAACAAATTGCGACGTTGGGCGAACACGGTATTGAGGTTGGCGCCATTCCACTCCAAGGCGCCCTTGCCGTTTTTGTGCGGCACTTGCACTGAAAACGACATGTCTGACTTGGCGGTGTCGACTTGCAGCTCTTCAAACAATGCAATCAAGCCGGGGTAGGTGCGTTCGTTGTAAACCAAAAAACCGGTGTCGACGCCGTGGGTTTGCATGCCGGTGGCGGTGGGCAAGGTCACGTCCACCGTGTGGGTGTGACCGCCAAAATAATCACCCGCCTCAAACAAAGTGAGGTCAGCTTGTCCTTGCAAATGGTGCGCTGCGGAGAGGCCCGAAATGCCCGAGCCCACAATAGCAATGCGTGACTTCATAGCGCAGCGCCTTTGGGGAGGGGCTGTTTTTCCGCCAATTGTTTTTCAATTTCTTGCACAAAGTTTTTGTCTTGGGGTCCGGTCATGCTGCTGTAGCTTTTGATGTTTTTGCCGTCGCGGCTGATGATGTATTTGTAAAAATTCCACTTCGGCGCAGTGCCGGTTTGCTCGGCCAATTGTTTGAACAAAGGCGAAGCGTCTGCCCCACGCACGGTGGTTTTCACAAACATGGGGAATTTCACGCCAAAGGTGTTGTCGCAAAAGTCGGCAATCTTGGCATTGCTGTCGGGTTCTTGAGAAAAATCGTTGCTAGGAAAACCCAGCACCACCAAGCCACGGTCTTTGTATTTGGCGTGCAAGGCTTCTAGGCCTTTGTACTGCGGGGTGAAGCCGCAAAAGCTGGCGGTATTGACCACCACCACAACTTGGCCAGCATATTGGCAAAGGGCTTGTGGTTTTTCGTCTTGCAGTCGAGCCACTGTATGTTGGAGCAAGCGCGGGCAATGGGCGAAAGAGGCAGCACCTTCAGGTGCACTATGCGCAGGGCTGAAACCCAAAAAAGAACCCATCAAAACGAATACAAAACGGTACATCACGGGAAAGCCCTTCTTTTAGAAGCACAGGGATCATGTCTTAATATGGACAAAGTGTCTTGGACGGAGCCATTCTCCATGATCAATGATGGGGAATCTTATCCATGGACTCAACTGAGGACGCATCCCTGATGACGCTGTCGATCGCAGCGGTCGAACGCGACACAGGCATTGGCAAAGACACCTTGCGCGTGTGGGAGCGACGCTATGGTTTTCCAAAACCCGGGCGTGATGCCAATGACGAGCGCTCCTACCCCATGGTGCAGGTCGAACGGCTGCGCGTCATCAAACGTTTAATGGACCAAGGCCACCGCCCAGGCCGCGTTGTGGCGCAGCCCATGTGGGTGTTGGAACAACTGTGCCGAGCCGATGCCAGTTTGCAGGCTACTCAACCGGCGCAAGGCGTGCCAGCGCTGCAAACGACGCGGGCGCACGCTGAGTTGCCGTTCTACCTTGGTCTGCTGCAATCGCAAGACGCCGATGGCATTCGTTTGGCATTGCACCAAGCCTTGTCAAACATGGGCTTACGAGGCTTTGTCACGGATGTGGTGGCGCCGCTCAACCACATGGTTGGATTGGCTTGGGCTCGGGGAGATTTGGCTGTGCACCAAGAGCATTTGTACACCGAGTGTGTCAGCACCACGATGCGCCAAGCCATCGCAGCCATCGCAGCCATCGCAGCCATGGCACCCGTGGCGCAAGGTGCAGCGCCCAAAGTGTTGCTCACAACCTTTCCACAAGAGGCCCATGGTTTGGGTTTGCTGATGGTCGAAAGTTTGTTGGCTCTACAGGGCTGTCAGTGCGTCTCCTTGGGCACCCAAATGCCCGTGCGCGACATTGCGCAAGCTGCTGCCGCCCACAAGGTGGATGTGGTGGCCTTGAGCTTCAGTGCCAACATGAACGCAAACCAAGTGGTGGATGGTTTGCTTGAGCTCAATGCGCTCTTGCCAAACGATGTCGCCTTATGGGCAGGAGGTAGCGCGCCAGTGCTGCGACGTCGGCCCATCGAGGGCGTGTTGGTGCTGCATGATCTGGACGCTATTTCAGGCGCTGTCAACCAATACCGCCGTGCTCTCACGCCAGCAGAAAACAAGGCAGCGTAAATTTTGCAAGTTTGCAGGCCTGCGGTGTTTGGCTTGGTGCAGCCTAAAATGGGTTCACCATGAGCGACACCACCTTGCTGCCCCCGGCATTTCTCTCCAAACTGGCCTCACGCCAAGATGCCGTCCAACGGGTGGCTGCTTTGCGTGCGCAGGGTCCCGTGGTGTTTACCAATGGCGTGTTTGATGTGTTGCACCGAGGGCATGTTTCGTATTTGGCGCAAGCCCGCAGTGTGGGCGCAAGTTTGGTGGTGGCGCTCAACAGCGATGCATCGGCACGTCGCTTGGGCAAAGGGCCAGACCGCCCCCTCAACAACGAACTTGACCGTGCGGCCCTGATGGCTGCCTTAGAGTCCGTGAGTTTGGTCACTTGGTTTGACGAAGACACGCCGCTGGCGCTCATCACTGAACTGCGTCCCGATGTGTTGGTCAAAGGCGGCGATTACGACATGAGCAAACTGGCTGAGACGCAAGTGGTGCTGGCCTATGGAGGCCGTGCGCAAGCGATTGCGTTTGTAGACGGCTACTCCACCACGGCTTTGGTGAAAAAAATCCGTCACGGTCAATAGCACCCAATCACGCCCAATCACGCCCAATCACGCCCAATCATGCGCTAGTCAAACACCGTTTGCCATAGGGCCTTGATGGCGACGCACTCTTTTTCGAGTTCCGCCTCTGGCACTTGCGTTGGCTGCTCATCTAAGCGCGCACGGTGTTGTACACGCCGCAATTCACGGTAGGCCCGTCCCGCCGCATCGCCCACGCCTGTAGGCAACAAGCCCACTTGTTCAGCGCTCATGAGCAATGCAATATTGCCCACGTTGGCCAAAAGAGAGGGGTGTTGTTGTGCATGGGCCAGTACCAAGTACTGCACGGCAAACTCCACATCCACCATGCCGCCTGCGCTGTGCTTGACGTCAAACAAATGGAGCTTGACAGGGTGGGCGCTGCGCATCTTGTCGCGCATCACCACAATTTCTTGGCGCAACGCAGCCAAGTTGCGCTTGGCGTTGATCACGTTGGCACGTACCTTGTCAAAGCGTGCTTTGAGATCGGACGCACCAAGGCAAAAACGCGCACGCGTCATGGCTTGGTGTTCCCACGTCCATGCGGTGTTGTCGCCGCGCTGTGCTTGGTAGTCGGCATAGGCATCAAATGTCGAAACCAAAAGGCCCGAATTGCCGTTGGGCCTGAGCGCGGTGTCTATTTCGTACAAATCACCTTCGCCCGTTTTGACGGTCAGCCAGTTGATGAGCTTGCGCACATAAGCGGCATAGATTTCGCCCGCGCGTTCATGCGCGTCTTCATACACAAACACAATGTCCAAGTCGCTGCCGTAACCCAGCTCCTTCCCACCCAATTTGCCATAGGCGAGGATGGCAAATTGCGGCTCGTCACGGTGGCGTTGTTTAAAGTTCAGCCACACCCAGCGGCTGGTGATCTTCAGCAGGCTATCGGCCAAGGCGCTCAGATCGTCAGCCACTTGCTCGACCGTGATGCGGCCCTCTACATCGCGCGCCAAGGTGCGAAACACCTCGGCGTGGTGGGCGCGGCGCAGCAAGTTGAGCAAGGTCTCTTCGTCGGCCTGACCCGTGGATTGCAATGAGGCCAAGCGGCGTTCGAGTTCGTCTTCAAACTCCTGTGGCTCAAAGCGTTCGGCCAACAAGGCGTCTCCTGCCAGCTCGTCAATCACGCCTGGGTGTTGCTGCAGATATTTGGCTGGCCAACGCGCAAGGCCCAACAAGCGCATGAGTTGCTCATGCACACGCGGACGTTCAACCAACAACGCCAAATAGCTTTCGCGGCGCAGCAGCGGCTCTACCCAATCGCTCCATCGCACCGCTGCTTCTTCGGTGATTCGGCCATCCGCAACCCACGCATGGGTGCGCTGCAAAAGTTTTAGCAAGCGCTGCAGGCTTTCATCACGCAAGGCTCGGACGGAGGGCTGTTCGCACCAGTGCATCACCCGCTCGCGCAGACGTTCGTTCAAGTCGGGCAACAGCGAGGACAGGTCCACATAGTCGCTCAAAGCGGTGCGGCTTTTGCCGTCGCCCTTGCTGTGGGCCGTGGTGTTGTGCTCGGCCGTGTCGCCCAAACCCAGCAAGCGGTCAAACTCTTGGGCCACCAATTCGCGGTGGGCATCGAGCTGATTCAAAAAGTCGCAGCGGTCGGCAAACCCCATGGTCAGCGCCAGCCAATTGAGATCGGCGTCTTGCTGGGGTAACACGTGGGTTTGTTGGTCGTCGAGGTACTGAATGCGGTGCTCGACTTGGCGCAAAAAAACATAGGCACTCGCCATTGCTTGTGCCGTGGCTGCTGGCATCAGGTTGGCCTGGCTCAAGCGTTGCAGGGCCGCCAGCGTGGGGCGTGTGCGCAGCTCGGGGAACTGCCCACCGCGCACCACTTGCAGCAGCTGCACAGTGAACTCAATTTCCCGAATGCCACCCCGCGACAGCTTGACATCATGGGCTCGCTCAGGCCGTCCCGCGCTCTGGGCGCTTGCGTGTTTGCGAATTTGTTGGTGCAAGCTGCGCAGCGACTCAAACACGCGATAGTCCAGATAGCGACGAAACACAAACGGCAGCACGGTGTCACGCAGCTCAAACGCATTGGCTTTGGCGCTGACGGGAGCAACCACGCGGCTCTTGAGCCAGGCAAAGCGTTCCCACTCGCGTCCCTGCACCAAGAAATATTCTTCCAGCGCCTGGCGCGACACCACACTCGGCCCCGAGTTGCCGTTGGGGCGCAGGGCCAAATCCATGCGAAAGACAAAGCCGTGGTCGGTGGTGTCGCCAATCAAGGTGTAAATCAGTTTGACGGCTTTGGCAAAGTAGTCGTGGTTGCTGATGCGTCCGCGCCCGTCGGGCAAGCCTGTGGTGTCGCCGTCTTCGTCGTACACATAAATCAGGTCAATGTCGCTCGATACATTCAATTCGCGTGCGCCAAATTTCCCCATGCCAATGATCCACAGCACGGCGCGTTCGCCGCTGGGCGTGGTGGGCATGCCGTAGCTGGCGTCAAGCTGGGCTTGGGCTTCTTGAAAAGCGATGTCAAGGGCAAACTCACCCAGCTTGGTCATGGCGCGGGTGATCACCTCCAAGCTGGCGCCTTGTTCGCAGTCGAGCACCACCAAACGCTCCATGACCAACTGGCGCAGCATGCGCAGGGCATCGGCGCAGTTGTGGCTGCGGCGCAGCGTTTCAAAACAAGCCTGCATCGTGGCCACCTCGGGCGCGCCCTCGGGCAACACCTGCAGCTCATTCGCGTAGCGGCGGCGCAGGCGCTGGACGAAGCGCGAATAAGCACTCAGATCAGGCACAGAGGAGGGGATAATTCCAGTCACGTTGTAAGCACCATGAAACTTTTGTCAGACTCTGTCAATCCCACCCCACAAAGCCCTGCTGCTGATTTGAAGACCAAGTCGGCTGGGCGACGTGCGCTTCACTGGGTCTTGGGTTTGATGGCATTTGTTGGGGTGGCGGTGTGGCTAGCTTGGAGCGCTTTGCATGTTTTCATTGTGCCGCGAATTGGTGACTATCGCGACGATTTGCAGCATCAAGCCACACGCGCTTTGGGCTTGCGTGTAGAAATCGGCAGCATCAGCGCCCAAGGCGGCTGGTGGGTGCCTAGCTTTGAACTGCAGCAAGTTCAATTGTTTGACCGCGAAGGTCGTGCGGCATTGCTTTTGCCGCGGGTGATGGCGTCGGTGTCGCCACGCTCGGTGTTGCGGGGCCAGTTTGAGCAACTCGAAATTGACCAACCCGAGTTGGAAATTCGCCGCGACGCCAGTGGCCATGTGTGGGTGGCGGGCATAGACACCGGCGCCGCAGGGGACGGCCAAGGCGCTGATTGGTTTTTCTCGCAGCCCGAATTTGTGGTGCGCGGTGGTTTGATTCACTGGCGTGATGAAAGTCGCCCCATCGCGGTGCAAGCCACTACACCGGTGTTGACCCTGCAAGGTGTGGACCTGTCGTTTAAGAACGATTGGTTTCAACACGAGATGCGAGCCGATATCACGCCGCCCGAGGCCCTGGGCCAGCGCCTGTCCGTGCATGGCAAATTTCACCAACCCCCATGGCAGCGGGCGGGCGACACCGCGCAATGGTCGGGCGAGTTGTTGGCTGAGTTGCCCTATGTCAATCTCGCCACCTTGCGTCTGTGGGCGCCGATGGACAAAGGTTTGTCTTTGCAAGAGGGCCGCGGTGCCTTGCGCGTGTGGACCGAATTCAAAAAAGGCGCAGCCGTGGGGGTGACGGCAGATGTGGCTTTGGACGCAGTGGATGCGCGTTTGGGGCCCGATTTGTTGCCCTTGGCTTTGCGGCGTGTGCAAGGGCGAATCGGTGCCCAGTGGCGTGACGGTGAGGTTGAAATCAACAGCCAAGATTTGGTGTTTGACACCCAAGAGGGTGAGCACTGGCCTGGCGGTGTGGTTCGTGCAAGTTGGCGTGGCGATGCATTTGAAGCGGGCGCCCTGACTGCAGACCGCTTGGACTTACAGGCCCTGGCCCAACTCAGCCAACGTTTGCCCCTTCCTGAAGCATGGCGAGCCTTGCTGTCGCGCGTGCAACCGCAAGGCCAAGTCAACCAACTCAAAGTCTCATGGCAACACAAGCCAGACGCTGACATGCACTTCAGCGCCAAGGGCCAAGTGCGTCAGTTGACATCCAAACACGACACCTTGCCAGACAGCCCCTTGTTCAACATGCCTGGCTTGCAAGGCGCGCAGCTTGAATTTGATGTGACGCATCAAGGTGGAAAAGCAAGCCTGGACATTCTCAATGGCAGCGTGACTTTGCCGCTGGGTCTGGACGAGCCTCGCATGGTGCTTGACGAAGCCTCGGTGCAAATGGCGTGGCAAAACAAAGGCGATGCATTGGCAGTGCAGTTCACCCAAGGCCGCATGGCGAATGCAGACTTAGCGGCTGAATTCAGTGGCAATTGGAAAACCAGCCAAGCCCAA
Organism: Limnohabitans sp.; assembly: GCF_036804465.1. Taxonomy (GTDB): domain Bacteria; phylum Pseudomonadota; class Gammaproteobacteria; order Burkholderiales; family Burkholderiaceae_C; genus Limnohabitans. The sequence goes on from NZ_DAIRSK010000017.1 coordinate 66,877, forward strand.
GCGCGCCTGCCCGGCGTGTTGGATGTCACAGCCACTTTGAGCCGCCTCAAGATGGCGCAACTGCATCGTTACTTGCCCAACACCTTGCCTGCCGATGTAAGGTCCTATGTGCGAAAGACAGTGCTTGCAGGAGAGGCCCGTCGTGTGTCGGTGCGTCTGAGAGGCGATCTGACGGACATGCCATTTGACAACCCTGCCTTGGGTGAGTTTCGCATCGTCGCGCCAGTGACCCAAGTCACTTACGCCTATGTGGCCCCAGAGCCGTCCAAGGGTAAACCGGCGCCCATGGCCACATGGCCTGCGCTGACCGAATTGAACGGAGAGTTGGTCTTTGATCGCAACAGCTTGCAATTCAAAGGCAGCACGCAGTTGGTGGGCGCCCCGCAATTGACATGGCAAAAAGTGGTGGCAACGATTCCAAAACTCGATGTCCCCGTGGTCAGCGTGACGGGTGAAGCCCGAGGCCCCATGGCTCAGATGCTTGACCTCATTGCCAAGTCTGCCCTCAACGATTTAACGGGCGCGGTGTTGAGCCAAAGCCAAGCCACGGGCGACGCCAATTTCAAATTGGCCCTGACCTTGCCGATTGACCAGTTGCACAAATCCAAGGTGCAAGGCAGCGTGGTGTTTGCCGACAACGCCTTGCAAGTGATGCCGGGAACGCCTGTGCTCAATCGCATGCGAGGGAGCTTGCAGTTCAGCGAGCAGGGCTTTCAACTCAAATCAGCTCAAGCCCAGTTGTTGGGCGGCGATGCGGTGTTGGATGGCGGCATGTCGTTTGGTGTGAACGAAAGCCAGTCGCCCCTGCAACTCACTGTTCGCGGAGATTTGACGGCCGAGGGCCTGCGACAGGCGCGGGAGCTCGGGCTGATTTCGCGCTTGGCAGAGCGCGCTTCGGGCAGCTCAAGCTACACCGCCGCCTTGGGCCTGCGCCGTGGTCGGCCTGAGTTGCTCATCACCAGCGACCTCAAAGGGATGGCCTTGAACATGCCTGCCCCGTTGACCAAGCTGGCCGCTGCAAAGATGCCCTTGCGTATCGAGTCGCAGCTCACGCGTGAATCTTTGCAGCCCAAGGCGCGTGTGATGCAAGACCAAATCAACGTCAGCTTAGACCGTGCTGCTTTGTTGACATATGTGCGCGATGTGAGCGGACCGCGCCCGCGTGTGTTGCGCGGCGCCATCGGCGTGGGGCAATTGGCGATAGACGCATTGCCACTGCGCGACAACGCGGTCAGCCTGAACCTGCAATTGCCGGCGTTGGACGTGGATGCGTGGCAGCTCGCCTTCACGCAACTCACAACGGCTTTGCCCGTGGCGCGCAAACCCACAGCGAAAGCCATGGTGGGTATGGAGGTCAGCAGTGATGATGCGCAAGACTTCATGCCCACTTTTGTGACCCTGCAAGCCGATCAAATCAAAGTGACGGACCGCTTGATCCACAAAGTGGTGGTTGGCGGCACGCGGCAGGGGGAGGTGTGGCGCTTGAACATCGGTGCCGATGAGCTCAATGGCTCTGCCGAGGTGCGCCCCTCCAGTGGCAATGTGCTGGGGCAGCTGCATGCCCGCTTGGCTTATCTGAAAATTCCACCCAGTTTGGTGCCCGATGTGGAACGGTTGTTGACCGAGCAACCCAGCAGCATTCCTGGCTTGGACATCGTGGTCAATGAATTGACCTTGCGCGGTAAACAATTAGGCCGACTTGAAATCGAGGCCGTCAACCGCGTGGGTGCCAATGCCGTGCGTGAATGGCGCTTGAATAAATTCAATGTCTCACTGCCAGAGGCCAGCTTGACGGCCACGGGCAACTGGGCCACCGATGGGCCGGTGGTGCGCCGTACCCAATTTAACTTTGTACTCAACATCCGTGACAGCGGTGACTTACTCGCCCGCTTGGGCACACCCGGTGCGATTCGCCATGGCGAAGGACGTCTAGAAGGTCAGGTGTCTTGGCAAGGCTCCCCCATCACCATGGACTACGCCAGCATGAGCGGCAAGATGAATTTGGCAATTGAAAAAGGCCAATTTTTAAAAACCGAACCTGGCGCAGCGCGCTTGCTGGGTGTGCTCAATTTACAAGCCCTGCCCCGGCGCTTGACGCTGGACTTCAGTGATTTGTTCAGTGATGGTTTTGCCTTTGATTTTGTGCGCGGCGACCTCGTGATTGACCAAGGCATTGCCTCCACCAACAACTTGCAAATGAAGGGCGTGGTGGCGGGCGCGTTGATTGAGGGCAGTGCTGACTTGGTGCGTGAAACCCAAAAACTCAAAGTAGTGGTTGTGCCAGAAATCAATGCGGGCACAGCGTCGCTGTACATGGCCACCATCAACCCCTTGATTGGTTTGACCTCCTACTTGGCGCAAATGATTTTGAGCAAACCTTTGGTGCGCGCAGGCACCAATGAGTTTTTGGTAGACGGCACGTGGACCAACCCACGCGTGACCAAGGTCGACTGATGCTCTTTCCCCTTGCACCTCGCACCCGCCGCCGAGTTTTGTGGGCGTCGTTGGTCCTCTTGGTGCTCTCAATGCTCAGCACCTTGGTCTGGCTGGCGGGCCGCTATGAAGTGACGCAAGTGCAAAGTCAACTCGAGCGAGATGCTGCGGATGCTGTCAGCGACATACGCACGGCCCTCACCCGCAATGTGCAAAGCCTGCAGGCCTTGCAATACGCTGACCTTGCCACCGTGCCGTGGACGCAAGAGGCCGGCTCCATGTTGCGTGAACACCGTGAGTGGTTGCGTTTGGAGCAACGAGACACCGATTTGCGCGTGCTCAGCAGCGTGGATACCCCCTTTCGCGCGCCCCCCTTCAATCGTTTGGGGCGCGCAGCCACGCAGCCCGAAGTGGTGCAAGCTTGCAGCGTGGCGCGCCGCCAAAGCGGTCCTGGGTATGGGGCCAGTTCCTTCTTGCCGCAAGCCGATGGGCTGGGGGTAGAAATCATGGACTTGTGCTTGCCCGTCATCACCGACGGCGAGTTGACTGGCTACACCGTGGCCACGTATTCATTGGGTGAAATCTTGGTCAACATGGTGGGTCCGCAACTCACCCGCAGCCAAGAGGTGTCGTTCACCGA
>NZ_DAIRSK010000018.1:0-66285 GCF_036804465.1 Limnohabitans sp.
CTGATGGAGGTAGTAAAGTAACGCGCTTAATCACCCTCAGGCGAGATCTGTCAAAATTAAAATCGACTATGCGTCATTAATAGTCCCCTTTCAAAAAATCAGAATAATTAACCAATCCAATTTTTTTAGGGGCGCTTGGTGAAGAGAATGAAAAAATAGCGAATCGAGAGGCGTCATCCTTAAAAACGGGTTTCGTTTCTCGGACGTTGTATGCAATATTCATCTTCATATCAGCTTGTTGACATACAGACAAAAGCAGATTGAAGTTGACAAAGTCATCTTGATAAGGCTTCCAATCTTGAAGGGAGTAAAAAGATCTTTTAAGTTCGAGTACCTCAATCGGTTCGCCATTACTATCCAATCTAACCAAATCGATATCGGTGACCTTGATTGCCCCAAGATTGGCTCGCTGCCAGTTGTGGTAAGCACTACTTGTGGCGTCGTTGACACTTTTCCCGCAATATCCGTCTTTTACCGGTAAACCGGTTTTTGCAAACTCTTCTTTCAGTTCATCTAGAGTCAATTCTGTCGGAATATGACCGGGCTGACTAAACCTAACCTTTTCAATCGCATCGACGCCATCATCAAACTTGACAAAAAAGAGTGGAATACCAGATTTTTGCGCTATTTTTTTTGATACACGCACCACGTCTTTCTGAATATCCCAAGAACTCCCAACTGCCAAAACAAGGGCTTTAGGAGAAGCATTTTGATCGCCATAAACTAGCATCCATGCGTTTCCAGACACCCACACAAAGGGATGCTCTTTTTCCAGTTCGAGGAGCCCGTAGACTGCATTAGTTTTGTAATAACTCACCGATAAACTCCCAAATATTAATACGCTTCAAAAGAGCGCAATTTGTTCATGACCTATACAACCAGACAGGTGACAAGCAAGAAATCAAGAGCCAAAAAAAGAAGGTCCGACTTATACAGATAATCTCAGGCTATATTTTTTGGGCGCTGCTTTTTTAGCCCCCAATAAATCCAACCATTTGCTGCGGCTCCGGACATTGCTTCGGCAGCTGAAGACAAGGAGGGGTAGATCTGCTTCCCTATGCGCAAAGAAATCGCGCCATTTTTCTTGTCTACGGAAACAACTTCAGCCTCAACCCTCCCGGGCTTTTTTCTGTATGTGTGAGTAAGCGTTTCACCAACTTGAGGCCACTTCTTTTCTTGATTCATAGTGCTTTCGAATCCAGTGATGCTGATCAACAGTTAGATCATACTTAATCAATGTTCATCGGTACAGCGCTATAGCCCTATCTTCTTGACCGCCTCGTAATTGCGTTCCGCCAACAAGTTAAGCAATATGGAGGCGGACTGGGGTTGCTACAGTTGTCAGGGCAGACGGGACACTCTGACAAATCAGAGGCTCACTACGAAAGGTTAAAGTGCATATTTATTCCTATTCAACTCATAGCCCAAAAACAAAAAAGGCCCGACCTGTCAAATGACAAGCCGGGCCTTTTTATGGGTAAAGAGCTGATTGCTTCTGATACCAGCGCTGCACTTCGAGCAGCATGAGGGTGGTCTGTGCCGCATCTGTTTCAAGCTGCTTGCAACTCACTCCCCTCGCATCTGCATCGGAAGCAAATAGAGAGTAGGTGGCGGGGACTGCAGCTCCTTGGGCAGTATCGGAAATGGCGGGCACACTGTTGCCACTGGTTGTGGCGTAGTCGCACATCCCGATAGGATGAGAATCAGACTGACGACCTGCCAGCACCTTGGTGTTCTTCGCATAGTCATTTGAAATTCCCTGATTGATTTGAGTTTGTGATTGACGGATGTCTTCGACACGCTGCTCTTGCTTGGCAATGACCAGCGCTGCTCGCAACTTCTCGGAGTCCCATTCCCGATTGATGCGGGATTCACCGACCTGTACTCCGCAGATAAAAACCATCAGCAGTACAAGTCCGCCCATCAGGTAATTCCAATTGGCGAAGAAGAATTTGGTGAGCCAGTTCATGGAGCACCTCCATCCAGTGCTTGCAGCTTGTGCTGATTCATGAGTCCGATCACCTTGTTGGCGTAGCCTGGATCCGTGGCATACCCAGCCTTGGCCAGCGCTTGTGCAAATGCCTGAGCCGTCAAACATTGGAAGCATGGTTGATAGCGCGGGTTTTGCTTGAGGAAGGCTGCGTGGTCATCAATGCTCTCTTGCCAGCTGGCGTACTTGCGCCACTTGGCAGGCACCACAACCCACTGGCCACGGATGAATTCCTTGGTCTGAAGAATCAAGGTCTCCCCCCTCCAGCGGCTATCGGCCTTGATGCCAAAGAGGTTCTTCCCCACCTTGGCCAGGCCAGACTCACCCCAACCGGACTCCAACGCTGCCTGCGCGATCGTGATACTGGCGAACACGCCCGTACGCTTGGCCGTTGCCTGCGCAGAGGAGCCGATCAATGCGATGAATTCAATCGGTTTCATAGCAGCTCCTTCACGTCTTTGGCCACCTCTTCGATCGAATCGTCTCGACGCTTGTCAATGAATGCAAAGGTCCAACGAACCATCGCCCACCCCGGCAAGCCGCACGCAAAGATCAACCCACCCAGAGCACATAGCCCCATGAATGAGAAAGCCCAGTGATGCAGACCGAAATGCTCTACAGTGAAAGCACCACCGCCAATGCTGGACACCACCGTACTGATCAAGCCGACAGCCCATTCACGTTTGTTTCGCGGTGGAGTCATCAGCATGACCACCACGGCGGCCAAGGTGGCTCCGCTGGCAACTGCTGCCGCCGTTCCGCCGAAGGCCTTGTAAGCCACTGCCGCTCCTGCGACTCCACTACTTGTCGGTTCTGGCATTCGTTTCTCCAAAAAGAAACCCGCCGGGATTGCTCCTCGGCGGGTGGTTAAAAAATCAGGTTCAGTTCAGGATTGATCGGCGGTATGCACCAACGCGTTCTCAGCCACGCAAGTCAGCTCGACCTGCTCAGCCCTGGGCTTGACGCTCATGACACGCGCCAGCTGAGACCAGGACTGCCCGACACCAAAAGCAAAATGCGTTCGCTCACGGTCAGCACTGATCTGTGGCTCAAACCCGGGCTGAGCTTTCAGGATGGCATGAGCAGCAGTTGCCCCCTGCGTGACCTCAATGGCATCGGAGACCGAGCCATCTGGCTTTCGCAGAACCAGGTAGTGAACGGCTCCTAACTGCCAACTCAGCGACTCAGAACACCGCACAGTCCTCGTTTGACTGTCCCAGCTCAAGACCTCTCCACTCAAACCCCATCGCGGAATGTCGTGACTGAGCGCAATCAAATCTCCATAGGTTGGAATCAAACCTTCCAGCTCCGTGCGGAAGGTCACGATTCGTCGGCGATATCGATTGGCCGCCACGATGTATTTACCCTCTCGAACGCCCTGAGCCCTATCGGTACAGCCAAACAATCTCACGCGAGCAGGCTTGACAGCCTGGGATCCAGGCAACGCCACTGTGAACTCGTCAGGCTTCCAGCTCTTGGGGTTGACGTATTCGATCGTGACAGCATCCGCTGTCGCATCGCCTGCCATCAGGTACTGAATCTTCCAGCTGTTGCGCACGATATTTCGTGCAGAAAAGAGCGCCACCGGGATGGTCTTGGGTTCATCGCGAACGATGCGAACAATCCCGCCTTGCAAAAACGGCACGGCACGCCCAGTCCGGGCAATCTGCCCCAAGGCGTCCCACACCGTCTGGTTCTGATCAAACACTGCATTGAAGGTATCCCCTCGAACAGACCACGCCGCATCCAACCGCGCCAAGGCTGACAAGTCTAATTGCCGGTCAGGCAGACCTGCGCCGTAGCTGGACTTAACAGCATCCGCGAAGGCCCACGCAATCGACCGGGTGGGTTGCAGCGCAGACCACCCAGAGCTTGAACTCCAACTTGAGAGCTTGCGCGTCACCAGGCAGTTGACCAACCGTGAGGAACGCTGTGACAAGTTGTCGGTAGCGCGCATCCTGAGCGCCAAGTAAGTCAGATCAGTGGGCAGTTGGGATCCAGCCAAATAACCCTTGGCTTGCCCCCAACGCAACTCATGACCAGCCCGATTGCTGGTATCCCGTGCATCAAGGCGCTGCAGGCGGATCTCATAACGCCCAGGTGCCACCGAATACTTGAAAGACAGGCGCTGCGCGGTATTGGTTGCAGCTGAGTAGGTCTCGTCTGCCAAATGAAGCCAACCCGAGATGGCATCCCCATCATCGTTGATGCTTCGCACCTCAACCCGCCACTGCACCGATCGGCTTTCCAATGCACCACTGTCATTGGCATAGTAGAGACCGCGCAACATCACCACATCGACACCGACCTGATTGATCTGTGTACCCACCGGATTTAGGGCAAAGGGGCCAACGATGGCTCCGGTATCGCTAACAGCAATCAACTCCTGTCCCGAGACCTCCGGGGCCGTAACCACATCAGGATTGAACAATGTGTTCTGGCCGCCTGGCTCAATCACCTGCGCTTGCACCTCTGCGAACGAGCTGATCGGGCTGTCATCAATGGACAGCTCCTCAAACTGGAACTGGCCTACACCGATGACATGCAGTTGATGGAGATATTCTTCATTGTTCTCGTACTCCGTATAGGGCATGGTGGCCAGATCTGGGTACACCAGATGACGGCCATAGATCACAGGCACGGGTTGCGCCAAGCGTCCATAGTTACCCCGCGCTTGCAAGGAGTATGTCGGGCTGGGGGATGTGGTGTTGGCTGATGCCGAGGGCAAGGCCTGATTTGGCAACGGCACCAGGGCATTGACAAGTACAGAGCCCGTCACTGCAATCGCAGTTGACGCCACCGCCGTCGCTAGCGTGCCTGAATACCCCATTGACGCAGCCAGAGCGCCGCCATACGCATTTGCGACGACCAGCACGGCGATCATGAGCACGGTTCTCAGCGGATTCTTGCCGCCACCTCCACCGCCTTGCGGCAGTGTGACCAAAGCTACGACGTCTCCTGCATCTATCGGCGTCACCGCCCTATGCGCCATCAGTACTGGCTGCCCGTTTTTCAGGATCAAGGTGGGCTGGTCGAGTTCAACGCCATCACGACTCATCCACTGTGCGATCGTGGGCGATCCAAACACATGGCTCACCTGCCGATCACTGGGCTCGAACGGATTTCGCATCCAAATGACCAGTCCAGGACTGGGTAGGCCTGACATGCAAGTGCTTGTCATGGCGATTCCTTCCATCGGTAATACCCCTCCACCTGCCAGCCGTGACTGGCCAGAGAATTCAGTTGCTGAAACACCACTCCAGCCTGCTGGGCACAGTGCAAAACGCCGCCACCGTCTCCCTCGACCCATACGCCCACATGAACAGGGTGTCGAGACTGACGCATCAAGACCGCATCACCCTGCTGTGGCACATCGACCACAGCCCAACGTTGCCTCTCAGGGTGAGTTTTGAACGTGTGCAGGACCGTCCGCAGATTCAGTGCATCCACCGGGATCACAGGCAATTCACGACTGAAGTGCGTCTTCTGGACCCAAAGAAAAAGGCCCCAGCAGTCAAATGACTCGGGGCCTCTCTCACCTGCAATCCACGGACGACCGATGTATTGGATCGCCCAACTCGGCGAGTCTTCTTTCGTCATCGTGCTAATCCAGGGAACTCAGTTGCGGTGTACAGGCGTGACGGGAAGGTTTTGTTGCCAATGTCAGCCATCCGTGCCTTGGCCGTGACCCGCTGCACGTCCGCCTCCACCTCGGTGATCACCAACGTGATGGGCGGATCCATCTGTGGGCCACTCAAATCGTTGGAAAGGTACGGACGGTAGGTCACTTCAATGGGTGACTCCGAAACTGACGCCTCATCCAAGTGCTTCACGATCTCACGGGTGACGTTGTCCAGGGTGATCGCAATTTCCGGAACAGGCGCAATATCTACCGGCGGCAGATCCAGCTCAAATCCCATGGCTACAAACTGAACCTGCTGGCCTGCATTGATTGGCGCTGACGCCTCAAGCCTTGCAAGCAAGTCTTGCTGATCACGAACCACGCGGATCGCGGTCGTATTACCTGCATCGTCTCTAAAGTCCGGGTGCCGGATCTCCAAGGTATGCAAAATAACCACGTCGTTGGGCGCACTGGCATATGCCTCACGCAATGCTGCTGAAAGAGCTTGATCAGGCATTTGACACCTTGATGGGAATGACTTTTCTGGAGGCTGATTGATTGGCTTTGGCATCGAATCCAAAGACGTCAGACCTGGCTTGCGGCAGAACCCCTTCGATGCGTTGCACAGCGCAACCCGTCAGATGTTCGATGGCAGCCACAAAAAATGGCACATGATCCGAATACGCGTTGTCGCAGGCCGCTGTCCACAACGGTCCTTCCAAGAACATGCATGCGCCCTTGCAAGCTTGAAGCACAGGGCAGCCAAGACACTCTGATCGTTCAGACCAATGCGTCGAGGTGTCGAGTGCCACATCCGACAACTTTGAAATATGCCCGATGTGATGCGACTGACCGTTAGGCGCAATAGACACCGAACTCACGTTTTGACAAGTAAGCACACTGCCCATGAGATCGACGGCGATCTGGTCAGGACTGTCCATCCCGCACTTCTGACCCAACACGCTGGCCGGACGTCTCTCCAGGATGCTTCGAGCCCACTCGCGCATACGAGAACGAGCAATATCGAGATGAACAATCCGCCCACGACGAATTTCATCCAGCGATTGCCTGCGAAATTCGAAGGCCTCCTCATTCGATTGAAGCGAATTTGCCAGACCCCCCGCATCGTAGGGATCAACGAAGGCTCCCTCGCCGATCGAAATCGTCGGATCGCCAGTCAACTGCAAGAAGTACTTGGCAATCTCTTCCCGACTGGTGTTCGTGCGATGGACCATGGCATTGAACGAGATTCGCCCCTGAGGAGAGAGCCGCTTGTAAAGATCCAGAATTCCGGCGCGGCTGGATTCGTCTGCCAGAGGGTCTGGGCCACGAGCAGGTTGACCTGGACCGTCGTGACTAACGCCCACACCAAAGCCCAATGCATCCAGCCATTCATTGACCTCCGGATTCAGCAAAGAGCCATTGGTGACGATGCCAAATGATGCTGACGGATACCGCTGCCTGAGCGCCTCAGCCAAAGGGCGCAGGGTCTTGATATAAACCAACGGTTCGCCACCCCAAAACTCAATTCGCTCGGGTGCTTGGTCGAGACTATCCTCAAGCAGCCTCAAAAATTGAGGTACGTCTGCTTGCGTGGTCTCTTGCGCATGAGGAACAAACCGTTGGCTGCAATAGTCGCACGAGTAGTTGCACGACAGACCAAGCTGAATTTTCAATACCTTGGGGCTGGTCTTTCGACCAGGATGGGTAAGGCTAACCGCTTCAATGTGACCGACTGTCCATGATTTTTCAATGTAGGCCAGTGGCCAGGGAGTAAGGTCCTCGGCCAGAAGCTCACTGGTTTGGTTGTCGTAAATCAGCTGGACTGGCTCATTGGCGCGATTGCGCGCGTGCAAAGTAAATCTAGCCATCACGCACCTGCACTTTGCATTGCCGGTTCATCGGCAAAAGCCTCAGGGCATGCCTGACGGCACACCTCCTGCGCACTCTGGTGTGCAAACTTGGCCAAGTGATATTCACGGCGGGAGCGGATGCGCTCACCATCCAAGACTGTTACGGTAAACAAGACATGCTCGTCATCAACGAGCTCTATGGTTTTCTCAATCAAGGTCATCTCCTGCCCAGCTCATAGCCGGGTGTAAAGCTCTGTGTAGTTGTGGGAGGCCACGCGGAAGGTGACGACCAACAGGACGCGCTCCCCACTGGGGGAGTTGAAGGGATTGGTCTCGTGCCATATCCGTGAGGGATGCAAAACAAACAACCCAGGAGTTGTTTCGATGTATCGAACCTTTTCCCAAAACGGAAACCCCGCCATCGGGCGGGGGTCCTGTAAAAGCAGCTCTCCATCTCCGACCGTCCAATCACGGTCCTGTGGAGGACTTCGTTCTCGGCCACAGTCGAGGTACAGGCAAAGAACGTGGTCACCTGTGTGGTGATAGTGCGGCTGAGCCCGCATCCCCTTTTGGTAGCAGACAGGAATGCAGCGCGCCAGCACATCGAGTTCACTTGCATTCCTGACCCCGTGAGCCTCTTGCAAATAAGTACGGTAGGTCTTATCGACCCACTTTTTGAACTCAAACCAGACAGGTGGGGCCTGCATTTCATGCTCTGGCAAAAAGAGGTTCAATTGGGTGCGCAATTTCACTGGCACATCAGGCATTGCATGTCGCGGAGGATGGGCCTTGTGATTCTTAAAGCGCTCCGTCGTGAACGTCTTCAGCTCATTGATCTGGTCCGCTGCGAATGGCGAGGCTTCATGCAGGACAGGCGTACTCCATAAATGTTCAATCATGGGTAACCTCGCATCCAAAAGAGACAGCAATGCGCAGCTCGTTGCAATACCGGGATATCGGTCGAGCTGCGTGTGTTTGTGTTCCGTTGAAAACCACCAGACGATTGGGCTTGATCAAGGTACAAGCATTCACCTCGCCTTCTTCATCAAGGGTGACAAAGTCGCCTCCCCAGTCGCGATCCCAACGCATCACCGGATACCAAATCGCCGTGCGGGCCGATTTTGAGTACTGCGCCGGGAAGTCACGATGAAATGCGGATTCATCGCCAAATGTCTGGTAGTTCGCCCAAACACGAGTCAAGGCGACATCTCCAAAATGCTCGCGTCGAACTATTTCCGCTACATCGGCAAAGGGGCCTGAATTTTTCAAAAAGGACTCATAGCTCAAATCCGAATTCCATGCACCATCGTCATAGTGGTGTTGATGCGTTCCAGGCAACACAAAGTTTCGATGCCAAAACGTACCAGGGGCCTGAGCATGAGCGCGCCAGCCAAAGATCGGGCTTTGAGCTAGAAGCCACACGCGGGCAGCTTCAAAGAGATCGGGGGAAGCTAGGTTGTCGTAAACGTTGATTTGCATGGTTATCGGCCACGCTGAGTTCAAAGTGCAACTCAACGGCGGGCTCCTCTGCGTTATAGGGGTGGGTGTGATGCGCCAAGTAGCTGGGAAAGATCAGGAGCATTCCTGATGCCGGATAGATCAATTCCGATCGCAAGCCTTCCCACGGCAAGTTCTTGAAACCGAATGTTCCACTCGGATTGACCAGCACAAAGGCTCCGGAGTAGTCGCTGCGCGAGGGATCCGGTTGTGCCTGGGTGCTTAGGATGAACACCGCAGACAAATCCGTATCCTCGCAGTGCAATGGCAAGCACTGACCCCGCTTGACCACTACCTCGCGTCCTGTCATTTCGCTCACACTGCAGCCGTATTCCTGCGCTACAACACTCTCGATCAACCGGATGACTGGATCAAATGCAGGCATCAGATGCAGACTTTCTCGCGTGCTTCGCGACCAAGGCATACCGTGAGGATTGGTGTGTTCATGCAAGGCCAGCGCCTGAATACACATCGTCGTCATCAACTCAGGATCAAAGGAGTGCATTCCAACGTACACCCGCGCGCCAAACAGCTCCTTAGTCACGGATCTGGATGGACGCATCAGAGGCTCCGCTGAAATACTTGAACCCAGCCTTGACGCGAGCCGAGTCTCCGTCATTCAGTCCCAACGCCAGGAAAGGAACGATGGCCTGTCCATTGACTGTTTTGATTCGGGTCTTGGGCAGGTAACCGTTGACTGTCTCCAGAAAAATCTCTGCATCGCGCTCAAGGGGCTGGTCGTTGGCATCTACAACCTGCAAATGCACATCGACTTGTCCGTTAGCTGTGCAGCTCGCAGGGGCAGACACTTGAACACCAGGCAGCAAGATCAACTCGCGCACCTGGGCGCTGGCTGAATAGTCTGTGCGCTCAATGTCCGACGCATCTACCCCAAGAACCACGCAATCGCCTTTGTTCACATCGGGGTTGATGTTCACGGTCACTGCGCACTCCTCGAACAACGAGTCTGCAAACGGAACCACGAACCCTACGGATAGGTTGTTCTGATAAGTCGTTCGCGACAGTTCGGGTGCAGACATCTTGGTTGCCATCGAGTAGGTATAGAGTGGGATCGGATCGGTAAAGGATCGAACGTCCCATCGGAAAGTCAGATGCCAAGCTTGACGATCTGCCCAACCGGTGCTTTTTTTGAGCAACTCATAGTCAAACTCACTGACTGCGATGACCTTGTAAAACTTCTCGCCGCTTTGCAGGACGGATTCGTCATCGGGCAATGGCTCGCTGGGGTTGGGCGAGAAAACAATGCACATCTCCACTCCGACATGCTTCCTGGCCGAATCCACAAAAACACGCACGACGTGATCAGGTGAACTGGCATAGGCGGGGGGGCGGGTGATATAGACCTTCATCTCACCTCCTCAGCAGCAGCCACAGCAAGCGCAGTTGCAATTGCAGTTGGTTCGGCAATTGAATGCACCGCAATTGCAATTCCGATACCAGCGGTGGTATTCCGATCCGCCAATTTCATTGGCCGCCTCGTAGTACCCGTCGTAGTTGAACCCTACAGACACCGCATTGAAAACCTGGCTCGTACCGCCTGCTCCGTCATAGCTTCCCCAGTTGGCGCAATTGCCGGTAGGAACACCACTGACGCCCCAAGTCCACCAGTTGCCATTTGGCGGGTTCCAGTTGCCATTACCGGCACAGTTGCCGTTAGGCAGATAGCCGTTGCAATTGCTTGCACGGTCGTCGTAATACTGGCTCGAACGGTTCATCTCACCGATGTCCTGACCATCGCCCATCTTGTAGCCCGTGTTGCGGGCATCGTCGCCTGTCACACTGCTCTTGAAAAGGGCTCCGTTGGTCATCGTGATGGAACCTGTCATGGTTCCACCAGCCTTGTCCAACTTGCCGTTCAGCTCAGTTTGCAGAGCATCATCCAACCCCGCTTTGGGGATGCGCGTAATCGCCATGATTTCTCCTAGTTAGATGTAACGCACCACAATCCGCGCGCTGGCGGTTGGTGCCGATGTGAATCGCAAAGTCGCCCCGGAATTGACCAGGACGTAGGCATCGAGCGAGTCCTGGACCACGTAATTGACCGTCACGATCAATTTATGGACGCTGGATGCTGCTGTGCTCAGACTGAAATCCGTAGCCGAACCGTTGCCTGTAAAGACCTGCGGAGCGACGTTGGATCCGCCCGCCGCAGCGGCATATCCCTGCGCCTGGCTCATGTAGCTCTGGGCCTGTGTAGCCGAGGCGGCTGAAGCCGTCGCAGAGTTCGCTGATGCAGTGGCACTACCCGCCGAAGCCGTTGCCGAGTTCGCCGCGCTGGTTGCTTGCTGACTTGCGATGGCAGCATTGGCAGCAATGGACTGCGCGTAGTACTTGGCTGAATACTCGGTCGATCCAGAAACAGGGCCTGACGTCTTGTTTGCCCACTCTTCGGCTGCGGCTGCGCCAGACTGCGCCTCCTTGTCCAGGTATCGCACGCTGATCACCACCCCGTTGGCCGGAGCTGAGGTGAAACGCAATGTCGTGGTCGCCGGTGTGATGTACGCATCCAGGGGGGCTTGTGGCACCCCAGCCACCGTCACCATGAGTGCGCCCGGGTATCCGACAGGTCGGCTGATCGTGAAATCAGTTTTGACGCCATCGCCCGTGAACACATCAGCTGGAATGACCGTATTGGCAGTCACCGCTGCTGCAGATCCTGCTGCTTGTCCTGCCCAGTACTTGGCCGAGAAGCCGCTTCCATCAACCGTTCCAGTCGTCTTTTGCGCCCAGTCAGCAGCCAAGGTTGCTTGCGTCTGAGACGCAGTCAGAGAACTTGCTGCGCTGGCGGCACTGCCAGAAGCAGCAGTGGCCGAATTAGCTGCTGCCGACGCACTGGTCGAAGCCTCTGCCGCTTTTGTGCTGGCAGTTGCCGCCGATACAGACGCAGCACTGGCTGAACTCGACGCGTTGGCAGCGCTAGTGCTGGCATTGCTGGCCGAGGTGGCTGCAGCGCTGGCACTATTGCCTGCATCCGAAGCCTTGGTACTGGCCGTTGTTGCAGAACCTGCCGCTGCCATGGCAGACGATGCCGCGCTGGTAGCCGAACTTGCCGCCGCGACTGCTTGGGCAGATGCCGTACTCGCCGACGATGCAGCATTGGTGGCCGACGTCGCTGCATCAGAAGCCTTGCTTGATGCCGCAGTGGCCGAAGATGCCGCCGCTGTTGCACTCGTTGCAGCGTCTGTCGCCTTTTGAGAGGCGGTAGCTGCTGAGGCAGAAATCGACTGTGCGTAGTATTTCGCAGAGTAGTCGCTGCCACTGACCGGTGCCGACGTCTTGGTTGCCCAGTCCTGAGCCACAGTGGCACTGCTGGCCGCACTTGTTGCTGAGCCTGCTGCCGCTGATGCGCTATTGCCTGCATCCGTGGCTTTACTGGACGCCGTAGTGGCCGAAGTAGATGCCCCGCTTGCACTGGTTGCCGCACTGGTGGCCGATGCGCTTGCATCTGTTGCTTTGGTACTGGCTGTTGTTGCCGAGGATGCAGCGTTGGTTGCCGAAGTTGCAGCATCTGCAGCTTTGGTCGTGGCGGTAGTTGCCGAGCCCGCCGCCGCAGTCGCGCTCCCCGATGCGGCTGATGCAGAAAGTGCAGCAGACGTGGCACTCGCGGCAGCAGCCTGCGCATGGTATTTCGCCGAATATTCGGTCGACCCCGATACAACACCACTTGTCTTGGTGGCCCATTCTTGAGCAGCTGCTGCGCCAGACTGTGACTCTTTGTCCAAATATCGAACACTGATCGCCACGCCGCTGGTCGGTGCCGAGACAAAGCGCAGAGTCGTTGTGGTCGGGACTGAATAGGCATCGATGGGGGCCTGAGGCACACCAGCCACTGTCACCATCAACGCGCCGGGGTACGCCACTGGATGTGAGAGAGTGAAGTCTGTCTTGACGCCATCACCAGTGAAGACATCCGCCGGAATCACCGTATTGGTGGTGACCACGGCTGCAGAATTTGCCGCCTGACCCGCCCAGTACTTAGCCGAATAACCGGCACCATCGACTGTGGTCGTGGTCTTTTGCGCCCAATCGGATGCCAAGGTGGCTTGCGCCTGCGCAGCAGTCAACGCAGTTTGCGCGTCCGCTGCTTTATTGGTGGCCGTGAGTGCCGAGGCAGATGCGGAGCTGGCACTTACAGCTGCATCGGTTGCCTTTTGAGAGGCAGTGCTCGCTGAGGTCGAAGCAGCAGTCGCAGAACCAGCCGCATTAGCGGCACTCGTCGCAGCATTGGTGGCAGACGCTGCTGCTGCCGTCTTGCTGCTACTGGCATCACTGGCCTTGGTGCTGGCAGTCGCCGCCGACGTGGCCGCCGCAGTAGCGGAGCTGGCAGCACTGGTCGCGGAATCAGTGGCTGCCGTTGCTTTGGTGCTGGCTGTCGTCGCAGAGCTTGCGGCATTGCTGGCCGATTGCGCGGCGCTGGTGGCTTGCTGAGTTGCAGTGGCAACCTGATTGGTCAGATCTTGTCGGGAAGCATCAAGCTGGGTCTGCACTCCATGAATGACGTTGGCCACACTTTTGACCTGACCACCTTGCGTGGTGACGGTTGTCTGATCATCCCCGTGGACGATCTGATGGAGTAAGCCTGCATCCCCCTCGATCGTTCCCACAGCTTGATCGAGCCGGGTCTTGAGGGTCATGATTGATTTCCTTAGTGTCTATGGCTACCAGTAGTCCGATGCCACGATGGTTTGATTGAGCCAGGCATGTAGGCGATCCCCCAGCGCGATGGCATCTGGTCCAAGTACTGCGGCCACCTGAACCTCATCAGGACTTAGCCGAGGAAAGTCTTGCACCTCTAGTTGCGCTTTCACCTGCCACCTGTTTCCCGCTAAAAGCTCGGTGTCCCATGGCGCAATGAATCGCGCTTGAACCGCCTGAACGCCCAACCCAGCCGTGAGTGGCATCGCAAACCACAGCACCCCTTGATTGAGCACATGCATCCACCAAGCATCAAAGACTGCGAACGCCTCTTGCGAGAAGCGCCACTCTGAGCGAACCCGGTAGAGCGTGCTGGTAGATCGCAATCGCATCCGAGCGGCTCCTGAATCGATGTCGGTTCGAATGGCGTTTGACTGCGGGGCCAACCCATATCCCTCAATACGAGGCAACGGCAAGGTGTCCGGCCATACGGGAATCCCCGCCGGTAAGGTCACATCACTCATCGCAAGGCTCCTACTGCGGGATTGAGGCCATAACGTCGCTCCAGAGTGGGCGCTATACCCACACCTTGGTTGATAGATCGGCTCATACGTGCTTCGATCTGCTCAACCATCACATCCAGGCGGGTGGTGCCGTCTGGCTGCTGGCTGGTCTGAACTCGAGCATCCACGCCTGATGCGTGGTTGTTGACATTGACCACCACCTTGACTGGTGACGGATTGTTTTTAGCCAGTGCGCCTCCCAGCGATCGAAGCTGACCAGGCGTGAATACCGCCTCGCCAGGCTGAGCAATGATGGGGACTTCGCCCGCCACCACTCCACCGGTATGAAACCGCTGCGCTCCATCAAAGTGATGCAGTCCGACTGATCGAGTTGCCAGTACATCACTGCCAATCAATCCACCGGTGTGAGCCACCATCGTTCCGCCTGACATCAGGTCAGTGGCACCAGCAGGGAATGCCCCACCAATTCCGTTACCGCCACTGGAACCACCAAACAAATTCAGTCCACTCATCCAACCGGCCAGAGGCAAGGTGATCATTTTTTGGATCTGGATGCGTACCAGGTCCGCGATGATCGAGTTGGCCAAGCTGTTGAAGTCCACCTTGCCGGTCGTTACAAACTGGACCATCGCGTCCTCCATGCCTTTGAAGGCGGAGGTCACGGCACGTTCAGCCTGCTTGGCCGCATTGGTAGCGTCCTCAATGTAGGTGCGCAGAGAGCTCCGAAGGCCATAGTCAAAGCTGCGCTGGTATTCCACGTTGGCCCGAGCGAGCTGCTCGACGATCGGCAACTGCCGCGCCAAGGCATCGTTGATCGCAGCGATGGCCTCGGCTTTGAGCCCGGGATCGTTGATTTGCTCGGCCTGGCGTAATGCCATGACTGCGGCCTTTTCCATCTCGAAGCGAGTCTGCAAGGCAGCCCGCTCGATCTCGCCAACGTCCAGAAGCTGACGCTTGAGCTGCAACTCTTCCTGCTTGAGGCGGTTGTTGCCAATGTAGTTCTCGGTGATTTGATGGGCCTTTTGTAGCTCCTTCTCGTACTCCTCGAACTTTTTGTCGGCCTCCTTTTGCTTCTCCATACGCTCGATCATGTCGATGTACTTTTCGGCCTCCTTGACCACCCCCGCATATCCCTTGCGTTCCAGCTCCAAAGCTCGCGCTCTGAGTTCAGCGCCTTCACCTTGAGTTACTCGCGTCGCACGCTGCTCAAGTTGCTTCAAGAACTGCAAGCCCTCGTTGTTCTTCTCAAACCCTGTTAGGTCTAATCCACTTGGCCGCTTACGAGGCATCTTGGGAATGAATTCGTCATAGATTTTCTGGACCTGCGCGGCTTGCTCGGCAGTATCCAGAACAAACCTCTGACCCATGACTCGAACAGTGCGTCGCTGTTCATCAAAGAACTTTTCGATACGGTTGACGTACCCAGGGTTGTCATTGAGATTCATCAATCGATCGTTAGCGGCCTCCACAAATCGATCGCGAGCTGCTTGCAGTTTGGCTATTTCAGCATTGATTTGTCCCTCGTCATAACCCATCGACTTCATGGATCGAAGAAGATCTGTCTTGATCCAAGTCTCGACGTCCTTTGCGACGACAGACAAACTGTCAAACGGTTGGCTGATCACGCGCTTGGCAAGTACAGCCGACTCGGCGATGAACCCAAGACCAGTTGCGACCTCCTCAAGGAACGTCAGGACTTGCTGACGGTTGTGCGTGATCGCTTGCAACTCACTCGTGAATCCTCCGGCCTCGGTTTTGGCCAGGAACATCTGCTCCGTCAGGTCAGCCAGGATCGGCAGCAACGCGGATCCGATTTGGCGCTGAACGCCTTCGTTGACCGCGTGCAAGCGCTTCATGTTGTCGTTGAACTCCTCTGCAGCGCGTGCTGCATCAGCAGACATGACCAGGCCGAGGCGCTTGGCCTCTTCCATCATTTCAGTCAGCCCATCGCGCCCTTGGTTGAGCATGGGAATCATGTCCAGTCCGTTCTTGCCGAACAGCTTGACAGCCAGGGCTGCCTTTTCTGCACTGTCAGGCATGGCCGCGAATTTCTCAGCCAGGTCCAACAGCACCTGCTCCGTCGGACGAATCTGCCCTTGTGCATCCAGCGCCGAGACTCCGAATGCCTTGAGCGCCGCGCTGCCTTCCCCACCCTTGACTTTGGCGTCGAACATGGCAGTCGAGAGAAATTTGAGCGCCTTGGTCAGGCTCTCAGCGCTCACATCCGACAACTCTGAGGCATACAGCAACGCCGACAAGGCCTCGACTGAGACTGCGGTTTTCTGGGAAAGCTTGTTGAGCTCTTCGCCAACTTCAGCGACCGGAACAACCAGTTGATGCATGCCGTAACCGACCGCAGCAACAGATGCACCCACGATTAATCCTGCGGGACCAAGGCGACCGAGTACGCTGCCCAGCATCCCGAGACGGGAAGTGGCGTCCTCCATGCGCACGAAAGCGTCGTTGGCCGCTTTGGACAACAGGTTCAGACCAGCCGATGCTGGTTGCGATGCAGACTCGATTTTCTTGAGAGAACGCTCTCCGGCCTCACCCACGTCTGCCAGTTCGGCTTTGACTTTTCCGCCATCAATGACAGCGAGTCGAATCGATAGGTTGCGTTCAGCCATGTGGAATATCCGGAGATGGTTTGTTCAATGCTTGCGTCAGGCCCGCCTCTACGGCAGGAAAAAAATGGGTCATGGCAGCGGGGTCTGCATCCAGTGCCTGGCTGGCGGAAAGCCACGCATTGAAGTCCATGCCCAGCACTGCGCCTTGAACTGCCCGCACTTGGGAGGAACAGACATCCAGAACTGCGAGGGCTTGCCAGCCCTCTTCAGTCCGAGGTGAATTCACCAGGTACGGACACTCAGGACAGGTCGCCTCGCATGCCCCGCAGTACGTTGATCCACCACCAAAGTGCCATTCGGTGCGGGCCTTTAGCCGTTTTTTTCGGCATCCAAGAGATAGAGCGCTGCCAGGTACTCACGTTCGAAGGCATCGGCCACAGGCCAAAGCTCCATGAGCGCAGCGATGCCGTCCGGCGTGACGGCTGCGGCTTTGCCTTTGTCGTCGCCCACGCCCTCCCAAGCCAAGATGGCAGCCTTGGCCAACTCGGTAATCAAGGTTGCAGTGCGCTCTCCGGCTGCCGCGTGGTCCTTGCCATCGATGAGGGCTGCAGCATGGCGCGCCGCCATGACCAGTGCAGTGGTTGCAGGTTTGACCTTGATGCGCACGCCTTGGACCAGGTCGAGCCAATACGGCTCACGTTTCAGATTGAGTTTGAGCATGATTGCCTCTTAAATTCAGTACGCAACCACGTCATTGACGAGTTGCACGGTCAGCATGTGCCCAGCCGCAGTGTTCTTGGCAGCCTGCCAGTCGAAGGTGGCCTGGATGCCGCCGGGGCCAGAGATTGAGAGCTTGGGCTTGGGTAGGTAGACCTCATGCGCGATGAAGGTCAGGCTCTTGGTGGCGTCAATGACATAGCTGAAGGTCAACTCGAGCGGGGTGTTGTTAGTCGCAGCATCGATCAATTCCGTGTCTGCGAAGCGAACCTCCAAGTTGCCCGTCAAGCTGGCCACTGTGGGGTCCGCCCCTTCAATCTTTCCGTCGGAGCGAATGGTTTCAATGCGTGCCAGATTGTTTGAATAGGTCAACTGCGCTGCGACCACGTTACCCAAGGCTTGGCCATTCTTTTTGATCGAACCCTGGAACTGGTTGAAGCGAGTGATCGGCAAGGTCGTGGGTGTGGCGTCTGCGCTGGCAGTACGCTTGACTTCGCCTTGAGCAATCAAACCCAAAGTGGCGTCCGCTGCACCAGAGCGGGCAAATTTCACTTGCAGCGAGTTGGCCATCACACCAGAGGCCAGGAAGTACGCCGGAATGTCCGGCAGTCCCGTCTCCAGTGAGAGGCTCGGCAGCCCTGAGTTGCCAGATACAAAAGTGTGAGTGTGCGCGGTATCTCCAAGGCTCACAGGACTTCCCAGCAGGGCTTTGAGCCACATGCCGATATTGCGAAGATCGATGGGAATAACGATGTCACCCTCGACCTTGATCACGTCACGGATGGGCGCACTCGGGTCTCGCCCCAGGCCAATCAGATCGTTGGCAATCAAGCCCTGTTCTGAGCCCAAGGTGGTGGAGACAAAAGGAATTTTTCCAAAGTCTCCAGTCGGTGTAGTTCCATAGGTGGGTTCAAACGCAGCCAATAGGCTGGCGTTCGCGCCATAAGCACGAGCCATGGTGAATCTCCAAGTGGTTAAGGTTTGTGTTGCGATCAGGCCAAGGGATGGCTGCTCGCGTAATGCATCACCACATCCAGCGTGCAGGCCTTGATGCCCACAGACCCATCTGGGGTGACGTCTTCAAATTTGGGCGGCATCACTTCGGCATGGTCGATCTGTCCAGCCAAAGTCGGATCCGCCAAGATCAAGGTGCCAAGCGCCTGAAGCAGCTCGTCCATGCGTGCGTCTCTGGCAGATGCTTCGGGATGCGCGACATAGATTTCGATGCTTGCAGCGTGCTCCCAAAGGTAGGTCACAGGCGACAAGGTGACATCGACCTGCGTCATGTCACCATCGCGCAGGAACACCATCGCGTGTTCACTGAGCCGCTCAGGCAAGGATGAATTTCTGCGTATGGCATTGGGCTGCAAGGGAAGTCCGTCCAACAGCGTGAACAAGGCCCCCAGTGCCGCTTCTCGTTGGCTTGCTTTCGTCGTCATTTCATTTGTCCGAGCGTTCTTCTGGCCACGACTGCGTGACCAACACCATCAGCCGGTCTTGCCACCGTTGAGCGGCACTGGCGATGTCGAATTTCTTCTTGAGTTGGGCTTGCGGCACCAGCAAAAAAATGGGGACTGTGGTGAGCCCCCGTCCTGATTTCTGAGCGGAGGCAGATGCCGCCGCAAAGCCGCCGCGTTTGCCTGTTTTGGCTCGAAAGTTGTCCGCCACCAGCAGTGACGGTTTTCCAGAGCGATAGACAAAGCGCAGTCGTTGACCACGCATGCGCTCCCAAAGGCCTGGCGTCATTCGTTTGCCGCGAGGCCCATTGCCTGCCGCAGGGAGCGGGATGGCGAGCCAGAACCCGTTCTTAGAACGTATCAACGCGCCTTGGTCATGCGCCGCGACGACAACAGGAGCGCGGCTGTAAACAAGCCCTGCCGATCCGAGACTGGGGCGTCCCTTCGGGTACACCTCCCCCCGCCATGTATTGGCCAGGCGCGAGCCCAGGCCAGACCCTTCGATTTGCGAGCGCAACTCACTCTTGAGCCCTTGTGTCGCCTCTCTAACGCCGGTGGTCACCGCCATCCGCGCCGAGGTCAATTCCTGCTCCATCATCTTGGAGAGGTCGCCCTGAAGAGCAGCCAGAAGTCGAACGCTCATGCTCAGCTCGCCGTCGGGGAATAGTCAGGCAAGGGATAGGCACTCACAGTCCAGATCAAGCGATCACGATCGACAAGCGCATCGCCTTGAATGACATAGATGACACCCCGCCACGTCAGACGATCGCCCTCTTGAGGTCGGGTGATATCTGCCGCTTGCAAGTCAAACCGATTCGAGGTCACCGCAAGGTGCGACTGGCCAAACTCTTGTACCGAATCCGGTGCCTTACTGATGACCTTGAGCTCGATGGTCTCCCCGGTCACAGTGCTGTACTGCGCCGGGGATCCCAAACTTGCGAACAGCCGTTTGACACCCAGTGCAAACGGATCGCGGGACATCAGCTGGCCAAAAGTTTGACCAAGAGCCCCGGGCGATGGCACATCGGCAACGGATTGCTCTGCGTATGCAGATCCGTGCCGCGACCAAATTCTCGAGGTTCTTGCTTGGCGTACAGGGGCTGCCCCAGCGTATTGACCGTCTCATTGAAGTCAGCCGGTGCAAAGTACGTGGCAAAAGTGTCCAAGGTGCCCTCGGGGAAGGCATGACCTTCTCCAGAAGCGATGAACTTGCGCACATTGCCATCTACATCAGAGGCCTGCCCAAGATACTCCTCGAAGGTGACGCCCGCAAAGGTAAAGCCTGTGCGTTGGTCTGCACGCAGCGCCAGGCTCTCCTGGTACCACTGATACGCCTTGACCACATTGGGGTGGGCCGTCAGCAGATCGAAGAACTCCGGCGAGACCAGTACGCGAACGCCAGTCATGTACTCGCCCTTGAGGTTGAGTTCAAGGTAGCGCTTGAGGTCCAGGCACTTTTTCTTGATATCGGTTTTTTCGTTGTTGAGCGCGAAGTTGAATTCCTTGGGCTCAATACCGAACTCATCGAAGAGGTTGTAGAGGACCGAGCCGTCAGCATCCAGAATCACGCCCTTGAGTGCGCCCATGCGCAAATGCTCTAGCGTGATGGCGTGCTTGTTGCGCATCGACTGCAGATGCTCGGTCATCACGTTTGCGATGGTTTCGGTGTCGGTCTCAGAGCCAAAGGCGCGCAGGCCTTGAACCTCTTCTGGCAGCACCACATCGTCGTGCGGAATATGCGGGATGATGAACGAGCGCAGAGTTCGGCGACCGCGCTTTCCCACCGTTCCAGGCGCACCTACGGGCAGCGTGGGCAGCAGGTTCAGAACGCCGTTTCGCTCTTCCACCGCAATCTGACGAAAGCGCACAGGGCGAGCAGGCATCAAGTTGAGCTGATCGAGTTTGCCGAATTGGTTGGGCAGGATATTGATGGCAGCAGTAAGCGCCGTCATCGAAAACGCAGGGGACTGGAAAGGGTTGTTCATTGCTTAGACTCCTTGACGAACGAGGATGCCGATCGCTTCGAGTTGAGCGATAGCTGCGGTTTTTTCTTCCGTGGTGATGGCAGCGGGCCAGATCAGCGCGTGATCGGCCACGATGGCTTGACGCGAAACAATCAGGCCGTTGTTTTTTTCTGCGGCACTGGCATCGATGCTTTGCAGCACCACGCCAGCGGCGACTTCTGAACCATCGGTCGCAGAAGGGTCGAGGGCTTTGACTTTTTGCGTCGCACTCACTCGGCCAATCACGGTCCCGAGCTTCAAGTTCTGCCCGGACACCACCGTGACCTGGTCGCGGGAGTAGAGGTTTTCTTCCTCGTACTTGAGCACGTCGCCCAAGGTGAGGTCGTTGGTAATTGCAGTCATCAGGTTCTCCTATTAACGGTGGTTGAGTTGCGCTGCGTCACGCTGGCTTTGAGCGCGCTGCTTCGCTGCTCGAACGACAGGGCTGTCTTCGGGCTTGGTTTGGGCTTGTGTTCCTGCCTCGGGCAAGATGCGACTGGAGATTTCGGGGGATCCAGAGGCCTTGGCCGCCAGAAGCTCCTTGCGCGCCTGGTCAACCGAAACACCGCGCTCAATCAGGCCCGCTGTCATCTCGGACTTCCCAGCCAGAAGACACATCTCAGCAATGGCCAGCACCTGAGCACTGGCTGCCCTGATGTCATGGCCTTGGATGGCGGCACTTGCTTGCACCTGCGCACCGGTTTCGCCCCCTGCGTCTTGCGAGGTATCGTTGCCTTGGGCAGGCTCAGATCCAGCACTCAGCTGATTGGCTAGTTGAGATTGACGTTGATCTTCTTGGGTTGTCTGCCCATCGGCAGCTTGGGTTGCATCGTTTTGCATGCAAACACTCCTTTTCATGGACGATCCGGGCGTAGAGATCCCCATCTCGCGGCCCGAACCTTGAATTCGCGCGATGGATGTCGATTGCGTGTGGAGCTCTTCACTCAGAGCGAGCAGTGCGTCGTCAAGCGTCCCGACCACATCGGCTAGACCGGCATCAATCGCGTCTTGCGCGAAATACAGCCCTGCTTCGGTGTCTTGAACGTCTTGTTCAGAAAGGTTTCGGTTGGCTGCGACCGTCGACACGAACAGGCCATACAGCCGGTCCACTTCGGCCTGTAGGGCCTGCGCCGCATCGGTGGACAGCGGCGCATGGGGAGACATATCGTTCTTGCGGTCCCCGGCGTACACCGCTGTGTAGCGAAGCCCGCTCATGGCGTCCCGCTGCGACTGATCCACGTGCAACGCGATAACTCCAACAGAACCCACACCGCCGGTCCGGGTGACGTAGACCCGGCTGGCCGCACTGGCTATGGCATATGCAGCCGAGAACGCATCGTCGTTGGCAACTGCCCAGATGGGCTTGATTTGCCGAGCCGCCATGATCTGATCCGCCAGATCAAAAGCCCCACCGGCTTCACCGCCGGGTGAATCGATGTCCAGCAAAATCGCGTTGATAGCAGGGTCACGCACGGCCTGCGCAAGCTGCGCACTGATGGCCGTGTAGCTGGTCAGGCCCGAGGCCGCATCGACTGCTGCCGCTCGACGTACCAATGTTCCGGACACACTGATGACAGCGATGTTTGATGTCAGTGCTGTGGAATTAACAGGCGGGGCTTGCGCAGCCAAGTGCTTGATGAGTGCTTGCGAATCGTCTGACATGGCCAATCCCAAACGGGGGCCAAGCACCGAGAGAATCACATCCAACTTTCTGGGGTGAATCAGCAGGGGCGTGCCAAAGATTCGCGATGCCAAATGTGGCATCGACGAGATGTGGTTCATAAGTCCTCTGGTTTCAGGTTTGCTGATCCACCAAGGGCGCGCTTGGTGAGTCAGGAGGGAGAGAGGGTGCTGCCGAGTTGGTCGCACCATTGCGAGCTACTTGCCTGGGGTCCGTATCCAATACGAGCCCCAACGCATCGGCTCTCGCGTTGTCCGCTGCGATCTCTTTGTCGATCGTTTCGGCGTCGTAGCCAAATGAAGAGATCGCTTCGGAGCGGCTCATCAATCCGGATCGAATGGCCAACTGCAGGGCTTTGAATTCCTTTTCAGGATCCACCCACTGCCAGCCTTGGGGAATCCACTTCGCCGCTTGCCATGCTCGGGCGGCTTGACGGCTTTTGGCATATCCCGGCGCAGCCAGGGCACCACTGAGCACTGCCGCATCCATCCATGCACGCCAAATCGGGCGACACATCTGATGCACGATCACGCCATGCTGGATGGCTTCACATCGGCGACGGAATTCCAGGAGCCCTGCACGAATCGACGAGTAGTTCACGCCCGACAGATCGCCGGTCAACTGCTCATAGGTGATGCCCATGGCTACAGCGACTGCACGGAACTGCACCCGCAGGAACTCCGCGTAGGAACCACCAACATCCGCTGGATCAGAAAACTTCACGTCCTCACCCGGCTCCAGGACTTGCAATGTTCCCGGCTCCAAACCCGCCATCGCTACGCCCAGCTCATCCGCTTCGCCCTCTCCCAGCAGTTGGTCTTCTGGCGACTGGCGCGTGATGAAGCCAGCGAACATGGCCGCAGTCTTTTTGCGAACCAGCTCAGCGTCATCGTATTGATCGAGTTCGTTGAGCTTGACCAATGCCCGCGACAGCCAGGGCTCGCCACGAATCTGACCTGGCCGCAGTGGTCGAAACAGGTGAACGATCTCCTCAGCAGGAACAGGTACCAGGTCGTTGCCATTGACCGTCAAACTCGGGTCACCCGGATGCTCGCGGTAAAGGTGATAGGCCACCCGACGTCCAAGGGCATCAAACTCGATGCCGCTACGAATTGGGTTACCCGATGCACTGAGAGTGTTCAGGCTTAAAGGCAGGTGCTCGGGCTCCAGAATTTGCAACTGGATCGGCACGCTCAGGCCATCCTCTTGTCGCCGATTGCGGATACGAATCAGGCATTCGCCGCCCTCGACCATGGCACGGCAGGCTAGTGACTGCAGGCCGTAAAAATCGGTGAGGTTGTTGCTGTCTGCCTCCTCCACCCACTGCCACCACAACGCGTGAATTCGCTCCCGAAACTTGGGGTCATCCACCAAGGATTGCGGCTTGATTCCAGTGCCAATTGCGTTCGAGACAAAGCTGTCGACCGCGTTAGCCGCCCAAGCGTTTCGGCGCACCAGGTCCCGAGACTTGACCCGCAGTTGATTGCCCGTGGCCAGCATCGCCGAGACCGCCCCCGGGTCACCAGGATTCCAGACACGAGATCTGCGGCCTGAGCCTGCGACCTCGTGAACGGAATTCCAGCCCACATAGGCTGTGAGTTTTTTCCAAAAGGCCATCTCAGAACCCCTTGGATGTAGTGATCCTGATCTGACGAGTCTTGGTTTTTCCGCTGTCTGAGGCGAGCGCCGCCTCCACTTCGGCCAAGGCCAGCTTGAGATCGGAGACCGTGCGGTACTCGATGGTCTTGCCGTCGTAGGTCACCCGATGCTCACCACTGGCAATGGCCTCTCGCAGTGCTTGGGCATGTTCAAGGGTATAGGTCGTCATCAGTTCATCCACCGGCTGCGAATCAAGCGCCTGCCGCGTTGTGGTCCTTTAGAAACAACGAAGCCACCGCTGAGGGTGGCTTCTTGCTTGGTTGATTGGGCGTCTTCAGGTGGTCCTGCCACGCCTAACGGTTTTTCCAATTCGCGCCAGTGACGCTCCTCATACCGGTCAAGACCAGCCAGGCTGGCAGCCGCCCGCGCATAGACGTAGCAATCAAGCGCTTCGTTGCGCTCCCGAATCTTTTGCCACTCGCGCACCGGATAGCCATTGCGATCCCGACGCGTGACCAACTGCTCAGAGCACAACTGCTGCACGAATTCGGCATCGACCTTGGGTAAATGGATGTATCCAGCTGGATAGAGAATTTCGCCGTCCTCGGTCACTTCCATGGTCTTGCGCAGGTGGTTATAGAACTCCAGCTTGGCAATGCCACCCACCACCGAATAGACCCGAACACCCCGGCGCAGCTTCTTGCCGCCCACGGTCAGGTCCACAGCGGTCGGCAATCCAACCAGCGCAGCACCACGAGCCACGCCTTTCATTGGCAGCAGCCGGGAGTCACGTAACTTGCGCACGAAGGCATAGGCCTCTTGTGTGGCATATCCTGTGTCCAGGCCGATGCGACTCAGGCGCAACTGCACCCCCGACGCATGTGTCCAGGACTCATCGATCATTTCACGCAGTCGTTGCCAGACCGTATCGCGGGAGGTGTCGCCAGCGAGCACACGATGCTCCACCAGCCAGGCCTCTTTGCCCCGACCGAATGCCCAGACCGAGACCTCAATGCGGTCCTTCTGAACGTCCACCCCAGCGCAAAGCAAAGCCGCCCCAATTGGCACAGTGCCGATTCGATAGTCTTCACGGCGCTCGAGCAAGCGCTCCCACTCGGGGGTTTCACCTTGCTCGACCCAGGTCTCGCCCAGCTCTGTGTTTTTAAATGCTTTCAAGGCAGTTGCAGATCCTTGTGCTGCTTCCCATGCTGCAGCGATGTCGGCCCAACTGCGCCAACCAACTGGGCTGTACAGACTGGAGAGGTGAAACCCCACCGTCTTTCCCACGTAATCAGGAATCGACGACTGCCATCGACCCCGCTCCAGCATTTCAGTCTTTTGGTATTCGTAGATGGGCTGCTCACACGACTCACACCTGTAGTGCGCTGTCTCGGGCAGACCTTTTTCCCAGATCAGTTGTTCGAAGATCAGGACTTGCTCGTGCTCGCAATGCGGGCAAGGGACCATGAACTGTCGCTGGTCCGTTTGCTCGTACTCGCGTTCGATGCGTGACGATCCAGAAATTGTTGGCGTCGAGACAATGAATATTTTTCTGCGTGCAAAGGTTCGGGTTCGAGCCTCAGCCAGTGCAATCGCATCGCCTTCTCCCTCAACGTCTCCTGGGTAGCCATCGACCTCATCCAAAAACAAATAGCGCACCGGCATGGAGCGCAGGCCAACGGCGCTGTTTGCGCCCGTCATCACCAGCACGCCACCACGGAACTCTTTGCCCAGGATGGTGTTGCCTGAATCACGTGCCCGTGCAGGTGCAATCAAACCCGACAGTGTCGGACTTTCTTCAATAAGGGGATCAATCCGCTGCTTGGAGTTGCGCTTGGCCATCTCGACCGTCGGCGCAACAGCCATCATGGGGCCAGGGGCCAGATGGATCACATAACCAATCCAGTTGTTGCCGCACTCAGTGCCACCGACCTGTGCACCCTTCATGAACACCACACGCTCGATGGGAGACGTCGGGGAGAGGAAGTCCATGATCTCCTTGAGATACGGCGTGCGATTGGTTCGCCACTTGCCCGGCTCCGAGGCCGACTTCCCCGAGAGCACTCGGTACTGGTCGGCCCATTCAGACACAGTCAGCAGTGGGTCGGGGGTGAGCCCCTCGCGCCACGCCTCAGCAATGGCATCAAATCCGTCATAGTGTTCCAACACATCCCTGCATTCCGTAAAACCTCAAGCCCACAGTAGGGCTCAGTCCAACCGAACAGCCAAATCGCCTAGTTCGATCAAGTGATTGCGCACGGCTTTTTCCAACAGCACATGCAAGGTATGCCCATCGGCATTGAGGTCAGCCGCCATCTGGGCAGCCACACGCGCTGGCCAGTTCAACCAAGCATCGCGCTCGGCCCGCGCCATCTTGAAAACGTGTGCGACGGCTTGGTCACGGTTGACAAGCTCCCCTTTTAGGCGGGCCAGTCGCACCCGGTTGGTCTGCGCCTTGAGCACCTCATTGGCGGTCTTCGCCTGCAGCAACGTGGTGCCACCGCCTTTGGGTTCAAACGAGCCCGCAGATTCACCCAGCGTTTCCCGTATTCCCGCAATCGCCTCATTGGAGACGGGCTTGTGTTTACCGCGTTGCTGCGCGGCATCTGTGTTTTTGCTCCATTGAGCGTCGGCCAGCGCCGCATTGATCGTGCCGTCTGCGTTGGGGGTGATCCGCCCGGCCTCAATGGCCTTGCGCACCGCCGTATCGGACACCCCTCGGTGGCGCGCATAGGCCCGAATTGAGAGTCGATCGGTCATACCCAAGTGAAAGAGTCTGGCTAAGAAATTGACTTGATGTTGTTCGGAAATGAAGCGTTCATACGGTCATCAATCAACGTTTTTTGGAGCGCCGCATGAACCACAAGAAAACCACCAACGCCATCAACGCGCCTTCTTGCCTTTTGGAGCAGATCGCACGCGAGCACCTTTTTGTCCAGACGCTGCAGACGCAGCATTCGGACCGGCTGGACTTTCACGACGTGTCGGTTTGGGGAATTGAGGCTGCTCTGCAAGCGGCTTATCAAGCTGGCCTGAAGGCGCAGACGAAGAAGCCACAGGGGAAGAAAAAAGATTCAGAAATCGCTTGATAAGCGAGCGGAATGAAGCGTTCATCACATCACCATTTTTAAAGGAAAACCATGAAACTCTCCGAGACCCAAACCAATCTGCTCATCGCAGCGGCCCAGCATCCAGAGCACTTGCTGACCGACTTCCCGGCCAATCTAAAAGGGGGTGCGCGGCTTAAGGTTTTGACATCCCTGGCCAACGCCAATCTCATTGCCGCCCACAGCCATGCCGAGGACGGCACCACGCAATTTGCAATCACCGACGCAGGGCGCAGCGCCCTCGGCATTGCGATCGAAGCCAAGGCAACACCATCCAAACGAGAGGGCACCAAGCAGGCAACGCTGATCGAATTACTTCAACGTCCGGAGGGGGCGACGCTTGAGCAGATGGTCAAGGCCACCGGATGGCAACAGCACACGGTCAGGGGCTGCATGGCCGGAGCCCTGAAAAAGAAGCTCGGTTTGAGCATCGTTTCCGAGAAAGCCGATGGACAACAACGCACCTACCGCATCGCCTGAGGCTCACATGAAGAACATCACCCTTACCGTCGAATGCAAACCCCTGACCGTGAAATTTGACGGTCAAGAGATTGAGGTCCAAGAGCTAAGCATCCGCCTGCCATTCGGGCGCAAACCCAGCGACATCACCGACATCGCAGGCTGCGGCGACTACATCGTCTACGTCACAGAGACCCGAGAGATGGAACCCGAAGAGTTCGACGGGTTCGCCATGAACCTCTACAAGTCCCGCGACTGGCTCAAGGGTAAGGGCGGCTACCTAGGAGAAGGACGCTTGTGCGTCCAAGTGCACGCGCCCGGTCGCACCTACCTGTTCATCGATCCATCTGGCGGGGATTACCCGCGCTACGTTGCTCGATTGGGATGATCTATGCAAACGTCACAAGCACAAGACCTGGTCAAAATCCCTGCCTCCGAAAACGAGTCGTGGGGCTTTTGGGGAACGATGGGCGGCTACGCCAGCATTGCCTGGCCCATTGCCATGACCCATATTGCCAAGACCACCAGCCAGCCGCTTGAGTCGGTCCGTGCATTCCTGGACAGCAGTCATGGTCGTCACTTTGCAGATACGGTTCAAGACGCTCTTTTGAGCAGCCCTGACATGCACCAGGCCGTCGCACAGGCCAGCCAAAAATGGATGAGCTGGACGATAGGTCGTACGATCCAGCGCAACTACGGAATCCCCAAGGGGCTGCCATACCTGACCGGGTTTGTGATTCAAAGCGCAGTGGATCAAGACTGCGGCTGATCCAGCGCCTCGAGCTCACGAGCCTGCGGATCTTGTTCCGGCTCTGAGTCACCGGCCTCTCGAACGGCTTTCTTGCCGGTGTATTCCTCCCAGCGTTTGACGATCACGTCTACGAACTTGGGATCGAGTTCAATCAAACGAGCTTGACGCCCTGTCTTTTCGCATGCGATCAGGGTGGTGCCAGAACCGCCAAACAAGTCCAACACCACATCCCGGCTTTTCGAAGAGTTGCGAATCGCCCTTTCAACCAGTTCTACCGGTTTCATAGTCGGGTGCAGATCGTTGACGCGAGGCTTGTTATAAAACCAGACGTCTGCCTGATCGCGATCGCCACACCAAAAGTGATCGGTTCCCTGTTTCCATCCGTACAAGATCGGTTCGTACTGGCGCTGGTAGTCAGCCCGACCCAACGTGAAAGTGTTCTTTGCCCAAATCACGAAAGTCGACCACTTGCCACCGGCATCCAACCAGGCCTTTTGCAAGGTATGCAGCTCAGATGAACTCATGCAAACGTAGCAAGCGCCCTTAGTAACAACCAGGAGGTTCACGCACGCGTCGTACAGGAACTGGTAAAACCCGTCGCCCAGCGCATCGTTGAGGATGCGGCGGTCTTTGCCGCGCATCTTGTCCTTGGCGTTGTTGCCATAGTCCACGTTGTAGGGTGGATCGGTAAACGCCATGTCGGCCAGCTGGCCATCCATCAAACGCTCGACATCATTCAGGACGGTCGAGTCACCACAAAGCAAGCGATGGTTGCCAAGGATCCACAGGTCGCCCGGCTTTGAGACAGGTTCCACTGGGGTTTCCGGGACTGCGTCTTCGTCGGTCAGACCATCGCTTTGTTCATCGCCATTGAGAAGCTTGTCGATTTCCTCATCACTGAATCCCATCAGATCCAAGTCGTACTCGGCAGCCTGCAACTCAGCCAACTCCAGCTTCAGGAGTTCTTCGTCCCAGCCTGCGTTCTCGGCAATTCTGTTGTCGGCCAGGATGTAGGCTTTCTTCTGGGTGGGCGTCAGGTGTGCCAGTTCGATGACGGGCACTTCTGTGAGCCCCAACTTGCGGGCAGCCATCAATCGGCCATGCCCAGCAATCACTCCGCGCGCACCATCCGACAGGATGGGGTTGGTGAAACCAAACTCGGCAATGGATGCTGCGATCTGAGCCACCTGGCCATCGCTGTGTGTGCGGGCGTTGCGCGCATAAGGGATGAGCGCATCCACCGCGATCATTCTGATCTCGGGAGTCATAAATTCCTTGGGGGGATTGGGGGAGGTGCAAACCCGGTGCGAACTGCAAACCCGGTTTTTCAATCTGTCGCTATCGAAATCTCGGGCCTTTGCCCCCCGCATAGGGATTTGGCGAGGAAGGACCCAGAAATTTGTGTGGAGGGAGTGGCCTGCACTCCTTTCCACACCATAGCTGAAAATGTACGCTCAATTGGGCTGAAATGCTGCACAGGGTAAATTCGCGCATTGCCTCATATGCACCCACATTACCCCCCAACTTGTTCAAATCACGCCAATTTACGCGCATGAGTTGATTGCATCGTTGAGCTTGTCGGTGACCAGTTGCATGGCCTTCTTCCAACGTCTGGCTGCAGTGTTTCGATCGCAGGCAAAGCGACGACCGATCTGATGCCACTCGTATCGCTTGGCCCGCATCCAGACCAGGTGTCGTTGCTCCTCCTCCAACCACTGAACCCAACGCATCGTCTCGAGCATGCGTTCGACCGCCTCAGGGCCGGGTGGCATGGGGCGATAGACACGCTCAGGGTCCGGGTAGCGATTGGGCACTTGCATGGCAAGGCTCATCCAAGGGCTTGCATATCCCTGGACACGCACGGGAGGAAGTCGGTAGGACGTGTAAGCGGCATCACTAAAACGTGCTGCCACATCATCAACAGTCCAGATGGTGATCGTCTTAGTCATGCTTGCCTCCTGCTCCATAGAGACGCTCGCCAATGCGCTTGATGAACTCACGCTCGAGGAAGTCAAGTCGCTCGTCTTGATCGGAGATGACCAGGATGTGTTGCTCACGCCAGCCTGAACGCTTGACGGCATCCAGGTCAGTCACGACAGGCTGCACCTTTCCAAGAGCGCAGCGATAGGGTTGTGCTGGGACTTTCATCTCAAACCTCCTGTGGCATCTGGCGATCGTGGGTCAGGTAGACCAGTGCAATCGCATCCGCTTCGTTGTCGTCTGCAGGATTGTGGCCACGTGCTTGTGCGCTCGCGATCATGTCCTCCTTGCCAGCGTTTCCCTTGCCGGTTGCGTGCTTCTTGATCGTTCCGACTGGCACGCCTTCGTAGGGAATTTGATGATGCTCACACCAGGCAGTCAGTTGACCCATAAAGCCACCGTAGGCATGTGCGGCATCTACCCCCGCATGTCTACGCACTTCCTCAAACACAACCAGGTCAATGCCTGAGGTGCATTGCTTGACGTCTGTGAGCCAGCGTTTGAATTTCAGGAACCGCATACCGCCTCCCTCAAAGCGTTGAGGCTTGAAGGATTGGCTGCCGCTTGTGATCTGACCGTCTGCATGCATCAATGCCCAGCCAGTCGTTGTGCCCAGGTCCAGGGCAAGAATCGTCATGTTCATTTCGTCTCCAGTTTTTTGCTGGGTGACGGGTTTGACACGTTTCACGGTTAACTCTCTATCGTGTGTGTACGCGCACGCGTGAGGGGTTAATCAGTAAGACTGTCAAATCCGTCACCATGGGTTTGTTCAATCGTCTCGGTACGGGTAGCCGCCACCGATATGAGGCTTAGGTCGTAGACTGATGCCCGCGATTGCGCGCGCACCGCCATGCAGTCGGCACTTCTCGAACTTGCGGGTCGACATCAACTCGGAGAACCGTTTTATCGAGCCCACGTACTCGCCAGCACGCTCAGCCCATTCACGCCAATCGGTAAACAGATCTGAGACGCCTTCGCGATGGGTCTTGCTCAAGATGCAGCGCTCTTCAATCCATTGACCCAAAGCGTCTTCCGCTTCGAAATACTCTTCGGTTGCAGAGACCACGCACTCGGGTGGACGCAGGCCATCGCGTTGCCAGGCCAGGCATCCTTCGACCGCCCAGGCCAAAATACCGTCACGCTCCGCGTACAGTTTCTCGGTCAGCTTGCCGTCACGCCTCTCAGGCGGGATCGTCACCGTGAAGGGGATAAGGTGCAGACGCCGCTTCATGGCCTCGTCCACATTGCGAATCGAGGGCTTGTGGTTGCCCGCAATGAGCAACTTGAACTGCGGGATGTACTCAAAGAAGTCTTGACGCATAAAGCGCGCCGACACCTTGTCACCACCCGTGATGGCCTTGACCTTGGACTCGTTCCAACGCCTGCCTTGCTCGGTTTCCACTGATGCCACGAAACGTGCGCCGCGCAGACCAGCCAGGTCGGTTGGGTGACGGTCTCCCCGTGCATCCATGAACGTGTCCATGGGTGCGCTCGTGGCGTAGTCGCCCAAGATGCTGGCCAAGGTGTTCACGAACACCGACTTGCCGTTCGCGCCGGTCCCGTACAGGAAGAACAATGCGTGGGCGCTGGTCGCCCCGGTCAGGCAGTAGCCCGCCATGCGTTGTAAGTACTCCTGCAGGAGAGGGTCACCGCCCGTGACATCGTTCAAGAACGCCTTCCACTGTGGGCAATCACCTCTTGGAGTGGCCGTGGCAATCTTGGTCATACGGTCGGCTCGGTCGTGCGGGCGAGTCACGCCCACCTTGAGATTGACCACGCCGCCGGGGGTGTTGAGCAAGAAGAGGTCAGCGTCCCACTCCTCGGTAGTGGAGGCATGGCGGCGATCTGACCTGGCCATGCGATCGACACCACCTACCGTGCTGCTGGCCAGCAACTTGGCGGCAAGGCGATGCGAGTCCACCTTGAGCGCAGCCTCACGACAAATAGCGCGAATGAGGTGATGTGACATCAAGGTCTCATCGGGTTGCCAACGGCAACCGGTCCACACCAGCCATTTCCCCCAGGCTGCGCAATAGCGCCACTCTTCCGCGTATCGAGATGTGAACGCCAGCGTCAGCGCATCGTCGGTCGCCCACACCGTGGCATCCTGCGTTGTCATGGCCTTGGTCGACTTCACGCACATGCGCGGGCCAGACGCAATGAACGTGACAACGTCAAAGCCCTCGGTCAACGCATCGGCTGCATCCCAGCCATCGGCCTTGTCATCTGGCGGCAAGAGCACATCGCATGAGAGAGCGCCAGCGTCCAATACCGCCTGCGCCGCTGCCATCGCGTACTCCCAGCCCGGCTTATCCCGATCAGGCCAGACCAGGACGACCTTGCCCGCCAGAGGTGACCAGTCAGTCTTGTCCACCGGTGCGTTGGCTCCATGCATCGCCGTTGTGGCCGTGATGCCTACGGCAATCAATGCCTGCGCACACTTTTCGCCTTCGACCAAGATCACTCGCTCAGCAGCAAGCATCCCCGGCTGGTTGTAAAGCGGACGAGGATCAGGCGGAGCCATCTTGCGTCGCTTTGCATCCCAGGGACGGAACTCCTTCTTGCCTCCGGGTGGGTCATAGCGGTAGACGACAGCGATCAGGTGACCAGTGGGATCAAAGTAGTCCCACTTGGCCGTAGCTGGTCCCAGCTCATCGACCGGAGCTTCCTTCTTTGCCTTGCGGGTTGGGGTGGGTGCAGCTTGGCCGACCATTTCAGCGGCATAGCCCAGCACCCGTGGAAAGTCGGACTGAACGTCTGCGCCGAGGTAGGCGGCGATCAGATCGAAGATGTCGCCGCCATCACCAGTGGCTCGATCTGTCCAGAGCCCTGCCTTTTCCCCGTCAAGGACAACCTCGAGGCTGTCACCAGGACTGCCCAAGACGTCCCCGATCAGGAACTTGCCTCGTCGCTTCTTGCCAGCAGGGAACAATCCCGTCAGAACCGATTCCAGTCGATCAATCAGCGATGCACGCAACTGCTCTCTGGTGGCATCCGTGTCTTTGTGCGTAGGCGAGTCGTTGTCATTGAAATCAAGCATCCGACTTCTCTCCCCCCACCTGCATCCACTCCATCAGTTCACTCACCTTGAAGCGAACCATCTTTCCGACGCGGTAATGCGGCAGACCCAGACGCTCACGCTCTTTGGGGTGTGTGAAAAGGTACAAAGGCATCTTCAAGCAGTAGGCCGCCTCATGTGCATCGACCAGCTTTTCGCTGAGAATTTGATTAACGTCCGTCATTGATTTGTCTCCAGCACCGGTCCTGCCATGAGCACATCCGGCATTCAAAATGAGTGGGGTCTTGGTAAGCGCGAGCGAGCAATTCGCCTGCGTCGGTCGCAGAGATCACCTTGAGCGCACGGTCAGACATGCGCTGCGCCAATGCCGCATCAAAGGGCACCAACTCGGTATAGATCTCCATGCTGTCGGCATTGACTGCCGTGAAAACCGCAGGGTTCTCATGCAGCTCCAGATAGGCCTGGTACAGCACCACCTGTGCGTGATAGATCGGCTTTGAGATCGCCAGCTTGTTTTTCTCGAGGTCACGCCAGGACTTGGAGCCAAGACATTTGTTCTCCCACAAGGCGGGATACTTAAAGCCATCAGGACCACCAACGATCACACCGTCAATGTGGCCAGCCAGGCGGCCATCGAGTGCCGCAAATCCGAATTGCTCACCATTGGGTTTGGTCGTGCACAGATCAAAGCCTGCTTGCCGCATCCACTGGATCATGCTTTCCTCTGAGAGATGGCCACGCTCAAAGATGCGAAGCAACCGACCAGGATGCTCACGACCAGGATCTACTGGAGCCTTCGCAAACTCGTACTGCAAGGCTCGCTCGCAAGAGACGCCTAAGCGCGATGCACCGAGATAACTTCTCGGACGTTGTTCGGCCTGGCGCTTTTGCAGCGCGGCATCGATGAGCGCACTGACCTGACCCGAGATGCTGGAAGAAGAATTGAAGTCCATCATTTCTTCTCTCCTTCCATCACCCAAGGCAAGTCATCCTCCATGTCGGCGAATGGGTGTGCCAGAGGATCAGGCGTTGGCCTCATTCCACGCACTGGCGGAAACTTCGTCTGTTCGTGATGTGCCAGCATGGCATCGGTCCAGCACGTCACGATGGCATCGATAACGCACAGGGCTTGCTCTTCGGAATATTCCCCAAGTGGTTTGTCAAAGCCAATTTCGCCTGCGGACTCACCGAATGCTCTAAGGCACTTCTTCATGGAGGCCAGCTCGATATCAGAAGGATCAATCATGGGAACCTCCTTCATATCGACTCGCCCATCGAGTGCGCGCTGCCAGTTCCCGTACATCGCATGGAAGACGTCCTGACATTTTTTCGAGCAAAAAACCCAGTCGATTGGGTAGCGCCGGGGATGGCCCACACCGTGACGGTTGTCGGTGTGGCCGAAACCCCGGGCCTGTCTGTTGCAGACCCAGCATTTCATTAACCCTCCTTACTGAGCCCAGCTCGGTTTGCCCGAGACAGGTGCGCGCCCGGCCTGTGCAGAAGCACTGCTGGCAGGAGGTGCTTGATAGGTCGCAGCAGGACGCTGAGCTGCAGGTGCTGACGCACGCGGGTATTCCGGCTGGTCAGGCTCCACGGCAATCTTCACTACGTTGCGAAGTTCACCGCGTCCGTCTTTCTCAACATCGATGCGAGCCACGAACTCAATGCCATCGAGCTCGTTGAAGCCTTGGATGCGACGTGCGGCGGATGCTTGGGGAGAGTTGTCCTGCGGCTGGATATTGCGAGCAGAGTTCAGGACGGCACGAATGAATGTGCGCCCCATGTTTCCCCAGGCAGGTCCCTTAGAGCTGTGCAAGCCGACGTTCGACCACATCTTGCGACGAGCGTATTCACCGTCCAGAATCACGAACTCGCAGGCAAGGAAGATGCTCCCCGTCTCAAAGCTCTGGGTTGCATAGCCACCCGTCCAGCCTTGACTGGCATCGTCATGGCCACCCGGCTTGATCGTCATTCGCACCGGAGCCACCGTGCCCTTGGGGATCAGGTCAAATGATTGTTGTTGTTCGGCATCGTTGAAATCGTTCCAAGCGGACATGGTTTACTCCTTGTTGTTTTGAGGTTGGGTTGCTGCTGCGCACTTCTCAATGAGCGCGAGCAGGTTTGGGGGTTCGAGCATTTCGAGCTGGCCCGAACGGTCTTTGGCTGGAAAGCCATAGGGGTTGAGCGTGTGCGTCACGAAGGCGCGATAGGGCGCACCGTCTTCGGCCTTGATCTCGGCCAACGTCACAACTTCATCGACGATGCCGGGCAACTCGGCAGCCGTCTTTGAGCCTTCGATTTGCGGGACGAACACCTTGCGGTTGAAGTCATCGAGGCGCTCGTCCAGGATGGCCACGAACACGACATGCTTGCCGCGAGCGTGTTGCAGATGCATCAGCGCACCGAGCATCTCGCTACCCAAAAGGCCATAGGCACCACGGGTATCGGGTTTGCCTGTTCGATCAGACATCGCCTGCGGCTGAGTCTTGGCCCAGATCAGTGCCAGGCGTGCCAGCACAGTGATGCTGTCGACGAAATAGCAGTCGTACTTGGTCAACTGGCTCGGATCACCGTATTGCTCACACACATGCGCGTAG
Organism: Limnohabitans sp.; assembly: GCF_036804465.1. Taxonomy (GTDB): domain Bacteria; phylum Pseudomonadota; class Gammaproteobacteria; order Burkholderiales; family Burkholderiaceae_C; genus Limnohabitans. The sequence goes on from NZ_DAIRSK010000018.1 coordinate 36,080, forward strand.
TGCGCCTGCGAGTAGGGAGCTTCCGGAGGCAATGCAGGGTTCGGTCCTGCCAAGAACACGACAAGGTCACGGAACTCCGGCCAGGTGGTTGGGCGAACGCAGTCCCCTCGCCAGTCTTTGACGGCCAGGTCACCAGCCTCAAGATCGACGAACAGCGTCTTGTCCTCTGGCAGGGTTTTGAGCTGCGTGGTTTTTCCAATGCCGCTCTTGCCAAGAAGAACCAGCTTGACGCCCTTTTTCTCGCGCATGCGTTGATCAGCGGTAATGATCGGAAGTGCCATCACGCCACCTCCCGCATTTCTTGGGCAACGCTCGGATTCCAGAGAATCTGGTACCCGCTGTGTCCATTGCGCGAATACGGCATGGCTTCCGCCCAGGCCTCACCAATCTCGGTCAACTCCCACTCATCGCGCTCATTGCGCACTTGCAGACCCAAGTTGGCCAGGCGCAGATTGGTGGTCTTTGCTGACAAGCCAACCAGCTTGCCAAGTTGAGTGGCATTCAAGGAGCAGATCGGCTCGTTGGCTGCAGGCAGCGCACGGCGCAATGTCTCAATGGCCAGTCCGGTGTTTTCATGGATGCACGTGAGGGTTGCAGCCATGGCAATGCCTGCTTTCACACCAGGAACTTTGGCAACAGCTTCACCAATCAAGAGCAACGATGTGACACGGTCTTGCGTAGGTGCGGGCAATGCAGCGATTGCGGGCACAGCGTAGGAGCCAGTCTTTCGGATGGTAGGCAGGACTTCGTGAGTGACCCAACGCTTAAAGCGTTTGGCCTCTGCTTTTCGGCTGCCTAGCACCAGAGCGTAGAGACCGGGCTCATTGACCGTTGTCATCTCTTGGACTCCGCCAGGGGTGTGAATTGAGTTCACACCCTTTTCGTCGTCATCGAGTCGCTCGAGCGCCTTGCGATCAAGGCTGATCGTTGACAGCACATCAGCGGCCACAAACCATGGCTCGCCTTGTGCATCAGTCACGATGCGCACTTGTCGACCTTCAAAATCAAATGGGGCAAGTTGCTGATTCATGATCAGACCTCCGAGTCAGGGGAAATGTGGAAAGAGGGTTTGCCTGCCTCGACGGTGCGGGCGTCGGCAAACTGCTGCTGCAATGCAGGTGGCCAGTTCGTGTAGCGGGACTCGGGCACAGACAACTTGATGTCGAGGTAGCTCTCGACAGCCTCACCAGAAGCGACGATTCGCTCGGCGATGGTCTTGAGCTTCTTTTGATCCCACGAGACTTTCTTGGGCAGATCAAACTTGACGTGTAGCCCTTCGGTCTTTACGTGAGAAGTGCCAAAGTCACGGCCAGAGGCATGCAGGCTGTCGCGGCCCTGTGCACCAAACCGCTGGTCGAGAGCACCATCGAGCTTTGCGCGAGCTGCCTTGAGCCAAGCGATCGCCTGATCCAAGTTGGTGTCGACTTCAACCAATTGCTGCGCAGACAAATTGGCAAGTTGTGTGACGGACATCTCGGCGATGTCGGCGGGGAAAATAGACAAATCGTTCATGTCATCCTCCCTTCACGCCATGGCCCGCTCAGACGTCGAAACGTGCAGAGCGTTGTGTTCGAAATCGAATACGCCTTCGAGCGGGTAGCTCACGCGTTTAGACAATTTCAGGTACTTGGGGCCACGACCTTCACAGCGCCAGCGTTGAAGCGTTTTGGGGCTGATGCCCCAGCGCTGGGCCAGTTCGTTTTCGTTGAGCACCCGGCGATCTCCGGGTGACAGGGTGTTGATCGCCTCTTGGGTCGATCGGGTGAGTGCGGTTGCCGTTGCTGGCATGAAATACTCCTTTGACGTTGTTGAGGAACAGGTGTCATTGGAGATTTCGGGTGGCGAACATACGAGGGACCAATTGGCGAACCATGCGGAAACTTCTGGTTCGCCAATGCCCCGCCAAAAATGAAAACGGCGAGCACTTGACTCGCCGCTGGTGAAGTTGCCTGATGTTCAGGCAGTTATTTACTGTTGTCCGGATGTTCTTTGACGGACACTGTCAGGTATGTCTCCGTCCGACCGAGTTCTGTCGGTCATCGCACAGCCACAAAGCCGTCGTCTTTCTATGCGCTGTGCCATGGCGTGTCCCAATCCTGTGCGTAAATCTAAAGTGGGCTGAATTAACTCGCTAACGGACCTAATTCAGAAACCGTGTGGCGGGCAACGCAGCAAGGGCGGCGGGTCGCATAGCTGAGTTTAGTAATATTGCATCATTCATTTCACTTGTTAAAAATTACGTTTGGCGTCCTAATAGGGGAACACGAATGCATACGACCAAAGCTCTAAGCATTATTTTTCTTGTCCTTGCCATAGGGCACAGCACTGTCGCCTTCGCCTATGATCCAACCGATTGTTTGAACGACGTTGCCGAGCTAGACCCCAAGATCAATATCGGGTCGGCAACCGAGCTTTGCTCAGGTGCTTGGACGCCTGAGCCCGCAAAGTGCTACGGCCTTGTATCAAAAGTTGATGAAGGCATTATTCGCGGCATCGCCGTTGAACTTTGTGCTGGTTCAGTAAATTCAGAAAAGACTGTTGCTTGCTACATAAAGGCAGGCACGGAAAGAAAACTGAACCGTGGGCTCTCAACGACGCTTTGTAGTGCAAGAAAGAATAAAAATTAGGGCATGCCCAACCCATCCATCAAGCGTGACAGTTTTCCCCCGTTCTGTCTTCAGCATGCCCCTTACCGCGAGCGTTGAGCATCCGGTTTCAACTACCTGTCACGAACCGTTCTTGGCCGCTTGTCGTCAAATCAAGCTGAACCAAATCACACAAAGGCAAGCATCTTTTTCTGCTCATCCCACTCCCGAGGTAGAGGCTCATGTCGACCACGGATCGTCTGAAGATTCAGATGCCTGGGCTGCACGCCTTCCATAATGGCCTCAACAATGTCTGGAGCCAGACTGGTCATGCGAAGGACCTCAGCCACCCACCCAGGCTCCAAATCGAAGGCTCGCGCCAGATCCCTTGCCGTCGCATATTTACCATCCTCGAGCAGGCGCTGCCAGTAGAACGCCTTACCCAAGGTCTTGATCATCGGGATATCCACGCCGCCAGACATGACGTTTGACATCGTTCCCGATGGCGACGTAAGCAGCTTTCTGTTTTGCTTGCGCCTGATTTTGAGAGGGATCATCGTCACTCTTTGACTGTCGGTCATGAACTGACAACTCTTGCCGTCGACATCGATTCGCACGCTGCGCAACCTAGGGTTGCCTTGATAAGCCTCTGTTGTCATGCCATCTCCTCCTTCGCATATTCCTTGGCTTCCTCCACATAGGGGTGGGCCACGATTTCAGGATCCAGACCAATCCAGCCATCCTCACGCCAATGGATGTCCAGGCTGCCATCCCTGAAGTTCACGCGCTCAATGAGCAGTTGTGCAACGCGTTGCTGCTCAGCCGGGAAGAGTTGTTTCCACACATCCGCGATGCGTCGCATGGAGACCACCACCTGCTCTTCTTGTAGATCTGCTCCTGCGCTGTGGCGCAAGCATGCGCGCCAGACACCAATCAATGGCTCTGGCTCCATGAGCGCCAGCTCGATCTCGTTGAGCACTACACCTTCAATTTCTGCCGCAGGCAAAGCCCCCAGGCTCTTGGTTTTCCCGTCTTGCGTTGCACCAGCTGAGCGCCGCCTTTCCAAGTACGGCACGTAGTACCGATACATCCGACCATTTTTTTTCTTGGTGTAGTGATGGATCATGCGTTGCCCGTCTGGCGCAAACAGCAACCCACCCAAAAGCGCTGGGTAGTCCTCCTTGCGCTCTCTCGGCCCTTGCTTGCGTCGGTTCACAAATGCATGCACTCGATCCCATAGTTCCGACGACACAATGGGCTCGTGCTGCGCGGGATAGAACTCGCCCTTGTGACTGATTTCCCCAAGGTAGATGCGATTGCGCAGAAGGGAAAACAGATACTGCTGATCGATGGGTCTCCCCTCTCGGTGCTGACCCGACTGGGTCACCCATGACTTAGTGGTGTGACCTTCGATATCCAGTTCACGAACCAATCGCGCTGCCGAACCGTGCTCTGCGTACCGGCTGAAAATGTCTCGCACCAGCGTAGCCTCACGTTCGTTGATGACCAGTTTTCGATCAACGACGTCATACCCGAGTGGAGGCGTTCCGCCCATCCACATGCCCTTGGCTTTGCTGGCGGCAATCTTGTCCCTGATGCGCTCACCCGTGACCTCACGCTCAAACTGAGCGAAGGACAGCAGAATGTTGAGCGTGAGTCGCCCCATCGATGTTGTCGTGTTGAACTGCTGCGTGACTGATACAAACGAGACGTTGTTGCGGTCGAACACCTCCACCAGTTTGGCAAAGTCTGGAAGGCTACGCGTGAGGCGGTCGATCTTGTAAACCACCACAACGTCGATGCGCTTGGCTTCAATGTCCTGCATCAAACGCTTGAGCCCTGGTCGATCAATGTTGCCGCCGGAAAATCCTCCGTCGTCATATGTGTCATCCAGCGCCAGCCAGCCTTCATGACGTTGGCTGTTCACAAACGATAGGCCCGCATCACGCTGAGCCTCAAGGCTGTTGTACTCCTGATCCAGCCCCTCTTCAGTCGACTTGCGCGTGTAGATGGCGCATCGCTTTTTTGGGATGAATGATGGGGTAGCGGCGTTTGTTGTTCGTGCGTTTCTCATGCAGCCTCCTTCTTGTTGGACTTCAATCCGAAGAAGGCAGGTCCCGACCAAGGGCACCCCGCGATCAGGCGTGCAATCGCCGACAGGCTTTTAAAGCGCTGCCCCCGATATTCAAAATCGCGCACGCCACGCACAACGACTTTATGCTCCTGGTCGTCATAAAAGCGGGTGAGCATCGTGCCAGGCAGCAAGCGATCTGCATCACCTTGCATGCGCTTGGGCAGTAGCCCTGTTTCGCCGATTTCCTCCAGCTTTCTTCGCGTCGTTGGCTTGAGAGATCCGAATGCTTTTTCTTGAATCTTGTATGCCAGTCGGGACTCAAGCCAAGTCCGGTGATGGTGCTGCGGTCTCTCGTCAAAGTGCTCATCCCATAGAGCCCAGATTTCGCGCATCGACAGGTGTGCCAGCTGCCCGACCTGTGCTGCGACCGAGATGGTTTTTGATGGTTGTGCGTGTGTCGTCATATGCAAACTCCTTGTTAGTGATCGGTGTTTGCATTCACGCTCTTCTGGCCAGCGAAGCCAAGTGAAACCTCCCTACTGTTGCGAATAGGTGAAGGATTCCGCGCCGAGGCCTCGGCTTCGCGCAGCCGTAGCAGCGCCACGGCGATTAGATCAACGACTTCTTGCTGCGGGTGTCTGGGGGCTGGGCCAGCCCCGAAATTTGAGATGTGTTTGTTGTTTTGCATGATTAGCGTTCCAGTAGAAAACGCTTGTCATGCTATGGGTCATCCCCCCTCCAAGTAACTACTTTCGTGGAGATGAGTGGAGGACGCGCAAAGTCCGCTAGTTATTCGAATTCGTAATCGCGAGGTTCGTCGTAATTTCGCTCGCGACAGACGATTCCTTCTTCGCGCATCTTCTTGATGAAGCCTGGCCCATCACCCGTGAGATGACTTCCATCGTCCTGCTTTCCATTGTGGCTAGAGCCAGCGGTCAATGGCGAACCAAACGTTTCCTTGTGCATCTTCAAGCATTGACGCCCCACGCCTTGCCCCTTGCACCCCTCTAACCCTAAATTGGTGATGTGGTAGTAATCATCGCCATCACACTCTCGGTAGCTCAACAGGATGGACCCACACTTCTTCCCATCTTTTGTCACAAGTATTTCCGATCCATCTGTGACATCAATGTCGTACTGCTGACCCGATTTAGACGTGAACAAAGTGGTCGTCATTGATCGTTCCCCATGAACTTGTCATAGCTATCGAATGAGCGTTGATCGTTCCAAGAGTTATCCCATCGGCGGGGCTCGGCATCTTCAAGTATCAGCAATGTCAGAACACGGTCACGCACGCCGTAGCTGTGCTTGAACTCTTGAAGCTTCATGTACGGCTGCTCCCCAACGCACCAGACGGAAGCAGACATATCAATACCAGTCCACTCCTGGGCGATGGTTGGATCGGCAGCTACGGTGTCTCGCAACGGCTCCACTGGGTCGCTCAGTCTACGAATGCGTGTGTTGCTGAGTACAGCACTTCTGCTGCGCCATTCGTATTTGAGAAACCCGTTGTCCCAGTGCAGCAAGATGGCTCGCTTTTCTGTGTACTTGATGAAGCGAATGCACAACGCTTCAAACGAGACGCCGAATGACTTCGCAAGTCCACTCAGAAGGTGCAGGTCAACGTCCTGACTTGTAATCCGCTCACGCAGTACATCCCCTGGCATCAGAAGGTTGCTTGCGAAATCATCCGCCTCGCGCTCGATGACGCCTGCACTTTCCAAGCTCAGATGCACTGCTGCTTTGTCGCAGTTGAATGTGCGCCGCTTGGCTCTGTGGAGGACAAAGTGACCCAGCTCGTGTGCGATCGTGAAGCGACGACGTTCAGGGCTGGCATCCTCATTAACGAAGATGCCCCATTCGGTTGGATCGTTCGGGTTGCACACCAGCATTCCCTCTGAGCTTCTCACTGGAGACGCCATGGGGGGCTTTATGATCTTGACGCCTTCTCCGTAGGGAGTGCCAGGCAACCCCTCTCGAACCATGTCGAGGTCTGTGTACGCAGCCGTCTCCCCACTGGCCACGCGAATCCATCGCAGGATGGTGTTGGCTGCCTTGCTCGGTGTCAGTTGAGCGCTGTCACTCAACTCATGGTTTCCTCTTGCCCCGCAGTTGGGAACATCAGTTTGAGGGCTTGTTGATAGCGCTGCTTTTCTTCTTCCGTCATGCCAGCGTACTGGCGAAAGAAGGCCACGTCTTCAACGGATGCCTGGGGAACCTGCTCATTTGATTCGTTCATCAGGTCCTCCATCGTGACCCCCAGAACCTTGGCCAGCAGATGAATCCGCTCGGCAGAAGGGCGTTGCCCCTCCTTCATTTCCAGTTCCCAGATGTACGCCTTGGTACAGCCAACGGCGTCGGCTACCTGCTGCAACGTCAGCTTTTTGGCCTCTCGTAAACGCCGTAAACGCGCTCCTAGGGTCGATGCCATGGAAAAGCTCCTGTCTTAATCAAGTCAGCCTCAAAGTATAGCACTGAGATACACATTCACCCAGATGTTCTACGTAGTTTGACAATCGGAAATAAGCGGGACACAATTACGCTGTATCTCGCCACTTTACTTTGACGGGGTATTTGTTTACCACCCGTCGGCCAGCGCCAGCATCCCCTGCACGCAGATCACCGACATTCCATAAGGACCAAGAAAATGAAAAAAACCTTTGTCGATGTGCTGCTGGAGCTGCCCGTAGACAACACTCTCCAAAACTTCCTGGCAGCTAACGGTCTGCCGTTGCCCGACGATCTGTCTTGGTCGGATGGCCAAGAGGTCACCCGGACCGTGATTGAAGCGATCCGGACATGGCCAGACGAAATTGCTCGAGACGCGCTCATTGCCAAATTGATGGCCAGTGTTGCACTTGGGGATGCGGCTGGTAAACAAGCGATGTTCCAGGTTGCAAGGCAGGATGGCGTCGCCCTTATGGGGCTCGTTTCCAACCAAAGCGATATCCATCGTTCGTTCTGGCTGTATGTGAATTACCCAGCACTCTTTGACCTGGCCGGTGACGTTGACTTCTTCGAACGCCATGGATCACAGGCTCAGCAGAATGAACTTGGGGTGAAACGCAAACCCGACACGTCTGAGGCAGCCTTGCTCGGAATGCGGCAGGCCATCTCGGCGTTCTACCAGCGGGAGTTGCAGTGCGGTGACGGCAGCGTGGCTTATGTCCTGGAGCGCTCCCCGGATGTCTACCTGTTGACTGTTCATGTGAAGGACCTGGCGATGTTGCGCCTCGAGTTCGAAGGCTCGAACCTGACTCGCCGCGTCGGCAATCCCAACATTCACATGGTGCTGGAGTATTCAGCCAAGACCGGTGTCGCTCGCTCACTGGTCAAAGGCGGAGTCAAGTACCACACCATGCTGCTCGAGGCCTTCTCAGAGCACCTGCTGGGCGTCAAGGTGGAGGCCCACCGCATCAAACCGCCCACCCTTGATCTGTCTGCACTACGACTGGGTTTCGATGTACCTCAAGCCTTGACGACCGACGGCTTCATGGCTGTCCAGGTCAAGACACTGTCCCTGCTCAGCCCACATGGTGATCTCAAGATCGAATGCACCGCAACAGCATCAAGCGACCAACAGTGCGTGACCGAATTGATCGCTGAAGCATTCCCCAGCGAGAACCCGCTCAAGCGCAACTGGCAGATCAATTCGGCGCACATCAATCTGTACTACCCCCCACAGCCGGGCAAGATGCGATCCAAGGTCATCACCATCGAGATCACCCGCAAAGGGCGGCTGAACCTTCACAAGTTCGACGCCAAGATGCAAGCTCAACTGGAGGGCTACCTCGTGACCCTTGGCATCCTTGATGCGGGTCAAACGCTCAGTGCCAACGAGCAGCAACCCGGTGAGGACGCATTTCAGTCCGAACCGGCGTTCCAGGAGTGAGCGTGACTGCGCATCACGCATGGTCATTGGTGTGCCGCTTGTTCGCTGAGGGAACGCCCGTATTTCGGTACGCGCTGTCTCCGAACGAGCTTGCGGCATGCTCACTGCTAGGCTCCGCTATAAAGCCTGCCGCCGTCAATCAGCAATACGCACTTTGCCCATACTGCAACTTGCATCGGGGGCAGGTCGTTGCTGATGGCAAGGGGGGCAGACTTTGCCAATGCCCTGAATGCGGTTCGATTCAGCTCGAGCCACAGGACATGGCAGCCGTCACGCTCAACGAGGATTGGCTACGGCAAAAATTGCGCATGGCAATGGAGATCAACAGCCGCGATGGAATCGATCAAGTCGGTCCTGGCGTCTGGCGACTAGGCGATGCACGACAAGAGCCAGTCATTCTGGCTCGCAACTTGTCCAGCCTGGTGCACGCACCGGCGACCCTCGATGCGCTGCGAGTCAACGCCTCTCGGTTACGAGTGATCACGCCCAAACCTATCGACCAGACCGCACACCCATTTGCCGCTGACATTGATTGGCTGCCACTTCAGGAGCGGTTTGCCTTTTACGGCGGCGGAATCTCATTTATTGCCCCACAGGGCCAACGCCCCACAGAAACGCAACGTGAGCCCGCTAAACCGGTTTACGGCCCCTTTGCTAAGGACTTCCGTTCGGTGCTGTTACCAGAGCTTGGCCACATCAACCTCACCGAGGCTCAGGCCTCCGTTTTTGGTTCGCTTTGGTCGTTCAAGGGTGAGCCCATGCGAGCCGAGCGAATCATGGAGCGCGCCGGTTTGCAAAGCGACAAACCGATCGATGTGTTCAAGGTGAAGTCACGTGACAAGGGAAAAGCTGGAGCTGACCTTCCGTTGATGGCTTATAAAAAGTTGGTGGTCACTCAGCAGCGGCAAGGTCTCTACGCGTTGCCTTGCGCTGCGGAGTGACTACTTTTTCGGGCATTTTCTCAACGCGTTGTGTGTGACAACACACAAACCACATGGTTTGCCTCAGCAAGTCGAACGCAAAACCTTCGTATGCGACACACGCATAAGTCATTGCCACATAAGGCGTTCTGCGTGTGCTACTTCGTCAGTGTTCGCAGAAGTTTTGTGAGAAGAGAGAGCGGAGTATGAGATTCGGGGGGCGTTACCGGCTCGGATGCTGGAGGGGCATGGCACACGTAGAATCGCGCCGGACCCCGCACCATCTTGCGGTCGCCAAAACGAAAACGCCCAACTGAGAACAGTTGGGCGCTTGATTTTGGTGGCCTGGACGGGGATCGAACCTGTGACACGCGGATTTTCAATCCGCTGCTCTACCAACTGAGCTACCGGGCCGGGAGTGCAAGTATAGCACTGCTATGTGTGCGAGGCGACTCGAATGTGACCTAAAAGTAGTCCCGCCGTGGAAAAACTTTCTTTCTGTATCTGCGCTAGGGATCACCTTAGAGCACCTGTCATACAGAAACACACCGGTTGCTTGGGCTTGCGAGCGCCATCACAACCGGTTTCGTATTTTCATTTATTGAAGTTTTTTCAACGTGTGAAAGTGAGAGACGTCTGTTCCATCTGGTGCGCGGCTCACGAGATCCAACGCATCGATTGACACATTGGTTCCAAAATTAGCGGTCGAAGGGCTAGTGCCTGAGCAATAAGACTGGACGGCGCTGTCGCCTTGCCCGCAACGAATACTGGCGGTTGCTCTGCTCGAGCCGAACTTAATCGAGTCCTCAAACCCTACCCAAGAAGCCGAATTAATGGTTACATCCTTTATACCGTAGACACGCGCCAAATAGGTCGCAGGCAACAAACCAGGGTCAGTAGGTTTGGTCCATGTTGCGACAAATGGGCCCGTCGCCTGTTTGACATAACAGTAGACAGAGTTGTTGGCGCAGCTGGTGTTGGCAATGAGATTTGTTTTAAGGTCGGCCGTGATCGCTGGCAGCTTCACAGACTTCTTAAATCCATCAACAGTCAGCGAACGTGCTGTTGTTTTGAAGTACTGAGTGGCTACTGGCGTTGAACCAGCAGTTTTCGTTTTGTAGTATTCAAAAGTCCACGTTCCAAACTGCGGAATCGCCTCAATTTCGTCATTGGTCAGATCAGTTCCGTCGAAACCACCAATGAAGGCTATGTTTTTGTCTAGTTTGCGTGGATGGTTTGTGGTGGTTGTATCCCCAGATTCATAGAAGCTTTGAAGCCTCACAAAACCAGTTCCCGTTGCATATGAAGGATCGCCCATGCCATCCACAGTTGCGGCTCCGGTTTTGTCTTTGCCAAATGCGATGACAAAGTAGCTGTAGTTACAGTTGCCGCTCGAGAGGTTAGGAATAAAAGTCATCTTGCGACCGCCAGGTGAGGTCACATTGACTTTCACAATTTTATTTGCAGCACTTTGATACTGATTTAATTGATAGCATGAAAGACCAAATGTGTAGCCAACACTATTGAATGTGGAGGCTGCTTGGTTGACATAGTTTCGTCTTTGAGAGTATGGCCCAACACCAATGTCGTATTGATATTGGTTGCCAATTAATTTCAGTTTGCCATCGGTGTCAATTCGGCCAACGTTTTTCTCAATATTGAAATTGCCATATTCGTCTTTCCAACGATAGCCAAATACGATGTCACCGCTTGTAGGCCCGTTGGCTACTGTGGTTCCAACCGAGTAGAAAAATTTGGGGTCTGAAAAGCTCACACCAGCAGCAGCGTCAGTCGTGAAAATCCCTCCAAAGTGCTGCGTCTTGGAGACCACCATGCCGCCCGATTTATAACCACCAGGATTGCCACCAATAAATGCATCTTTACAGTTTTGACTTTGTATATCTGCTGCGGCTGAACCGCCTGATGTGATTCGGGTGCTCAAAGGATCTGCGTAGCATGCGCTCAGTTTGTCAAGCAACTGTTGAATCTTGGGGGTGAGACCTGAGCTCGCAAGTTTGGTTACATCTACTGCTGGTAGTGTTGCCGGCGTGGCGTCATGCGCAAATGAGATGAGTGGCAAATCTTGGTTCTCATTCACTGTTTGTTTCAGTGTGACCTCGATCTGTGATTTTGTCCCTTTGGGTTCGATCTTGACATCTAGAGAGTCCAGCATGCGGTCAAAGCCTGTACCGTTCGCTGTAAAAGTTGTATTGATTGGATTGATTGTTCCATTCAGACTGAGGGCAGTGGCCAAGGGTTGAAGCGCAGTCATGACTGACGTTGTGGCAGATGTCACGGCTGTGGACGTCACAGTTGTTGATGCTGCAGCAATTTCTGATGCCAAGTTGAATGGGTTGCCAGTAGGGGAAAGTTTGGCAGCAATCAAATTGCTAATTTGTGTCACGTGAACAACTGGTGTGCTGCTTTTGTTTGGTAATACGCTGTATACCTTTTCGCTTCCGTTATCTACCTCGAAGACAAATGGTCCCGTGGCTGTCGCAGGTATCGTGGCCGAGTAGCTGCCGTCACTTGAGATGGTGGCAGGGGTTGCCAAAACAGCCACCCCATCTTTGCCATAAATCTGCAGCGTGGCATTAGCCATGGGCGCACCTGTCGCTGCAATCCCTGTCACGGTGAGTGGCTGCGTTTCCAGATTCACCGCGCTCCCGCCGCCTCCACCGCAAGCAACTAACAGTGAGGTAGCCAGGATAGTGACTAGAGTTGCATTGTGAGTACGTTTCATATTGAGGCCCCATATTTGTCATTTAGATTAATTATTGCATATCTTTATCAATTATGTTAATTTTGGCAGGTGGTCCAAGCAAGCATTAACCGCAGTGCATTTCCATACTCTCCCAACTGAGCGACAGGGCAACAGACAAATCTGTCGCTCAACTAGACACTAGGCAGCCCGCTTTGGCTTGGACAAATCCACCCCCAGCTGCTTGAGCTTGCGGTACAAATGGGTGCGTTCAAGTCCCGTTTTATCAGCCACGCGCGTCATCGAACCGTTTTCTTGGGTGAGGTGGTATTCAAAATAGGCGCGCTCAAAGGCATCGCGCGCTTCACGCAGGGGCTGCTCTAAATCAAAGCTCTGATGGTTGGTGGGCAACACCACTGTTTGTGGGACGGTGCTGGCGAGGGCGCTGTCTTTGCTGACAACAGCACTCACGCCTTTGACGGCTGCAGCCGCCACGGGCTTGCGCGCCAATGCTTGCTCGACGGCCTTGAGCAGCTTTTGCAGGGTGATGGGTTTTTCTAAGAAGGCTTGTGCGCCGATACGGGTGGCTTCGACCGCAGTGTCAATGGTGGCGTGGCCGCTCATCATGATGACGGGCATGTTGAGCAAACCAGCGCCGGCCCATTCTTTGAGCAGGGTCACGCCGTCGGTGTCGGGCATCCAAATGTCGAGCAAGACCAAATCGGGGCGGGCCGCCTGGCGAGCCAAGCGTGCTTGCGCTGCGTTTTCTGCCACTTCTACCGCATGGCCTTCGTCGTTGAGGATCTCAAACAAGAGGTCCCGAATGCCCAATTCGTCATCCACCACCAAAATGTTCGCCATGTCTTGCCGTGTCTCGCTGAATTAAAGAAGCTGGGTTTGTTGCTATTGCGCAACTGTGAATGATAGCGACACTTGCGCACCTATCACCCGCCCCTCTGATTCGCGATTTTTCAGATCAATACGTGCCGAGTGTTCGTCGGCAATTTTCTTCACCACAGCCAAGCCAAGGCCTGTGCCACGCGTCTTGGTGGTGACGTAGGGCTCGAAGGCGCGGTTCAAAATGTTGGGCGGAAAACCTGGTCCGTTGTCACGCACCAGCAGTCGCACGCGGCCCGATGTGGCCCCCAATTGTGTGGCGATTGACACGGTGGGGTGTGCCTGCCCTTCGGTGGCGTCTTGTGCGTTTTGCAGCAGGTTGTGCACCACTTGGCGCAGCTGCTGCGCATCTCCCAAGATCAATGGACATGCAGCATCTAGCTGGGCATACACCGGCACAGCGGCATTTTCTGCGCTATAGAGTTGCATCACGTCTTGCACCAAGGCATTGAGGTCCAGCGGTTTGAGGTCTGCCAAGGGCAAGCGCGCGTAATCGCGAAATTCATTGACCAAGCGCTTCATGGCGTCCACTTGGTCCACGATGGTTTTGACTGACTTGTTCAAAATCAGTTGCTCGGGATCTTGCAGTTTGCCCGTGAGCTTCATTTCTAGGCGCTCAGCCGAGAGCTGAATGGGGGTGAGCGGATTTTTAATTTCATGTGCCAGTCGACGTGCCACCTCGCCCCAAGCCTGCGCACGCTGGGCAGACACAATTTCAGAGATGTCGTCAAACACCAGCAAGCGGCCATTGTTAGGGAGCACAGCACCACGCGCTAGCAAGGTGATGTGCTGTTGGGTGTCATCGCTCAGTTGCACAGCGGGGCTGATGTTCGTGGCGTGCAGCTCAAATGATTGTTGCCAGTGGTCCAAACCATGCTGGCTCCGTTCGCCGAGGAAGCCATCAAACTCGCGACGCACGTGCTCGGCAAACTCCACCAAGCCTTCGATGTCGCTCAAGGCGCGCCCTTCCCAGGCGGCCAATGGCACCCGCAAGATGCGCGTTGCCCCGGGGTTAGACGATTTGATGCGGCCATCTTCGGTCAGCACAATCACGCCTGCGGTGAGGTTGTCGAGTATGGTTTGCAGGTTCGCACGAGAGGTGTGCACTTGCAACATGCTGCGGTCCACCGCGGTTCGTGCGTCGGCCAACTGCTGTGTCATGACTGCAAATGAACGTGTGAGGCCACCCAGCTCATCACGGCCTTGCAGAGCGGGCTTGGGGCTCAGGTCGCCAGCTGCCACATCACGCACACCTTCAGCCAGCATGAGCAACGGTCGCGCCAGTTGGTTGCCCAGCAACACGGCCAACAGCACGGCGCCAAAAACGGCCAAAAACAAACTCAGCGTCAAGGTGCCGATGTACATGCTGCGCAGCCCCTCGCGACCCAGCGCCCGCTCTTGGTATTCGCGATAGGCCACCTCCACTGCCAAGGCGTTGCTCACCAAGGTGGGAGGCAAAGCCTTGGTCACTTGAAGAATACGCGGCTCAATCAACAGCCCCAGACCCGAGGGTGCCACCAGCACAAGTGCACGGATACGCGCTTTGGCTGTCCCTTGCAGCTCTGCTTCGTCCAAGCCATCGATGGCGGTGACCACGCTTTGTGTTCTCACCAATCGCATCTGCATGGGGGTGGGTCGGTCTGGGGTGATCTTGTAGCGCGACTCGCCCACGCTGGATATCGCTTGGCCCGAGGTGCTCCACAAAATCACATCGTCAGCGCCCAACTGGTCCTTCATGCGCTCCATCGCAATGCCCACCGAGGCATCGGGTAAGTCATTGATTTGCACACTGGCGGCACGCGTTTTTTGCCCCAAATCATTGGCCAAGGTGTCGAGCGTGGTGCGCCCCAAATTGAGTCCTGCATCCAAGGCGCCTTCGACCTTCACATCAAACCAGCTTTCGATGGAGCGTGAGACAAACTGATAAGACACGCTGTAAATCAGCAGCCCAGGCATAAAGCCCACCAAGGCAAATGTGGCGGCAATTTTGAGCAACAAGCGGCTACCAAACTTGCCTTGCCGCAGTCGCAGCAGCAATCGCATCGACAGCCACCCAATCACCCCCATCAGCAAGGTCGCCACCACCACATTCAAGCCAAACAGTTGCCGGTAGTTGCGCGCATACAACTCGCGGTTGTCTGTGGCTTGCGTCAACAAGAACAAAAGCACCAAGCCGAGCCCGAGCGCAACAGCCGCGCTGACGACCAACAACCACCGCAATTGAAAGCTGGAAAGGCGCGTGCGCTTTTCAGCCAACTCAATCATGGCTTGAGCTCCAAGCGCTGTGTTTTGTTGTAGCCAATATTCCAGTCACTCTGGCTTGTTGCACCGATTTGCAAGGGGCGCGGCAGTTGTTTGAGGTCTAGCTTGAAATTGATGCTGATGGTTTGTTTGGCGTCTGGGTTGTAGTCTGCTGCGTTGGCGATGCGCCATTGCGCGATTCGGCGCACGGCATTCAAGGCGTCCTCAGCCGTGTCGTAGCTCTGCCCCAAACTCACACCCAAGCCACTCACATTGAAGGCTTGCGGCGAGCTGTTGACCCGCCAGCGTCGCGTGAGCGGTTGGTAAAACAAACGCATATGACGCTCGGCATAGGCCACCCGCTGGTTGTAAAAATACCAACGCTCTTGGCTAATTTCCACCTCGGTCACAAAGTACAACGTGATGCCCTTGAGCAAGGCATCTTCTAGGGCGCTGGGCAGCTCAAACTGCCAGCTGCCAGACAGGTAGAGCGCAGCCTCTTGGCGCTCGATCTTGAGCTCTTGCAATTCCACGGGCGTGTTGGCTTGCGCCACCCCAGCCAGCATCAGGCTGAGGGACAAACAAAGCCAACGTCCGCGCTTGACAGCGCTCCAAAAGAGCTCCTCAAGACGTGGGGATTTTTTCCAACAGTGCGTAGTAAAAGCCATCGTGATCACCGGATAGATTGTCGGTGAGGGCGGTGCTTGTGGCGAGACTTTGGGGTCTTAAATGCCCCAAGGAGGGCAGTAAACGGGCATTGGTGTTGTGTTCAACAAACGTTTTGACTTGATTCTCACCCTCCGCCAAGAAAACCGAGCAGGTGCAATACAGCAATCGTCCGCCGGGTTTGACCAAGGGCCAGAGTTGCTTGAGCAAGTTCTTTTGGATAGCAGCAAGTTTGTCGATGTCGGCCTCGCGGCGTAACCAGCGCACATCGGGATGGCGGCGCACGATGCCCGAAGCTGTGCACGGGGCATCCAACAAAATAGCGTCAAACAACTTGCCGTCCCACCATGTTTTGGTTTGAGCGGCGTCGGCTGCAATGACTTGGGCCGTGCGGCCAATGCGCTGCATGTTTTGCACGATGCGCTCACATCGCTGCGGGTCGATATCAAGTGCGACGACCTCTGATGGGTGATTGAGCAGTTCAAGCAAGTGCGCAGTTTTACCGCCAGGCGCGGCGCAGGCATCAAGGACCCGCAGGGCTTGATGCGTGGACCCTAAATCATTCAGCAACAGTTGCGCAGCGCATTGTGCGGCAGCGTCTTGCACCGAGCACAGACCTTCAGCAAAACCAGGAATGTCACGCACGCCATGGGCTTGGTCAAGCACCAAACCTTGATGGCCCACCGCTTGCGATGTCAAGCCATGGTTGCTCCAATCTGTTTGCAAGGCCTCACGGCTGATGGCAGAGGTGTTGACGCGCAAGGTCATGGGCGCCGCGCGGTTATTGGCACGCAAAATCTCTTGCCAATGGTTGGGGTGCTCAGTTTGTAGGCGTTTGATCCACCACTCGGGGTGATTCCATTGGGCATGAATGTCGCTGTCGGTGGCTTTCACCAATGCATCGCGTTCGCGCAAAAAGCGGCGTAAACATGCATTGAGAAAGTTGGCTTGCATTTGCAAGCTGCGCGTGTTTTTGGCGGCTTCCACCGCTTGGTTCACTAAAGTGTGGGGCTCATACGGCGCGTGTTCTGGGTCCCACGCCAAAGCCAGCGCGGTACAAAGCAAGGCATCGGGCAAAGGGGCAGGCGCTCGCGAGGCCAACTTCGCACGCAAAGCCTGCGCACGCCCTAGCTGACGCAAAGCCTGAAACAGCAAGGCTTGTACACCCGGGCGCAATGCAGATGGCACAGTTTCTAAGGCTGCTGTGCCTGACACACCACGTCGCACTTGCGCCAAGGCTTGGGCCACAGCTTGCAGCTGCTGCCACAGTGGGACGGATGGGTGTGCGTGATCGATCATTCCAATAGACGTCCAGGTTTGAAATTGAACATGCGTGCCATCCACGTGGCAGGGAACATGTCAATCGAATCGTTGTAGTGGGCCACCGCTTGGTTGAAACGCTGTAAATCTGGCTGAATGGAAATACCCAATTCAGCCCAGCGCTGGGTCAACTCTGCAGGCACAGAGACGTAATACACATCGGGGTGAGTGAGCGACTCCCACGCATCTTGTAAATCACGGCTGGTCGCCACCAACGCAATCGCAGACGCAGGCTCGAGCGGATGCTCTTGCATCCGCGCCAATGCCATGGCGGATAAATTGGCTGCAACTTGCAAGCGTGTCCAATGGCTGGCCCCCATCTCAGGAGACACTGCCGTTTGCCAACCCGAAGGCGAGGTAACCGCTGCGGTGGTGGCCTCTTGCACAAGCGCTTGGTAGCGCAGCATGAGCTCTTCAAGCACGGCAAATTGCTTGTTCACCCCCGTGCGCAAACCCACCAAACGGCGGTATGCACCCACACTCCAAAACACCATCACGGCCACGAACAGCCAAAACCACCACGCGTCGAGCATGTTGAACTCCTTGTGCTTTTACCGTTGAGCCCAAACAACAAAGGCCCTTTCGGGCCTTTGTTGAGGAGGGCTTTACGCTGCTTCTCCAGCGCCGTGATCGACTTGGGTTTCTTCGTCAGAAGACTCCCCAGCCAACTCAGCTGCTTCGGCATCAGCAATGGCACGGCGCTCTGCGTCGTCCATCGCGTCTTTGACCTTGCGCGCTTTGTGATAAGCCATGCCCGTGCCTGCAGGAATCAGGCGACCAACAATGACGTTTTCTTTCAAGCCACGCAATTCGTCGCGCTTGCCCATGATGGCCGCTTCGGTCAACACCCGTGTGGTTTCTTGGAAAGAAGCCGCAGAGATGAACGAGTCGGTCGACAAGGACGCCTTGGTGATACCCAACAACAAGTTGGTGAACGTTGCAGGAATTTTTCCATCACGTTGCAGCGCTTCGTTGGTGTTCAGAATTTCTGAACGCTCCACTTGTTCGCCCGCAATGTAGTTGGAGTCACCGACGCTTTCGACCACCACACGACGCAGCATTTGACGCACGATCACTTCAATGTGCTTGTCGTTGATTTTCACGCCTTGCAGGCGGTAGACGTCTTGCACTTCGTCCACGATGTAGCGCGCCAACTCTTCCATGCCGAGCAAACGCAAGATGTCTTGAGGATCGGCTGGGCCGTCCACCACGCTCTCGCCCTTGTTGACCACTTGGCCTTCGTGGACCAAGATGTTCTTCTCTTTAGGAATGAGTTCGTCCCACACTTTGCCTTCTGGGTCCGTGATCTGCAAACGTACTTTGCCTTTGGTTTCTTTACCAAACGACACAGTACCGGTCATCTCAGCCAGCATGCCTTTGTCTTTAGGACTGCGTGCTTCGAAGAGCTCGGCCACACGCGGCAACCCGCCGGTGATGTCGCGGGTCTTTTGACCTTCTACAGGGATACGCGCCAAGACTTCGCCTGGGCCCACATCCATGCCGTCGCGCACTTGCAGCAAGGCACCGATTTGGAAGCCAATCGTCACCGGGTGGTCGGTGCCAGGAATCTTCACTTCTTTGCCAGACGCATCGATCAGCTTGACCTGTGGACGCACCACTTTGGTTGCACCGCGGCGCTTCGGGTCAATCACCACCAAGGTGGACAAGCCCGTGACTTCGTCCATTTGCTTGGCCACAGTGAGACCTTCTTCGACGTTCTCGAACTGCACTTTGCCGGCGAATTCAGTGATGATGGGACGCGTCAACGGATCCCAGTTGGCCAAGATCACGCCAGCCTTGATGGTTTGGTCTGGCTTGATGGCCAAGATGGCACCGTAAGGCACTTTGTGACGCTCGCGCTCGCGACCATGTTCGTCGTGGATGATGATCTCGCCGGAGCGAGAAATCACCACCAACTCGCCTTTGGTGTTGGACACATAGCGCATGGTGGCATTGAAGCCAATCACACCGTTGGATTTGGCTTCGACGCTAGACGCGACAGCCGCACGAGACGCTGCACCACCAATGTGGAAGGTGCGCATGGTCAGCTGTGTGCCAGGTTCGCCGATAGATTGCGCAGCAATCACACCGACCGCTTCACCGTTGTTGACCAAGCCACCGCGGCCCAAGTCACGCCCGTAACACATGGCGCACAGGCCAAAGCGTGTTTCGCAATTCAATGCGGTGCGCACTTTGACTTCGTCAACGCCAGCGGCTTCGATCTCGTCAATGATGTCTTCGTCCAGCATGATGCCAGCCTCAACCAACACGGCACGTGTTTCTGGGTTGATGATGTCTTCGATGGCCACGCGACCTAGAACGCGGTCACGCAAAGATTCAATCACTTCACCACCTTCAACGATGGCGCGCATCAGTTGACCGTTGGTGGTTCCGCAATCGTGATCTGTGACGACCAAGTCTTGGGTGACGTCCACCAAACGGCGCGTCAAGTAACCCGAGTTGGCAGTCTTCAACGCCGTGTCGGCCAGACCCTTACGCGCACCGTGGGTGGAAATAAAGTACTGCAACACATTCAGACCTTCACGGAAGTTCGCCGTGATGGGTGTCTCAATGATGGAGCCGTCAGGCTTGGCCATCAAACCACGCATACCGGCCAACTGACGGATCTGAGCGGCAGAGCCACGCGCGCCAGAGTCGGCCATCATGTAGATGGAGTTGAAGGATTCTTGTTCGACTTCATTGCCGTGGCGGTCGATGGTCTTTTCTTTGCGGAGTTGATCCATCATGACCTTGGACACTGCGTCGCCCGCTTTGCCCCAGATGTCCACCACCTTGTTGTAACGCTCGCCCGAAGTCACCAAACCGGACACGTATTGCTGTTCGATGTCTTTGACTTCTTTTTCAGACGCACTGATGATGGCGCCTTTTTCTGGCGGCACCAACATGTCGTCGATGGCGATCGAGATACCTGCGCGTGTCGCCAAACGGAAGCCGTTTTGCAACAACTTGTCGGCAAACACGACGGTGTCTTTCAAGCCGCACTTGCGAAACGCGACGTTGATGAGCTTGGAGATTTCTTTTTTCTTCAACGCTTTGTTGATGTTGGAGAAAGGCAAGCCCTTGGGCAAGATTTCAGACAACAAGGCGCGACCCACTGTCGTGTCTACCAAGCTGGTGGTTGGCACGAATTCACCGGTTTCTTTGTCTTTGTTCCACTCGGTCAAGCGCACGGCCACTTTGGCGGTCAACTCGACCACGCCAGCGTCCAAAGCGCGTTGCACTTCGGTCAGGTTAGCGAACACCAAGCCTTCACCTTTGCCGTTGATACGGTCACGGGTGGCGTAGTACAAGCCCAACACCACGTCTTGTGAGGGAACAATGGAAGGTTCGCCGTTGGCAGGGAACAAAATGTTGTTGGAGGCCAGCATCAAGGTACGGGCTTCCATCTGCGCTTCCACAGACAAAGGCACGTGAACGGCCATTTGGTCACCGTCAAAGTCAGCGTTGAACGCTGAACACACGAGTGGGTGCAACTGAATGGCTTTGCCTTCGATCAAGATCGGCTCGAACGCTTGGATACCCAAGCGGTGCAGCGTAGGCGCACGGTTCAACATGACGGGGTGCTCTTTGATCACCTCTTCCAAAATGTCCCACACCACGGCTGAGCCGGATTCGACTTCTTTCTTCGCCGCCTTGATGGTGGTTGCGATGCCCATGGCTTCAAGACGCGAGAAGATGAAAGGCTTGAACAACTCGAGTGCCATCAACTTGGGCAAACCGCACTGGTGCAGCTTCAAAGTTGGGCCCACGGTAATCACGGAACGACCTGAGTAGTCGACGCGCTTGCCCAACAAGTTTTGACGGAAACGACCGCTCTTGCCTTTGATCATGTCAGCCAGTGACTTCAAGGCGCGCTTGTTGGCGCCTGTCATGGCTTTGCCGCGACGGCCGTTGTCGAGCAAGCTGTCTACAGCTTCTTGCAACATACGCTTTTCGTTGCGTGCAATGATTTCAGGCGCCTTGAGTTCGAGCAAACGACGCAAGCGGCTGTTGCGGTTGATCACACGACGGTACAAGTCGTTCAAGTCGGAGGTTGCAAAACGACCGCCATCCAATGGCACCAAGGGACGCAAATCGGGCGGCAACACAGGCAACACGGTCAACACCATCCACTCGGGCTTGATGCCAGACTTTTTGAACGCCTCCATCAATTTCAAACGCTTGGCGTTTTTCTTGATCTTGAGTTCAGAGCCTGTGAGGTCGTTGCGCAGCTTTTCGATTTCCGCATCGAGGTCAAGACCTTCGAGCAAATCTTTGATGCCCTCGGCGCCCATCTTGGCAATGAATTCGTCACCGTATTCGATCACTTTGGCGTCAAAGTCATCTTCCGACATGATGGCAAATTTCTTCAAAGGCGTCATGCCAGGATCGGTCACGACATAGGCTTCAAAGTACAACACGCGCTCGATGTCACGCAGGGTCATGTCGAGCACGAGGCCCAAACGCGACGGCAATGACTTCAAGAACCAGATGTGGGCGCATGGTGCGGCCAGGTCAATGTGACCCATACGTTCGCGACGCACTTTGGTTTGTGTGACTTCAACGCCGCACTTCTCGCAAATGACGCCACGGTGCTTGAGGCGTTTGTATTTGCCGCACAAACATTCGTAGTCTTTGATAGGGCCAAAAATCTTGGCGCAAAACAGACCATCGCGCTCGGGCTTGAAGGTGCGGTAGTTGATGGTTTCTGGCTTTTTCACTTCGCCAAAAGACCATGAACGGATCTTCTCTGGAGAAGCCATGCCAATTTTGATGGCATCGAAATGCTCATCGGGCGTGAACTGCTTGAACAGGTCGAGTAATGATTTCATGTTTTAAATCCTTCTTTTCGTCAAACCGCTTACGCGCGGTCCAACTCAATGTCGATGCCCAATGAACGAATTTCTTTGACCAACACGTTGAACGATTCGGGCATGCCCGCTTCGATCGAGTGCTCGCCTTTG
The DNA here is from genome assembly GCF_036804465.1 of Limnohabitans sp. Taxonomy (GTDB): domain Bacteria; phylum Pseudomonadota; class Gammaproteobacteria; order Burkholderiales; family Burkholderiaceae_C; genus Limnohabitans. The sequence goes on from NZ_DAIRSK010000018.1 coordinate 58,340, forward strand.
ACAATGCTCTCGTAGACCTTGGTACGGCCTTGCACGTCGTCGGACTTGACGGTGAGCATTTCTTGCAAGGTGTAAGACGCGCCGTAAGCTTCCAAAGCCCACACTTCCATCTCACCAAATCGCTGACCACCAAACTGCGCCTTGCCACCCAGCGGTTGCTGTGTGACCAAGCTGTAGGGGCCAGTAGAGCGCGCGTGCATCTTGTCGTCGACCAAATGGTGGAGTTTCAAGAAGTGCATGTAGCCAATCGTGGTGGGACGCTCAAAAGCCTCGCCCGTACGGCCGTCAAACAAGTTCGCTTGTGTGCGTGTGGCTGTCAGACCCTTCGCCTTGGCGATGTCATCTGGATAAGCCAACTTCAACATGGTGCGGATGTCTTCTTCTGCAGCGCCGTCGAACACGGGTGTTGCAAAAGGCACGCCGTTGGTCAAGTTGCCAGCCATCTCGACAATTTGCGCGTCGTTGAGCTTGCTCAGATCTTCCTTGCGACCAGAGCCGTTGTAGAGCTCTTCCATGAAGCTGCGGATTTCAGCGGCTTTGGCTTGCTCTTGCAACATGTTGCCAATGCGTTGGCCAATCCCTTTACCCGCCCAGCCCAAGTGAACTTCCAGCACCTGACCCACGTTCATACGTGAAGGAACACCCAAGGGGTTCAGCACGATGTCGCACGGTGTGCCGTCGGCCATGTAGGGCATGTCTTCGACCGGAACGATCTTGGACACCACACCTTTGTTGCCGTGACGACCGGCCATCTTGTCACCGGGTTGCAAACGACGCTTGACAGCCAAGTAGACCTTGACCATCTTCAACACGCCTGCGGGCAACTCGTCGCCTTGCGTCAACTTCTTGCGCTTTTCTTCGAAGGCCAAGTCAAAACGGTGACGGGTTTGTTCCATCGCGTTCTTGATGCTCTCTAACTGGCCAGCCGTTTCTTCATCAGAAGGACGGATGTCGAACCAGTGGAATTTCTCGACAGAAGCCATATAGGCTTTGTCAATCTTGCTGCCTTTGGCCAACTTGTTGGGGCCACCATTGGCGGTTTTGCCGCTCAAAAGTTTTTCGATACGGTCAAACGCATCGGCTTCCACGATGCGGAGCTGATCGTTCAAGTCAAGGCGGAAACGCTTGAGTTCGTCGTCGATGATTTGCTGAGCACGTTTGTCGCGCACGATGCCTTCACGGGTGAAGACTTGCACATCGATGACCGTGCCTTGCGAGCCTTGGCTCACGCGCAAAGACGTGTCTTTCACATCGCTTGCTTTTTCACCGAAGATGGCGCGCAACAGTTTTTCTTCTGGCGTCAGCGTGGTTTCGCCTTTGGGCGTGACCTTGCCAACCAAGGTGTCGCCGGGTTGCACTTCTGCGCCCACGTAGATGATGCCCGAGTCATCCAAACGGTTGAGCTGTTGCTCAGCCAAGTTGGGAATGTCACGTGTGATTTCTTCTGCGCCCAACTTGGTGTCGCGTGCCATCACCACGAGTTCTTCGATGTGGATCGAGGTGTAGCGGTCTTCAGATACCACACGCTCGCTGATCAAAATCGAGTCTTCAAAGTTGTAACCGTTCCAAGGCATGAAGGCGATCAACATGTTTTGACCGATGGCGATTTCGCCCAGATCTGTCGATGCGCCGTCAGCCACCACATCGCCCTTGGCAATCTTGTCGCCACGTTTGACGATCGGACGCTGATGGATGTTGGTGTTTTGGTTGGAGCGTTGGTACTTGATGAGGTTGTAGATGTCCACGCCCACTTCGCCAGCTGTAGCCTCAGCGTCGTTCACGCGAACCACCACGCGAGTAGCGTCCACATAGTCAACCACGCCACCCCGCGTGGCCGTCACCACCGTGCCAGAGTCGACCGCTGCAACACGTTCGATACCGGTACCGACCATTGGCTTTTCTGGTCGCAAGACAGGCACGGCTTGGCGTGACATGTTGGCGCCCATCAAGGCGCGGTTGGCGTCATCGTGCTCGAGGAATGGCACCAACGAGGCAGCCACAGAGACGATCTGAGCGGGTGACACATCCATGTACTGGATGCGCTCAGCGCCGCACAAAATGGATTCGCCGTTTTCACGGGCCGACACCAAATCGCCGATCAACTTGCCTTCTTTGTCCAAAGTGGCGTTGGCCTGAGCGATGACGTATTTGCCTTCTTCGATGGCAGACAAGTAATCGATGTCCATCGTGACTTTGGCGTCCACCACACGACGGTAGGGGGTTTCAATGAAACCGTACTCGTTCAAGCGGGCGTACAAAGCCAATGAGTTGATCAAACCAATGTTGGGACCTTCTGGTGTTTCGATAGGACACACACGACCGTAATGGGTGACGTGCACGTCACGCACTTCAAAGCCAGCGCGCTCGCGGGTCAAACCGCCTGGGCCCAATGCAGAGACGCGACGCTTGTGCGTGATCTCGGCCAAGGGGTTGGTTTGGTCCATGAACTGTGACAGCTGTGATGCGCCAAAGAATTCCTTGAGTGCAGCAGAGATAGGCTTGGAGTTGATCAAGTCGTGAGGCATGAGCGGCTCTTGTTCGGCTTGACCCAAACGCTCTTTCACGGCTTTTTCGATACGTGCCAAACCGGTGCGGTATTGATTTTCGGCCAACTCGCCGACGCAACGCACACGACGGTTGCCCAAGTGATCGATGTCATCGACTTCACCACGCCCGTTGCGCAAGTCCACCAAAATCTTCACCACTGACAAAATGTCATCGTTGGTCAAAACCATCGGGCCTGTCGATTCAGCGGTGCCCACTTTGGCATTGAATTTCATACGACCGACACGCGACAAATCGTAGGTGTCTGGGTTGTAGAACAAACGTTGGAACAAGGCTTGCACCGCGTCTTCTGTGGGTGGCTCGCCAGGACGCATCATGCGGTAGATGGCCACGCGTGCAGCGAATTCGTCCACGGTTTCGTCTGTGCGCAAAGTTTGCGAAATGTACGCACCTTGGTCGAGTTCGTTGGTGTAGATGCATTGCAGCTCTTGCACACCGGCTTCGCGCAGTTTCTTGAGCAAGGCTTCGGTCAACTCATCGTTGGCACGGGCAATCAATTCGCCCGTGTCGCTGTCGATGATGTTTTTGGCCAACACGCGGCCAACCAAGAAGTCTTCTGGCACGCTGATGTGCGTGGTTTTGCTTTCGTCCAACTCGCGGGTGTGACGGGCCGTCACGCGCTTGTCTTTGGCAACGATCACTTTGCCAGACTTGTCGGTGATGTCAAAGCGCGCCACTTCACCGCGCAGGCGCTCGGCCACAAATTCCATTTGAGCGCCGCTGTCCATCAAGCGGAAGTTGTCGTTCACAAAGAAGTTGGCGAGGATGGTTTCTGGGGTCAGGCCGATGGCCTTGAGCAAAATCGAGACGGGCATCTTGCGGCGACGGTCGACGCGAAAGTACAACAAGTCTTTGGGATCGAATTCGAAATCGAGCCATGAACCGCGGTAAGGGATGATGCGCGCGCTGAACAACAATTTGCCAGAGCTGTGGGTCTTGCCCTTGTCGTGTTCGAAGAACACGCCTGGTGAACGATGCAACTGAGACACGATCACGCGCTCGGTGCCGTTGATGATGAATGAGCCTTTGTCAGTCATCAAAGGCACTTCGCCCATGTAGACCTCTTGCTCTTTAACTTCCTTGACCACTTTGGACTGCGGCGTCGAAGACTCGCGGTCATAAATGATGAGTTGCACGCGTGCGCGCACCGCTGATGAGAAAGTCAAACCACGGGTTTGACATTCGCGCACATCAAAGGCAGGTTTGGCCAAGTTGTATTCGAGATATTTCATCTCAACAAAACCATTGTGCGACACGATGGGGAATGCGGCTTCAAATGCCGCTTGCAGACCTTCATTGGTACGCTTTTTGGAAATGACGTCAGCTTGCAAAAACGCGGTGTACGCGTCTTTTTGCATTTGCAACAAATAAGGAATTTCCAGCACGCTGTCGCGGCTACCAAAACTCTTGCGGATGCGCTTGCGTTCGGTGTATGAGTAGGACTGACTATGGGCCATGAGATCTCCGTGCTTGATCTTTCAGAACTGTTTTTCCGCATGAGACATCACGTCCCATACATCAGGCTTGGCGGCTGGCCTCTACCAGCGTTGGCGGACGGTTGCGCATTGCACGCAACCCGAACCAAGGCATCTTCTGCAGTTGGGGTCAGAAGACACTCAAAAACGACTTGGAACCGATTGACCAAGCTAGTTTTTGGGTGTGCTCTGTAAGCACAGAAGGCTGGAGGCCCTTTGGGGACACTCCAGCCTCATGAGAGAACCGAATTACTTCAGCTCAACCTTTGCACCAGCTTCTTCCAGCTTCTTCTTGGCGGCTTCGGCGTCAGCCTTAGACACGGCTTCTTTGACGGCCTTTGGCGCACCGTCCACCACGTCTTTGGCTTCTTTCAAGCCAAGACCTGTGATCTCGCGAACTGCTTTGATCACGGACACTTTGTTTGCACCAGCTTCGAGCAACATGACGTTGAATTCTGTTTTCTCTTCAGCTGCAGCAGCACCACCACCACCACCAGCAGCGGGAGCAGCCATTGCAGCTGCGCTCACGCCAAACTTCTCTTCGATGGCTTTCACCAAGTCGTTGAGTTCCAAGACCGTCATGCCGTCAAGCGCGGTCAAAAATGCGTCTTTATCAAATGCCATTTTTATTTCCTAACAATTAGTTAATACACGAATGCTGGCCTTAAGCGGCAACAGCTTCGCCTTCGCCTTTTTTGGCCGCCAGAGCGCCCAACACCACTGCGGTGCGAGACATAGGCGACATCAACAAGCCACACAACTGTGCCAACAACACTTCTTTGGAAGGGATGCTTGCCAATTGCTTCACGCCGTTCGCGTCCAAAGCTTTTCCACCGTAGACGCCACCGCGAATCACCAACTTGTCGTTGGTTTTCGCGAAGTTAGCCACCACCTTAGCGGCGGCAATTGCGTCGACAGAGAAGCCATAGATCAGCGGACCGGTCATCTGGTCGGCGACAACTTCAAATGAGCTACCCGTCACAGCACGACGTGCGAGTGTGTTTTTCAACACGCTCAGGTTCACACCGTTGCTGCGCGCTTGGTTGCGCAATTTGGTCATGTCAGCGACCGTGATGCCGCGGTATTCCGCAATCACCAGCGTTTGAGCTTGGGCGGCGAGCGTGGTCACTTCTGAAATGACCGCTTCTTTCTCACTGCGATTAAGACTCAAGGTCTACTCCTTTAAATGTGTCGTCAGGGATGATCCCTTGGACACGCCACTTTTGCAGCGACCTAACTGTCAGGAAGAATTCCGTCGAGCGGGATCGCCATCTGCGTTGGTCAATTCAATTAAGCAGGGCAAGCCCCGCACCAACGGTCTTGGATGGCCTGTGCAACTCTCAAGAGTTGCCTCAGCCCACCACTCTGGGTACCGCTTGCGCAGCACCCGGATTTGTGCCCGTCGCCTTAGGCGCCGAGCGTTTGCACGTCCACACGCACGCCCACACCCATGGTTGAAGACACGGCGACTTTGCGAAGGTAAACACCCTTGCTTGAAGAAGGCTTGGCCTTGTTCAGGGCTTCGATCAATGCAGCCAAGTTGCCTTGCAACTTGTCTGTGTCAAATGAACGACGACCGATGGTGCCGTGCACGATACCGGCTTTGTCAACGCGGAATTGGACTTGACCCGCTTTGGCATTGCGCACAGCAGTCGCCACATCTGGCGTCACAGTGCCGACTTTGGGGTTAGGCATCAGGCCACGTGGGCCCAAGATTTGACCCAAAGTACCCACCACGCGCATGGCGTCAGGGGCAGCGATCACGACGTCAAAAGGCATGTCACCGGCTTTGACCATGGCGGCCAAGTCGTCCATACCGACCACGTCCGCACCAGCGGCCTTGGCTTCTTCAGCCTTGGCGCCTTGGGCGAACACGGCGACGCGTGCAGTTTTACCAGTGCCGTTAGGCAAGACCACGGCGCCACGCACCACTTGGTCAGATTTCTTTGCGTCAATACCGAGTTGCACGGCCACATCGATGGACTCATCGAATTTCGCAGTGGCGCACTCTTTGACAATACCCAAAGCATCCACCAAAGCGTACAACTTGGTGCTGTCCACTTTGCCTTCGAAGGCTTTTTGTTTCTTGGTCAACTTAGACATTTACACGCCCTCCACAGTCACGCCCATCGAACGGGCAGAGCCGGCGATGATGCGAACAGCTGCGTCCAGATCGGCCGCGTTCAAGTCTTCCATCTTGGTTTTGGCGATCTCTTCGAGCTGAGCGCGCGTGATCTTGCCAACTTTGTCGACGTGCGGGCGAGCAGAACCCTTGTCGAGCTTGATGGCCTTCTTGATCAAGGTCGTCGCTGGCGGCGTCTTGATGATGAAGGTGAATGATTTATCTGCAAACGCAGTGATGACCACTGGCAAAGGCAGGCCCGGCTCAACGCCTTGGGTCTGGGCGTTGAACGCCTTGCAGAATTCCATGATGTTCAAACCACGTTGGCCCAATGCTGGACCGATGGGTGGTGATGGATTGGCCTTACCTGCTGGCACTTGCAGCTTGATAAAACCGACGATTTTTTTCGCCATGCTTTTCTCCTTGCGGGTACAAACGTTCTTGCGAACTCCCCGGGGGTTAACGACTCACCTCAAAGATTTAGCGCCGAGTCGGGAAGCGCTAAACCAAAAACTTTTAACCGATCAGGTCGGTCGTCAAAAAGAATTACGTCTTTTCAATCTGACCAAATTCCAATTCCACCGGTGTGGCACGACCGAAAATGGTGACCGAGACGCGCACTTTGCTCTTCTCGTAATTGACCTCTTCCACCGTACCGTTGAAATCTGTGAAGGGGCCGTCTTTGACACGCACCAACTCGCCCGCCATGAACTCGACTTTATGACGCGGCTTGTCAGCCCCGTCTTGCATTTGGCTGACGATTTTCTGGACTTCGGCCTCAGAAATAGGGGCAGGACGGTTCTTAGCACCACCCACAAATCCAGTCACTTTGTTGGTGTGCTTGACCAAGTGCCATGACTCATCATCCATGACCATCTCAACGAACACATAGCCAGGAAAAAACTTGCGCTCAGCGGTACGACGCTGGCCATTTTTCATTTCCACCACCTCTTCGGTGGGCACCAGGATACGACCGAATTTGGTTTCCATGCCAGCGCGCGCGATGCTTTCGCGGATGTTGCGCTCCACAGCCTTTTCCATGCCTGAATAGGCATGCACCACATACCAACGCAAATCTGGGTTCACGTATGCAGGCGGGGTTGCTGCAGCATCAGCTGCGGCGTTGTCGATGATGTCGTCGGTCATTATTTTTTCCAGCCCAGAATCAGGTCGTAGAACACCCATTCGAGGGTCTTATCGGTCAACCACAAGAACAGCGCCATGATCACCACAAAGGCAAACACGTACAAAGTCATTTGTGTCGACTCTTTGCGCGTTGGCCACACCACCTTGTTGACCTCACGCCACGCGTCATTGCCAAAAGCCAGCAACTGTCGACCAGGGAAAGACAACAAAAATACCACCACCGCAGCCACCAAGCCGCCCACCAATGTCAACCACTGAACGATCTGACCTTGCTCAGTCAGCGCGTAAAACCCGGCCAAAGCAGCCACGACCAACACCGCGGCCAAGACAAGTTTGGCTTTGTCGGCGGTCGTCGAGACGGTTTCAATATTTGCTGCAGACATGAATGAGGATTTTCCTGTGTCGAATTTTTATGCGTTGTTTAAGACAGCGAAGCCCGCCATCATGGCGGGCTTGGTAGACCACTGAGCTTTAATGCTTTAGTGGCAGGGGCGGAGGGAATCGAACCCCCATCGACGGTTTTGGAAACCGCAACTTTACCACTAAGCTACGCCCCTAAATCTAGCGACTGAACCCAGGGCTCAGGCAATGATCTTGGCAACCACACCCGCGCCAACGGTCTTACCGCCTTCGCGAAT
>NZ_DAIRSK010000019.1:0-50913 GCF_036804465.1 Limnohabitans sp.
CGAACGACGTCCATAGCCGCCACCGCCACCGCCACCGCGTTTGCGCTCGGTCATGAGGTCTACGCTGGTCCGTGTAGGGTCAGGCTGGCGCTGACCGCCGCCTTGTGTTTTGTGGCCAAAGGCATTCACGCCACTTTGGGTGCCTAAATGTGCATTGGCACGCGGCTGAAAGTCGTCGTCGTCACGCCTAGGGGCGTGAGGCGCGTCAAAGTCGCGCGGTGGGCGGGGGTTCTCATTGCGAGGGCCGCGGTTGTCAAACTGGCGAGGTGCGCGTTGGCTGGCTGGTCGGTTGCCGTCACGCGCTGGACGCTCGCTGTTGCGCGGTGGGCGGTCTCCAAACTGGGCGCGTTCGCCATCGCGTGTAGGCCGATCGCCCACGCGGTCACGGCTGACATGGCCATTGGGGCGGGGTGCGCGACCTTCAGAGGCAGCCGCTTGACCGCCACGACCGCTGCCACCGTTGCGTCCACCGCCAGTGGCTTTGGTGTCGCGAATGCGTTGCATCATTTCACCGCGCGCGGCTTTGGCTGCGGCAGCCATCACGTCACGGCCTGGGGGCTTGCCTAAGCCACCCCACAGGGTTTGACGGCCCATGGCAATGGGCTCGGCTATTTCGTCAGCATCCGGGCCAAAGTCGGCCACAGGCACCACGGGGACTTGTTGCTTGGTGAAGATTTCGATGTCGCGCATGAAGCCTTGTTCGTCCAAGGACACCAAGCTCACGGCTTCGCCGCTCGAACCAGCGCGGCCGGTGCGGCCAATGCGGTGCACATAGTCTTCGCTGATGTTGGGGATTTCATAGTTCACCACATGTGGCAACTCGTCAATGTCAATGCCGCGCGCAGCAATGTCGGTGGCCACCAAGGCGCGGATATCGCCGCTTTTGAAACCAGCCAATGCTTGGGTGCGAGCAGTTTGGCTCTTGTTGCCATGCAACGCCATCGCGCTGATGCCGTTTTTGGTCAAGAACTCAGCCACATTGTTGGCACCAAACTTGGTGCGTGTGAACACCAGCACTTGGCTCCAGTTGTGCTCGTTGATGATGTGGGCGAGCAAAGCTTTTTTCTTGCCACGACCTACGGGATGCACCACTTGTGTGATGCGCTGCACCGTGGTGTTGCTGGGTGTGACTTGAATGCTTTGGGGGTCTTTGAGCAGGTTGTTGGCCAGTTCGCGAATCTCGTCGCTGAAGGTGGCGGAGAACAACAAGCTTTGCTTGTCTTTGGGGACCAAGGCCAAAATTTTCTTGACGTCGTGGATGAAGCCCATGTCCAACATGCGGTCAGCTTCGTCAAGGACCAAGATCTCTACCGTGGACAAATCGAGCAAGCCTTGCTGTTGCAAGTCCAGCAAGCGGCCTGGGGTGGCCACCAAAATGTCCACACCTTTTTTGATACGGGCCACTTGGGGGTTCATGCCCACGCCGCCAAAGATGACGGTGGAGGTCAGTTGCAGGTATTTGCCGTAGTTGCGCACCGACTCTTCCACTTGGGCCGCGAGTTCGCGGGTGGGGGTCAGCACCAAGGCACGCACGCCATACACGCCAAACTTGTTTTCTTTGCTGCGACTCATGGTGAGTTTGTGCAGCAGTGGCAAGGTGAATGCCGCTGTTTTACCCGTGCCGGTTTGAGCACCTGCCAACAAGTCGTGTCCGGCGAGAACCGCTGGAATGGCTTGGGCTTGGATGGGGGTTGGGGTTTCGTAGCCCTGTTCGGCCACAGCTTTTTGGATGGCCGGAGCCAAATTTAAATCTTCAAATTTCATGATGGAGCGCTTTATGTCAGCGCATGACACCAACCCGCTTGGTCCGAAGACCACCCAGTCAAAGGTTGGCAATGGTTACAGATGAGCTCAACAATCACAAACAGAGGTGTTTGGAACCAGCTCCAGCAGAAGTGCTGATGTTGCGGCAACTGGCGGCGGCAACGGTGTGTATTGTGGCACGGATCCAGATAGCAGGGATAATTCACGTTTTATTGCATCTGCTACCCGAAAGAAAACAAATGGCTCAGTACGTTTTTAGTATGAACCGCGTGGGCAAAATTGTGCCGCCCAAGCGTCAAATTTTGAAAGACATCTCCCTGTCTTTTTTCCCCGGCGCCAAAATTGGCGTGTTGGGCACCAACGGCTCAGGCAAGTCCACCCTGCTCAAAATCATGGCGGGCATTGACAAAGAAATCGAGGGCGAAGCCATCCCGATGACGGGGCTGAAGATTGGGTATTTGCCCCAAGAGCCACAGCTCGACGCTGAGCACACCGTGCGCCAGTCGGTCGAGAGCGGTATGGGCGAGGTCAAGGATGCACAAGCCCGCCTTGAAGCGGTGTATGCGGCCTATGCCGAAGAGGATGCTGATTTTGATGCCTTGGCTGCAGAACAAGCCCAACTCGAAGCCATCATTGCGGCCTCTGGTGCAGGTGACGGCTCTGACCACTTGCTGGAAATTGCCGCCGACGCGCTGCGCCTGCCCGCATGGGACGCCATCATTGGCAAGCTGTCTGGGGGTGAAAAACGCCGCGTGGCCTTGTGCCGTTTGTTGCTGAGCAAGCCCGACATGTTGCTGCTAGACGAACCCACCAACCACTTGGATGCTGAATCGGTGGACTGGCTGGAGCAGTTCTTGGCCCGTTTTTCTGGCACGGTGGTGGCCATTACCCACGATCGCTACTTTTTGGACAACGCCGCTGAGTGGATTTTGGAACTCGACCGTGGTCACGGCATTCCCTACAAAGGCAATTACTCCACGTGGCTAGAGCAAAAAGAAGCCCGTTTGGCCACCGAGCAGCGCACCGAAGACGCGCGCAGCAAGGCCATGAAGAAGGAATTGGAGTGGTCGCGTCAAAACCCAAAGGGTCGTCAAGCCAAGAGCAAGGCCCGTTTAGCCCGCTTTGAAGAACTGTCTGACTACGAATATCAAAAACGCAACGAGACCCAAGAAATCTTCATTCCTGTCGCCGAGCGTTTGGGCCATGAGGTGTTCGAGTTCAAAAATGTCAGCAAGTCATTTGGCGACCGTTTGTTGATCGACAACCTCAGCTTCCAAGTGCCTGCGGGCGCCATCGTGGGCATCATCGGCCCCAACGGCGCGGGCAAGTCCACCCTGTTCAAGCTGATTGCTGGCAAAGAGCAGCCTGACAGCGGTGAAGTGAAGATTGGCCAAACCGTCAAAATGGCTTTTGTGGACCAGTCACGTGACGACTTGTCGGACGACAAAACAGTTTGGGAAGACATCTCAGGTGGCTTGGATATCCTGAACGTGGGCAAATTCCAAATGCCTAGCCGTGCTTATTGCGGCCGCTTTAACTTCAATGGCGGCGACCAGCAAAAGAAGGTCGGCATGTTGTCCGGGGGAGAGCGCGGTCGTTTGCACTTGGCCAAGACCTTGATCGAAGGCGGCAACGTGTTGCTGCTGGACGAGCCGTCTAACGACTTGGACGTGGAAACCTTGCGTGCGTTGGAAGATGCGTTGTTGGAGTTCGCTGGCTCGGTCATGGTGATCAGCCACGACCGTTGGTTCCTCGACCGTATTGCCACGCACATCTTGGCTGCTGAAGGCGATAGCCAATGGGTCTTTTTCGACGGTAACTACCAAGAGTACGAAGCTGACAAGAAAAAACGCTTAGGTGAAGAGGGCGCCAAGCCCAAGCGCGTGCGTTTCAAAGCCCTTAAGTAAGCCACCACTTCCCTGCCAAAACCCAACCACCCGCAGGTGGTTGGGTTTTTTTGTGACCTATGCTTTTTAAATTGGCTAGTCAAGCCTCGTCATTTTTAATACTTTAATACGATTTAATCGTATACAATACAAAAAAACAATTACATTGGTAAGTGTGAATTTCTTCAGATCAGTTAAGAGAACAGGAACTTGTAATGAATATGTCTCCTTCAAAAGAACCTTATGACGGCTATTGCGGCACCAGCTACGCCGCCAAAATGTTGGGCATCTCTGTGGGAACCGTCCAAGGCTTGGTGGAAAAGAACGACCTCAAAGCGTGGAAGACCCAAGGCGGGCACCGTCGCATCTCTTTGCAGTCCATCCATGACTACCAACGCCGCCACAATTTGGCCCCTGCATCCATGATCCAAGGCGAAGACCGCTTGCGCGTGTTGGTGGTGGAAGACGATGAAAACACACGCTTGATGTTGCAAACCAACTTTGACCAATGGGGCTTGCCCTTGGATGCTGTGATGTACGCCTCGGCCATGGAAGCTTTGCTTGACATGCCCAGTTTGCAGCCGCAAGTGTTGCTGACTGATTTGAAAATGCCCAATGTGGACGGCTTTGAGTTTTTAAAAACCTTGAGCGCACACAATTTATTCAGCAATTTGGCGGTGGTCGTGATGACTGGCATGAGCGCCGAGGATGTCCGTTCCCATGGCGGCTTGCCTGATGGTGTGCAAATGCTGCAAAAGCCCATTGACATGGATTGGTTGCACGGCTTTTTTGATGCGCTGATGTCGGTCAGGCAAATCAACCGCCGCGCACGCGCTTAAATCGCTTCAGGCGTCATGGATCAGCGCTTGTGTGACAGCGCGGGCTTGCGGTGCAAGTTATGCTCTGCCCGTGCTCAAACTGTCTGCCCTCGATCAATCTGCCACTGCTTGTGACCAAAGCCAAGACGCAACGATCCGCCAAACTTTGGCGCTCGCTTCGCTGTGTGAGGCTTGGGGCTATCACCGCTTTTGGGTGAGCGAACACCACAGCCACCCGAGTATTGTGGGGACGGCGCCTGAAGTGTTGATGGCAGCGATTGCTGCGCGCACCACGCGCATTCGATTGGGCAGTGCGGGCGTGATGCTGCCTCACTACGCACCCCTCAAGGTGGCCGAACAGTTTCGCGTGCTCGAAGCCTTGGCCCCTGGCCGCATCGACCTCGGGGTAGGGCGTGCCCCTGGCAGCGATGGCCGCACCGCGCAGCTGCTCAACCCCGATCGCCATGCCAGCGACAACTTCCCACAACAAGTGATGGAATTGCAGGCGTGGGTCACTGGCCAGCCCATTCCCGCGGGCCACCCTGGCCACGGCGTCTACGCCTATCCCAGCGGTCCTAGCTCACCCGATGTGTGGATGCTTGGCAGTTCGGACTACGGCGCGCAACTCGCCGCTCACTTGGGCCTGCCCTATGCCTTTGCCTACTTCATCACCGAGGGACAGGGTGTGGATAGCGCTTTCAATCTCTATCGCGCCAACTACCGACCTCACCCACGCCATCCCAAGCCACAAGCCACCGTCTGTGTGTGGGCCTTGGCGGCCGACACCGAAGAAGAGGCTTGGCGCTTGTTTCAAAGCCGTGCACGCTGGAAGATGGACCGCAATTTGGGGCGCATAGGCGCCTTGCTGCCGCCCGACCAAGCCATGCGCGACTTCAGCGCCTCAGAGCAACTGGCCTTGGCTGAGTTGCGTGCTGGCGCTTTGGTGGGCAGTGCACCTCAAGTGGCTGACAAATTACGCAAGTTGGCTGAGCGTTTGCAACTGGATGAAGTGGTCATCATCACTTGGACCCACGATGCCACTGCGCAGGCAAGGTCGTATGAATTGCTGGCCCAAGAATTTGCGCTGGCCTAAGCCGTTTCAGATTTCAAGTCATTCACCTCACATTCTTGGAGACCCAAACTATGTTCTCAACCGCGATCGCTGGCAGCTTGCCCAAACCCGAGTGGCTGGCCGAGACCAACAAACTCTGGCCCAAGTGGCAAGCCCAAGGAGATGCTCTTTTGCAAGCCAAGGCCGATGCCACGCTGTTGTGGATCAAAGCCCAAGAAGATGCAGGCTTGGATGTGATTGGCGACGGCGAGCAATCGCGCCAACACTTTGTGCATGGCTTTTTGGAGCAAGTCGAAGGCATCGATTTTGAAAACAAAGTGACCATGGGCATTCGCAACAACCGCTACGACGCGCAAGTACCGCAAGTCATTGCGCCCTTGAAGTTGAAAGGTCGCGTGCATGCATTTGAAGCCCAGTTGGCGCGCGCCCACACGAAGAAGAAACTCAAGTTCACGCTGCCTGGACCCATGACCATCGTGGACACCGTGGCCGATCGTTTTTATGGCATGGGCAAAGACGCCGTGCAAGGCCGCATTGACATGGCATTTGCCTTTGCCGAGTTGCTCAACCAAGAGGCCTTGGCCTTGCAGGCTGATGGCGTGGACATCATTCAGTTTGATGAACCCGCTTTCAACGTTTACTTAGAGGAAGCCGCAGACTGGGGCGTCAAAGCACTAGAGCGCGCCGCCCAAGGCTTGACTTGCACCACGGCTGTTCATATTTGTTATGGCTACGGGATTGAGGCTAACAACAACTGGAAGAAGACCCTGGGTGACGAGTGGCGTCAGTACGAAAAAGTGTTGCCCGCCTTGGCCAAGAGCAGCATTCAACAGGTCAGCCTCGAGTGCTACCACTCCCATGTACCACCCGAAATGATGGCCTTGCTGGAAGGCAAAGACGTGATGGTGGGCGTGATTGACGTGGCCAGCGATGTGATTGAAACACCCGAACAAATTGCCGACACCATCGGCATGGCGTTGAAGTACGTGCCCAAGAACCGATTGATCGCTTGCACCAATTGCGGCTTGGCGCCCATGAGCCGCGAGGTGGCGGTCAAAAAGTTAGAGGCCTTGGCGGCAGGGGCTGCTTTGGCGCGAACTCGGTACGCCTGAGTTGTTGTTGTTCGGGGGCGAGGGGTTTGGGCATCTGTCATTGGCTACTACCCTAGGTCTTTGTTTTGAGCTAGAACTTACTTTGCAATTTGCATCAGTTGAGGCAACCACAACGATATCTCTGGGATGTAAGTGATGGCGATCAGCGACAGGAATAAGGGGATTAACCAAGGCATGATCGCTACCGTGGTTCTTTCGACCGACAACTTCGAGATGCGCGCTAACACAAATAAAACCATACCGAGTGGGGGATGCAGCAATCCGATCATCAAGTTCAGTACCATGATCAATCCAAAGTGAATGGGATCAATACCTAGCTTCAAAACGATGGGCAACAAAATTGGCACCAAGATCGTGATGGCCGCAGTCGTGTCGATGAAGCACCCCACCAACAGAATCAGCAGGTTGGCTAGCAATAAAAACTCCCATTTGCTTTGTGTAAAGCTGAAGATCCAGTCGGCCAGCATTTGCGCTGCTTGGCTGGTCGTGAGTAACCAAGCAAAAATCGATGCTGCAGTGACGATAAACAACACGCTGGCGGTGGTCTCAACTGTGTCGAAAGTCGCCTTGGCCAAGCCCTTAAATGTCATTGACCGATAACGCACCAGACCCAAAAACAGAGCCCAGATGACAGCCGCCATGGCTGCCTCAGTTGGTGTGAACCAACCCATGGTCATGCCGCCGATCAGAATGACTGGGGCCATCAAAGCCATCACAGCCGAAAATTTGAAATACCAGTCCGCCAAAAGGAGTGCGATCATGGCACCACCCACAGCGTAATTGACCGACACACCCGCTAACGTTAACAGCCAGATCGTTAAAGGGAAAAGGACAACAACCAAGATTTCAACCCCAGCGCTGCCCAACTCTCTCCATGAGAACAAGACATCTCCGCCCCAGTTGTTTCGGCGTGCAATGAAGGCAACAGTGCCCATCATGAACAGCATCATTACCAAGCCCGGCAAAACGCCTGCAAGAAATAGCGCGCCGATGGAGACGTTGGCCATCATCCCGTAAATCACAAAGGGCAGAGAAGGGGGAAAGATCGGCCCCAACGTGGCCGATGCTGCTGTCACGCCGACCGCAAATTCCGGGCTGTACCCGTGGTCTTTCATCGCCTTGATCTCAATGGTGCCTAGGCCGGCTGCATCCGCAATGGCGGTGCCAGACATCCCTGAAAAGATCACTGATCCAACAATGTTGACCTGTCCGAGACCACCTTTCATCCAGCCCACGAGCGCCACCGCAAATTTGTAAATACGTCCGGTAATGCCAGCGATATTCATCAGGTTGCCGGCAAGTATGAAGAATGGCACAGCCAACAGAGGAAAGCTCTCTACGCCAGCGATCATTCGCTGCGCTACGATCACATCCGGCACCGACCCAGTGACCAAGATGTATAAGAGCGACGCGATCGCCATGGCCATGGCCACCGGCAACCCAATCAGCATTAAACCAAGGAAAGAACCAATAAGTATTGTCATGCGTTATGCCTCAGAGCCGTCATAAGCTTGCGGTTTTTCAAGTGCCGAAAAACCAAGTTTCCAGTTTCTCAAAGTGATTTGTCCAGCGCGGATCACCATCATTGCAAAGCCGAACAAGGCCAACCAGTAGATGATGTTTTTTGGCCAATTGAGGGTAGTCATCCTTTCATCACCGACCAGCTCGATGTATCTGAATACGAGATAAGTCAGGTAGGCCAGGAACACGACTCTGATGAAGTCCACCAGCGTTGCAAAAAAGCGAGAGGCTGAAGATGGAAGATATCGATAGAGCAAATCGACCTGAATATGGCGGTCCTTTCGGACACAGGTGGAAGCGCCAATAAAGACGAGGGCAATCAGGCAGTTGGTAGCCAGCTCTTCAGTCCAAGCCAAAGAGTCGTTGAGCGCGTATCGGGTAAAGAACTGGAGGAAGACAAGTACCACCATGATCCAAAATACGCCCAAAGTCATCCAGTCGTCAAAACGGTAGTCGGACAAGTCCGTATTCAGTTGGTCTGCCTCGTCAAAGCTGTGTGCCAAAGCTTGGACGCTGGCTTGGGCTTGAGGTGTTGATTTATCCATGCGGGAAACCTTCAAGAATGAATTCAAACGCAAGTCAGGGACGGATCACCCGATCCCTGACGAGTCACCACGTAGCGTGGCGAGGTTACTTGATGTTCTGAATGCGATCCCAGTCAGCCTTGCGATAGCCGAAGTCTTCAAATTTGACGCTCTTTAGCACGGAGTCTCGGAAATCATTGCGATCTGCCTCCGTCACCGAGATGCCTTTTTTCTTAAAGATGTCCACCATTTGTTTTTCGCGTGTCACCAGGTCTGCTGATGCTTTTTCAGACGCCTCTTGAGCGATGTCAGTCAAGATCTTTTTCTCGGCGTCGGTCAGCTGCTTCCAAAGCTTGCCTGACACCACGATGTTCAAGTGTTCGACGATATGCCCGGTCAGGATGATGTTCTTTTGTACTTCATAGAACTTCTTTGCTTCTATGGTGGTTAAAGGATTTTCTTGAGCCTCAACGGTCCCGTTTTGTAATGCCAGATAAACCTCTGCAAAGGGGATAGGCGTTGCATTGGCACCGCAGGCACGAGGCATAGCCAGGTAGACCGGGGTATCAGGCACGCGCATTTTTAGGCCCTTCAGGTCAGCGCACTTGGTAATCGGTTTGTTAGCCGTGGTTTGGCGCGTGCCGTAGTACATCGAACTCAGAATCTGGTGACCGGTTTTTTCTGCATAGCCTTTGTTCAGGTCCTTGTAGACATCGCTTTTGAAAAATTTAAGCAAATGATCTACGTCCCTGAAGGTGTAGGGATAGTAGGTCACACCGATGGGCGCGTAACTCTTCGTGGCAAAACCGGCGCCAGTGACAATGATGTCAACAGTACCAAGCGTCAGGCCTTGGTTTAAGTCGTTTTCCTTGCCTAATTGGGAAGCTGGATAGACATCAGCCGAGTATTTACCGTTGGTACGTTTGCTCAGCTCATTGGCTGCCCACACTGACCATACATGGAACGGCTCTGACGTTTCCATGATGTGAGCCCATTTCAGCTTCGTTTGCGCAAATGCACCACTTGCGCAACTCGCAATAACAGATGCGAGCAATAGTTTTTTCCATAATTTCATTTTTGTCTCCTAGTGATTGATTTAACGAACGGATAAGCGGGTATTGATTTCTTCAAACTTTCACTGGCATCACTCGCTCTGCCTTCTGATTGGGCAGCGATATCGTGGTTAAGAGCCTGTGGGATCGAAGGTGATGTTCTGCGTTTTAACGATGTTTTTCATTCGCTCGAGCGCAGCTTTGATCTCCGCGCCAAACTCGGCCGATGTGTTTCCAGCCGGCTCCGAGCCGCTCTGAACGATAC
The DNA here is from genome assembly GCF_036804465.1 of Limnohabitans sp. Lineage (GTDB taxonomy): Bacteria > Pseudomonadota > Gammaproteobacteria > Burkholderiales > Burkholderiaceae_C > Limnohabitans. The sequence goes on from NZ_DAIRSK010000019.1 coordinate 10,015, forward strand.
GTTCTTTCACCTCGGGAAATGCCAACACCTTCAGGGTTGCCGCATTCAGTTTCTTAACAATGTCATCCGGTGTTTTGGCTGGTGCAACCAAGCCATACCAGACCGCGTCGTTGATTGGCTTGAGCCCAAGCTCTGCATAGGTCGGCACGTTGGGTAAGGATTCGAGTCGTTTGTCCCATGCCACCGCAATGGGGCGTAAACGATTGCTTTGAATTTGCGCAAGAGAGCCTGGCAAACTATCGAAAAACAGCTCAACATGACCGCTCATCACATCGGTCAATGCGGGGCCTGACCCGCGGTAAGGAATGTGTAGCAGTTCTGTACCCGTCAACGTGGTGAACAGCGCGCCAGTCAGGTGATGGACGCCGCACGTGCCGCCGCTGGCATAGCGGACCTTGCCTGGATTCTTCTTGAGATAAGCGTGAAGTTCTTGGTAGTTTTTTGCAGCAACGCCAGGAAACATCGTCAACACGTTAGGCGTGCGGGCGAGGTTGCTGATGGGCGTGAAGTCTTGTACTGCGTCGTAACCCCCTTTTGGATTGCAAGCAGGATTGGCTGCGTGTGTGCCGACAGTTGCGATACCAAGTGTGTAGCCGTCGGGGGCTGCCTTAGCGATCGCCGTTGTACCAACGCTGCCGCCACCACCACTTCGGTTTTCCACTACCACCGGCTGACCCAATTCCTTACTCAGCGCCTCTGCCACGATGCGGCCAACAATGTCAGTTGCCCCGCCCGGTGGGAAGGGAATGATCATCTTGATGACTTTATTTGGGTAGCTTTGTGCCTGAACTGATATGGCAAGGGTCAGGCCAGTGATCAACGCGAGCAGAGTTTTATACAGGGGCATTTTTATCCTTCACATTTAAAAATCACGCTTGTTTTTTTAATCTACGTCTATGTGTCTTCAACATTAGTATATGTGTCGACACTTTAATGTCAATATATAAATTAAATTAAATATATGTATACACATTGGGGTTTTCACCAGTTTTTTATCTGTTTTTTCGTTTTTCTTGGGATTCGAGCGCTTAAGCGCTCAGCCAAGCACCGCCGCGGATCAGATCCGGTTTGTGTTCGCCAGCCAAATAAGAAGCGGGCAAAGCAGAGCAAATGCGGTGGTCGACACTAAAACAGCCCCAGCCGCTATATCGCCGTAAGTGCTGAAACGTTGGACATAGATGCAGTTGACGATCGCGACCGGCATGGCAAATTGCAACGTCATCACACTGGCCACGAGCGGCGGTAGATCGATCAGGTGAATGACCAGTGCGCCTGCGAGCAGACCGATCAGCAGGCGCAATGCACCAAGCACAGCGCCCTTGCGAATGCCTGTGCGTGTGACGGTGGCGAGCGCGTATCCTAGGTTCAACAACATCAGCGGCACCGCAAGCGAGCCTACCAACCGTGCGCTTTCGAGCAAAGGGGCTGGGGGCGCAAGGTCAGCCGTCCGCAAAACGACGACCAGCAGACAGGCCAATAAGATGCCTTTGGGCAAAGGTTGAGAGCGGTTACCGCCTAGGCTCATCACCCAAACGCCTAATGTGTGCTGGACCATTGAGTTCACCGCAAAGAACACGACTGCGACTGCCAGGCCCGTGTCTCCGAAAGCCAGTTGTGCAATCGGAAGTCCGAGGTTGCCGGTATTGGGAAAGGTCAGCGCGGGCCCGAGAGTCCGGGCCGGCATGCTGATGCAGCGCAGGGCTATGGCACTGAACACCGCGGCGATCGCAAGCCCCAGCAATGTGCTAGAGCCGACTTCAAGCAACTGTAGGTTGTCAAGCTGCGTCGTCATGAGTGTGTGAAATACCAGCGCGGGTGTGCAGACGACAGTCGCCAACATGGCGATGAAATCAGATGGGTAGGACTGCTTTCTTAAGCCAAAAACCGCGCCGATGCTGGTACAACAAACAACAGGCAACAAAAGAGTCGCAATCTGGGCATAGATGCCCAACCATGAAACTAACGTCATGCGGGATAGTGCGTCTGCATCAGCAGCATGTCTGCAGCACGCTCGGCAATCATCAACACGGTGGCATTGGTGTTTGTCGACGTAATAAATGGCATGACTGAACCGTCGATCACCCGCAACTGCTTAACGCCATGCACGCGCAAGTTGGCGTCGACGACAGCGCCAGATGAAGGGTCGGTGCCCATCTGGCAGGTGCCAACACCATGATAAACGGTCGATCCGTTGTCGCGGGCGTACTGCAGCAGTGCCTCATCTGAGTCCGCATGTGGGCCAGGTACGGTTTCGCCAACAACGAAGGGCGTGAGGGATGGCTGCTTGGCCAATTCGCGACCGATACGCAACCCAGCAACCACCGTCTGCCTATCCAAAGGGGTGTTCAAATAATGTGGTGCGATGGTCGGCGCTTGGGCACTGTCGTTTGAAGTGATGTGCACATACCCACGGCTTTCTGGACGCATCTGCCACACGCCGAACGACAGTCCCGGCTTGTCTTCGAGTTCTCCAATGCGGCCTTCCTTGAAGCTGCCTGGGGCGATCACGAACTGCACGTCTGAGCGAGCAGCAAGACCGGTCGAGGCGAACGCGCCAATCACAGCTGCGCTGTAGGTCAATATCCCGTCGCCAGTTACCAGATATTTCGCCACTTCTTTGGCCAGTGCGGCACCATGCGAACGTTCGTTGGCGGTCTCGACACCCTGGATGCGAAAGCACAACCGAGTCACGTAATGGTCTTGCAGGTTGTTGCCTACGCCGCCCAAGGGAACTTGCGTGCGGATACCCGCGTTGTCCAATACGTTCGTATCGCCGATGCCACTCAGTTCCAGCAAGCGTGGCGTGCCGATGACGCCGGCGCTGAGAATCACTTCCTTGCGTGCTTTCACAAAAACGGTTTGTCCGTTGTCACGCCGACACTCGACGCCAGTGGCTGTGCGCTGAGACCCTTCGCCCTCCATCCTGATTCGCTGCGCGGACAAGTCGGTGAGCACGCTCAGGTTATGGCGTGAGGTGATGGGCCACAAATAGCCCCGAGCCGCACTTGAGCGAGTCCGGCCCTTGCGTGTCTGCTGATAGAACCAAATAGATGGTCCGTGGGTAGTGGCATTGGGGTCATCGACGATCTCCAGCCCTAGTTCTTTCCCCGCCGCCATCACCTTCGTGCATACCTCCGGCGGCGAAGAGACCCGCGTCACCTGGATCGGACCACTGCTGCCCCGACGCGCGTCCTGACCATCTTGCCAGGTCTCGGAGCGGGTGTAGTAGGGCAGGCAATTGGCGAAATTCCAGCCTGCTGCGCCACTTGATTCCCAAGCGTCTATATCGGCAGTGAAGGGTCGCACGTACAGCAGGCCGTTGATGGAACTCGACCCCCCCAAGCCTCTGCCGCGAGGGAACAAAATTTCGCGATCGCTTGCCTGTGCCTCGGGTGCCGTTTTGTAGCCCCAGGTGATGCTGGGATGGTCAAGTAAACGAAGGAAGCCGGCAGGAATGTGAATCAATGGATGTCGGTCACGCCCGCCCGCCTCAATCAGTACCACCGTGTTTTTGCCGTCAGCCGAAAGACGGTTGGCGAGCACACAGCCGGCTGTGCCAGCGCCGACGATCACGTAGTCGGCCATGATTTCTTTGTTGATGGAGTTCATCAGCTTATCTTGCTGGTTGAGCCAAGACGGCGTCATTGAGACGTGACCCTTTGACGATGCCCTCTCGCATCAGCTCATCAATCTCGCTGGCGGCAAAGCCATATTCAAGCAGGACTTCTTCGCTGTGCTCGCCGAGCACTGGGGGTGGACGTCGCACTTGCACCGGTGTGCCATGCAGCGTCAGTGGATTGGCTATGTTGGTCATGGGGCCTGCGACGGGATGGTCGAACTGAAGAACCGCACCGGTGTGTTTGATCTGCGGGTCAGTCGTGAGGGCTGTGTGGTAGTCCTGAACGGCGGCGCATGGGACGTCGGCCTCTGACATGGTTTTGACCCAATAGGCTGCTGGCTGCTTCACGAAAGCGTCTTCTAGTATTGCGTCCAGCAGATGGCGATTGGCGGTGCGTTGGGTGTTGTTGATAAAGCGTTCGTCAACCATGAGATCCATACGATCTAGAACGCGGCACAGATTGGTCCAAAACTTTTCAGTGAAACAGGCGGCAAAGAAATATTTGCCGTCTGCACCTTCATAGTTGCGATAAGGAACCATCGTCGGATGTCCACTACCGAGCCTTGAGGGTGCTTTGCCACTGCGGATGGTCTCACCGTCGCGTGGAATAGTGCTGAACAACGCGGCTGCCAACAAGGAGGTGTCCATCCGTTGACCCATCCCTGTGCGCTCGCGATGCAGCAGGGCGGTGGTGATGCCCAAAGCCATCATCGCTGCAGCACCGAAATCGGGGAGTGGCGCACCCAAGCGAACAGGCAGGCCATCGGCCTCGCCGGTCATGTCCATCAAACCCGCTACGGCTTGCACGATCGGGTCGTTCGCTGGCCAAGCCGCTAACGGACCGCTTTGTCCAAAGGCAGAGGCACTTGCGTAAATGATCTGTGGATTGATGGCTCTGACGGCTTCGTAACCTACACCTAAGCGATCTACTGTGCCAGGGCGGAAGTTCTCAACAATGACATCAGCCGTTTTTGCCATGCGCAAAAAAACCGCCTTGCCTGCTGGTGACTTTAGATCGAGTCGCAGGCTGCGTTTATTTCTGTTTTGCGACATGAACTGCACGCTTTCGCCATTCACGAATTGATTCCCTAAGTCACGTGCGAGATCGCCGTGGGCTGGTTCTTCAACCTTGATGACGTCAGCGCCCAGATCGCCAAGCAGCATGGTACCCACCGGACCCGCCGTCATGACGCTCAAATCAAGGATGGTGTAGCCGCTCAACGGCATCGGTTTAGTTTGTTCGCTCATCGCGGTGTCTCCTAGCTTTTCGGACTTTCTATGGGTTGAACAGCCCGTTTCTAAATTGATCAATCGGCTGCTGGGTACGCCATAGGCGTGAACAGGCTTTGGCCGTTTTTGGCTCGTGTTTGCACGAAGGCGTGACCATATTCAGCATCGTTGCGCTGCAGGTAGTCGGTGCGCAGATGGCCGCTGCGGGTTTCTCGGCGTTGCAGGCAAGCTTCCAGAATGATCGTTGCCGTTGTGGCCATATTCTGGAGTGTTAGTACTTCAGCTAGGGTCGCCTGCGTGGCACCACCGCCATGGTCGAATGACGTTTCGATGTCTCGCGCCACCTTCAGTGCGGCGTTCAATCCAGACTCATTTTTTTCGACCAGTGCATGCTGCTGCATTGCGGATTGCAAAGACTGCATGCTGCTCGCTAAGCCGAAATTAGCGTTGGGGGCCAATGCAAGTCGCAGCCTTTCGACGACTTCATCGCCCACGATGGGTGTTGTTACTGCACTATCTCTCGCATGGCGGCCAGCCGCATCACCCGCTCGGTGCCCGAACACTTGCCCCTCAGCGAGTGAGTTGCCGCCTGGTCGATCCGGACCCCGAACTCCGCCTGCCAACTCACCGATGACATGCACGCCTGGAATTGTGGACCGCGCATCAGCGTCAATCATGCGAACGCCGCCGTTGAGGCATTGGAAAGCGATGCCCACGTTCATCGCGTCCTTTTGGGGGTCAATGCCGTTGGCCTGCATCCAGCGCATGGTATTTGGAATGGTCGCTTGCAGCCTTTCGGGCGGGACATGGGCCAGCGAGAAGTTGATCGTGCCGCGATGATTGCCGCGGCCAGCTGCGATTTCCGAAGCGATCGCGATGTCGATGTAACGCGATACGTTGCTCACTGTGAACGGGAACACCTTTTCGTCCATCACTTCGGTCTGACTGACGCCCTCAGGGAGGTAGTCGGGTAAAAATTCGTGGCCCTGTGAATTCGTCATGCGTGGATGCAGTACGAAACATGATTTCGAAAAAAGTTGGACATAGGGATGAATCAGCGCTGGTCCAAACTGGTGAAACTCCATGTTGACTAGTTCAGCCCCCGCGCGAAATAGCACGGCCTGACCGTCGCCGGTCATTTCAGCGGTCGACACCTGCTGCGAGAACAAACCATGTGCACCGCCGGTGCCCAACACCACCGATTTAGCATGAACTACCAGCCAAGTTTGGGCCGACGCATCAAAGGCCAGAACGCCGGCCGCTTGCCCATGCGCATCGAGAAGCAGATCGATCAATCCGGCTGGTGCGCGCACCTTCACGCCTCGCTGGACTGCCTGAGCATTGAGTGCCTCGACAAAGGCCTTTCCGGTTTTTCCTGATACGCCCAGCGCCCTTGCATAGCTGCCAAAGTCGCTCTGTATCAGCTTGTAATCAGTGGCGTTACCCGTGGCAACTTTTTCAGCCTTTGCCCGATCGAAGGACACGCCATATGCAATCAGGTCGTCAATGCGCTTGGGCGCGTCTTCGGCGAGAACGCGCACCAAGTCGCGATCGATAAAGCCATTAGCAGCTGCCATGGTGTCCCGGTAATGGACATCGGGGCTGTCAGCCGTAGCACCAAAGCCTGAGGCACCCATGCTCATGATTTCGCTGGCGCCGTGCACCGTGCTTCCACCGATGCCCAAGGGGGCCTTGACTAGCATCAGCACGTCGACGCCAGTCAATCGCGCCGACAGCGCTGCGCGCGACGCCGCTCCCCCGCCACCGACGACAACGACGTCGGTGTAAAGCTCCTCAATGGTCAGACCTAGGGCTTTCAGTTCTTCAACAATGTGTTGGCTCATGATTCGACTGCCTATGACTTGAGACTGCGCGCCACGATGTTGCGCAGGATCTGATTGGTGCCGCCAAAGATTTGGAATAGCTTTGATTCACGGTAATGGCGCTGCATCGGGTACTCCATGGCGTAGCCATTGGCTCCCATGATTTGTAGACCGTCAGTGGAGACCTTCACGTAAACGTCAGACGCGAAGTACTTAGCCTGCGACGACTCGGCATCGCATGGTTGGCCGTCAACCAGCAATTTGGCCGCGCGATACGCCATCATTCGCGCCGCATCGACCTGAGTCTGCATGTCAACCAACATGTGGGATACAACTTGGAAATCGAACACCGGTTGGCCAAACTGTTTGCGGTCGAGCGCATACCAGCGTGCCAAGTCCACCGCTGCCTGCGCCGCGCCGACACACATGGCCGACAAGGCGACTCGCTCTTTGGCGAGTACGGCGGTCAGCCGCTTCCAACCCATGTGGAGTTCGCCGACGACTAGTCGTTTGGGCACCCTCACGCCAACATAGTTGACTTCACAGGTGCGGATGGCACTGCCACCGAGTAGGTCAATCGGGCGGATTTCCAGCCCCGGGGTATCGCTCGGCACAAGGAAAAGACTGATGCCGTTGTGTTTCGTGGCCTCCTTATCTGTCCGCACGGCGGTGAGAATGTACTTGGCCTGCATCGCGCCGGTGATCCACATCTTTGTGCCGTCGATGATGAAGTCATCACCGTCAGCGACACCACGCGTGGTTAGGGATGCTGCGTCCGAGCCTGAACCGTTTTCGCTCAGCGCGAACGCTAACCAGCCTTGTCCATTGGCCAACGACGGCAAAACTTCGGCCTTGATTTCTTCGCTCGCAAAACGCGCTACTGCGCCGCCCACCATATTGATGTTGGCATTCCAAAAGCGACTCAGCGCGATGCTGTGATAAGCCGCCACCTCTAGGAACGCGGTCATGTCCATGTAATCACCGATTCCCCCATAGGTTTCGGGTAGGGTGAGTGCGAACCACCCCTGCTCGACGCCAACCTCGATCAGCTCCTTAGGAAAGCGCTTTTCTTCATCGCACGCGCTGATGTACTCTGGGCTGGCATGCTTGGATAGCACGCGGTTGATGCTGCGTCGGAACTCGAACTGCTCTTCGTTCAGATAAGGGCGCAAGTCGGCACGCTCAAGCATGGCTAATGTGTATTCGGGATTCATAGCGTTGGTCTGTATGGGTTGATCAGAGGGTGTGTTTCATGCCGCGGTGTGCAGCTTCTGGTTTAGATTGACATTGCGCAGCACGGATGAGCGGCTTCGGGCGCCAGTCATCAGGAATGCAAGATCTGAGCCGCTTAGGATCAGCCGTGCGCCCTTGTGGATGTACTCGGCCATCAGCGCCTCGTCGTAAACACCACCCACGCCGGCGACTTTGCCGTGTCTAACGCAGGCGGCGAATACGGTGTCTAGCGTTGCCTTTAGGCTTGCGTGACCCAACTGCCCTGGCACGCCAAGTTCGGCCGCCATGTCTGTGCAGCCAACCAGCAAAACATCGATCCCAGGCACGGCTGCAATAGCATCGACGTTGTCCCTTCCTTCGATTGTTTCGATCATCGCCACGACCAACGTTTCAGCGTTGATCAATGACACTGTTTCGGGCACCGGCAGCGGCATGAAACGTGTTTGCGGAAGGTTGCCAGGGATCGAGCGGCGACCAAGCGGTGTGAAGCGGCAAAAGTCGACGACCGCGCGCGCTTGTTCAACTGTGCTGACGTGCGGGATCACAATGCCTTGAGCGCCTGTGTCAAGCAGTCGGGTGCTATGGAAAGCCTCATGCGCAGGCACCCGAATCATTGGCGTGATGCCAACAGCGAGCGCAGCCTGACAGATCTGTGCGGCGGTATCCACACTCATTGAATTGTGTTCCATGTCAATGAAAAGCCAGTCGAAGTCGCAGCTTTTAGCGATCTGTGCAATATCAACTGTACGGGCCTGGCGCAGACCCATACCCAGTGCAAGCTCGTCGTTCAGAATGCGTTGCTTTGCTCGATTGGTGATGACTTTCATGTGTAACTCCTTCAATTTTCTTATAGATGGTTGCGCAATCAGTTCGCATCTGTCGGCATGGCGACGTTGACGAATTTGGTGTCGAGGTAGTCTCGAATTGCATGCGGTCCACCTTCACGTCCAAATCCGCTATCTTTTGAGCCACCGAATGGTGTTTCTGCCGTGGCTGCAACGAAGGTGTTGACACCGATAACGCCAGCTTGCAGGCGATCTACTGTCGCGTGCGTTTTGGTCAACGAACGCGTGAACACGTAGGCGGCCAGCGCAAAAGGTAGGCGGTTAGCTTCGGTTATCACCTCGTCCATCGTTGAGAAAGTGGTCAAGGTTCCAATTGGGCCAAATGGTTCGTCATTGAGCACCGAGTCGTCGGGTTGCAATTGTGTGAGCCATGTCGGCTCAAAAAAGTAGCCGCGCTCCATGCCCCTTGGTCGCATCCCGCCCGACAGAACCCGGGCACCCCCGGATACAGCTTTGTCAACCATTTGCTCGACTGCGTCCCGACGGCGTTTGGTGGCCAATGGGCCAAGATCGGTTGCATCGTCGAGTGGGGATCCGACGCGAAGCTCGCGCGTCGCAGCCATCAACTTCTCTTCGACCTCCTTGGCAATTGACTCGTGGACATAAAAGCGCGTGGGAGAAGCACATACCTGACCTGCGTTGCGGAACTTACCGGGAGCAGCCATGGCAGCGAAGGCGTCAACATCGGCATCGGCATGCACAATCACTGGCGCATGGCCGCCCAACTCCATGCTCACCCGCTTCAGGGTGACGGCTGACTGTTCAACTATCAGACGGCCAATCGGCACGGATCCGGTAAAGCTGACCTTGGCGACAAGTGGGTCGTTCATGATCGTTGCTGTGATTTCTGCCGGACGACCGATCACCAGATTGATGGCTCCCTGAGGGAAGCCCGCATCTTCGAAACACTTGATGAGCGCCATGGTTGCACCGGCCGCTTCGTTGGATGGACGAATCACCAAGGTGTTACCTGCGGCCAAGGCGGGTGCCATTTTGCGGGACAGGAGCAACAGCGGGAAATTCCAAGGCACAAATGCGGCGACGACTCCCAGTGGCTCCATGTGCACGAGATAACGGTCACCCTTGACGCGGCTCTCGTAGCTCATGCCAAAGATGCGGCGGGCTTCATCGGCGAACCAGTCGACTGACTCTGCCGACGACTTGGCTTCGCCCACAGCTTGCCGAATAGGTTTACCGGTCTCCAACGCGACCAAGTAGCCCAGTTTTTCGGCACGCTCGTTGATCAAAGTAGCAGCACGTCTTAGCAGTGCCGAGCGGCTCCAAGCGCTCAATGCGCGCATGGATTCGCGCGCCTTGCCAGCGGCTGCGATCGCTTCGGTGACTTGTGCGGCACCAGCCTGTTTGATGTCGCCCAATGTGATCTCGGTGGCTGGGTTAATCATGGCAGGGGCACTCTCGCTGCCAGGGCGCCAAATGCCATTTATGAATTGTCCGTGTGAGGTGTATAGGTCTTGGAGTTCCATTGGATCCTAGTGAAGCAGTGTCTTGAAACAATTTAAGTGTAGCTATTTTCTCAAATGTGTCAACACTTAATGCAATATTGCCTACATATATAGATTAATTGTTTCCCGATGTCTTGTAAACTAAGATCCATTAAAACTTCACGACGCCCCATGAGCAAAGTTCCCTTGAGAGACGCAGATGTCATCGCCACGCGCTTAGATGGAATTCAGGAGAAGGTGCGCAGCATGATCGCCGACGGAACGCTGCAGCCTGGAGAGCGAGTCAACGAACAGGCGCTGGCAGCTCAATTAGGCGTAGGCCGAAATTCAGCGCGCGAAGCGCTTCGCTCATTGGAGCGAAGTGGGCTGGTGCGCATCGTTCCCAATCGTGGCGCAGAAGTGCGTAAGGTTTCCCTAGAGTCAGCACTCGATCTGTACGATTTACGGGCCAGCATCGCTCGGACAGCCGGTAGGCTGGCCGCTTCGCGACTGGAGAACCAAGAGGACGCGCAGTTGTTGACGCTGATGGATCATATGGAAGTGGCGTTGAAGGCTCGGGACGGCGGCACCTATCACCAGCTCAACAAGAAATTCCATGATCTGCTGATGGCAATCACCAAGAACCCACGCCTGATCGACTTGAATAACACGATTGAAGCGGAGCTCAGCCTTTACTTGCGAAAGGGCGTCTACACCATGGCCCAAATGCAGCAATCACATAGCGAACACGGGCGGCTGGTGGAGGCACTGCGCAATGGTCTGGTTGCAGAGACAGCCGACTTATTTGAAAGTCACATCCTCACCGGCAAGCAACGGATGCTTGATACCGTGACGAGATCAGCGCCGGTTGCATGACAGTGTCATGCAGAACAAACATTCAGGTGCAGCCGCTGTCACACCAGTTGCTGGCGCGAATCTATTCTTCAGCGAAGGCTTCAGGGGCTGAGACGATGCCTGTTTCAGCGTCATAGCCCACGCGGCGAAGATGCAAGGCCAAAGCTGCATCCATGGTTTGGGCGTGTTGGGGAAACCACATTGCTAGTTCGTGCGTCATTTGACGCATCACGGCCATGTCCCCCTTTTCGCTGCCACGACGCAAACCTTCGCGCATCACTTCCAGCACCACGTTGTGCTGCGTGGTGTGGCAGTTGGTGGACGAGAACTTGGTGTCTTTCATCCACTTGTCTTCGCCGCCAAAGTGTTCTTGGGTGTGCTCAATGAGCGCTGTAAAACGCTCGTTCAAGGTGTCGTCATCAGCCAGTTCGGTGGCGGCCAACAAGTTGACAAATTCGCGGTGCGTGTCGTCCATGAAGCTTAGCTCTAGGGATAACGCGTCAGACCAGGTAAGGGTGATTGCGCGTGCGGGTAGTGTGGCGTTCAGGGTGTCGGACATCAGAGGCTTATGAAAGAGGACGCGTTTTTTTTGGCGGTGCGTCAAGCTTAAGTTGAATCAACCGGTGTTACTTTGCGCTGGGTCAAACCCCCCGCAGCCAAGCTGTAAATCGGTGTAAGTAACTGGGCTCCGCCATGAAGATGGCCAGCGTCACCACAACATTGGCCACGCCGGTCCACAAGAAGATGTCGGGGATGGACAAGCCAGCGCTCAGCATGGCGCCCGCCATGAGCGAGCTGGCAATCATGAAGATGGCATTGATGATGTTGTTGGCTGCAATGATGCGGGCCACTTCATGGGCTTTGCTCTCGATTTGAATGAGTGCATACATGGGCACGCTGTAAATGCCTGTGAACAAACTCAGCAGCAGCAAGTCGACCATGATGCGCCAATGCGCGCTTTGTGTCACAAATGCGCTGATGCCCATCAGTTCAGAGGTGGGCAAATGCGCTGCGGCCAGATACAAATCCACAGCAAATACCGTCATGCCGATTGCGCCCAAGGGGCTCAACCCAATCTCCACACGCCCGCGGCTCAAGGCTTCGCACAAAAGCGCGCCTGCGCCAATGCCAATGGAGAACAACACCAACAACAGCGAAGCCACTTGCGCATCACCATGCAATACCTCTTTGGCAAAACTGGGAAACTGGCTTAAAAAAACGGCACCAAAAAACCACATCCAACTGATGCCCAGCAGGGTTTGAAATACTTTGGGGTTGGCGCGTGCCAAGCGCAGGTTGCGCAGGGTTTCGGTGAAGGGGTTCCAGTTGATGGCTTCATCCGGCGAGGTGGCCGTCAGCGGCGGCATGCGTGCGCTCATCCAGCGGCCCAATACCGCCACGGCCAAACAAGCCACGGACACTGTCGCGTGGCCTATGTCAGGGATGGCCACCAACAAACCACCTGCCACGTTGCCCAATAAGATGGCCACAAACGTGCCCATCTCGGTCATGCCATTGCCGCCAGTGAGCTCGTGCTCATCGAGCACGCGCGGCAAGTACGAATATTTAGCGGGCCCAAACACGGTGGAGTGCAGGCCCATCAAAAAAGTGCATGCCAGCAACACGGCCGCTTGTTGCGTCATAAAGCCCACAGCGGCGAGCGCCATGATGCCAATTTCACAGTTTTTTACCCACCGCATGATGGTGGTGTCTGAATACTTTTCAGCCAGTTGCCCGCTGGTGGCGGAGAACAACAAATAAGGCAGGATGAACAGCGCCCCAATGATGAGGCCCGCTAACGACACGGGCAACCAACTCACACTGAGCTGGTAGGTCACCATCACGGTGAAGGCGAATTTGAATAGGTTGTCGTTGGCCGCGCCGCAAAACTGCGTCCAGAAAAACGGCCCAAACCGACGTTGTTTTAACAGTGCGAACTGGTTGGTTTCGCGTTGGATGAAACGAGCGTCGGTTGGGCGGGTCATGGCAATTTAAAGACGCTCAAAAATAGCCGCAATACCTTGGCCACCACCAATGCACATGGTGACCAAAGCGTACTTGCCGTTGATGCGCTGAAGTTCATACAAGGCCTTGACTGTAATCAAAGTGCCCGTTGCGCCGATGGGGTGACCCAAAGAAATGCCCGAACCGTTGGGGTTGACTTTGGCGGGGTCAAGGCCCAGCTCTTGGCTGACGGCGCAAGCTTGGGCGGCAAAGGCTTCGTTGGCTTCAATCACGTCCATGTCTTGTGTGGTGAGGCCTGCTTTTTGCAAAGCGAGGCGAGACGCCGACACAGGGCCCATGCCCATGATTTTGGGGTCGAGGCCGGTGTGGGCATAAGAGACCAAACGTGCCAATGGCTTTGCGCCGCGTGCTTGTGCCGTTTTGGCTTCCATCAACACCACAGCCGCTGCCGCATCGTTGATGCCCGATGCGTTGCCCGCCGTGACCGTGCCGTTTTCTTTGATGAAGACGGGTTTTAATTTGCTCATGTCTTCGAGCTTGCAGTCGGGGCGAAAGTGCTCGTCGGTCGCATAAGCCACATCGCCTTTTTTGCTCTTGAGCATGACCGGCACGATTTGGTCTTTGAAGTAGCCCGCTTCGGTGGCACGTTGGGCGCGGTTGTGGCTCTGTACCGCTGCTGCGTCTTGCATCTCGCGGGTGATACCAAATTTGGCGGCCACGTTTTCAGCGGTCACGCCCATGTGGATGTTTTGGAAAGGGTCGTGCAAAGCGCCCACCACCATGTCGACCATTTTGGAGTCGCCCATCCGTGCGCCCCAACGGGCGCTCAACGATGCATAAGGGCCACGGCTCATGTTTTCTGCGCCGCCACCAATCGCGATGTCGCAGTCACCCAGCAGGATGGCTTGGCTGGCGCTCACGATGGCTTGCAGACCAGAACCGCACAAACGGTTCACATTGAAAGCGGGTGTGCTTTCGGCACAACCGCCGTTGATGGCGGCGACCCGTGACAAATACATGTCCTTGGGCTCGGTATTCACCACATGGCCAAACACCACATGGCCGACATCTTTGCCTTCCACGTGCGCACGAGCCAAGGATTCGCGCACCACTTGAGCCGCCAGCTCGGTGGGGGGCACGTCTTTGAGGCTGCCGCCATAGGTACCGATGGCGGTACGCACTCCGCTGACCACAACTACTTCACGCATATCAGTCTCCAGTGATAAAAAATTAAACCCAATCAGTTTGCACCGCTTGGACTACAGGTGTCTTACGTAAGTTTCTCTCAAACATAGGGGTTTGCCGCAGACCATGTCACTGGTGCTGAAAAAAACAGCGCTTGTTCAGTGAAAGGGTGGGCAAACCCAATGTCTTGGGCATGCAACATTAGGCGCGGTGCGAGCGCCAAGATGTGGGCTGGCGCATACAAGGAGTCGCCCAACATAGGGTGTCCCACGCTTTGCATGTGCACGCGCAGCTGATGTGTGCGGCCGGTGAAGGGCTCTAACTCAATCAAGCTGGCAGTGTCGCTCGCTTGCACCATGCGCCACAAGCTGAGACTGGGCTTGCCGTCGGGATGAATGATGTGAATAGGACGGCGCTCCCAATCAAGCAGGATGTGGCCTTCAATGGCACGCCAGCCCTCTTCGTTGGTGGGTACCTGCGTTTGTGTCAGCAGCGGGTTGCCGGCCACGACGGCCATGTAGCGCTTGGACACCTGCCGTGTTTCAAACAATCGGCTGATGCGACGCTGCGCTTCAATGCCACGCGCCATCACGATGAGGCCCGAGGTGTCTTGGTCGAGGCGGTGCACCACCAGCGCATCGGTGTAGATGTCTTGCACACGCTTAGACAAGCAGTCTTGCTTCTCTGGCCCACGGCCTGGCACTGACAGCAGGCCACTGGGTTTTTCAAACACCAGCAGGTGTTCGTCTTCGTAAATCGGATGCATCAGTGAGGAGCTTCAATCGGTTTTAGGTCGCGCGCGCCTGGGGTTGCTCCAGCACCACATCGGTGGTGGGGCGCGCCACACAGGGCAGCACATAGCCTTCGGCTTTTTCTTGTGCACTCAGCCCGGGCCACTCAATGGCGTAAGTCACCTCGCCACTGACCAGGCGGCACACACAGGTGCGACAGGTGCCATTGCGGCAGGAGCTGGGCAGCTCGATGCGGGACAACTCGGCCGCTTCCAGCAAGGTCAGGTCACCTTCTACATCGAATTGCAGGCCTGAGGGGCTAATCTTGGCAGTGAAGATTTGAAAATTCGCTGGGGCAGTCATGATGAGGCGGTGACGATGAAGCAGTGACGATGAAGCAGTTAGTTCGAGGCGGCCAGAGTCGCTTGGGCTTTGTCCAACACCCGTGCAAGGTTGTCTAACAGATCGGTTTGACTGAATGAGCAGCTTTCTTCACTAAACAAAGCGCTGGATTCGAGCCGATCCACCAAGTCAAGCCACACCACTTCAAACTTTGGCGGCAGGGCTTTGAACAAAGCCTCTTGGGCGCGAGCTTTTTGAATAAACGCTCGGTCCGTCATCGCCTTGCTGCGCAAATCGGCAAGGGCAGAGCGAAGTTCGGCGAGCGCGGCAACAGGCATTACTTGGGTTTGATTTTGCCGCGCGGTGCGACATAAGTCGTGGGCGGGTTGGGGCGGTCCGAGACCGAAGTCTTGGGCGGTGACGTGTCCTTTTTAGGCTTCTTGGTCATTTTTTTGCTGTGTTGTTCGCCTTTGGCCATATCACCTTCTTGGTTGTTATCTCGACGCGAGATGGGGGAATGGTAATTCAGTCTCTTGCCACGTTCCTAAAGGCAAGTCCTGAACCTCGTAGGGACCGATGTGGGTGCGTATCAGGCGCAGCGTGGGCAGACCCACCGCAGCCGTCATGCGGCGCACTTGGCGGTTGCGGCCTTCGCGGATGGTCAGCTCTATCCATGAGGTGGGCAGGGTTTGCCGCAAGCGAATGGGCGGGTCGCGTGCCCACAGGTCAGCGGGTGCATCAACGCTACGCGCATGTGCGGGCAGGGTCATGCCGTCCTTGAGCATCACGCCGTTGCAAAGGGCTTGCAGTGCTGCCTCACCTGCCATGCCTTCAACTTGCGCGAGGTAGGTTTTCTCCATCTTGAAGCGCGGGTCGGCAATGCGGGCTTGAAGCTGGCCATCGTCAGTGAGCAGCAGCAAGCCTTCGCTGTCGGCGTCTAAGCGGCCTGCTACATACACGTCGGGCAGGGCGATGAAATCTTTCAGACCGCGCCATTTCCCCTCGGGGGTGAACTGGCTGAGCACGCCGTAGGGTTTGTTGAAACGAATCAGCATGTCATGTGAAAAGCGAACGAAGCCTAGAGCGTATCAGGCGCGTGGCAGGGCTCGGGTGCACACGGCTACCATGCCCGCATGACTGCCCATTTTGAAAGCGTGCAAAACGCCGCGATGTATACCGATGCCTTTGATGTGGCAGCCCCCGAAATTGCCATTGAGCGCGACCTGTGGCCGCGTAAGCTGGGCGTGTTTGTGCGCCATGCGCCTGTGTCTGAAGGTGCAGCGGCTGACGCCGCGCTGGACGAAAAGGGACTGATCGCGCCGGTGCGTGAATTAGGAGTTGGCCAGTTTGGCTTTGTGCCGCAATGGGTCAAGTCAGCATCTGACGCCAAACTGCGCTCCACCAAAATGGTCAATGCCCGCTCAGAAACCGTCACCACCTCCAACAACTTTCGCGATGCATGGCTGGCAGGTCAGCGCTGCATCGTGCCCATGATGGCGTTTTTTGAGGACGACTGGCGCAGCGGCAAAGCCGTGCCCACGCGCATCACCCGTGTGGACGGCAAGCCCATGGGCGTGGCGGGCATGTGGGAGCGTTGGACCAAAGACGGCACAGACATCATCAGCTTCACGCTGCTGACGGTGAATGCCAACAGCCACGCCTTGCTGCACCGCTACCAACAAAACGGCAACGAAAAACGCATGCCCGTCATCCTAGGCGAAGGCGCCTATGACGCATGGCTCCACACGCGGCCCGAGAAAGCGCGGGAGTTTATGCGGGCTTATTCGGCTAATTTGTTGACGGCGAATCCGGTGGAGAAGAAGTAAGACTTGGCGGGATACCCGAGGTGTGGTTCACAGCTTCATGAATAGAAGCAACGGCACAACTTGAGGTTTTATAGCGCTTGCCGATAACGTGCCAACATGTGGGCTTGTGACTCCACATCGATGTCTTCGTTTTTGAATTGGCGCACTTGGTCGCGCAACATTTCACCCATCGTGGGCATTTGACTTCTCTCGACACGTTGCTCGGTGTCCCAGAGTTTTGAGCGCATCAAAGCTTTGGCGCAATGAAGATAGACCGAGTCCACGCTGACGCGAATTGCTACAACAGGTGTGCGTCTTTCATCTGCGCAAAAGGCTAAATCTTCTGGGGCAGTGGACAGCACGGCACGGCCATTGATTCGCAAGGTTTCGTCAAATCCGGGCACTAAAAATAGCAGACCCAAATGCCCATTGGCCACAATGTTTTCTAAGGTGTCGAGTCGGTTGTTGCCGGGCGCGTCAGGGATCAAAAGCGTTTGTGCATCAAGAACTTTGACGAAACCAGGGTCACCCCCTCTGGGCGATGAGTCCTGCTGTCCCTGGGCGTCACCACTGGCTATCACCACAAAGGGCGACAGGCGAATGAATTGAATGGCGTGCACATCCAATGCAGGTATTTCTTTTTTCACAGCACGTTCGCTGGCGCCGCTGTAGAGCTTGCGCAGTTGAGAAAGATGGGTGATCGTCATGCGCGTCCTTTATTTCGCCCAAGTGTCTTTGAGCCCCGTGATCTTGTTGAACACCAACCGATCCCCCGCATGGTCCACGCGGTCGGTCACAAAGTAGCCGTGGCGCTCAAACTGAAAGTGCGCGCTGGCGGGCACGTGGGCCAATGATGGCTCTACATACGCGGTCACCACCTTCAGGCTGTCGGGGTTGAGGGCGGCGAGGAAGTCTTTGCCGCCCGCATCGGGTTGCGCGTCGGTGAACAAGCGGTCATACAAGCGCACTTCGGCCTGCAAGCCGTCGTGTACGCCCACCCAGGTGATGGCGGCGCTGGCCTTGACGGTGGCGCTGCCGGGGGTGCCGCTCTTGGTGTCGGGGATGACGGTCGCAAGCACCTCGGTGATGTTGCCAGCCTCGTCTTTGCTGCAGCCCGTGCACTCGATCACGTAGCCGCCTTTGAGGCGAACCTTGTTGCCGGGAAGCATTTGGCCATCCGCGCCTGGCCGGGGCGGATAAAGGCGTTTGTAGCCTTTGGGCGGCTCCTCTGAAAAGTCGTCACGCTCGATCCACACTTCTTTGCCGATTTTGAAATGGCGTGTGGGTACTTCAGCGCCTTCGTCTGCGTGAGGCAGCGCAGGTTGTGAGCAGGGCTCTAGGTGGCCCGCGCCCATCACGTCGTCCCAGTTGGTGAGCACGAGTTTGACGGGGTCCAGCACAGCCATGGCGCGGTGCGCGGTGTTTTCAAGGGTTTCGCGCAGGCAACCTTCCAGCGTGGCGTAGTCAATCCAGCTGTCGCTCTTGGTCACGCCAATGCGCTCAGCAAATAGGCGCAGGCTTTCGGGCGTGTAGCCACGGCGACGCAGGCCCACGATGGTGGGCAAGCGGGGGTCGTCCCAGCCGCTGACTTTGCCCTCATTCACCAGTTGCGCGAGTTTGCGTTTGCTGGTGATGACGTAGGTGAGGTTCAAGCGCGAGAACTCGTATTGCTTCGGACTGGGTGCAGCGAGTAAACCTGATTCGCACAGACGCGCCATCAGCCAGTCGTAGAACGGGCGTTGGTCTTCGAACTCTAGCGTGCAAATGCTGTGGGTGATGTGCTCCAGCGCGTCTTCGATGGGGTGCGCAAAGGTGTACATCGGGTAGATGCACCAGGTGTCGCCCGTGCGGTGGTGTGTGGCGCGGCGGATGCGGTAAATCGCTGGGTCGCGCAGGTTGATGTTGGGCGAGGCCATGTCGATCTTGGCACGCAGCACAGCCGCACCATCGTCCAGCTTGCCGCCCTTCATGTCTCTGAAACGAGCCAGATTCTCTGCCACGGTGCGGCTGCGAAAAGGGCTGTCCACGCCGGGTTTGCCAAAGTCGCCTCGGTTGGCGCGCATGTCCTCTGGCGTTTGTTCGTCTACATAGGCGTGACCGGCTTCAATCAAAGCTTCGGCGGCGCGGTACATGAAGTCGAAGTAGTCACTGGCTTGGTAGGGGGCGGCATCTGCTGAGCCGTTCCAGTCGAAACCCAACCACTTCACCGCATCGATGATGCTGTCGACGTATTCGGTGTCTTCTTTTTCGGGGTTGGTGTCGTCAAAGCGCAGGTGGCACACGCCACCATAGTCGCGTGCCAACCCGAAGTTGATGCAAATGCTTTTGGCGTGGCCCACATGCAAGTAGCCGTTGGGCTCGGGCGGAAAGCGTGTGCGAATTTTGGCGGGGTCTGGCTCGCCTGCCGCGTGATGCGCTGCGTCCCCAGGGCTGCCTGCCCAGCGGCGGCTGGCATAGGTGCCTTGGACCAAATCGTTTTCGATGATTTGGCGCAAAAAGTTGCTGGGCTTGTGGTCTTGTTCTGTCGCGGGGGTAGCGGGTTTCGTCATGCTGTGATTTTAGGCGGGCATACCCTAGATAATTGGACGAGTTAAAGGGAGTTGTATGGATATCGTTTTGTTGCTCAAAGCCGCCGTCATGGGTGTGGTGGAGGGGTTGACCGAGTTTTTGCCTATTTCATCCACCGGCCACCTGATCTTGGCTGGCGCGTTGTTGGGGCTAGATGACGAGAAGGCCAAGGTGTTTGACATCGCCATTCAGACGGGCGCGATCTTTGCCGTGATCATTGTTTACTGGCAAAAGATTTCCAGCACCGTGGTGGCTTTGCCCACGCAAGTCGAGGCGCGTCACTTTGCTTTGAATGTGTTGATTGCCTTTGTGCCTGCCGTGGTGTTGGGCTTGTTGTTTGGCAAGTTCATCAAAGCGCACTTGTTCACGCCCACGGTGGTGGCCAGCACTTTCATCATCGGTGGCTTCATCATTTTGTGGGCCGAAGGCTGGGGCCGTGCCAAGCCTGAGGGCCACGAAGAGGCTGCTGTTGTGCCTGCGCGCATTGAATCGGTGGAGGCCATGTCGCCTATCGACGCGTTGAAGGTGGGTTTGGTGCAATGCCTCGCCATGATTCCTGGCACCAGCCGCAGCGGTGCCACCATCATTGGTGGCATGTTGCTGGGCTTGTCGCGCAAAGCGGCCACCGACTTTTCGTTTTACTTGGCCATCCCTACGCTCATTGGCGCAGGGGCTTACAGCCTCTACAAAGAGCGCGAGCTGCTCAGCTTGGCTGATGCGCCCGTGTTTGCCGTGGGTTTGGTGTTTTCGTTTATCAGCGCGTGGGTTTGTGTGCGTTGGTTGCTGCGCTACATCGCCACGCACAGCTTTGTGCCGTTTGCTTGGTACCGCATTGTGTTTGGCGTGGTGGTGTTGGTCACGGCTTGGACTGGCACGGTGACGTGGGCTGCTTAGCGTTTTTAGCCCATCAAATTCAGCAGCGCGGTTTCGACAGCCGCTGCCGCCACCAAGGGATGCTCCATCGGAAACAGATGCGTGCCATCTATCTTCATCACGCGGCCCTGCGTCACACGGCGGCTGAAATCTAAGCCGACTTGTTTGAGTTCACGCGATTGCAAACCACCTATCAGGGCGGCTTTGCATGTGAGCGGGTGGCGTTTGAAGTAGGTTTCCAAGTGGTCAGGCAGACCGTTGTAAATGGCGCTTTCCACGTCGCGGTCAAAGCTCAACACACGGCGTGTGCCCTGCTCGGTTGGTTCGTCGTGTGTGCCATGTTGCACGTAGTCTTGCAGCACTTGTGGATGCCATTTTGCGAACAGTTTTTTGCTTTGGAAGTGCGCCAGCACCTCAGCTTCGTTGGCCCAAGTGGTGCGGCGTTTGCGACTGATGGCGGCGGGCGAAAAGGCTTGTGCCCCCGGCACGCGCTTGCCAACCTGCAGCAGTCTCGCTTTCCAGCCGCCTAGCATGGGCGCATCCAACAGCACCACGCCACTCACCAGCTCGGGGTGCTTGGCTGCCACCATCATGCTGAGGATGCCGCCCAAGGAATGGCCTACCAAAAACACGGGGCCGTTTTGCGCCGCCAAAGGCGCTGCAAAGTCGCTCAGTTGCTGCACCAAGTGTGGCCAGTTGTCGGTCACGGGGTAGCGCGGGTCATGGCCAAATTTGTCGACGGCCTCTACACGAAAGCCGCGCGCACGAACGGCGTCCAACATGACGCGGTAGGTGCAAGCGGGAAAGCTGTTGCCGTGCGAAAAAACAAGGAGCGGTTGAGTCATGTTGATCGGATGAGTTTGTTGTCAACGCAATAGGTCATAAAAGTTTTTTCAATTGATACAGCGCGTCCAAGGCATCGCGAGGACTGAGTTTGTCGGGGTCGATTTCGGCCAGCTTGGCTTGTAGCGGGCTCGGGCCCGTGTCGTCTTGCAGGGGCGGCGGCGCGAACAGATCGACTTGCGCCTTGGATGCGTCAGCGCCTGCTTCAAGCGAGGCCAAGGCATGGCGGGCGTGACTGAGGACCGCACCAGGCATGCCAGCCAAGCGGGCCACTTGAATCCCGTAGCTGCGGCTCGCAGGGCCGGGTTGAATTTCGTGCAAGAACACAATGCTCGCGCCCGATTCGGCCGCACTCACATGCACATTCACCGCCGCGCGATGCTTGGCGGGGAAGTCGGTGAGTTCAAAGTAGTGCGTGGCAAACAAGGTGAAGGCTTGGGTCTTGTCGTGTAAGTGCGTGGCAATGCCGCTGGCCAAGGCCAAGCCGTCGAAGGTGGAGGTGCCGCGCCCAATCTCGTCCATCAACACCAAGCTGTGCGGCGTGGCGGCGTGCAAGATTTGCGCGGCCTCGGTCATCTCCAGCATGAAGGTGGATTGGGCGTTGGCCAAATCGTCGGCCGCGCCAATGCGGGTGTGGATGGCGTCAATCGGACCCAATCGACACGCGGTGGCGGGTACATGGCTGCCCACGCTGGCCAGCAGCACGATGAGGGCCACTTGACGCATGTAGGTGGATTTACCGCCCATGTTGGGGCCCGTGATGACTAGCATGCGGTGCAGGTGGCCCAGCCGCGTGTCGTTGGCAATGAAGGTTTTGGCTGCGCCGCTCGCCACCACGCCATGCGTTTCGGCCAAGCGAGCTTGCACCACGGGGTGGCGACCTTGCGTGATTTCAATGCATGGTGTTTTGACAAACTCAGGTGCGCACCAGCCCAGGGTGAGCGAACGCTCAGCCAAGGCGCACAAGGCGTCGAGCTGGGCCACGGCTTGCGCCAAGCGGGTGAGGGCAGGCACGAATGGCTGCAAGGTGTCTAGCAGTTGTTCAAACAAAAACTTCTCACGTGCCAAGGCGCGCTCTTGCGCGCTGAGGGCTTTGTCTTCAAAGGTTTTCAGCTCGGGCGTGATGAAACGCTCGGCATTTTTTAAAGTTTGGCGGCGCGTGTAGTCGGCGGGTACTTTGTCAATCTGGCCTTGCGTGACCTCGATGTAGAAGCCATGCACCTTGTTGAACTGCACGCGCAAATTGGCAATGCCCGTGCGTGCGCGTTCGCGGGCTTCGAGTTCAAGCAAGAAGCCGTCGCAGTTGTTTTGGATGGCGCGTAGCTCGTCGAGGTCGGCGTCGTAGGCGTCGCCGATGACGCCCCCATCACGCACCAAGGCGGCGGGCTCGGGCAGCAAAGCACGCTCAAGCAATGCACCGCATTCGGGCGGCACGCACATATGTTGGGCGATCTGCACCAGCAAAGAGGGAGACAGAGCACTCTGCTGCGTGTCCCCCGCTGGCTTCGCCAGCTCCTCCTTTTCCTCCGCAGAGCGCTCTGTCTCTCTCTTTGCTGATGCCGAGAAGATGGGGATGAGCGGCTGAATACGCATCGCCTTTTGCAGCGCTTGGCCGAGCGACACCAATTCACGCGGACGCACTTGGCGCAGCGACACGCGGGCGCTGATGCGTTGCACATCGCCCGCGCCTTTGAGGGCGTCGCGCAGCAGCTTGTAGCTTTGCGTGCGGTTGTCCTGCAGCGCTTCAATGGCGGCCAAGCGCTGCAAGGCTGGGGTGCGGTCGCGCTCAGGCGAGAGCAGCCAGTTTTTGAGTTGTCGGCTGCCCATGCCCGTCATGCAGGTGTCGAGCAACGAGAACAAGGTGGGCGAGTCTTCGCCGCGCAGGGTTTGGGTCAGCTCTAGATTGCGACGGGTGGTGAGCGGCAGGTCCATCAGCGCATCACTGCGTGCCACGTACAAGCCATGCACATGGCTCAGTGCGCGGCCTTGGGTGTGCTCGGCGTAGGACAGGAGTGCAGAGGCCGCAGCGTGCGCTTGCACCACGTCTTGTGCGTTCCACGCATGGAGTGACGCAGCTTGCAAATGCGCCAGCAGTTTGCGGCCACCCAAAGCGGCATCAAACTGAAATGCAGGGCGCACTTGGACGGGAAGCCCGAGGTGGCTGCAAAAGCTTTTGAGCTGTTGCTCAAATGCAGGACTGACTTCGGCGCTGTAGATGATTTCGCTAGGCGCCACGCGGGCCATCCAGTTGGGCAGATCGGCTGTGTCGCATTCGGCCAGATGCACCAAGCCTTGCGTGACGCTGAGCCAGGCCAAGCCACAGGTAGCGCGGTCGCTTTGGTGAATGGCCAGCACATAGGCCTCGGTTTTGTCACTCAAGAGCGCACTGTCGGTCAGCGTGCCAGGCGTGACCACGCGCACCACTTTGCGCTCGACCGGACCTTTGCTGGCGCCCACATCGCCCACTTGCTCGCAAATTGCCACCGATTCGCCCAGCTTGATGAGGCGGGATAGGTAGGTTTCGAGTGAGTGAAAGGGCACACCTGCCATCACCACAGGCTCGCCGTTGGACTGGCCGCGCTGGGTGAGCGTGATGTCGAGCAGGCGCGAGACCTTTTCGGCATCGGCAAAGAACAACTCGTAAAAGTCGCCCATGCGGTAGAACAACAGCGTCTCGGGGTGTTCGGCTTTGAGCCCCAAGTACTGCTGCATCATGGGGGTGTGCCCAGACAAATCACGCATCTCTGTGCCTGCCAGATTGTGTTGAATGTTTTACAGCGGCGCGTCTGGCGCTTGGCGGGAGAGGCTCAGGGTTTTGGCTGCTGTGCTGGCAACACGCTTGTCCTCAGCGCTGGCAAATTTGGAATATTTTTGCGTGATCGGCACCAACTGCGCATAAATGCGGGGAGGTGCAGCCAAGCATTCTTCGTGCTCAAGAAAAGGGCCCTCGCCTGTCAAGTTACTCACCAAGCCACCGGCTTCGGTGATCAGCAAGGCACCTGCGGCCATGTCCCAAGGCTTCAAGCCCAGCTCAAAGAAACCATCGCTGAAGCCTGCTGCCACGTAAGCCAAGTCAAGCGCGGCTGCGCCTGGGCGGCGCAGCCCGGCAGTGCGCTGCATGATATCGCCCATCAGACTGAGGTATTTGTTGAAGTCATCCCCAGGACGAAACGGAAAGCCTGTGGCCAGCAAACATTCTTCTAGTCGGGTGCGCTTGCTCACGCGCAGTCGGCGGTCGTTCATGTAGGCGCCACGGCCTTTGGTGGCGGTGAACAAGTCGTTGCGCACAGGGTCGTAAATCACGGCTTGCTCTAAGCGGCCTTGCACTTGGCAGGCAATGCTCACGCAATAAAAAGGAAAGCCATGAATGAAGTTGGTCGTGCCATCGAGCGGGTCGATGATCCAGATGTGGTCAGCGCCTGCATTGCCGTGCGTGGTGCCAGACTCTTCGGCCAAGATGCCGTGGTCGGGGTAGGCGGTGAGCAGGGTTTCGATGATGATGCGTTCGCTGTTTTGGTCTACTTCGGTCACAAAGTCGTTCACTTGCTTCTGTGAAATACGCACCGCTTCCACGTCGAGCGCGGCGCGGTTGATGATGGCGCCGGCGGCACGTGCGGCCTTGACGGCCACGTTGAGCATGGGGTGGATAGAAGAAGAGGACAACATAGATTGTATGAAGAGCTGGCCTTGAGGGCCGAAAAGAAACGCCCGGCGATGCGGGCGGCGACAATAGTCTAGATTTTACGCGCTAAGACCGACACAACACCCATGAAAACCCGCTTCATTCTTATCAACACCAGCCACGCCGGCAATGTGGGATCAACAGCCCGGGCCATGAAGGTGATGGGGTTCACGGATTTGGTGTTGGTGGCGCCTCGCTGGGACAACGTGTTGCGTCGCGAAGAGACCATTCAGCGCGCCAGCGGTGCGCTCGACGTGCTGGCCAACGCGCGCGTGGTGGCCTCCTTGGATGAGGCCGTTGACGGTCTGCACCATCTATGCGCCACCGCCATGACGCCGCGCGACTTTGGTCCGCCCACCCAAGCGCCGCGACCGCACTTTGCCGCCTTGGCTGCTGCGCACGGCCAAAACGCTGACTTTGGCGTGGGTTTTTTATTTGGCTCTGAACGCTTTGGCATGCGCAACGAGGACGTGTACCGCTGCCACACCTGTCTGAATATTCCGACGGACCCGCATTTTGGGTCGCTCAACCTAGGCGCTGCGGTGCAGGTGTTGGCATATGACTGGCGTCAAGCCCTGGGGGGGGTTGCCAGCTTGGCGCACAACACTGGGATGGCGTCGGTGTTGCCGCCATCACCATCACCGTTGGCCGATGCCCAACAAATCGCGGGCTTACTTGACCACTGGCAGCAGTCGCTGATCCGCATCGGGTTTTTAGACCCCGAAGCGCCTAAAAAGCTGATGCCTCGCCTGAACCAGTTGTTCAACCGCGCACAGCTGACGCAAGAAGAAATTCATATCTTGCGGGGCATTGCCAAGGCCATGTCGCAATCAACCAACACGGGTGCTGACGGGCAAGGATAATGACGCCATGATGTTTTCACGCCTTCATTCTGACCTTCAATGCATTTTGGACCGCGACCCTGCTGCGCGAAGCCGCTGGGAAGTGCTGACCTGCTATCCCGGCTTGCATGCGGTGCTGCTGCACCGGCTGGCTCACGGCAGTTGGAATCTTGGTTTCAAGTGGGTGGGCCGTTTCATTTCACACCTGTCGCGCTGGTTGACCGGCATCGAAATTCATCCTGCCGCCAAGATTGGCGATCGCGTTTTTTTTGATCATGCGATGGGTGTGGTGGTGGGCGAGACCGCCGAAATTGGCGATGGTTGCACGATTTATCAAGGCGTGACCTTGGGCGGTACCTCGTTGTACAAAGGCCAGAAGCGCCACCCCACACTGGGCAAAGACGTGGTCATCGGCGCTGGCGCCAAAGTGTTGGGGGGCTTCACCGTGGGTGACGGCGCCAAAGTGGGCAGCAACG
This sequence comes from Limnohabitans sp., assembly GCF_036804465.1. Lineage (GTDB taxonomy): Bacteria > Pseudomonadota > Gammaproteobacteria > Burkholderiales > Burkholderiaceae_C > Limnohabitans. The sequence goes on from NZ_DAIRSK010000019.1 coordinate 36,374, forward strand.
CCGTGGTAACCAAACCCGTGCCAGCAGGCGCTACCGCGGTGGGCAACCCCGCACGCATTATTCAGGCGCAGACCGAAGTGGCGCGTGAAGAGGCCGCTTCTAAGATGGGCTTTTCAGCCTACGGCGTGACGCAAAACGATGATCCTGTGAGCCAAGCCATGCGGGGTTTGATTGACCACGCATCCTCACAAGAACACCAAATTGCGTTGCTTTGGAAAGCCATTGAGGAACTTTCTTCAGGCCAAGTCACACCCGATTGCGTGCCCAACGATGCCGCTCGTCGAGCGCATTTTGAGGCGGCGCGTATCAACCAATTGTTGGATTGAGCATGCGTTTTTTAAATGTCTATCCCAAACGTATCTGGGCCACTTTGAACGCCGTCGGCGATTTTGAAGGCCAGTTCACTTTTGACCTTGAACAATACGGCTTGATGATCAAAGACATGGTGTGTGAGGTGATCGTCAGCGAAGATCCAGCGATGGTGGGGCAGTGGAACATCTGGCTCAAACCATTGTTTGAGGTGGACATGCCACACTTTGACAAGTTTGTGAGCACGCTCAACCATTACGTATTTGATGTGCTTCACCACATGCCAAGCCGCAAGGCGGTGGGCAACAATTTACCCACTTTCAAGCTATTTTTTGAGGGCATTTACTTTGACATGTCAGGCCTAGAGCCTGTGGTGCAAAAAATACCCGCGGCCCGTTAAATTCGTTTGGATTTCACGGCGGTTTTAGGCCGCCAACCTTTGCAAAACGCATCGCGCGTTTCCATGTAGGGGCCACCGATCAAGTCGATGCAGTAGGGCACCGCTGCAAATATGCCGTCAACCAGTTGCTGGCCCTGTGCGTCTTTCAAGCCCCCCAAGGTTTCTTGAATGGATTTGGGTTGGCCCGGCAAATTGATGATCAGGCACGCGTCACGAATCACCGCCACTTGGCGTGACAAGATAGCGGTGGGGACAAACTTCAAACTCACTTGGCGCATTTGCTCGCCAAAGCCGGGCATTTCTTTGTGCGCCACGGCCAAGGTGGCCTCGGGCGTCACATCGCGCTTGGCGGGGCCTGTGCCACCCGTGGTCAACACCAAAGCGCAGCCTGCGTCGACCAACTCCATCAGCGTTTGGCTGATGGTGGCTTGCTCGTCAGGAATGAGGCGTTCAACATAGTCAATCGGGTTGTACAAAGCATGGCCCAACCAATCGCGCAGGGCGGGTAAGCCTTTGTCTTCATAGGTGCCGCTGGAGGCACGGTCGCTGACGGACACGATGCCGACCTTGATGGTGTCGCAACGGGCATCGGGAGTGGGCATAGGGTGATCTGTCATGTCTTGATCTTGAGCTAAGGCTTGTAGATTTCTTGGTCTTCTTCAGGCGTGTGCATCGCATCGTCTGCCAAGTTCATCTGCTCTTTGATGAGCTGAAAAATCTCGCGGTAAGAGCGACTTTGGCGCGGCAACAGACCCTTGGCAATGTCGGCCTTGGTGGTGGCGTCGTCCTTGCGGGCTTGACGCACCAAGGCACGCAACTGCTGGCTGTCGGTGCTGGGGTGGTCGTTGATCCAGTCTTGCAAGGCCGCGTCGTCATCTAGCAGTCGGTCGCGCCAGCTTTCAGCCAAGTGCAGGGCCAAGGTGTCTTTGGTGCTGCCCATGCGCTGCTCATTCAGCGCGTCTTTGACGGCTTCAAGTGACGCTTCGCTGAGTTTGCGCATGAGCTTGCCCACATACTGCATTTGTCGGCGTTTGCCTTCAAAGTTGGTGATGCGCCGGGCTTCGGCCAAGGCTTCACGCAGTTGGTCGGTGATGTGGCCTTGGGTGTTCAACCGCACCATAAGCTCGGTGCGCAAGTTGAGCAGCTCCACGCCCAAGTCTTGGCGGTCATCGCTGTCTTTTTTGCGGTCGGTGCGGCTCAAGCCGTCTGTGCCTTTGAGTTCAGCTTTGAGCTCAAGGTCGAGTTCGCTGCCTTCGGCCACAAATTGGCCGCGGACAAAGTAACCTTTTTTGGGTTTACGTGACATAAATAGGGAACTTTTAATCGGTCGCTTGCCCTTCAAAACAAAGAGCGAGCGCCATGACAAGTATCATAGCCGCCGATATGACCAAAGCCTCCAAAACCCAAGCGCCACCCCACCAACCTGCCCAAGGTTTCAGCTACAGCCGCGAACACTTTGCTTCGCTCGTGGATGCCGCGTTGCTGCACGCCAAAAAGCTGGGCGCCACTGATGCAGGGGCTGATGCCTCCGAGGGCTGCGGCTTGAGCGTGTCGGTGCGCAAAGGCGAGTTAGAAAATGTGGAGCGCAACCGCGACAAATCACTGGGGGTGACGGTGTATGTCGGCCATCGCCGTGGCAACGCCAGCACGTCGGACTTCTCGCAAGACGCCATTGAGCGCACTGTGCAAGCGGCTTTTGATATTGCCCGCTTCACCGCCGAAGACCCCGTGGCGGGCTTGCCCGACGAGAAAGACATTGCCCAGCACCACCCCGATTTGGATTTGTTTCACCCTTGGCCCATCACCAGTGCCGACGCAGCCACGATTGCCTTGCGTTGTGAGGCGGCGGCTATGCAAACCGACAAGCGCATCACCAACAGCGAAGGCGCTGCAGTGTCGGCGCAGCAAAGCCATTTTTTCAGTGCGCACACCCACGGGTTTCGGGGAGGCTATGCAAGTTCGCGTCACACCATTTCGGTGGCACCTATTGCGGGCAAGGGTGACGGGATGCAGCGCGACGCTTGGTACAGCTCCATGCGTGATGCCCATGAATTGGCATCCCCCGAGTCTGTCGGGCGTTATGCGGCCGAGCGGGCGTTGAGTCGTTTGAAGTCGCGCAAGATTGCCACGGTGCAATGTCCTGTGCTCTTTGAAGCGCCTGTGGCCGCAGGCTTGTTGGGTAGTTTTGTGCAAGCCGTGAGTGGGGGTGCTCTTTACCGAAAGAGTACGTTTTTGCTTGATTCGCTGGGTACCACCGTGTTTCCCAAGCACATTGACATTTCAGAAGACCCATTTGTCATGCGCGGCAAAGGCAGCTCGCCATTTGACGACGAAGGCGTGACCACGCGCGCTCGCCGCGTGGTGGAGGCTGGCCGTGTGGAAGGCTATTTCCTGAGCAGCTACACCGGCCGCAAACTGGGCATGCCCACCACGGGCAACTCGGGCGGCTCGCACAACTTGGCCATGACCTCACGCCTGACCCAAAGCGCAGACGACCTCGACGCGATGCTGCAAAAACTAGGGACTGGTTTGTTTGTGATCGAGTTGATGGGCCAAGGCGTGAATTACGTGACGGGTGACTATTCACGCGGTGCCAGTGGCTTTTGGGTGGAAAACGGGCGCATTGCCTATCCGGTTCAAGAGATCACCATTGCGGGCAATATGAAAGACATGTTCCAAGGCATTGAGGCCATTGGTGCGGATACTTTCACGATGGGGGCTAAGGCGATTGGCTCTGTGTTGATCAATCGCATGAAGGTGGCGGGTAGCTGATCTTCTTTGGTCGCTGCGTTTTGGTTTTGTAGTTTTGTAGTTTTGTAGTTTTGTAGTTTTGTAGTTTTGTAGTTCGCGGGAGCCGCGAATGCGGTGTTGCCTAACTGCCCTAGGCTCCTCTTCGCTGCGCTCAGAATGTCGCTACGGGCAGCTAGGCAACACCGCATTCGCTTCGGGCACTCTACAAGAGGGCTTTATCGCTGAGCTCAAAGCGGCTGGTTTGAACCTGCTTTGCTGGCCAGAAGAAGCTCGCACACAGAAATGCTGTTGACGGGGCTAGGCTCCGCAATCCGTAGCGACATTCTGAGCGCAGCGAAGAGGAGCCTAGGCTTGCGGGGCCTAGCCCCGTCAACAGTCAAAGAAGGGGAGTCATGCCCCTCAACGAAGTATCAACCCGCCAACGCCGCCTTGACAGCAGCAGACACCAGTGCCATATCCGCCTTGCCCGCCAACTGCGCCTTCACAGCACCCATCACTTTGCCCATGTCACCCGCACCCGTGGCGCCCACTTCAGCCACGATGGCTTTCACGGCGGCGGTGATTTCGTCGGCGCTCAAGCGCTGAGGCAAATACACCTCGAGCACTTTCATTTCGTTGCTTTCGATGTCAGCCAAGTCTTGTCGCTGCGCGGATACATAAGCAGTCACTGAGTCTTTGCGTTGCTTGATGAGTTTGTCGACGATGGCAATCACCATGGCGTCGTCGAGTTCCACGCGTTCGTCCACTTCTTTTTGCTTCATCGCGGCTTGCAACAAGCGGATGGTGCCAAGGCGCACGCTGTCTTTGGCGCGCATCGCGGTTTTCATGTCTTCGGTGATTTGTGCTTTGAGGCTCATGGCGTGCTCCTGCTGAAAAAAACGATTCGAAAAAAAAGCCCGCTGAGGCGTCCCTCGCGAGCTTTTGGGGGCAGAGGCTGATCAGTACAGCTTCTTGGGCAACTGCATGCTGCGGATGCGCTTGTAGTTGCGTTTGACGGCTGCTGCTTTTTTGCGTTTACGTTCGGCGGTGGGCTTCTCGTAGAACTCACGCGCGCGCAAGTCGGTCAACAGACCCAATTTTTCAATGGTGCGCTTGAAGCGACGCAGTGCGACGTCAAACGGTTCGTTTTCTTTTACACGGATGGTGGTCATTACCAAAATTTCCAATTAATTGCAGTCAGAGGGTGCCTAGGAAGATCGGGCCTAAGCGCCTTGCCTGCGGTGTTCCCCAACATGAAGTTGATCAGGCCGTTGGGGGTTTGCCAGCAAAGAACAAGATTATAGCGATTAAAACGACGGCTTGAGTCGAACGCCCAAAGCCTTGGCGCAGGCATGGGCGCTGGCCCAGGCCCACTGGAAGTTGTAGCCGCCTAGCCAGCCGGTGATGTCCACCACCTCACCAATGAAATACAAGCCCGGCTGCTTTGATTCCATGGTTTGTTGCGACAAATCGCGCGTGTCTACGCCGCCCACGGTGACTTCGGCTTTTTTGTAGCCCTCGCTGCCTGTGGGGGTGAGCGGCCAAGCGCTCAGGCGCTGGGCCAAGAGCTTGAGGGCTTTGTCGCTGGCCTCGATCACGGGGCGCTGCCACGCGGGGTCTTGGCTGGCCCAAGTCTCGGCCAAGCGGGAAGGCACCCAGGTATTGAGTTCATTGGCAATGCGCTTTTTAGATTGCTGTTTGGCCACCAACAGCGCTTCTTGAAGATCGACTTCGGGCGCGAGGTTGATGCGCAAGTCAGCGCCCGAGCGCCAATAGCTTGAAATTTGCAGCACGCCTGGGCCCGACAAGCCGCGGTGCGTGAAGAGCAAATCTTCGTCAAAACTTTGCAGGGTTTTCTTGGTGCCCGTCTCGATCCGCACGGGCAAAGACAGACCCGATAGCTCAGCGTAGGGTGCCCAAGCTGTTTCGTCAAACGTGAGCGGCACCAGGCCCGGTCGGGGCTCGACTATGCGCAAGCCAAACTGCTTGGCCAGTCGATAGCCTATGTCGGTGGCGCCAATTTTGGGGATGGACAAGCCGCCCGTGGCGACCACCACCGCCGCAGTGTGCAGCGAGCCTTGGCTGGTGTCGACCTCATAGCGTTGCGCCTCGGGCGCGGCATCAGAAAAGCGAATGGCCTTCAAACTGCAAGGCTGCCAGCGGGTCACGCTGCCGCCACAGGCTGAGCCGTTGCATTCGTTCAGCAACATTTGGATCAGATCATCCGCCGAGCGGTCACAAAACAGTTGGCCTTTGTGCTTTTCGTGAAACGGGATTTGGTGTTTTTGCATGAGCGCCACAAAATCTTGCGGTGTGTAGCGCGACAGGGCGCTGCGGCAAAACTGTGGGTTGTCGCCTAAAAAATGTTTGTGTGGGGCGCGCACATCGAGTTCACGGTTGGTGAAGTTGCTGCGCCCACCGCCTGAGATGCGAATTTTCTCGGCCACCTTCTCGCTGTGATCCAGCACCAGCACTTGCAAGCCTTGTTGCGCCGCCACGCCTGCACAAAACAAACCGGCAGCGCCGGCACCCACGATCACCACATCAAACAATTTCATGGGGTGAGTTTAGTGGCCTGGTCTTTTGCTGATCAAGATGTGCTGTTTGAATGCTTGCGCAACGGGAGACAGATGTTTGGCGGCAAGGTGCACCAAATGCCACGACGATTGAAGCGGAAATCCCGGGACTTGAATGACGCTGGCGCCGTGCTCTTTTTGATGTCCATGCAAGGCATGTTGAGAGATCACACCAATGCCCAGGCCGCCTGCTACAGCTTCTTTGATGGCCTCGTTGCTGCCGAGTTCCAAGCGAATGTTGGGGCGAAATTTTGTCTTGGCAAAGTGCGCATCTCCAGCCATTCGGGTGCCAGACCCCTTTTCACGCAGAATGAATCTGCAGTTTGATAAATCGCTGAGCGAAACGTTGGCTTGCTTGACCAGTGGATCGTTGGATGCGGCAATCATCACGATCGGGTTAGGCATCACGATCTCATCGATTAGCGCAAGGTCGCTGGGCGGCAAGGACATGATGTAGAGGTCATCTCGGTTGTCGCGCAAACGCTCTAGCACGCCGTCTCGGTTCAAGATCTCTAGCGAGACGTCGATGGACGGGTGGCGTTTGCAAAAAGAACCAATCAGTTTTGGCATGAAATATTTGGCCGTGCTCACCACTGAAATTTTCAGTTGGCCTTTCGTGATGCCCTTGGTGGCATGCACCCCTTGTTCAAACGACTCCCAGGTTTGACACATCTCGCGAGCGGTGGCTGCGAGCGAGTGACCGATCTCAGTCAGATAAATCTTTTTGCCAATCACCTCGTACAGCGGTAAGCCAATGGCCAAGCTCATTTCTTTGAGCTGCATGGATGCCGTGGGTTGTGTGATGTGCATGGCTCTAGCAGCTGCGCTGACACTGCCTTTATCGGACAAGGCTTGAAAAAGTCGCAGTTGGCGAAATGTTAAATGCATAGACTTTAACCTATATATAAATATTAAAGAATCAATTTTACAAAATAGTGTGGGAACTTTAAGATTTCAACAAAGGAATCCACCATGCACAATCTTCTCGACCCCGCCATTTTGTTTTTCATTGTGGGTGTCCTGGCTGGGGCAGTCCGTTCCAATTTGGAAATTCCGCCTGCTATTTCCCGTTTTTTGTCTTTGTATCTGTTGATGGCACTGGGTTTGAAGGGCGGCTTTGCGCTGTCGCATTCTGGGCTGACGCCCCAGGTCGGCATCAGTTTGGCGGCGGCCATGACCTTGGCTATCTGTATCCCACTCATGGGGTATTGGATTTTGAGCCGCTTCGTTTCAGGGTTTGATGCTGCTGCGGTCGCTGCCACGTATGGGTCGGTGAGTGCGGTGACTTTTGTGACGGCCGTTCAGTATTTAGAAAATTCATCCGTGACTTATGGCGGTCATATGGCTGCAGCAATGGCTTTGATGGAGTCTCCGGCCATCATCATGGCGGTGGTGTTTGCCAATGTGTTGCGGCAAACCAAGGGCAATGTCAGGGTCGCGTTGGGTGGAAATGCAGCGCAGGTGCATGAGCGATCAGCGCCGCCGAGGATGAAGGTGAGCAAGATCTTGCATGAGTCCTTCACCGACGGCGCGCAATTGTTGCTGTTGGGGGCGATGCTGGTGGGCTTACTCACGGGTGAATCGGGCAAGGCCGCCATGCAACCTTTTTCTGCCGATTTATTCAAAGGCATGCTGTCGTTTTTTTTGCTTGACATGGGGCTGATGGCTGCGCGCAATTTTCCAAAGGTGCGAGACCATTCCCCCGTGCTGATTGCCTACGCAGTGCTTGGCCCAATCACCCATGCGGGACTGGCCTTAGGGCTGGCCATCTTGCTGAGCCTTCCTGTGGGGGACGGCGCCTTGTTGATGGTTTTGGCGGCAAGTGCCTCCTACATTGCTGTGCCGGCTGTCTTGCGCTATGCGCTGCCTGAATCAAATCCTTCCCTGTATTTTGGCCTGAGCCTTGGTGTGACTTTTCCTCTGAATATTTTGTTCGGTATTCCAGTCTACTTATCCTTGGCACAAACATTTTTACTGTGAGGCGTGCATGACCCGCTCTGAAATGAGTCCGTATCAGGGCCGTGAAGTGGCCTTTTTAACGCAACATGGCAAACAGCACTTGATGCGTGACCCTTTGCTGCACGGGCTAGGTTGCCATTTGGTTCACACGGATGCGTTTGACACGGACCAGTTGGGGACGTTCACCAACGAGGTTGTTCGACATGGCTCTCAACTCGATGCGGTCAGGGAAAAAGCGAGGCTGGGCATGAATCTGACGGGTTTGCCCATTGGGATCGCGAGCGAGGGCGCATTTGGCCCTGATCCATTCGTTGGTTTTACGCCTTGGAACTCCGAAGTTGTTTTGTGGGTTGACCAAGAATTAGGCATTGAGGTTCAGGGATTTGCGCATGGCCCCGCTCAGAGTTTGCAAAGGGCCATCAAAACCCTAGACGAGTTAAGTAGCTTTGCAAATGAGGCAAATTTTCCTAGCCATTACCTGAGTCTTCGCCCTGAGGAGATGGATTATTCGGCGGGACAAAAAGGCATTCGTGATGCGTCCCATTTGGCTGCCGCATTTCAATTGGCTCAATCTCGGTCTGCGAGCGGTTGGGTTGTGATCGAAAACGATCTCAGGGCATTTTCAAACCCGACTCGACAAGCGCTTATTCGAAAAGCGATGGATAACTTGATTCAAAAGTTACTGTCTGCATGCCCTCAATGCACCAAGCCCGGATTCAGCTTGACAAAGAAAGTTCCGGGTTTGCCATGTCGTGCATGTGCCCGGCCCACGCAGCTTGCAGTCGAAGAAATTTGGCGGTGTACGAATTGCAGTTTTGAAGCGCACAAGCCAATCCTTCAACCCGAAACAACCGACCCTGCAAGGTGCAACTATTGCAACCCCTAAGCACTGGCGCTAGGGGGCGGCAAGTACAGCGAGGCTCTGGTTTTGTTGCATCGCCAACAAACCCTTGAACACATCGCCCACCACGATGACCGATGGGCTGGCCATCGCTTCGCAAACGATGGTCTGATGCAGCAGCTGCAGCTCGCACACCACATGGCGCTGGCCAGGCAGGCTGACTTGGTGAATCACAGCCACCGGGGTGCTGGCGCGCATGCTGTGCAAAAGCGCCTCCTGCAGATGCGCGGCACCGCTCACGCCCATGTAGATCACCAGCGTGAGTTTGGCTTGCACTGCGGTGCGGCCTAGAGCCACCCAATCTATCCCGTCGGCCGCATCTTGCTTGGCATGTCCGGTGATAAACACCACGCCATGCGCGTGTTCGCGGTGGGTGAGAGGGGTCCCCAGGGAGGTGACGCCTGCTAAGCCTGAGGTGATCCCGTTGATCACGGTCACCCCAATGCCTTGGGCTTGCAAGTGCTCTACTTCTTCACCACCCCGACCAAAGATGAAGGGGTCGCCGCCTTTGAGGCGCACCACGGTTTCGCCAGCCCATGCATGTTGCACCATGAGTTTTTCAATAAAAGCTTGCGGGGTGGACTTGCAGCCGCCACGCTTGCCCACATGGATGATGCGCGCTGTGGCTGAGGCGTGGGCGGTGATGGCCTCGCTCACCAAATCGTCCACCAACAACAGGGTGGCCGAAGCAATGGCCTTGACCGCTTTGATGGTGAGCAGTTCAGGGTCGCCAGGGCCTGCGCCGACCAAGGTGACATGGGGTTGAAATGGTTGATTCATGGTCATAACGCCAAGGCTTTGAGCACGGCTTGCACTTGGGCGGCCAACGGAGCTGGCACGGGCAGTTCACCATTGAGCACGGCGTGGGTGTAGCGGGCGGTGGTGGCTGCGTCGATGTGGGCGGGCAGCTCGGGTAGTTTGAGCAACGCCCCCAGCTGTGCCGCGACCAAGGGCGTGCGCATGCCGCCCACAAAGGCGTCCATTTGAGGCGTGCGGCGGGCATCGGCCACCACCTCGCCTTCCGTGCCTCGCAGCAGCAAGGCGCGTGCGCCGGTCAGCTCAAGCGTGGCGGCCATCGAGACGGCGTATTCGGGGTGAGTGAAGCTGCTGACCAGCAGGGCATCTGCTGCTGTGGTGGGGTTCATGAGCTTCACCATGCTGTGAGCGGGGTTGCGCAGGCCCACCACGCGGCGCACGTCTAGCAAGCGTTTGAGACCAGGGCACAGCACCTCGGTGGGTGCAAACACCAATTCGCCTGCTTGCACCGCTCGCACAGTGGCTAAAGCTGACACGCCCATGGCACTGAGCACGTCTTGGCTGGTGACGCGGCTGGATTCAGTGGCGGTGCCATGCACGACCACCGCCAGACCCTCGCGAGCCAGCAAATGGGCCAGCAGTGGCGTGAGCACAGGCAGCTTGCGCGCACCGTTGTAGCTGGGCAGAACCACCGCGGGGCTGGACACACTGAGGGGGCGCAGACGGGCATGCGTGGCATCTAAAAAGCCTGCCATTTCTTGGTCAGTCTCGCCTTTGATGCGCATGGCAATGCAAAAGGCCCCCAACTCGAGGTCTGACACTTGGCCATCCAAGATTTGACCCATCAGGTCGGTGGCGTTGGCCCGGTCCAAGGCGCGCGCGCCATCGCGTCCGCGCCCGATCTCTTTGATGTAGTGGCTGATGCTCATGGTCTGATTGTCTCGCAGGCTTGATAACTGAAGGCTATATGGCGAATTCCGGCGGCACAGACTTCTTCAACTTGGGCTCATCTCAAGTTCTAGACGAAAGCCCCTAAGATGAATGACAAGATGTCCATCTTTGGTTTGATGACGTAGATGTCATTTTCTTGCCACGCCATATGCCACCCTACGCTTGAAAATGAAACTATAAAAAACACAAAAGGTTGTTCAAATTGAAGATATTGTTAATTGAGGATGAGGCCAAGATTGCCGAATTTGTCATCCAGGGACTGCGTCTTGCAGGCCATGAGGTGACGCATGCGCAAGATGGCGAGCTAGGTTTAGCCTCAATTATTGCCGCTCAGCACGATGTGGCCATCTTGGATTTGATGCTGCCTAAGCTCGACGGGTTTGAAGTTTTGCAGCAAGCCAAAGCCGCTGCCAGTCAGATGCCCATCATCATCCTGAGCGCCAAAGTGGATTTGCCTGACCGCCTCAAAGGCTTTGATTTAGGGGCGGACGATTATTTGCCCAAACCCTTTTTTGTAGAAGAGCTGTTGGCCCGCATCAAATTGCTGGCCAAACGCACCGTGCCTGATGAGGTGCAGGAAATTTCGGTGGGGCCCCTCACCCTCGATGTGGTGACGCGCCATGCCAAATGGTTTGAGATGACGGCGTTGCTGAGCCAGCGTGAATTCAGTTTATTGGCCTATTTGGCGCGCTCACCAGGCCATATTTATTCGAGACAACAAATTCTCAAGCATGTGTGGGACATCAACTTTGACCCGGAAACTAACTTGGTCGACGTGTGCGTGCGTCGCATCAAGCTCAAGTTAGACAGGGGCAACAGCAATCGTCCTTCCCCCATTGAGTCTGTGCGGGGTGTGGGCTATCGACTGCGGCTGGAGTTTTGAATGAGGAAACGTTCTTTTCAACTTCATGTTTTTATCTTGCTGGTGGCGGTGGCTTTCACAATCATCTTTTCAAATCGGCTGATTGCTCAATATTTTTTGACGCATCAATTGCGGGATCAGATCCACGCTGACATGGGCCGGGGGTTGATCGCCTGCGCTGACAAGATGCAAGACAAGGCTCAATTTTTGTCCTGTTTTCATTTGATGGATGATGGCAGCCTGATTGGAAGTGCCTCAGATTTTTATATGCTCTGCCCCCAGGCGAGTCGTGCCAACGAGGTGACTCAAGCGGATGCATGCGGCATAGCGTTCTCCCAGCAAGCGCTCAAGCAGCAAATCGATGGCACGCTGACGCAAGTCGAACTATGGCGTGGTCTCAGGCAAGGCGAGATTTGGTACCAAGCGCGACATCAAGACATGACCAACGGCGCTGAGTTGTGGTTAAAACAAGCAGATGCCGATGTGTTGGTCGATCGGATGTGGGAGTTGAGAGATCGAAACTTGTTTCGTGTGGCGCCCATTGTTTTTATATTGCTGATGTTCTTGTCTTGGCTATGCGTGCGAACGCTGTTGCGACCTATGCGTTTGATAGAGCAAACGATTTCCAACTTGAACGACGCCAACCTTGGTCAAGCCACTGATTTGCAGGCCCCTTACCGAGAGTTTGAAAGTTTCATCAACGTCTACGACAGCTTGCGGACGCGTTTGTTTGACAGCTTTTCCAAAGCACGACGTTTTGCTTCGGATGTCTCGCATGAGTTGCGCACGCCACTGACCATTTTGCGAGGAAGCACCGAACAGTTGATTCGTGATTTACCAACGGGGTCAGACTTGCAGGTGCGGGTGCGCAACATGGGCGATGAGGTGGAGCGCTTGATCGACATCACTGAAAAGTTGCTGCTGCTCTCCCGTGCCGATGCCAATAGCTTGGGGCGCACATTCAGCGTTGAAAATTTGAGTGACATGCTCGAGCAACTGATCGCTCAAGACCCAGACCCAGACCCAGACCAATTGGCGCCGCCATTTACCGTGAGCTGCGCCATTGAGCCCCAGGTGCTGTGGTGTTGCGATAAAACCTTGGCCAAGCTGTTGATTCATAACTTGTTTGAAAACGCCCAAAAGTACAACTTCATGCAGGGCTGGATTGATGTGTCGCTGCAGCGCGAGGGGGCGCAGTTTCGGCTCAGCATTGAGAACTCGAGTGTGAACATCTCGGCCGACTTGGAAGCACGTGCCTTTGATCGTTTTTACAGAGGCGATGCGTCTCATGCACGTCAAATTGACGGTTTGGGCTTGGGTTTGAGCATTTGTAGCGAGATTGCCAAAGTGCATCAAGCCAGCCTGACACTGAGCGTGACGAATAAAAAATCAGTCATGCTCACCCTTGTGGGGCCTTTGAATACCCTGCACGCATGAGCGATAAATGACATTTGCGTCATTTCATGGATCCATGACGCAGATGTCACCCACCTAAACAATGGGGCTTTTATCGTGGCCTGATGGCCACGAACACGCTCCAAGTTAATTTATTGGACGACCTCAAACGAGAGGCGGGGCTAGAGGCCGTGGGTACAGAAAAGATCCACCTCACCCCCTATTTGGCTTTGGCCTGTGCCTTGCTTTACATGGTGGCCTCTGACGGCGAGCTAGACGCTGCAGAAACCAGTCATCTTCAGTCGGTGCTGGGTGGGGATGAGGAGGTGCTGCGCTACGGCGTGCACTATGTGCAGACCTTGTCCTTCGATGGTTTTTTGATCGACGCGCCTGAGTTGCTCAGCATGAAAGACAAGTGGTGCATCTTGGCCAATGTGTGCGATGCACTGTTGTCTGATGGCCAAGCTGACCCGGCTGAGTTGGCTCAGTTTCAACGTTTGAAGCAAGCTTTTGGTGTGCAGGACAGCCAGTTTGAGCCCTTCTTCAAAATCCTCGCGCTGAAAAACGACAAGTCAATCCTGGGTCGCTACACGGGTGTGCGTGATGAGCGCCAACCCATGACTGCGCATTTGGCCCTGGCGTGCGCCTTGCTCTACATGCTCACTTCAGATGGCTCGATTGGTGCGCAAGAAGTGGGTCAACTTGAGGCTGTGTTGGGTGAGTTTGAGGGTTTGCAAAAAGCAGCCTTGACCTATGTGCGTTCAGTCAAGATGAAGGCCTTTTTAGCTGAAGCATCGGTTGTTTTACAGCCCGACCAAAAGCTATTTATTCTTACCAATGTATGCGACTCCATGCTGGCGGATGGAGAGGTGGCCAGCATTGAAGACAAGCTGTTCATGTCCATGATGAACGCCTTTGGATACAACGAGGCCTCGTTTGCGCGTTTTCACCAAGTCATTGAAACCAAGAACGTCAAGCCATTCAACACCAACGAGTTTAAAAATCGTGTCAAGCATGAACGTGCAATCAGCATGGAGGGTGGTGAGGGCGATGTGTTTGACAACAAACTCAGCGATCCCAAGCTTGCGGCAGTGGCAAATGATTTACGCGATGCAGTGAAGGACGGGTTCTTGGGGGCCAGCGCTGCGGAGCTGGAAATGAGTCAGTTCATTTCGCGCCAAATGTTGGAAAACAACCAAAAAATCGCCAACGACCTCAAAGATCAAGACAGCATTGCCACCATCAAGCGCAATGCCATCGATGGATTGAACCTGCAAACCATTGAAGAACCTGAAGATGACCTCAACCGCCAAAAAGTAGCCTCTGGTGCATTGGCCAAAAACAAGCAAGTGATTGACTTAGACAGCGCAGAGGTCAACCGCCAGCAGTTGGGTGTGCAATCCCTTGACGAGCACAGAGAGACCATCGATCCAGAGGTGCGCGCGCAAAACATCCAAGAAGTGGTGGGGCAAGTTCATCACAAGTTGGATCAATTTGAGAAATCAAACTTCAGCTTTTTGTCGATCGGACGTGCCCAAAAATTTTCTGACGATTTCTTGCCCATTCAAGTGGAAACATCCGGCGGCAACCGACAAATGTTGGATGCTGCTTTTGCCAGGATGGGGTTGGTGTCGTTGCCAAGCACCTCGGCAGGAACTTCGGATACAAACTTGCCCGCCAAGACCGATCAACTGACGACGA
>NZ_DAIRSK010000019.1:51013-62098 GCF_036804465.1 Limnohabitans sp.
GTGCCAGTGCCAGTGCCAGTGCCAGTGCCAGTGCCAGTGCCAGTGCCAGTGCCAGTGCCAGCGGTGCTGCTGGCGCTGCTGCCAGTGCCATAGCTACTGCCAGTGCTATGGCTAATGCTCCTTCAAGCGCGACGTCGGGGCAATTCGCCCCTCTCATGACAGCTGACGCTTCGGGCCAACGCAGTGGCTCGCCGTCACGTCAAGAACTTGTTTTCACGCCGCCAGTACCAACGGGGTTGCGTTTGTACCGCGGCATGGCGTCGTTGGCGCCGCGAGGTTTGAAGTTGTCTTACAAACAAGTCGCCATCGCCTTGACGACAGTGGTGTTTGCTTCACCCCTCTACACCCATTCTGAAAAAAGTCGAGCCGTTGCTGGCCCCTTGGTCATGAAGCAGCAACGCGCGCCTGACGTGATCAAGCAACCACAGACCTTGGAAGCTGGGTGGGTGACCACCTCGTTGGCTCCTTAGCCATCCGTGCGCAGATGGTCTGCTGCAGAGCGCATAAACTCTGCCGCTTATGTTGATCCTTGGTATTGAATCTTCTTGTGATGAAACAGGTGTGGCCTTGGTCCGCACCGATGGCTCAGGCCTGCCCACCTTGTTGTCTCACGCCCTCTACAGCCAAGTGGCCATGCATGTGGCTTATGGCGGCGTGGTGCCAGAGTTGGCGAGTCGCGACCATATCCGCCGCGTCATTCCGCTGGCGCGTGAGGTGCTGGCTTCGGCCCATCAATCTTTGTCGGATCTGGATGTGGTGGCCTACACCCGAGGCCCTGGTTTGGCTGGTGCTTTGCTGGTGGGGGCGGGTGTGGCGTGTGCGCTGGGTGCAGCCCTGAACAAACCTGTGTTGGGCGTGCACCACCTGGAGGGCCATTTGTTGTCGCCGTTTTTGAGCGATGACCCGCCTGAGTTTCCGTTTGTGGCCTTGTTGGTGTCGGGTGGACACACGCAGCTGATGCGCGTGGATGGTGTGGGGCGCTACGCGCTGCTGGGCGAAACCATTGACGATGCAGCGGGCGAGGCCTTTGACAAATCTGCCAAGCTCATGGGCTTGGGCTACCCTGGTGGACCTGCCTTGTCCAAGCTGGCCGAGCAGGGGGACGCTGCGGCCTTCAAGCTTCCACGTCCCTTGCTGCACAGTGGTAATTTGGATTTTTCATTTGCTGGCCTGAAAACAGCGGTGATGACCCAAGCCAAAAAGCTGGGTGACGACTTAGCCGCCCGAAAAGCAGATTTGGCGGCTTCTACTGAGGCTGCCATCGTCGAGGTGCTGCTGAAGAAGTCGCTCAGTGCCTTGCGTGAAACTGGCCTCCAGCGCTTGGTGGTGGCGGGGGGCGTGGGGGCCAACCGGCATTTGCGCGAGCAGCTCAATACCGCTTGCCAACGCCAAGGCGTTCGCGTGCATTACCCGGAACTGCATTTGTGCACCGACAACGGCGCCATGATTGCCATGGCCGCTGCCATGCGGCTGCAAAGCGGCAAGGACGGGATGGCTCAGGCTCAGCCGCGTTACAGCTTTGACGTCAAGCCCCGTTGGCCACTGGCTGAATTGTCTTAAACCCAGCCCTGCTATACTCTGCGGGCTTTACCTTTTGGGTAAGCAAAGCACGTTGCACCAACTTCCACGGTGCAACGCAAGTCAAATATTTAAGGAAAAAACCCATGTTGACAGCAACCATTGCTGAAGTCGTCAAAGACAACGCGCGCGCCGCAGGCGATACAGGCAGTCCCGAAGTCCAAGTGGCTTTGTTGACCGCTCGTATCAATGAACTCACCCCTCACTTCAAACAACACGCCAAAGATCACCACGGCCGTCGCGGTTTGTTGCGCATGGTGAGCCGTCGTCGCAAATTGCTTGACTACCTCAAGTCTAAAAACTTTGACCGTTACGCTGCTCTGATCGCCAAACTTGGCTTGCGCAAGTAATCGTTAAATTTCTAGCGACAAACGCCTGAGTTTTCAACAAGCTCAGGCGTTTTGCACTTTTAACCACGCATTTTTCACAAACGGCAAGACAAACAGGCGCAGATTCGAAAGCTGTGTCATTCCAAAAAAGCCCCATCTTTTCTGGAATGGCATCGTTTACTGCACCGTTTCATGCCAAATTTCTTAAGGAAAACACATGTCAATTTTCAACAAAGTTACCAAAACCTTCCAATGGGGCCAACACTCGGTCACCATGGAAACTGGCGAAGTGGCTCGTCAAGCTGGCGGCGCTGTGCTCGTCAACATGGACGACACCGTGGTGTTGGCCACTGTGGTGGGCTCCAAGATTGCCAAAGCAGGCCAAGATTTCTTCCCCTTGACGGTGGACTACATCGAAAAGACTTACGCCGCAGGCAAGATCCCTGGCAGCTTCTTCAAGCGCGAAGCCAAGCCCAGCGAACACGAGACATTGACCAGTCGTTTGATTGATCGCCCCATCCGTCCTTTGTTCCCAGAAGGTTTCTACAACGACGTGCATGTGGTGGTTCACACTGTGTCACTGAACCCCGAAGTCGATGCTGATATCGCAGCTTTGATCGCTGTGTCTGCTGCCTTGAGCATTTCTGGCATTCCTTTCAACGGCCCCATCGGTGCCGCTCGCGTGGGTTACATCAACGGCGAATACGTCTTGAACCCAGGTCAAACACAACGCAAAGACAGCCAGATGGAACTCGTGGTCGCTGGCACCGAAGCGGCGGTGTTGATGGTCGAATCTGAAGCGCAACAGCTGTCAGAAGAAATCATGTTGGGCGCTGTGGTGTTTGGCCACGCGCAAGGCAACATCGCGATCAACGCCATCCACGAACTGGTCCGCGACGCGGGCAAGCCAGCCTGGGATTGGGCTGCGCCGGCCAAGGACGAGCCACTGATCGCCAAGGTGCAAGCCCACGCTGAAGAAAAACTGCGCGCTGCCTACCAAATCCGCAACAAGCAAGCCCGCACCTTGGCTTGCCGCCAAGCCTACGCGGCAGCGATGGAAGCCCTCAAGGCGGACGGCGTTGAATTTGATTCGGTCAAGGTCGAAAACATGTTGTTTGACATCGAAGCCCACATCGTGCGCAGCCAAATCTTGGCAGGCGAGCCACGCATCGACGGTCGCGACACACGCACGGTGCGTCCGATCGAAATTCGCAACAGCGTGTTGCCTCGCACCCATGGCTCGGCCTTGTTCACACGCGGTGAAACCCAGGCTTTGGTGATCACCACCTTGGGTACCGAGCGCGACGCACAACGCATCGACGCTTTGGCGGGTGAGTACGAAGACCGTTTCATGATGCACTACAACATGCCTCCCTTCGCCACAGGCGAAGTGGGCCGCATGGGCTCGACCAAGCGCCGCGAAATCGGCCACGGCCGTTTGGCCAAGCGTGCTTTGGTGGCTGTCTTGCCTACCAAAGAAGAGTTTCCGTACACCATGCGCGTGGTGTCTGAAATCACAGAATCTAATGGTTCCTCTTCGATGGCCTCCGTCTGCGGCGGCTGCTTGTCCATGATGGACGCTGGTGTGCCGATGAAAGCACACGTGGCTGGTATCGCCATGGGCTTGATCAAAGACGGCAACCGTTTTGCAGTGTTGACCGACATCTTGGGTGACGAAGATCACTTGGGCGATATGGACTTTAAAGTGGCTGGTACCACCAACGGTATCACTGCTTTGCAAATGGACATCAAGATCCAAGGCATCACCAAAGAAATCATGCAGGTTGCATTGGCCCAAGCCAAAGAAGCCCGCATGCACATTTTGGACAAAATGCAAGCCGCGATGGGCGAAGCCAAGACCGAAGTGTCAGACTTTGCGCCAAAGTTGTTCACCATGAAGATCAATCCCGAAAAGATCCGTGACGTGATTGGCAAAGGCGGCGCCACTATCCGTGCGCTGACCGAAGAGACGGGCACTCAGATCAACATCGAAGAAGACGGCACCATCACCATCGCTGCCACGGACGGCGCCAAGGCCGAAGAAGCCAAGCGTCGCATCGAAGAGATCACGGCCGAAGTCGAAATCGGCAAGGTCTACGAAGGTCCGATCACGAAGATTTTGGACTTTGGCGCCTTGGTCAATTTGTTGCCTGGCAAAGATGGTTTGTTGCACATCAGCCAAATCGCTCACGAGCGTGTCGAAAAAGTCACCGACTACCTCAGCGAAGGTCAAATCGTGCGCGTGAAAGTGCTTGAGACTGACGAAAAGGGTCGTGTCAAGCTGTCGATGAAAGCTTTGATGGAGCGTCCTCAAGCGGATCACCCGCACGACGCATCGTCAGAAGGCTAAGCGCGGCGAGGTTGTGGTGAAGCAAAAACTCATCGCAGGCAACTGGAAGATGAATGGTGGTTTGGCCACCAACCAAGCCTTGTTGCACGACGTGCAGCAGGGCCTTGTGCATGCTTTGGCTTCCAAACATGCGCAGGTAGCAGTGTGTGTGCCTGCCGTTTATTTGTCACAGGTGCAGCAATTGGTCATGGGGTCAGGGATTGACTTGGGCGCGCAAGATGTCTCATCACATGAGCAGGGTGCCTATACCGGCGAGATATCTGCAGCCATGTTGAGAGACTTTGCTGTGAGATATGTGATTGTTGGGCATTCGGAGCGTCGTCAACACCATGCTGAAACAGATGCGCATGTGGCCCTCAAGGCGAGGCTTGCTTTGTCGGTAGGCGTTACGCCCATCGTTTGTGTGGGCGAAACCTCAGCTGAGCGCGAAGCGGGCAAAACCGAAGAGGTGGTCAAGCGACAATTGGCAGCCGTGATTCAAGCCAATGGGCATTGCATCAGCGAAATCGTGGTCGCTTATGAGCCTGTTTGGGCGATTGGCACAGGTCAAACAGCTTCACCCGAGCAAGCCCAAGCGGTACACCAGGTGTTGCGTGGGCAGTTGAAAGCAGCGACCGAGCATTCAGAGCGCGTCCACATCTTGTATGGCGGCAGCATGAATGCGGCGAATGCGCATGAGTTGCTGGCCCAGCCTGACATTGATGGTGGACTCATTGGCGGCGCTGCCCTCAAGGCAGCAGATTTCTTGACCATCATCTCGGCTGCGGCGCGCTGAAAGTAATTATTTTTTCGGAGTTTTTATGAGTTTGATTTTGAATATTGTTCAGGTGGTTCAGCTGTTGGCTGCTTTGGTCATGATCGGCTTGATCTTGGTGCAGCATGGCAAGGGGGCGGACATGGGCGCTGCGTTCGGTAGCGGCAGCTCAGGCAGTTTGTTTGGTGCGAGCGGTGGCGCTAACTTTATGTCGCGCACCACCGGTGTTTTGGCTGCTGTGTTTTTTGTCTGTACATTGGCCTTGGCCTACTTTGGCAACCTGCGTCCAGTTAGCTCTGGCAGCGTGCTTGAAGGGGCTGTGATGGCGCCTGCACCAGTGGCCGAAGTTCCAGCTTCTGGTGCGGCACAAATTCCTACGAAGTAATTACAAAACCTTCGCCCTTCAGAGTGATTGGGCTCCTTTTCAGGTTAGACTCTGAGGCTGTTCAGGGGGCGTTATTCCTCTTCGTTTCCGTAGAACAAACAATCCAAAGCCGTCGTGGTGAAATTGGTAGACACGCTATCTTGAGGTGGTAGTGGCGAAAGCTGTGCGAGTTCGAGTCTCGCCGACGGCACCATCCAAAAAGTCTGCTGTAACTCTGGTGTCAACAAGTTACGGCAGACTTCGCAGACTAGTCAACCGTTAGACCGCGAGATTGAGATGAGCTTAGAACAATACCTTCCCGTCCTTTTATTCATCCTTGTTGGGCTAGCCGTCGGAGTTGCCCCCCAAGTGATCGGCTTTTTCTTGGGTCCACGCCGTCCGGATCCGGCCAAAAACTCCCCCTACGAGTGTGGTTTTGAAGCGTTTGAAGACGCGCGCATGAAGTTCGATGTGCGCTACTACCTGATTGCCATCCTCTTTATCTTGTTTGATTTGGAGATCGCGTTTTTGTTTCCTTGGGCTGTTGCGCTCAAAGAGATTGGGTTCATTGGTTTCATCGACATGATGATCTTCCTTGCCATCCTCGTTGCAGGCTTCGCCTACATGTGGATCAAGGGCGCCATCGATTGGGAGTAAGGATCTGCTATGTCACTAGAAGGCGTTTTCAAAGAAGGCTTCATCACCACTTCCTACGACTCGGTGGTGAATTGGGCCAAGACTGGCTCGCTGTGGCCCATGACATTTGGTTTGGCTTGTTGCGCCGTGGAGATGATGCATGCGGGCGCTGCACGTTATGACATGGACCGTTTTGGCATGTTGTTTCGCCCAAGTCCTCGTCAATCCGATTTGATGATCGTAGCGGGCACCTTGTGCAACAAGATGGCACCTGCTTTGCGTAAAGTTTATGACCAAATGTCAGAGCCTCGTTGGGTTTTGTCCATGGGCTCTTGCGCCAATGGTGGTGGCTATTACCACTACAGCTACTCTGTGGTGCGCGGTTGTGACCGGGTGGTACCTGTCGATGTCTACGTGCCAGGCTGCCCACCCACTGCTGAAGCTTTGTTGTACGGAATCTTGCAGCTGCAAAGCAAGATTCGCCGCGAAAACACCATTGCGCGTTAATTGCGCAGTGCATAGGAAAGTCAAATGAGCCATTCCATTCAAACGCTTGAAATTGCTTTGCACGAAGTGCTGGGGAATCAAGTCAAACGCCTTGAATTCGCTTTGGGCGAGTTGACCTTGACGGTCTCGGCTGCCGACTACCATGATGTGTGCCAAACCTTGAGAGATGATGATCGACTGGGTTTTGAGCAGCTGATGGATCTGTGCGGGCTGGACATGTCGAGCTACAAAGACGGTGCCCATTCCAAATTTACCGATGGCCCGCGCTTCGCGGTGGTGAGTCATTTGCTGTCGGTCAGGCACAACTGGCGTCTGCGTGTGCGTGTGTTCGCGGTGAGTGAAGACGTGCCTGTGGTGGCTTCGGTCAACGACGTGTGGAATTCGGCCAATTGGTTTGAGCGTGAAGCGTTTGATTTGTTTGGCATTGTGTTTGAAGGCCACCTTGACTTGCGCCGTTTGTTGACCGATTACGGCTTTGTGGGGCACCCTTTCCGCAAAGATTTCCCAACCTCGGGTCACGTCGAGATGCGTTACGACGCCGAGCAAAAACGTGTGGTGTACCAACCCGTCACCATTGAGCCGCGCGAAATTACGCCGCGCATCATTCGCGAAGACAACTACGGCGGTGTACATGGCTGATATCAAAAACTACACCCTCAACTTGGGGCCCCAACATCCGGCCGCGCATGGCGTGCTGCGCCTGGTGTTGGAACTCGACGGCGAAGTGGTCCAACGCGCTGACCCGCATATTGGCCTGTTGCACCGCGCCACTGAAAAGTTGGCGGAGAGCAAAACCTACATCCAATCCTTGCCCTATATGGACCGCCTCGACTACGTGTCGATGATGTGCAATGAGCACGCTTACTGCTTGGCCATTGAAAAAATGATGGGGCTTGAAGTCCCCGAACGCGCGCAATACATCCGCGTGATGTATGCCGAAATCACGCGCTTGCTCAACCATTTGTTGTGGCTGGGTTGTCATGGCTTTGACTGCGGCGCGATGAACATCTTGATTTACTGCTTTCGCGAACGTGAAGACTTGTTTGACATGTACGAAGCCGTGTCGGGCGCACGCATGCATGCGGCTTATTTCCGTCCAGGCGGTGTCTACCGTGACTTGCCAGACAGCATGCCTCAGTACAAGGCCAGCAAAGTGCGCAATGCCAAGTCTGTGGCCCGTTTGAACGAAGGCCGCTCAGGCTCTTTGCTCGACTTCATCGACGACTTCACGCAACGCTTCCCCAAGTTGGTGGACGAGTACGAAACATTGCTGACCGACAACCGCATTTGGAAACAACGCACAGTCGATATCGGTGTTGTGACGCCTGAGCGTGCAAAAAATCTAGGTTTTTCAGGCGCGATGTTGCGTGGCTCGGGCATTGCTTGGGACTTGCGCAAGCACCAGCCCTACGACGTGTACGACCGCATGGACTTTGACATCCCTGTTGGCAAAACCGGCGATTGCTACGACCGCTATTTGGTGCGTGTCGAAGAGATGCGCCAGTCCAACCGCATCATCAAGCAATGCGTGGACTGGTTGCGCGTCAACCCCGGTCCCGTCATCACCGACAACCACAAGGTGGCTGCGCCAAGTCGTGAAGGCATGAAGTCCAACATGGAAGAGTTGATTCATCACTTCAAGCTCTTCACCGAAGGCTTCCATGTGCCCGAAGGGGAGGCCTACGCCGCCGTCGAGCACCCCAAGGGCGAGTTTGGTATCTACCTCGTGAGCGATGGTGCCAACAAGCCCTACCGTTTAAAAATTCGCGCACCAGGTTTTGCCCATTTGGCAGCCATGGATGAAATGGCGCGTGGCCACATGATTGCTGACACTGTCGCAGTGATTGGCACCATGGACATTGTGTTCGGGGAAATTGACCGATGAGTTCTGTAAGCACCCACTCCAGCCCACCGTTGTCGCAAGAGGCTCATGCGCGTTTTGCACATGAGGTTGCCAAATACCCCGACGACCAGAAGCAATCGGCTGTCATGGCTTGTTTGTCCATTGCCCAGCAAGAGCAGGGTTTTGTCAGCGCCGAGAGCGAGCGCGTGATTGCTGAGGTTTTGGGCATGGCGCCCATGGCTGTTCACGAAGTGACGACCTTCTACAACATGTACAACCAACAGCCTGTTGGTAAGTTCAAGATCAACGTGTGTACCAATCTGCCTTGCCAGTTGCGCAACGGGCAGGGTGCTTTGATGCACTTGACCAAGACCTTGGGTATTGATGTTGGCGAAACCACAGCCGATGGCATGTTCACCGTGCAGCCTGGTGAATGCATGGGCGCTTGCGCTGATGCACCTGTGTTGCTGGTGAATGACCGCACCATGTGCAGTTATATGAGCGAAGACAAGATCGACCAGTTGGTCCAAGGCTTGCGCGCCTTGAAGGAATAAGCATGACAACTTCTAGCCAAGCTTTACAAGTTCTCTCTCAATTCCAATCAACGGCAGTGGACTCTTGTTTCCACGACCGTCACATAGGCCCCCAAATTTTGGCGGGTCTCAATGGTCACAACTGGTCTATCCAAGACTATGTGGCACGCGGCGGCTACCAAGCGTTGCGCAAAATATTGACCGAAGGTTTGACCCAAGATCAAGTCATCGCCACTGTCAAAGAATCTGGTTTACGTGGCCGCGGTGGTGCGGGCTTTCCTACGGGTTTGAAGTGGAGTTTCATGCCCCGCCAGTTTCCCGGCCAAAAGTACTTGGTCTGCAATTCTGACGAGGGTGAGCCTGGCACCTGCAAAGACCGCGAGATCTTGCAGCACAACCCCCACATCGTGATTGAAGGCATGGCCATTGCAGCCTATGCCATGGGCATCAGCGTGGGCTACAACTACATCCACGGCGAAATTTTCCAAACCTACGAACGGTTTGAAGCTGCCCTCGAAGAGGCCCGTGCCGCTGGCTATTTGGGTGACAACATTTTGGGCTCGACATTCAACTTTCAGTTGCATGCCGCCCACGGCTTTGGGGCATACATTTGCGGTGAAGAAACTGCGCTGCTTGAATCGCTCGAAGGCAAAAAAGGTCAACCCCGTTTCAAGCCACCATTTCCTGCGAGCTTTGGTTTGTACGGCAAACCCACCACCATCAACAACACCGAAACCTTTGCCGCCGTGCCTTGGATCATCAACCATGGAGGTCAGGCTTATCTCGAATGCGGCAAGCCTAACAACGGTGGTACCAAGATCTTCTCCATCAGCGGTGATGTGGAGCGTCCTGGTAACTACGAAATACCCTTGGGCACACCCTTCTCCAAATTGTTGGAGTTGGCCGGTGGCGTACGCCAAGGTCGTACGCTGAAGGCTGTCATTCCGGGGGGGTCCTCTGCGCCTGTCTTGCCTGCTGACATCATGATGGCCTGCACCATGGACTACGACAGCATTGCCAAAGCGGGTTCGATGTTGGGTTCAGGTGCGGTGATTGTGTTGGACGATTCGCGCTGCATGGTCAAGAGTCTGCTGCGTTTGAGCTACTTCTACATGCACGAGTCATGCGGTCAATGCACACCTTGCCGAGAAGGTACAGGTTGGTTGTGGCGCATGGTCGACCGGATTGAGCGTGGCGAAGGACGCGAAAGCGACTTAGCCTTGCTTGACAACGTAGCAGAAAACATCATGGGCCGCACCATTTGCGCCCTCGGAGATGCAGCTGCCATGCCCGTGCGCGGCATGATCAAGCACTTTCGACATGAGTTTGAACACCACATCACGCACAAGACCTGCACGGTCGCTGCCTACGTTTGACACGGAAAAGTGCCATGATTGAAATTGAACTCGACGGTAAAAAGATTGACGTCCAAGAAGGCTGCATGATCATGCATGCAGCTGAAAAAGCGGGCACCTACATTCCGCATTTTTGTTACCACAAGAAACTCAGCATCGCCGCCAATTGCCGTATGTGCTTGGTGGATGTGGAAAAAGCGCCCAAGCCCATGCCCGCTTGCGCCACACCTGTGACGCAAGGCATGGTGGTTCGCACCCAGAGTGAACGCGCTGTCAAGGCCCAAAAGTCGGTGATGGAGTTTTTGCTCATCAACCACCCGCTTGACTGTCCGATTTGCGACCAAGGTGGTGAATGCCAGTTGCAAGACTTGGCGGTGGGCTATGGAGGCTCCACCTCGCGTTACGAAGAAGAAAAACGTGTGGTGATGCCCAAAGATGCCGGCCCATTGGTCAGCATGCAAGAGATGAGCCGATGTATCCAATGCACACGCTGTGTTCGCTTTGGCCAAGAGGTGGCTGGCATCATGGAGTTGGGTATGTCGCATCGCGGCGAGCATGCTGAGATTGAAACCTTCGTCGGTCAATCGGTGGACTCGGAGTTGTCCGGCAACATGATTGACATTTGCCCTGTGGGCGCGTTGACCAGCAAGCCCTTTCGCTACAGCGCCCGCACCTGGGAGTTGAGCCGGCGCAAGTCCATCAGCCCCCACGATGCAACTGGCGCCAACTTGGTGGTTCAAGTCAAGAACAACAAGGTCATGCGCGTCGTGCCTTTGGAAAACGAAGACGTCAACGAATGCTGGATTGCTGACCGCGACCGTTTCAGCTACGAAGCT
>NZ_DAIRSK010000020.1:0-58544 GCF_036804465.1 Limnohabitans sp.
TGGTCAACATGGTGGGTCCGCAACTCACCCGCAGCCAAGAGGTGTCGTTCACCGAGTCCGATGGCACGCGCTTGGCCATGCACGGCACGGCAAGCCGAGGCTCGCGCGTGTTCATCGCCAAGCAACTGTTGGACTTGCCAGGCCACACCATGGTGCTGCGCATGGACAGCTGGCGCGGCGCACCCGATGTGTTCCCCAACGTGTTGACCGCGTTGGTCACGGCCATGGCGATTGCGCTGGTCACCGTGTTGGTGATGTTGGCGCGTGACATGCGCCGACGTCAACGCGTGGAGCTTGACCTGGCCGATGCACTGGCATTTCGCAAAGCGATGGAGGACTCGCTGGTGACTGGGTTGCGTGCGCGTGACAGCGAAGGCCGCATTACCTATGTCAACCCCGCATTTTGCGAAATGGTGGGTTTTGAGGCCAAGGAGTTGATAGGCCAAAGCATTCCCGCGCCCTACTGGCCGCCCGAGATGGTGGACGAATATGGGCAACGCCAAGCCCTGCGTTTGGCCGGCAATGCGCCGCCGCGCGAGGGGGCAGAGTCGGTGTTCATGCGCAAGAGCGGTGAGCGCTTTCCGGTGATGATTTTTGAAGCCCCGCTCATCAATGCCATCGGCGAGCAAACAGGCTGGATGGGGGCCGTCTTGGATGTGAGCGAGCAACGCCGCGTCGAAGAGGTGTCACGTGCCAGCCAAGAGCGTTTGCAAGCCACCGCACGTTTGGCCACCGTGGGTGAAATGGCCTCGCTTTTGAGTCATGAACTCAACCAACCCTTGGCCGCCATTTCGAGTTACGCCACGGGCAGCATGAATTTGCTCAAAGACGCAGCCCTCCAAGACCCGCAATTGGCGGAAAACTTGAGCAGCGCGATTCAGCGCATTGGCCAACAGGCCGAGCGTGCAGGCAAGGTCATCAAAAGCGTGCACGACTTTGTGCGCCGCCGCGACCAATCGCGCGAAGCGCTTGCTCCCCGCGCCCTGATAGACCATGTGATGCCCTTGGTGATTTTGCAAGCCCGCAAACTGGGCGTGCGCGTGGTGGTGAACTGTCCGTCCGATTTGCCGGCTGTTTGGTGCGATCGGACCATGGTGGAGCAAGTGTTGTTGAACCTCACGCGCAATGGCATGCAAGCCATGGCCGATGACACGCCCCACAAAGTGTTGACCTTGGCGGTGCGTGTTGCAGACGCCAGCGCCAGCAGCCGATGGTTGGAGTTTTTGGTGGCCGATTTGGGGCATGGCATTGCACAAGGCGTGGCCGAAAAACTCTTCACCCCCTTCTTCACCACCAAGCAAGAAGGCATGGGTTTGGGCCTGAGTTTGTGCCGCACCGTGGTGGAGCAGCACGGCGGCATCTTGCGATTTCAGCCCAATCTTCCGCATGGCACCGTGTTCAGTTTTACCCTGCCACAATCTTGAAATCAGGCCACACACATGCAACCCTCGGAAGACGCTTTGGTATTTATTGTTGACGACGATGCGGGCGTGCGCGAGGCCTTGGCGTGGCTGTTGCGTTCACGTCGCTTGCCCAGTCAGTCGTTTGAGAGTGCCGATGCGTTTGCTGAATTTTTAAACGCCAACCATTTGGCGTGGCAGCCCAGCCAACCCGGCTGCTTGTTGCTTGATGTGCGCATGCCTGGCATGAGCGGGTTGGCATTGTTTGAGCAACTCATCGAACGCCAGCTGCTCAATGCCCTGCCCGTGATCTTTCTCACCGGTCACGCCGATGTGCCCACCGCGGTCGATTCAGTCAAGCGGGGCGCGTTTGACTTTTGTGAAAAGCCGTTCTCTGACAACGCGCTGGTCGATCGCATCGAGCAGGCCTTGGCTCGCTCGGCGCACACCCTGCAAGCTTTACGCAACAAGCAAAGCCTGAAACACAATTTGTCGGACCTCACCGAGCGCGAACGTGATGTGATGTATTTGGTGGTCGAAGGCCTGCCCAATAAACTCATCGCAGACCAGCTGGACATCAGCGTGCGCACAGTGGAAGTGCACCGCGCGCGGGTGTTTGACAAAATGAATGTGAAGTCAGCCGTGGAGCTGGCCAACTTGCTACGCGCTGAGTGATTTATTTGTCCTCTTTGGCGGCCTCTTTTTGTGCTGCTTCGTGTTCAGCCTCTGCCTCTGCGCGGCCTGAGAACATGGTCCACCATACGATCAACACCAAGATGCAACCAGCGCCCAGCGCTTCTAGCAAAATTAACAGCATGAGACACATCCTTTGGCGTTTGACAGTTGTCCTGATTGTAGGAAGCTTGGTGGCGTGCAGCGCACCGCGCCAAGCACCTGTGGGCGACTATGGCCGCCCCACCAGCGTGCCGGCACCTACAACTGCAACTGCACCTGTGGATTTGCCTCGTACCACCGGCAGCTTGGCTGGCACACCTGGCACGCCCAACCCACAGCAAAGCTACCGCAGCCGCTGGGTCGCGGTTGCGTGGAGCGAGGTGCCTGGTTGGCAAAACGACCCACTGCAAGACGCATGGAATGCGTGGCTGCAAAACTGCGTGCGCCCTGGCCCCTTGTTTGCGCCGCTGTGCCAAGACGTGCGACAGCTCATGCTGGGCAGCGATGATGACCGCCGCTTGTGGATGATGGGCCATTTGCAACCCTATCGCGTCGAGTCACTCGACGGCGCGGTGGAGGGCTTGCTGACCAGCTATTACGAGCCTTTGTTTGACGCGTCTGCACACATGCGCCCTGGCTTTGAAGTGCCTTTGTTCGCGCCGCCCGAGGGCTTGGCCGAGGCGCGTCGCGCAGGCCGCCCATGGTTCACCCGCCAAGAGATCGACAGCCAGCCCCAAGCGCGTGAGGCCCTGCGTGGCCGCGAGGTGGCGTGGTTGGCTGACCCAATTGACGCCTTGGTGTTGCACATCCAAGGCTCGGGCCGTGTGCGCATCGCCAACCCAGATGGCAGCACGCGCGTGGTACGTTTGGCTTTTGCGGGCTCAAACGAGCAGCCTTACCAAAGTGTGGGCCGCTGGCTGCTAGAGCGAGGCTTGATCAAAGATGCTTCATGGCCAGGCATCAAGGCATGGATGGTCAGCACGCAACAATCCAACCCCCGTTTGGTGCAAGAGATGATGTGGAGCAATCCGCGTTATGTGTTCTTTCGAGAAGAAGTACGCAGCGCCGCCGACACACATCTGGGTCCCCGAGGTGCCCAAGGCGTGCCGCTCACGCCAGGCCGATCGATCGCAGTGGACAAAGACTCCATCCCTTACGGCACACCGGTCTGGCTGAGCAGCACGGGGCCCAATGGCCATTTGCAACGCTTGGTGTTTGCGCAAGACACTGGCAGCGCCATTGTGGGTGCGGTGCGGGCAGATTACTTTGCTGGCACGGGCCTTGAGGCGGGTGACTATGCGGGCCGAATGAAGCAGGGCTTGCGTTTATGGGTGTTTTGGCCTAAATAAATACTACTTATTGGCTCATAAAATAAGCACTCCTTTAACTTAAAGAGTGTTTTTAAATGAAAAAACTAGCAATTGCAGCCCTTGTGCTGAGCCTCACAGGCTGTGCGATTCAGCGCTTTGATGTGCGACCAGACACACACAATGCGGCGACACACGATGACTCACAAACCTTCTGGGTGGCGGGCATTGGTCAAAGTCAAGACATTGACGCGGCCAAAGCGTGCGGTGGCACATCAAAAGTGCAGCGTGTCGAAACACAAATGACTGCTGGCAACGTCGGTATGACGATGTTGACTTTGGGCATTTACTCACCACGTCAAGTTCGCGTTTATTGCACCCGTTAATCGTCAGGACAGCACCATGAAAAAAATCATTCTCCCCTTGATCTTGGTCGCCACATTGGCGGCTTGTTCTACACAAACGGCCTACATCAATGGCCAAACTGGCCAGTTGGCCAAAGAAGACATGCAAACCTTCTTTGTCAATGGTTTGGGCCAAACTCAAACGATCGATGCCGCTGCGGTGTGCGGCGGTGCCAATAAAGTGGTCAAGGTAGAGCGCGAGACATCGTTCTTGAACGGTCTATTGGGCTTGCTGACCGGCGGCATTTATACGCCTTTCGACGCCAAGGTGTATTGCCAAAGCTAATTGCCAAAGCTGGGTTCTCAGTAGATTTAAAAAGCCCTGCCCGAAAGGTCGGGGCTTTTTTATGTCTCTCAAGTTCCTGCGCGATCTGTGTTTGCGTCCTAAACTCTTAGCGCATAGCCGCTAACAGAGGAACTGCCCATGAATGCCCCCCTGCCCGAGCACATTCGCCGCGCACTCGACACGGTGACGCTGGACGACAAATACAGCCTCGACCAAGGCCGCGCCTTCATGAGCGGCGTGCAAGCGCTGGTCAAGCTGCCCATGCTGCAGCGCCAACGCGATGCGCTGCAAGGCAAAAACACGGCGGGCTTCATCAGTGGCTATCGCGGCTCACCCTTGGGCGCCTATGACCAATCGCTGTGGAAAGCCAAGCCTTACCTGGCAGCACAAAACATCGTTTTTCAACCGGGTGTGAACGAAGAGCTGGCCGCCACGGCACTGTGGGGCACTCAGCAACTCGGTTTTGCGCCTGCGGGCAGCAACAAATTTGATGGCGTGTTTGGCATTTGGTACGGCAAGGGTCCAGGCGTGGACCGCTGTTCGGATGTGTTCAAGCACGCCAACATGGCGGGCACCACCCCTTGGGGCGGTGTGTTGGCCGTGGCGGGGGATGACCATGTGGCCAAAAGCTCCACGGCGGTGCACCAAAGCGATCACATTTTCAAAGCCTGTGGCACACCTGTTTTCTTTCCCAGCAGTGTGCAAGAAATACTAGATTTGGGCTTGCACGCCATCGCCATGAGCCGCTTCAGCGGCGTGTGGTCGGGCATGAAAACAATTCAAGAAATTGTGGAGTCCAGCGCCACCGCCGTGATTGACCCACACCGCGTGAACATCGTGATCCCTGACTTTGACATGCCTGCGGGCGGCTTGCACATTCGCTGGCCAGACACAGCGCTGGAGCAAGAAGCCCGTTTGTTTGACTACAAGTGGTACGCCGCGCTGGCCTATGTGCGCGCCAACCGCTTGAACCACAACGTCATCGAAAGCCCGAACGACAGGCTAGGCCTGATTGCCAGTGGCAAGGCTTTCAATGACACACGCCAAGCGCTGCTGGACTTGGGGCTAGACGACGCCAGCTGTCGCCGCCTTGGCATTCGCTTGCACAAGGTGGCTGTGGTGTGGCCGTTGGACGCGCAGCTCACCCGCGAGTTCGCCACAGGCTTGCAAGAAATTTTGGTGATCGAAGAAAAGCGCCAAGTCATTGAGTACCAACTCAAGGAAGAGCTCTACAACTGGCGCGCCGATGTGCGGCCCAATGTGTTGGGTAAGTTCAACGAGATCGATGGCGAAGATGGCAAGCAGGGCCCCTTTGGTGGAGGCGGTGGCGAATGGTCCATGCCCAACCCCAGCGCCAACACCTTGTTGCGTGCCAACGCCGACCTCAACCCCACACTCATTGCCAAAGCCATTGCGCAACGCGTGCTCAAGCTCGGCGTGGATGCCGACACCACCGCACGCATCCAAGCACAGCTCGCCATCATCAGCGCCAAAGAAGCTCAGATGCAAACCGTCACGCGCCAAGCTGAACGCATGCCTTGGTTTTGTTCGGGCTGCCCGCACAACACCTCCACCCAAGTGCCCGAAGGCTCGCGTGCGATGGCGGGTATTGGCTGCCATTTCATGGTGTTGTGGATGGACCGCGAGACACATGGCTTCACCCAAATGGGCGGCGAGGGCGTGCCTTGGGTGGGTCAGCAACCGTTTGTGAATGACGACCACATCTTTGCCAATTTGGGCGACGGCACGTATTTCCACAGCGGCATCTTGGCGATTCGTCAAAGCATTGCGGCAGGTGTGAACATCACCTACAAAATTTTGTACAACGATGCAGTGGCGATGACGGGCGGACAGCGCGTGGGTGAAAGACCTGAAGGGCATTCAGTCCTTCAAATCGCGCAAAGTATGCGAGCTGAAGGTGCGCAACGCATCAGTGTGGTGACAGACGAGCCCGAGAAATATGAAGGCGCGGGTTTGGTCGATGGTGTGGCGGTGTTCCACCGCGACGCGCTAGACCGCATTCAGCGCGAGATGCGGGGCATCTTGGGTTGCACCGTCATCATTTACGACCAAACATGCGCCACCGAAAAACGCCGTCGCCGCAAACGCGGCACCCTCGTTGACCCCGCCACGCGGGTGTTGATCAACGAGTTGGTGTGCGAAGGCTGCGGGGACTGCGGTGTGCAAAGCAACTGCATGAGCGTGGAGCCAATCGAGACCGAGTTTGGCCGCAAGCGCACCATCAACCAAAGCACCTGCAACAAAGACATCAGCTGCGTCAAAGGTTTTTGCCCGAGTTTTGTCACGGTCGAAGGCGGTAGCCTGAAAAAGAAAGCCAAGGGCGTGTCACGCATTGCCATGCCCGAGCTTGCGTTGCCAGCGCCCAACTTGCCCGACACCACCCACGCGTGGGGCATGGTGGTGGCGGGCGTGGGTGGGACGGGCGTCATCACCATTGGTCAGTTGCTGGGCATGGCGGCGCACCTTGAGGGCAAAGGCATCGTCACTCAAGATGCGGCGGGCTTGGCGCAAAAAGGCGGCAGCACCTGGAGTCATGTGCTCATCGCCAATCAACAAGACGACATTCGCACCACACGGGTGGGCCTGGCAGCAGCAGATGTGGTCATTGGTTGCGACCCCATCGTCGTGGCGAGCCAAGAAACCCTTCAGCGCATGCGTGCAGGTCGTACCCACGTGGCGTTGAATGTGCACAGCGCCCCCACCGCTGCATTTGTGCGCAATGCCAATTGGCAAAACCCAGGCGACGCCTGCGTGGCCGAAATCGTGCGGGCCGTCGGCGCAGAGTGGGTAGGCACCTTTGATGCCGACCGCGTGGCCACCCAAGTGCTGGGCGACAGCATTTTTGTCAACCCCATGATCTTGGGCTTTGCGTGGCAAAGAGGTTGGGTGCCTTTGGGCCACGCAGCCTTGATGCGAGCCATTGAACTCAACGACATGGCCGTGGCGCAAAACAAGGCCGCGTTCGAATGGGGGCGTCACTGCGCCGTGCATTGGGAGGAGGTGCAAGCCTTACTCGCCCCCGCGCAAGTGGTGCAGTTCCACAAGCCCGAAGGTGTGGATGCCTTGATCGAGAAACGCCGCGAGTTTTTGGCGCTTTATCAAAACACAGCGTACGCCAACCACTATTACAAATGGGTGGAGCGTGTGCGCTTGGCAGAGGCTGCGCTTCACAAAACCACAGTCACCGAGGCGGTGGCACGCAACCTGTTCAAGCTCATGGCCTACAAAGACGAGTACGAAGTGGCGCGCTTGCACACCGACACCGCCTTTTTGCAAAAGATTGACGCCATGTTTGAAGGAGACTTCACAGTCCACTACCACTTGGCCCCTCCGCTGTTGGCGAAGACCAACGACAAAGGTGAGTTGCAAAAGCAAAAGTTTGGGCCGCTCATGCGCACGGGGTTTCAGCTGCTCAAACACCTGAAGGTGCTCAGAGGCTCTGCACTGGATGTATTTGGTTACACCCAAGAGCGTCGCACCGAGCGCGCGCTCATTGAGGAATACCTGGCCACCGTGGAGATGGTGCTGGGCGGACTCAACACCAGCAACCATGCTTTGGCGCTGGAGCTGGCACGAATACCTGAACAAATCAAAGGCTTTGGCCATGTCAAGGCCCGCCACTTGGCGGCTGTGCGTCAAAAGTGGGACGCCTTGAAAGTGCAGTGGTCTGCCCAACATTGAGGCGACAAGCCAGCCGCATACAATTCGCGGTTGGCCTGCTGGGGCGTTTTGTACCCTGGCAGCAGTCCCTCAATTTGGAGTCTGACCGTGTTGATTTCTTCTGCTTTTGCCCAAACCGCTCCTGCCGCTGCTGCAGGCACTGACATGATGTCTTCATTGCAAGGCATGTTGCCTTTGGTGCTGATGTTTGTGGTTTTGTATTTCGTGATGATTCGCCCCCAAATGAAGCGTCAAAAAGAACACAAAGCCATGATCGAAGCCATTGCCAAAGGCGACGAAATTGCCACAGCGGGCGGCTTGCTCGGCAAGGTGACCGCCTTGGCTGACGCCACCGTGACCATTGAAATCTCTGCGGGCGTGGAAGTGCAATTGCAGCGCCAAGCCGTGGTGCAAGTGCTGCCCAAGGGCTCTATCTAAGACGACGAAGCGATCATGAACCGTTACCCCATTTGGAAGTACGCGATCATCGTGATCGCTTTGTTGGTCGGCAGCCTCTACACGCTGCCTAACTTTTTTGGTGAAGCGCCTGCGGTGCAAGTGTCAGCAGCCAAGCCCTCTGTCAAGATGGATTTGGCGGTGCAAGAGCGTGTGCAAGCTGCTTTGGCTGCTGCCAATTTGGCGCCCGATGTGGTGACCTTGGACAACAGCTCGCTCAAAGTGCGCTTTGGCAGCACCGACCAACAAATCAAAGCCAAGGACATCATCCAGCAAGCCTTGGTGCCCGATGCCAACGATGCCTCTTATGTGGTGGCGCTTAATTTGTTGGCCCGTTCGCCTGCATGGCTGACCAGCTTGGGCGCATCGCCCATGTATTTGGGTTTGGACTTGCGTGGTGGCGTGCACTTCATGTTGCAAGTCGACATGCCTGCGGCGCTGACCAAAAAAGCCGAGTCTTTGGCGGGTGACATTCGCACCAGTTTGCGCGAAAAGAACGTGCGCCACAGCGGCATCAGTCGCAACAACCAAACCATCGACATTCGTTTCCGCGACATGGCCACCTTGGAGGCTGCGCAACGTGTGATTCAAGACCAGTTTGCTGACCTGCAAACCGCAAGTAGTCCAGATGGCGCTGACTTCAAGCTCACCGCGCTCATCAACCCCGCGGCGGCCAAGCGCGTGCAAGAACAAGCCATCAAGCAAAACATCACCACCTTGCACAACCGCATCAACGAGTTGGGTGTGGCCGAGCCGGTGATTCAACAGCAAGGCCTGGATCGCATCGTGGTGCAACTGCCTGGCGTGCAAGACACGGCCAAGGCCAAAGACATTTTGGGGCGCACAGCGACGTTGGAAATCCGCATGGTGGACGACAGCGCCGAGGCCCGTGCGGCTGAGTTTGGCAACGGCCCCGTCCCGTTTGGCACAGAGCGCTTCTTCGAGCGCAGCGGCCAAGCGGTGATTGTGAAAAAGCAAGTCATCTTGACCGGCGAAAACCTCACCGATGCACAGCCTGGCTTTGACACCCAAAACCAAGAAGCTGCGGTGCATCTGACCCTGGACGCCAAGGGCGCACGCATTTTCAAAGACGTCACGCGTGAGAGCGTGGGCAAGCGCATGGCCATCATTTTGTTTGAAAAAGGCAAGGGCGAGGTCGTGACTGCGCCAGTGATTCGCAGCGAAATTGGCGGCGGTCGCGTGCAAATTTCGGGTCGCATGAGCACCGTGGAAGCCAACGACACGGCCTTGCTGTTGCGCGCGGGCTCACTCGCCGCCCCGATGGAGATCATTGAAGAGCGCACCATTGGCCCAAGCTTGGGTGCTGAAAACATTGCCAAAGGTTTTGACTCCGTCACCTGGGGCTTTGTGGCCGTGACCGCTTTCATGTGTGTCTATTACATGTTGTTTGGTGTGTTCTCTAGCGTGGCCTTGGCCGTGAACTTGTTGCTGTTGGTGGCGGTGCTCTCTATGTTGCAAGCCACCCTCACTTTGCCCGGCATGGCCGCGATGGCCTTGGTGCTGGGGATGGCGATTGACGCCAACGTGCTGATCAACGAACGCGTGCGCGAAGAGTTGCGCAACGGTGCGTCGGCCCAATCCGCCATCCACGCGGGCTATGACCGTGCTTGGGCCACCATCTTGGACTCCAACGTCACCACCTTGATTGCAGGCTTGGCCTTGTTGGCCTTTGGCTCTGGCCCTGTGCGCGGTTTTGCGGTGGTGCATTGCTTGGGTATTTTGACCAGCATGTTCTCTGCGGTGTTCTTCTCACGTGGCTTGGTCAACCTTTGGTATGGCCGTCAAAAGAAATTGCAAAGCGTGTCGATCGGCACGGTGTGGCGCGCTTAAAAGGAAACCATCGTGGAATTTTTCAAAATCCGTCAAGACATCCCTTTCATGAAGAACGCGGTGGCATTCAACGCCATCTCGTTCATCACATTTGCGGCGGCAGTGTTCTTTTTGTTCAGCCGTGGTTTGCACCTGTCAGTTGAGTTCACGGGCGGCACGCTGATGGAAGTCAGCTACAGCCAGCCCGCCGATCTCAACGCCGTGCGCGATCAAATCGCCAAGCTGGGCTTCACCGATGTGCAGGTGCAAAACTTTGGCACGGCCCGCGATGTGATGATCCGCATGCCTGCCGTCAAAGGCCAAAGCTCTGCGCAACAAAGCGAGCAAGTGTTGATCGCCCTCAAGACAACGGACGCCAATGTGCAGCTGCGTCGCACCGAGTTTGTGGGGCCCCAAGTGGGCGACGAACTCGCGGTGGATGGCCTCAAGGCTTTGGCCTTTGTGGTCATCGGCATCATGATTTATTTGGCCATGCGCTTTGAGTGGAAATTTGCCGTGGCCGCCATCATTGCCAACTTGCATGATGTGATCATCATCTTGGGCTTTTTTGCGTTCTTTCAGTGGGAGTTCTCGCTGCCTGTGTTGGCCGCGGTGCTGGCGGTGCTTGGCTACTCTGTCAACGAATCGGTGGTGATTTTTGATCGTATCCGTGAGAACTTTCGTCGCTATCGCAAGATGGATACGGTGGAAATCATCGACAACGCCATCACCTCCACCATCAGCCGCACCATCATCACGCATGGCAGCACGCAGCTGATGGTGTTGTCCATGTTGCTGTTCGGGGGGGCTACCCTGCACTACTTTGCGCTGGCGTTGACCATTGGCATTTTGTTTGGCATTTACTCATCGGTGTTTGTGGCGGCGGCCATTGCCATGTGGCTGGGCATACGCCGTGAAGACCTCATCAAACCCGTCTCCAAAGTGGCGGGTGATCCCGATGACGAGAATTCTGGTGCGGTGGTTTAAGCCCCACGTTTCACAAGGAAAAGCCGGTTTGCGAACCGGCTTTTTTGTCTCTGCGTGACAGCGTCCCTAGCAGGCGGCGCTTGATTTGTCTTGCAGGTGACTGCAAAACGGGTTTACCCCTTTGCGCCATCGCCAATCGATGTTTAGCATGCGCGACCTAGACAGACGTACTCTCAGCTAAGGCCACAGGTTTGACACGCAACGACTTCATTTTAGAAACCAAGCAGCTCACCCGCGAATTCAAAGGCTTCATCGCCGTTGATGGTGTGAACTTGCAAGTTAAGCGCGGCTCCATCCATGCTTTGATTGGCCCCAACGGGGCAGGCAAAACCACGGTGTTCAACTTGCTCACCAAGTTTTTGCCTGTGAGCTCGGGTCAGATTTTTTACAACGGCCAAGACATCACTGCGCTCAAAGCCGCCGAGGTGGCGCGCATGGGCATGGTGCGTTCGTTCCAAATCTCTGCAGTGTTTCCGCATCTGAGCGTGTTGGAAAACGTGCGGATTGGCTTGCAGCGCAAGCTTGGCACCAGCTTTCACTTTTGGAAGTCTGAGGACAGCCTCAACAGCCTCAACGCGCATGCCATGCATTTGTTGGAGCAGGTCGATCTGGCCAGCTTTGCCCAAACACAAACCGTTGAGCTGCCTTATGGCCGTAAGCGTGCGCTTGAGATCGCGACCACTTTGGCGCTGGACCCCGAGTTGATGCTCTTGGACGAGCCGACCCAAGGCATGGGCCACGAAGACGTGGGCCGTGTGGTGGATTTGATTCGCAAGGTCTCAGCCAACCGCACGGTGCTGATGGTGGAGCACAACATGAATGTGGTGTCTGATTTGTCCGACACCATCACCGTGCTCGCGCGTGGCTCGGTGTTGGCCGAAGGCCCTTACGCCCAAGTGTCCAAAGACCCGCGCGTCCTAGAGGCCTATGTGGGCACCGCCGAGGAGGCCGCATGAGCACGCCCCTCTTGAAGGTTGCCAACCTAGATTCTTGGTACGGTGAGTCACATATTTTGCATGGCGTGAATTTTGAAATTCACGAAGGCGAGTTGGTCACTTTGTTGGGCCGCAACGGCGCTGGACGCTCCACCACCATCAAGTCGATCTTAGGTTTGACGGGTCGTCGCACTGGCTCGGTGCAAATTGATGGCATCGAAACCATTGGCATGCAAACCAACCAAATTGCGCGTCTGGGTTTGGGCTATTGCCCTGAAGAGCGCGGTATTTTTTCGACGCTGAGTTGCGAAGAAAACCTCATGCTGCCACCCAAGGTGGGCCCAGGCGGCATGTCGGTAGAAGAAATTTATGAGATGTTCCCCAACCTCAAGGAACGTCGCAGCAGCCAAGGCACGCGTTTGTCTGGTGGTGAGCAGCAGATGTTGGCCATGGCGCGCATTTTGCGCTCAGGCGCACGCATTTTGTTGCTCGATGAGATCACCGAAGGTCTTGCGCCCGTGATTGTGCAAACACTGGGTCGCGTGATTCGCCAACTCAAGGCCAAGGGCCTGACCATTATTTTGGTCGAACAAAACTTCCGCTTTGCCGCACCCCTGGCAGATCGGCACTACGTGATGGAGCATGGCCAAATCGTGGCCACGGTTCACAAAAATGAGCTCGATAACAAAGCACAAATGCTGAACGAGTATCTGGGCGTTTAAGCCCTTTTTCAACAGGAGCAAACTATGAAGCGTACTTTCGTGACCTCAGCCATCGCAGCCGCGACGGCCGTCTTTTTGGCCGGTGTTTCCACCAGCGCCATGGCACAGGGCAAACTGTCTGGCGACACCTTGAAGATTGGTGTGTTGACCGACATGTCTGGCTTGTATGCCGACTACGGTGGCCCTGGTGCTGTGGCCGCTGCCAAAATGGCGGTGAAAGACTTTGGCGGCAGGATGTTTGGCAAGCAGATTGAAGTGGTCAATGCCGACCACCAAAACAAGCCCGACATCGCCAAGAACGTCACCCAGCAATGGTTTGACCGTGACGGCGTGGACATGACCGTCGAGAACTTGAACTCCTCTGTGGCACTGGCGGTGCAAGCCTTGGGCAAAGAGAAAAACAAAATCACCATCGTCACGGGTGCGGCTTCAGCGCGCATGACCAATGAAGACTGCGCTCCTGGCACAGGCATTCATTACTTGATGGACACCATTGCTTTGAGCAACGTGGTGGGCAAAGCCATTGTGAAAGACGGCGGCGACAGCTGGTACTTCTTGACCGCTGACTATGCCTTCGGTCACTCGCTGGAAAAAGACACCAGCGAAGTGGTCAAGGCGGCCGGCGGCACAGTGCGGGGTGCGGTGCGTCATCCGCTGGCGACGGGAGACTTTTCGTCCTTCTTGTTGCAAGCCCAAAGCTCTGGCGCCAAAGTAGTGGGCCTGGCTAACGCGGGTGGCGACACGGTGAACAGCATCAAGGCGGCGGCTGAATTTGGTTTGACCAAAAAGCAAAGCTTGGCTGCTTTGTTGATGTTGATCACCGACGTGCATGCAATTGGTTTGAACACGGCACAAGGCTTGTACTTGACCGAAGGCTGGTATTGGGACTTGAACCCCGAGACACGCGCTTGGGCTCAAAAGTACGAAGCTGAGATGAAGAGAAAGCCCAACTCGAACCACGCTTCTGTTTACTCATCCACCATGCATTACCTGAAGGCTGTTCAAGCCGCGGGCACAGATGACACGGCTGCAGTGATGAAGAAGATGCAAGACACGCCCATCAACGACATGTTTGCCAAGAACGGCAAGCTGCGTCCTGATGGCCGCATGGTGCACGACATGTACTTGTTCCAAGTCAAGTCGCCTGCCGAATCCAAAGGCGCTTGGGACTACTACAACTTGAAGGGCACCATCAAGGGTGATGAGGCCTTCCAGTCGCTGGCCCAAAGCCGTTGCCCTGCTTTGAAGAAGTAATCCAAGTCATTGACTGAACCGACGGGCCGCATGGTGCGGCCCGTCACATTGCATCGAACTGTATGACTGAAATTTTTGGCGTGCCGATACAAGCCTTGATGGGGCAACTCATGCTCGGTTTGGTGAACGGCTCTTTTTATGCCATCTTGTCGCTGGGGCTGGCCGTGATTTTTGGCATGCTCAACATCGTCAATTTCGCACATGGCGCGCTCTACATGGTGGGCGCTTTTTTTGCGTGGATGTTGCTCAATTACGCGGGCATCAACTACTGGTTGGCCCTGGTCATTGCCCCCATTGGCGTGGCCTTGATTGGCGTATTGATTGAAAAAACCATGCTGCATAGGTTGCAGCAACTCGACCACTTGTATGGCTTGTTGCTGACCTTTGGTCTGGCTCTGATTTTGGAAGGCATCTTCCGAGAGTTTTATGGCTCATCGGGCTTGCCCTATGAGCTACCGCAAGTGTTCCGCGGCGTGTTTGATTTGGGCTTCATGATGCTGCCCAAGTACCGCGTGTGGGTGATTGTGGTGTCCATCGTGTTGTGTTTCTTCACGTGGTATGTGATTGAGAAAACCAAGCTCGGCGCTTATCTGCGTGCGGGCACTGAAAACCCCAACATGGTCAAAGCCTTTGGTATCAACGTGCCTTTGATGGTCACGCTCACCTACGCATTTGGCGTGGGCTTGGCGGGCTTGGCAGGTGTGATGGCGGCGCCGATCTACCAAGTGAGCCCACTGATGGGCTCCAACATCATCATCGTGGTGTTTGCGGTGGTGGTGATTGGGGGCATGGGTTCGATCTTGGGCTCGATTGTCACGGGCTTGGCTTTGGGCCTGATTGAAGGCCTGACCAAGGTGTTTTTTGCAGAAGCGTCGACCACGGTGGTGTTTGTCATCATGGCGATTGTGTTGTTGATCCGGCCAGCAGGCTTGTTCGGGCGGGAGAAGTGATGGGCAAACGTTTGATTTACGGCGTGCTGTTGCTCGTCCTCTTGGTGGCGCCTTTTGTGGGCTACCCCATGTTCTTGATGAAGGTGCTGTGCTTTGCTTTGTTTGCCTGCGCCTTCAATTTGTTGATTGGTTTTACCGGCTTGCTGTCGTTTGGCCACGCCATGTTTTTTGGTTTTGCTGCCTATGTGTCGGGCCATGCCGTCAAAGTGTGGGGCCTAACGCCTGAGGTGGCGGTGTTGGCGGGCACCTTGTCTGCGGCTTGCATTGGCTTGTTCACGGGTTGGTTGGCCGTGCGCCGACAGGGCATTTACTTTGCGATGGTCACCTTGGCTTTGGCGCAAATGATTTACTTCATCTGCGTGCAGTCACCGTTCACCTATGCAGAAGACGGCATTCAAAGCATCCCACGCGGTAAGTTGTTTGGCCTGCTCGACATGAGCAGCGACACCACCATGTACTACATGGTGCTGGCCATTTTTGTAGCGGCTTTTGCCTTGATTTACCGGGTGGTGCATTCACCCTTTGGTCAAGTGCTGAAGTCCATTCGTGAGAACGAGCAACGTGCTTTGTCTTTGGGCTACAACGTGGACCACTACAAATTGGTGGCGTTTGTGTTGTCCGCTGCCTTGGCTGGTTTGGCGGGTGCCACCAAGGCGATTGCTTTTGGCTTGGCCACGCTCACCGACGTGGGCTGGCAAATGTCGGGCGAAGTGGTGTTGATGACCTTGCTAGGCGGTATGGGCACCTTGATTGGCCCTGCGGTTGGCGCAGCAGTCATCGTCGCGATGCAAAATTATTTGTCTAGCCTAGGCTCGTGGGTCACCATCATCATGGGCTGTACGTTTGTGGTGTGTGTGCTGGTGTTCCGCCGCGGCATTGTGGGGGAAATTGAGCACCGCTTGGGCGGCAAAGACTAAGCTCAGTGTCAGTCTCAGTGCGCGACGCGATCGGCGTCGTCGCACAACTCATCCAAGATCAAGGCGTCTGGCTCTAAGCCAATGCTCCAGTACACCATGAGCACGATGATTTTCAAGTCGTCTAAATGGATGGGGTTGCCGGGGATGGCCATGGCGCGGTCCAGCACAATTTCGCGCATGTGGGGCGACAGCACGTCGGCAGATTCAAGAAAGTTGATGAAACCCAAGCAAGCGCTACCCAAGTGGTCTTGCTCGGCCACCGAATACACGCGCATGCTTTGGGCCGATTCGGTGTAGTGCGTTCTCTTGGCTTGGCTGATGTCGATCAGCTCGGTTTTGTGGGACGCCAAATTGAGCTCGTCGAGCCACGACAAAGCTTGTTGGATGTCTTCTAATTCAAAACCAGCAGCACTGAGTTTGCGGCCTAGCTGCTCCAGCTCAGGACACGCATCGCCTCGCCAATAGTTTTCATAGACGAATACGAGCACTTCAAACATGTAGCCCAATATACATGTTTTTTGTGTCGCAATTTGTCACAAATATCGGTGTTGTCCCTTAATCACGCACGGATCAATCGCTGAAACAAGCCCCCAGGCAAACGCCCCACTGCCCCGTCTAGTTCAAGCGTGAGCAGTTGCGCTTGCAGCCCGGCTGTATCAAGGCCGCAGCGGGCTTGCAGGGCGTCCAAGCTGACAGGGTCAAAGCCCATGTGGGTGAGCAGCGGATGCAGATTGTTGGACGATCCAGCCTCTTCTCCAACTTTCATCGCCTCGGCAAACAAGCTGACTTGTTGTTGCGGTGCAAGCTGCAGCTCTTCCAGCACGTCTTGCGCGTTTTGGACCAGCTTGGCCCCTTGACGGATCAGGGCGTGGCAGCCGTGCGATTGCGTGGCGTGGATAGAGCCTGGAATGGCCAGCACTTCGCGGTTCAACTCCAGCGCCATTTGGGCGGTGATGAGTGAGCCTGATTTCAAGGCGGCTTCGACCACCAGCGTGCCCAAGCCCAAGGCCGCAATGATGCGGTTGCGTTTGGGGAAGTGGTGCGCCAGAGGTGCGGCGCCCAAGTGGTATTCGCTGATCAGCAAACCATTCAGCGCAATCTGCGCCGCCAGCGTTTGGTGCTGGCGGGGGTATACGCGGTCTAGCCCTGTGCCCACCACGGCCACGGTGTGCCAATGGGCCTTCGTCGTTCCTCCCCGCAAGGCGCCTTTGTGCGCACCACCATCCACGCCCAGCGCAAGGCCTGACACCACGCACAAGCCTGACGCGCAAAGCGCTTCGCCAAACTGCTCGGCTGTTTGTTCACCTTGTGGCGTGGGGTTGCGG
The DNA here is from genome assembly GCF_036804465.1 of Limnohabitans sp. Taxonomy (GTDB): domain Bacteria; phylum Pseudomonadota; class Gammaproteobacteria; order Burkholderiales; family Burkholderiaceae_C; genus Limnohabitans. The sequence goes on from NZ_DAIRSK010000020.1 coordinate 17,130, forward strand.
CTGCCCACAACCGCCACGGCGTTGCCCAGCGTGCGCCTCGTTTGTCCGGCAACATAAATCATCAAGGGTGGGTCGGCCAGTTGCAGCAGCGCCTGCGGGTAGTGGGGATCGCCCAATGTCCACAGGGCGTGGCTGTGGGTATCGGGCTGATGCATCAACCATTGTTCGGTGCGCACGCATTGCACGGCCAGCTCGTTGGGGACATTGCGCAGGGCTTGTACTTGTGCAGGTGTGACCACTTGCTGCAGTGCGGCTTCGGTCTGTTCAAACACCGCTTGCGGGCTGCCAAAGCAAGCCAGCAGCTTTCGCGCTGCGTCGTTGCCTACGCCCTCGGTCATGCTCAGTCGCAGCCAAGCGCGTAACGCGTTTTTGTCCATGTATCCCTCCCCTTGAAATGTGCCATCGATTGTCAGAACAGGTGTCCGAAATAGGCACGGCCAACGATCGAAAACTTCAAAAGCGGAGACAATAAAGCCATGCCAAAGTTAGACATCCTCAGATTCCCCGACCCCAGACTTCACACGGTCGCCAAGCCAGTCAAGGACATTGACGCGCGCATCAAGGCCCTGATCGCCGACATGCTGGAAACCATGTACGACGCCAACGGCATCGGCTTGGCGGCCTCACAAGTTGACGTGCACGAGCGTTTGGTGGTGATAGACACCTCTGAAGAGCGGGACCAACCCATCGTGCTCGTCAACCCCGAAATCATTTGGATGGGGGATGTGCGTGTCAAAGGCGAGGAGGGCTGCTTGTCGGTGCCTGGCATCTACGACGGTGTTGAACGCGCGACACACGTCAAAGTTAAAGCGCTGGATGAGCACGGTCAAGAGCGCACGCTTGAAGCCGAAGGTTTGTTGGCCGTGTGCATCCAACATGAGTTGGATCATTTGTTGGGCAAGGTGTTTGTCGAATACCTCTCGCCTTTGAAGCGCAATCGCATCAAAACCAAATTGCTCAAAGCCTCGCGTGACGATGAATAAAGCGCTGACATGAGCCAGCCCTTACGCGTCATCTTTGCGGGTACACCCGAATTTGCAGCCCAGGCCTTGGCCCAAATTTTGAAGGCAGGCCACACCGTCCCCTTGGTGCTGACCCAGCCCGATCGGCCTGCAGGTCGGGGCATGAAACTGCAAGCCTCCGCGGTCAAACAACTGGCCGAGCGACACCACATCGCGGTGGCGCAGCCTTTGAGTTTGCGCTTAGACGGCAAATACCCAGACGATGCAGCAGTTGCACAAGCGGCCATTGCACAGGCCAACGCGGATGTGATGGTGGTAGCGGCCTATGGCCTGATCCTGCCGCAGTGGACGCTGGATGCGCCGCGTTTGGGCTGTTTGAATATTCACGCTTCGCTGCTGCCACGGTGGCGAGGCGCGGCGCCGATTCACCGCGCCATTGAGGCGGGGGATGCGCAAACCGGTGTGGTCATCATGCAAATGGACGCAGGCCTGGACACCGGCGACATGTTGCTGACCGACAAGCTGGCCATTGCCGCAGACGACACCACAGCAAGCCTGCATGACCGCTTGGCCGACATGGGGGGCGCATTGGTGGTGCGAGCCTTGGCAGATGCGCAGTCAGGCAAGTTGCAGCCTGTCAAACAGCCAGAGTCTGGCATCTGCTACGCCCACAAAATAGACAAAGCCGAAGCTGCGGTGGATTGGCTGCAATCGGCCGATGCCATTGACCGACGTGTACGCGCCTTCAACCCGTTCCCTGCCGCCTCGGCGCAGCTTGGCACAGACGTCATCAAGCTGTGGCGTGCCACAGTCGACCACATGACACACAACCACGCAGCAGGCACGGTGATCAGTGCCGATGCGCATGGCGTCCGCGTGGCCTGCGGCCAAGGTGTGTTGTGCGTGACCGAGCTTCAACGCGCCGGCGGCAAGCGGCTCAATGCCGCTGATTTTTTACGCGGCTTTGCACTCACCGCTGGCCAATGCTTTGAGCCGCTCAGCGCTCAAAAAAATGACCTGAAAAGCTGACACATGTTTTGGCAACGCAAGCTCTACCTTCACCCTGATTTCAATGTCGGGGTGCGCGACCTCGCGCCGCAAGCCTTTGGGCAAATTGCGTGGGCGCTGATGACGGGCGTGGCTTTGGTCAAGTCAGGCATGAGTGTGTTTGAGTCGGTCTTCATGACCCTGGTGGTCTACGCTGGCAGCTCACAGTTGGCGGCAACGCCGCTCATCATGGCGGGTGCGCCTGCTTGGGTGGTGCTGGCTGCTGGCTTTTGTGTGAACTTGCGCTTTGTGGTGTTCAGCTTGCACATGCGTGGCTACCTCATGCACTTGCCTCGGTTGCCGCGCATGGTGGCGGGCTACTTCACCACGGACCCTGTCTATGTGCTGTTTATCCGTCGTTTTGATCACCCTGCACACACCGACGAACACCGTCGCTCGCAAGAGGCTTACTTGGCTGGTTTGAGTGTTGCCAACTGGACCAGCTGGATTTCGTGCAGCTTGTTGGGCATTGCCTTGGCCAACGCCATCCCCACCGCATGGGGCTTGGGCTTTGCGGGCATTTTGTGTTTGTTGGGCATTCAGTGCTCGCTCGCAAGCTCGCGCTTGCGCGTGTTGTCGGCGATCGTGGCAGGCATGGTCGCGGTGCTGGCGTATGCCTTGCCTTTGAAGCTTCATATTGTGGTGGCCATCCTCATGGCGGTGTTTGCATGTTTGATGGCAGAGCAACTCAAGGTCTTGAAAGAGAGGCCAGCATGAACAGCACCGACTTGAATGTGACCGACGCCTGGACCCTTTGGGTCATTGTGGGTTTGGCCATCATCACAGCTGTCACACGCAGTTTTTTCTTTCTCAGCAACAGCGAGTGGCACTTGCCACATTGGGCGCAGCGCGGCTTGCAATATGCGCCCATCGCTGCACTCTCAGCCGTGGTGGTGCCTGAAATTGTGATGAGCCAAGGCGAGCTCATTGCCACGTGGCAAGACGCCCGCATTTATGCAGCGGCAGTCGGGGTGGCTATTTACTTCTTCAAGCACGACGTGTTGCTGACCATCGTGCTGGGCATGGCGGTGTACTTGCCCTTGCATTTAGGCTTGGGTTGGTAAGCCCCGCAAGGTTTAGCTGCGCACAAACAAGGTGACGAGTTCGTCCGGCCCCACTTGGCGGCTCCAGTGACCGTGTACCTTGGCATCAAATGTGGCGCCTCTAGGCAGCACATCGGCCGAGTAAAAGTGCTCGCCTGGGCCAAAGACGCGCGACGTGCCGTCTTGCAAAAATATTTCCATCTGACCTTCCAACACAAACAACCACTGCGGGTTGTCGGTGCAGTGAAAGTCGCTGCGAAACCCGACAGGGCTGCGGCGCAGCTGCATGCCGCCGCTGGGCATGAGAGGCGACAAACGCGCTTGCGGTTTGCCTTCGGAGAGTTCGATCGTTTCCTCGCGAAAGCGTGCGAGGCCGTCGGTGTCGGTGAAGAGGATGACTTGGTTGAATGTGCTCATGGGCAAGACTGTAACAAGAGCCACAGATGACGCTTCATGCACGTTCAACATACATTTTTTGAATCAAGTCTGCGTATTTATCGATCACCAGCTTTCGCTTGAGCTTCATCGTCGGAGTGACCTCTTCGTCCTCTGGACTTAGTTTCTTGCTGAGCAAAAAGAACTTTTTAATTTGCTCCACACGTGCAAATTTTTGATTCACTTGATCGACTTCCGATTGAATGAGTTTCGTAATTTCTTGCGCTTGGGTCAGGCTTTCGTAGTTGGTGAAGCCAATGTCGTGCAACTGGGCATATTGTTCGACGTTGTCATGGTCGACCATGATGATGGCCGTGAGATAGGGCAAGCGGTCACCCACAATGACGGCATCCGTGATGTAGGGCGAGGCCTTCAACTCGTTTTCAAGTTCGCTGGGCGTGATGTTTTTTCCGCCAGCCGTGATGATGATGTCTTTCATGCGATCTGTGATGGCGAAGAAGCCGTTTGCATCTACTGTTCCCACATCGCCTGTATGCATCCAACCTTCAGCGTCAAACATCTCTTTGGTTTTATCAGGCAAGTTGAGATAGCCAGAGAAAATATTTTGACCTTTGATGAGAATTTCACCCGTTTCAGAATCAACCTTCATTTCGTTGTGAGGGGCTGGGACGCCAATCGAGCCCAGTTTGATGAAGCCAAGGTTATTCGCAGACGAGCCGCCGCATGTTTCAGTCATGCCCCAAATCTCAAACATGGGCACGCCCAACGCAAAAAACCATCGCAAAATTTTCGGCGAGATGGGTGCAGCACCACTTAATAAGAACCTTGCTTGGTCAATGCCAAGTGATTTCCGGACATTCGCCAAAACTAGCCAATGCGCTATGCGATATGCCAGACGTTGGTGTAGGCCAATAGATTGCCCGGCTAAAAACTGGTCAGCAATTTTGCTTCCAAGCTCGATGGCCCAATGGAACATGAACTGTTCAAATCTTGTCGACTCTTTGAGAGACAAATAAACACCGGATTGAAACTTTTCCCACACGCGTGGAACCGCAAGAATGATGGTGGGTGAAATTTCTCGAATATTTTCAGGAACGGTTTCAGGGTTTTCGACAAAATTAATTTTTGTACCTGTGTACAGGCACACGAACGCACCGCCCACCCGTTCGGCGATATGACAGAGGGGTAAAAAGCACATGCGTTCATCTTGTGGTGTTTGCGCAATGATTTGTGCGTGACCACGAATTGCATAGACCAAGCCTGAATGATGGTGCATGGCGCCTTTGGGTTTGCCGGTGGTGCCAGAGGTATAGACCAGTATTGCCAAGTGCTCAGACGATGATGCGTTTCTAAGTGCATCCAGACCAAGAGGGTTGCCCACCAAAGCTGAAGCACCAAGCTGGCGCAGTGCCTTGAGTGACAAAACTTGTGGGTGCTCAAAATGGCGCAGACCCTTGTCATCTAGGACAATGATTTTGCTCAGGTTGGGCAGGTCTGGCAGGACCTCGAGCGCCTTATCAAGTTGTTCTTCGTCTTCCACAAATAAAAAACGGCTCTGGCTATCACTCAGGATGTATTGCACCTGTGACACCGCATCCGTTGGATAAATACCCGCCGAAGCACCCCCTAAACTAAGAATCGCAAAATCTGCCCATACCCATTCAGCCCGGGTGTTGGACAAAATTGAAACCCGATCTTGAACCCGCATGCCTAGGGCGTGTAAGCCCATGGCTATTTCTTTGACAATCTCTCCGGTTTCATGCCAAGTCCAAGCACGCCAAATGCCCAGCTCTTTTTGACGTAACCAAATATCATTTTTTCGCAACGCGACTGCATTCCAAAACAAGGCCTGAACTGTGTCGCCTGCCAAAGGCGCAGCAGCATTTTTCTCTGCGCGCGCAAATTCAGCTTCAATTTGCCAAAGGTAACGCATCAGAGATCTCCAGTTTTAGACAAATCGCCATGAAGTGGTTCATCAAGTATGTAGAAGTCAGCGAGGCCAGCTAGCGCCAAGTTTTTTTCTTTTTCCATCTGCGTTCAGTCCGAACACCTTCTTGTTTTATGCCTAGATAAAACTCTTGGATGTCGTCTTTTTGCATCAAACGTTCGCATGAGTCTTGCATGACGATGCGACCGTTTTCCATGATGTAACCGAAGTCAGCTGTTTGCAATGCAATGCTTGCGTTTTGTTCAACCAAGAGAATGGACCGTCCACTGTCTTGGTTGATCATTCGAATAATCTGAAAGATCTCTTTGGTTAATTTAGGACTTAAACCCAGACTGGGTTCGTCCATCAAAATCATTTGTGGATCTGCTAGCAAGGCCCTCGCGATGGCCAGCATTTGTTGCTGTCCGCCAGACAACAAACCGGCGACTTGGGTGGCGCGTTCTTTAAGAATGGGGAAGTAACGATAGGATTGCTCTAAGTCACGGGCAATCGCATCACGGTCATTGCGGGTGTAAGCGCCCATCATGAGGTTTTCATAGACTGTGAGCAAAGGAAAAACCTCTCGGCCTTCTGGCACATGGCTGAGCCCCTTCTTGACGAGGTCTGAAGCTTCCACGCCCGTGATGTCTTGTTGGGCAAATTCGACCGTGCCTCTGACGGGATCCATAATGCCTGAGATGGTTTTTAACAGGGTTGTTTTGCCTGCGCCGTTGGAGCCGAGAAGCGTGACGATTTGACCCTTCTTTACTTCAAGGCTTACCCCGCGAATGGCTTTGACGGGGCCGTATGCGCTTTCAATATTGGTCAGTCGAAGGAGTGCTGAACTTGTGTTGGCGGCGGTCGATGCCGATGTCGCCGGCATGGGGGTTGGCATATCAGTCATTTGCACCCTCGTCTTCAGCACCAATGTATGCCTTGATCACATCAGGATGGCTCTGAACCTGCGCCGATGTCCCAATTGCGATGACTTGTCCTTGATTCATGGCAACCACGCGACTAGACACGCGCGCGACCAAAGACATGTCGTGTTCGACCATCAACACAGTGATGCCTAAGTCATTCACTAGATCCTTGATCCAAAAAGCCATCTCTTCAGTTTCTTCAGGATTCAAACCAGAAGATGGCTCGTCAAGTAAGAGCAGTTTTGGATCCATGCTGAGGGCACGTCCTAATTCGACTACTTTTCGGATGCCGTATGGCAGGCCAGATACAAAGCTGTCTCTGTATTTTTGTAAGCCTAGAAAGTCAATGACTTCTTCGATTCGCAGGCGGGACGCGTGCTCTTCTTGGCGGGTTGAGTTGAGAAATAAAAGATTGCTCCAAAAGCTTGTGCGATTCAGTCTGTGGTGACCAATCAGCAAATTTTGCAAAACGGTTGCATGTTCAAAGAGCTCGATATTTTGAAAAGTGCGCGCGATGCCAAGGTTTGCAATTTTGTGCGGTGGCGTATCACCCAGATCCACGCCCTCAAAAAACAATTGGCCTGTGCTTTGAGGATAAATCCTACTGATCACGTTAAACAACGTCGATTTGCCAGCGCCATTGGGCCCAATGATTGTCAGCACCTCACCCTGCATGACATCAAAGCTCACGCTGTCCACAGCAACCAAGCCGCCGAAGCGGCGCGTAACATTTTGAACTTTCAATAATGGTTGCGACATAGGTGGCTCACTTCAGGCGGTCAGATTTTTGAAATGACTTTTGTCGCTTAAACATGCCATCTCGATAAAAAGGAAATACCTGAAAATAAGTTCGAATCTTGACCCAGCGCCCATACAAACCCATAGGCTCAAACAAAACAAAACAAATCAGAATGACGCCGTAAATAACATTTTGTAAACCCGCCGCGTTAGCCATGAATACCGGCAATAGGTCTTTTAGATTGGCAATCAGAGGCGGCATCATGATGATGAAGATGGCGCCAAAGAAAATGCCATGGATACTTGCTAGGCCACCAATGATGACCATCAGCACAAAATCTAGCGACAAGAAAAGGTTGAAGTTCTCAGGTGAAATGAATCTAAGGTAATGCGCGTACATGGCGCCACCCACACCCGTAAATCCTGCGGAAATCATGAAGGCGATGATCTTGTAGCGCCCCACATGAATGCCCATGCTTTGTGCAGATATTTCCGAGTCGCGAATGGCAATGAATGCACGTCCAGTCGAGCTTCGTAATAGATTGATGGTCAACAAGGTTGCAACCACCACAATACCCAAGATGAGATAGAAAAAAGAAACTTGGGTGTTGAAGGCCACTCCAAAAATTTGTGCAGATTTAACGGTCAGTCCTGATGTGCCATTTGTAAATGACTCCCACTTGACGAACACTTCCTCAACAATGAGACCAAGCGCCAATGTGGCGACACCTAAGAAAATCCCCTTTACTCTTAGTGCGGGAAGAGCGATCAAGGCGCCAAGAACAACATTGATAAAAATAGACACGGCCAAGGCGGCAAAAAAAGGCCATCCTAAATTTGTGAAATAGGCTTGCACAAATGCGCCGAGTCCAAAGAATGCGGCGTGCCCAAATGACAGCTGCCCTGTGTAGCCCAAAAGGACCATGGTGCCGAACCCCACCAACGAATAAATCAGGATGATGTTGACTTGCGCCATCCAAAATTCGCTCACGACGAGTGGGCATAAGGCCAGGACCAATAGCAACAGGGTGTACCAAAAAGCTTGGCCCTTGTGCTTGACGATATTGATGTCTTGCGCGTAGCTTATTTTAAAAATAAATCTCATGCTTAGACTTTCTTGCGGGTTCGTTCGCCCAACAATCCTTCTGGGTACAAGAGCAAAACCAAAAGCATCACCACGTAAGCAGAGACTTCCTTAAAGCCTTCGGGCAGATAAAAACCAGAAAAAGCTTCTACCAAGCCAATGATGATCCCACCCAAAATTGCACCAGGCAAACTTGTAAAACCGCCCACCACAGCTGCAGGCAAAGCTTTGAGGCCAATAAAGCCCATGTTGACGTGGATGAATGTGATGGGGGCTAGCAAAATGCCAGCAAGGCAGGCAAGCGCTGCCGCCATACTCCAGACCAGTCCGTTGATTCGCTTCACTGGTATGCCCATGTAATGTGCTGCCAGTTGATTTTGAGATGTGGCTCTCATGGCGATGCCAACTTTGCTGAATCGAAACATCACATACAAAATTAAGCTCACGACGATCGTCGAGCCAATGACCATCAAGTGGTCATACGAAATGACGGCCCCTGCCACATTCAGTACTTTGCCCGCATACGGAACTTGGAGTGTGTGAGTCTCAGTGCCTATGTCGGGCACCATGGCAATCAGACCCCTGGCAACATAGCCAAGTCCGATCGTGATCAGCACGATTGCTAAAGAAGTTTGGCCTAAAACGGGGCGGATGACCATGCGCTCCAGCAATAAGCCAATTAAAGCAAGTGCTGCAACAGCTGCCAATACCGCAAAGCCATAAGGAAACCCAAAAAACTGTGTCAATAGCAGCGCGCCAAACGCGCCAACCATCATGAGCTCACCTTGGGCAAAGCTAATGGTTTCGGTCGCCTTGTAAATCAGAACAAAGCCTAGGGCGATGAGCCCATAAATACAGCCTTGAGAAATGCCACCAAAAATCAGTTGCAACATGGCGTGCATTCATAAAGATAAAACCAGATTTAGCCAGGAGCCGTAAGTAAAGGCCCTGGCCGATCTAGATCGTTAAAAATTACTTCACCTCAACCCAGCGGCCATTCTGAATTTGTGAGATTACAGAATAACTAGAGCCGAGATGGTTCTTGTCTGAGAATTGGACTGTAGGCACGCCCAAGTTATTACCTTGTGGGCCCATGGTCTCCAGTGCTTTAACCAAACTTTCAGTGGTTAAATTAACGCCAGCTTTGTCCATGCCTCGGCTTAGCAACTCGATGATCCAGTAGCCGTAAAGTGAAAACAGTTGAGGGTCTGAGCCGTATTTGGCCTTGTAGCTCGATGCCCAAGCGCGTACGTTCTCATTGTTTGAGTCTGCATAAGGAATGGTTGCTGAATTGACCGCATAAAAACCGTTCACCGCTTCTTTGCCAAGCATTGGGACTAGCTCTGTGTAGGCGCCGATCGAGCCCATGAAGGTGGGGTTAAAGCCCGTTTTACGTGCCTCTCCAATTGCACCCGGCGTTTCGCGAATGAGGGTGCCCATGCCGACAAAGTCGCAGTTGGCGGCTTTTAGCTTCACGATTTGTGAAGAAAAATCAGTGGCACCGCGCTTGTAGGTCGTTGTCTCGCTGATAGGGATATTGATAGATTTCAGTCCATCTGTCACACCGCGCGCAACTTCTAAACCAAACTCATCGTCTTGGTGCAAGATGCAGGCTTTTTTGGCGTTGACTTTCTTGAAGAGAACAGGCGCATGCTCTTTCATTGAGCCGTAGTAGTCATCCAGAATTGCGAATTTCAATTTGTTAACAGGCTCGAACATGTCACGCGCGGCTGTGAGCGGCGCAAAGTTCATGACGTTTTTCTCAAATTGCACGGGCATGGCCGCGTTGTTGACCACCGTACCAATTGAGCCTGCAACCACAAACACTTTGTCTTGGTTGATTAGCTTTTGCGCAACTTGAACTGCTTTGGTTGGGTTGTACGCAGAGTCTTCAACGATCAGTTTTAGTTTGCGTCCATTGATGCCGCCCTTGGCATTGATTTCGTCTGCCCGCATTTGCATGCCAGCCGCAGCCATTTTGCTAAAGCCAGCCAGTGGGCCTGACAAATCTTGAATGCTGCCAATTAGGATCTCGTTGGAACTGACTCCTTGACTTTGGGCATGGGCAGTAAGACTCGCTCCTCCTACCAACATCGAAATGGCTGTAACGATTACCGCGTTTTTAACTCGCATCTTGGCATCCTTAAAGTGGTAGGCGGAGAACCATCTCTCCTAGGGGTGAACTATATGTATAAGCGTTTAGACAAAAATAAAAATTGGACTAGGACTTACACCTAGCGCAGTGGTGAAGAAACGCCAAAAGTCGGCTCGTTCACAATCGTATTTTTCAAAGGAGCATGCCCATGAGCAAAGTAGCAGTCGTCACAGGCGCCAGTTCTGGCATTGGCAAAGCATGCGCGTTGGCTTTGTTGGCCGAAGGTTGGCAGGTGGTGTTGGTGGGGCGTCGTGCGGATGCACTGGCCTCTACCGCGCAGGCCGCAGGTGCAAACGCTGCCCACGCGTGGGCGGTGTCTTGCGATGTGAGTCATGAAGACGAGGTGGCCAGCTTGTTTGAGGGCGTGCGCGCCAAATACGGCCGTGTCGATTTGCTGTTCAACAACGCAGGCATTTTCTTGCCAGCCAGCACGCCTGGCGATTTGTCGGGCGAAGATTGGCGGCGTTCGGTGGATGTCAATTTCAATGGCGCGTTTTATTGCTTGTCGCATGCGTTCAAGCTCATGCAAACGCAAACGCCTCAAGGTGGACGCATCATCAACAACGGCTCGATTTCGGCGCACGCGCCGCGCCCCGGGTCGATTGCCTACACGGCCACCAAGCATGCCATCACGGGCATGACCAAGGCGGCCTCGCTTGACGGCCGCGCGTTTGACATTGCGGTGGGCCAGATTGACATTGGCAATGTGGCCAGCGACATGACCGACAAGTTCGCCGCTGGCGCTTTGCAGGCCGACGGCAGCGTGAAGCCCGAAGCACGCATGGACATGCAAGGTGTGGTCGATAGCTTCATGGCCATGGCGCGTTTGCCGCTGACAGCCAACGTGCTTTTCATGACGGTGATGGCGACCAAAATGCCGTTTGTTGGGCGCGGCTAAGCTTTCTCTACCCAGACAGGCGTTTGCGATGATTGCCAATTTCGCGCAAGCTTGAACTTTTAGAATACTTAAAGTTTCTAACTTTGCGGCTCATCCCAATGAATGTCATTCGCTTCTCTGATTTGTGCGCCAACGGCTCGGCCAAAGGCAAACGTGTTTTCATCCGTGCCGACCTCAACGTGCCGCAAGACGCGGCAGGCCAAATCACCGAAGACACCCGCGTGCGCGCGTCTGTGCCTGCGATTGACATGGCGCTGAAGGCTGGCGCGGCCGTGATGGTCACCTCGCATTTAGGCCGTCCGACGGAGGGCGAATTCAAACCCGAAGACTCATTGGCGCCCGTGGCCAAGCGCTTGGGTGAGTTGCTCGGACGTGATGTGCCGCTTGTTGCCAATTGGGTGGATGGCGTGACGGTTCAGCCCGGCCAAGTGGTGCTGTTGGAAAACTGCCGCATGAACCTAGGCGAGAAAAGCAACAGCGACGCATTGGCCCGCAAACTCGGCGCGTTGTGCGACATTTTTGTGCACGATGCCTTTGGCACCTCGCACCGCGCCGAAGGCACCACCTACGGTATTGCGCAATACGCGCCCGTGGCCTGTGCGGGCCCCTTGTTGGCTGCCGAGATGGACGCCATCACCCAAGCTTTGGCGTCTCCCAAGCGCCCCCTAGCCGCCATCGTGGCAGGCAGCAAGGTGTCCACCAAGCTGACCATCCTCAAGAGCCTGGCCCACAACGTGGACCAACTCATCGTGGGCGGCGGCATTGCCAACACCTTCATGCTGGCCGCTGGCCTGAACATCGGCAAGAGCTTGGCCGAGCATGACTTGGTCGACGAAGCCAAAGCCGTGATGGCGTTGATGAAATCGCGCGGTGCCGAAGTGCCCATCCCCACCGACGTGGTGACTGCTAAAACTTTTGCAGCCGATGCTGTGGCCACCATCAAGAAAGCCACCGACGTGGCCGATGACGACCTGATTTTGGACATTGGCCCTGAGACGGCAGCCAAGTTGGCCGCGCAGCTGATGAAGGCCGGCACGATTGTGTGGAACGGCCCCGTGGGTGTGTTTGAATTTGCCGCGTTCGAGAACGGCACCAAGACCATTGCCCACGCCATTGCCCAATCCAGCGCCTTCAGCATCGCCGGCGGTGGCGACACCTTGGCCGCTATTGCCAAATACGGCATTGAAGAGCAGGTGGGCTACATCTCGACAGGTGGCGGCGCGTTCTTGGAGGTGCTGGAAGGCAAGACCTTGCCTGCATTTCAAATTTTGACCCAACGCGCTTCGCAGGGCTGACAGAGCAGTTGGCAAGTTCCGTGTGGCGCCTGTCTCGCGTGCCTCAATGGGCGCACAGGTTGGCGCGGTCCGCCCATAGGATGAATCAAAAACAGTAAAAAAGTACTCTTTACAATTAACCATTAAGTGTTAATTAAAGAGTACGAATGAATTGTAAAAAACGCATATCGCGTACGCTGTTTATTTTTGTAGGAGCACTCTGCATCTGCCAAGCACAGGCCCAATCACCAGCCATCGCCAGCACCTCCTACACGCCCACTTGGGCGGCTAGGCATTATTTGCAATGGTTGTCGGACCAGGCGGGCCTGCCCATCACCAGCAGCCATTGGCCCTTGCCAGCGGCTGCAGTGGTGCAAGCTTTGGAGGCCTCCACGCTGCAAAGTGGGCTGGATATCGAAGCCGTCAACACCGCACGTGATTTTGTGTTGAAGGAAATCGAAGCCGCCCGTGCCAAGGCGCGTCTTCGTTTGCATTTACGAACGCCCTCGGCCGCATTGAATGGCTACGCTGAAAACTACACACCCGCAAGCAGTGCGCAAGTGTCGAGTCCTGAAGGTCGGCATGAGGTGGGTGAGCTCTCACTCGCTTGGCGCTTGGGTGCGCGACTAGAAGCCAACGACCATGGCGACAGCCCAGTGCGTCCAGATGGAAGTGCTTTCGTGCTGGGATATGGTGGCTGGCAGCTGCAAGCATTTTCTCAACAGCACTGGTGGGGACCGGGTTGGCAAAGCAGCTTGGTGAATGGACACAACAACCCCGCTTGGTTGGGGTTGGGAATTCAACGTGGCCAAGTCGTTGCGTCAGACAGTCCATGGCTCAGCTGGTTAGGGCCTTGGAATTTAGATTTTTTTGTGGCCAAAGCCAATGATCCTTGGGTTGTTCCAAACCAGCCACAGGGTTTCCTTTTTTCGGGCATGCGTTTGACCATGAAGCCAAAGCCATGGCTAGAACTAGGCTTGAGTCGCGGCTTGCAGACCAGCGGCTTGGGGCGTCCAAGTGGCGTGAGGAATTTTGCGAATGCGTTGTTGGGCCAGCAGGTCAACCAAGAGAGCTCAGACACATTTGTGGACAGCAGTGGTCAGATTGCAGGTTTCGATGCGCGCCTGAGTTGCCCCAATGCGTGGGTCAAACATCTTGGCACTTGTGCTGTTTACACGCAGTGGATGGGTGAGGATGCTGCGGGTCAAATCCCATTGCCTTATAAGTTCATGACCTTATGGGGCGTTGAGAGCGCATTGAGTCAGGGCAAGTACCGCGCCTTTGCTGAGTGGACCGATACCAATGCCAACAGCTTGCCTTGGGACACTGCGCCTGCTTTTCCAGGGTATGTCAATGGCGTTTACCGCCAAGGCTACACACAAGGGGGACGCTGGGTTGGGCCTGCACAGGGTTCAGGTTCGCAAGTGATGACGCTTGGCTGGCTTGATGCTTCTCGACAGCGTTTGCTCAAATTTCACAAGGGCCGCATTCATACCAGCTTGGGGAGCTATGACCCCCGTTTGACGGCACCGCACGGAGGTACGTGGGGCGTCAGCATGAGCCAAACATTTGCTCGCCATGCCATGACGCTGACACCAGAGCTGGGCTACACCCAACTGGCAGATGGCAGCAATCAGCGTGGCAGCAAACGCAACAATTGGCGCCTAGGCGTGGCGATGACCCTGCCTTTTTGACTTGCTACCAAGCGCACGCAAATGCAAACAACTGCCGGCTCATGCTGTCTTGGCTCACAGGTCGCCAGCCTTCGGGCACGGGCAGTGATTTGATGGCAGGGCCGTTGCCCATTTTGTTGGGGTGGCTGCTGGCGCTGAGGGTTTTGTACTTACCTTCGGTGCAGTCGTAATCGATATAAGACTTGACCGATTGCTGGCCTGTTTTGTCTGGGCTGGTCAGGTCATACACCACCCACACGCGGCGGTTGTAGCCCATCTTGGTGATGGCGCTGGAGTCGATGTAGACCGTGGCCACTTCGTTGCGCGTCACGGTCACCCACATGGCGTGAGCGCTTGCAGACACAAAGGCCAGCCAAAACAAAACAATGAATTTCATGGCGTACAAGCGTACAAGAAAAAGCCCCGCCAATTCATCACAATTGCGGGGCTGAGGGGGCGCAGACGAAAACCAAGGTGCGATCAAGCAGCTTTCATCGCACGTGGGCTGGTGACTTTGCCGTCATAAGTGGTCCAGCTATCGGTTTTGAAGTCATAGAGCTTGCAATCGCGTGCGGTTTGCACATACCAGCGCCAAGAAAAGGGCTGAACGATGATGCGCTCAGGCAGTAGCTCTTCGAGTTTGCTTTGCGCCTGCTTTAGTTTGTACAAAGGAATGCTCATGTCCAAGTGGTGTGCCGTGTGCTCCATGATGTGATGCATCAGCGCGCCAATGTTGAACGGAAAGGTCAGATGCACGGTGGTGGACACAAAAGGGGAGGCCTTGGACCAGCCCGTGCGTTCTTCGTGCCATGACACATCCACATGGGTGTGGTGCACATACACCACAAAGCCAATCATGGTGACCCAGAAAAAGAAGGGCAATGCGACGCCCATCAGCAAGATGTAGCCAATGTTTTGGTCAGTGGCAATCGCAGCCCACACCATGCCTGCGACCCAAGCCGCGGCGAAAGCGGAGATGAGCAAGCAGTCTTTCATGAAGATGGGACGGCGCGTGGGCATGTGCTTTTCGTTGGGAAACACCATCTTGTTCCACCAGATTTCGATCATGTAGTACAGACCTGGTGCCCAGCCGCTTCGGTACACACGGTCTTTGAGCTTTTGCATGGGGCTCAGGGCGGCGTACTCTTCGGGTGTGTAAGGGGCCCACACGAAGTCGAAGTTTTTGAGGTTGGTGTAGCCGTGGTGCACCACGTTGTGGCCAATGTCCCACAAGCTGTAGGCGGTCAAAGAAGGCAAGAACGCAATTCGGCCTAGCCACTTGTTGAGGTTGCGATGCGGTGTGAGGCTTTGGTGACAAGCGTCATGGCCGATGATGAACAAGCGGCCAATCACAAAGCCAGCAGCACAACCGCTCAAGAGTTTGGCCCACCAAGCGTCGAAATACACGGTGCCAGCGAGCAAAGCGGCCCACAGCACGTAATCAATAACAAGCATCACAATGGCGAGCACTGTGGTGCGCTCAGCCAAAGGGATCAGCCACTCGCGCATGACTTTGCGGTGTGGCAGGGGTTCGCTGGGAAGAATAGGTTGAATCTGTGAGGTCATAGGTGACGAATCTTAGGTGAGCGGTTTTGATGCGCACTGATTTGCATCAATTAGTGCCATGATTATCGCCGTTTCGGCCCCATGCGGGCGTTTACCCGTCTAGCCTCAAAGGCTTTGTGAAAAAAACGAGGCAAAAAGAAAACACCCATTTGAGCCGATCTCGCTTCAAGAGACGCAGTAATTAGCGCCAAGCGTGCCAGAATAAAGCGAACACAACCGCACAGGAAAAACCCATGGCCCGTCATGCCACCAAGATTGTTGCTACTTTAGGCCCCGCGTCGAGCGACCCTGCCCTGCTGGAGGCCATGATCCGTGCTGGCGTGAACGTGGTGCGTCTCAATTTCAGCCACGGCAAAGCCCAAGACCACATTGAGCGCGCGCATTTGGTGCGCGAAGCCGCCGCACGCGCAGGACGCGAAGTGGCCATCATGGCTGACTTGCAAGGCCCCAAGATTCGCGTGGGCAAGTTTGTAGATGGCAAGGTCATGCTGACCAACGGCGCCAAGTTTGTGCTCGACGCCTCTCGCACCGAACTCGGTGACTTGCAGGGCGTGGGCTTGGACTACAAGGAACTGCCCCGCGACGTCAAGCCAGGTGATTTGCTGTTGCTCAACGACGGCTTGATTGTGTTGACCGTCGAAGCCGTGCGCGGCGAGCAGGTGCACACCTGCGTCAAGGTGGGTGGCGAGTTGTCCAACAACAAAGGCATCAACAAACAAGGCGGCGGCTTGACCGCGCCTGCTTTGACCGGCAAAGACATGGAAGACATCAAAACTGCGATGAGCTTTCAAGCGGATTACGTGGCGGTGAGTTTTCCAAAAAACGCAACGGATATGGAGATGGCGCGACAACTGGCCAATGTGGCGGGCGCTGAATACAAACACAAGCCCGGCCTGATTGCCAAGATTGAGCGTGCCGAGGCGATTCCTCATTTGGAAGAAATATTGCTCGCCAGCGACGGCATCATGGTTGCGCGTGGCGACTTGGCCGTGGAAGTGGGAAATGCGGCGGTTCCTGCCTTGCAAAAACGCATGATCAAGCTGGCCCGTCAGTTCGACAAAGTAGTGATCACGGCCACACAAATGATGGAGAGCATGATCACCAACCCCGTGCCCACGCGCGCCGAGGTGAGTGACGTGGCAAATGCCGTGATTGACGGCACCGATGCTGTGATGCTGAGTGCCGAAACTGCCGCTGGCAAATACCCGCTGGAAACCGTGGAGGAAATGTCCAAAATTTGCGAGGCAGCCGAAGCCGCTGAGGACGTGGAGTTGGATGCCGATTTCAAAGGCCAAACCTTCACGCGCATCGACCAATCGATTGCCATGGGCGCCTTGTTCACGGCCCACCATTTGGGGGCCAAAGCCATCGTGGCGTTGACCGAGTCTGGCTCCACCGTGTTGTGGATGAGCCGTCACCGCATCCACATTCCCATCTATGCGGTGACCACCAAAGTGGCGGCTCAACGCCGCATGGCATTGTTTCGCAACGTGCGTGCCTTGTTGATGGACACCAGCGCCGACCGAGAGACTGCGATGGCCCAAGCCGAATCGCACCTGAAGTCGCGCGGCATTGTGGACACGGGCGACGTGTACGCCATCACCTGCGGTGACCCCATGGGCACACCGGGCGGTACCAATATGCTGCGTATTTGCGAAGTCCGCTGAACCACACGTCTGGCGCGCTGTCCAGCTGACACGCTCAGGCGCTTGTTGGTGGCGTACAAAGTTGCCGCCTTTAAAATTGTCAGCAGTCAGACCCGTTTTATTTTTTTGAGGATTCCCCCATGGCACTTGTATCGATGCGCGAACTTTTGGACCACGCTGCAGAGCACGGTTACGGCATTCCCGCTTTCAACGTCAACAACTTGGAGCAAGTGCAAGCCGTCATGGCAGCTGCCGACGCGGTGGGCGCCCCCGTCATCTTGCAAGCCAGTGCTGGCGCTCGCAAATATGCGGGTGAGCCGTTCATCAAGCATTTGATTCAAGCTGCCACCGAGGCTTATCCACACATCCCCTTGGTCATGCACCAAGACCACGGCACCTCACCCAAGATTTGCCAAGGTGCGATTGACCTCGGCTTTGGCTCAGTCATGATGGATGGCTCTTTGATGGAAGACGGCAAAACCCCCGCGAGCTTTGAATACAACGTGCAAGTCACGCAACAAGTGGTGGCCATGGCGCACCAAGTGGGCGTGTCGGTGGAGGGTGAACTGGGTTGCTTGGGCAACTTGGAAACCGGCGAAGCGGGCGAAGAAGACGGTGTTGGCGCTGTGGGCAAACTCGACCACAGCCAAATGTTGACCGACCCCGAAGAGGCAGCCTTGTTTGTCAAAGCCACGCAACTCGACGCCTTGGCCATCGCCATTGGCACCAGCCACGGCGCATACAAGTTCACGCGTGAACCCACGGGCGACATTTTGGCCATCAGCCGCGTCAAAGAAATTCACGCGCGCATCCCCAACACCCACTTGGTCATGCACGGCTCTAGCAGTGTGCCCCAAGACCTGTTGGCCATGATCAACCAATACGGCGGCCAGATGAAGCAGACTTTTGGTGTGCCCGTGTCTGAAATTCAAGAAGCCATCAAACACGGCGTGCGCAAGATCAACATCGACACCGACATCCGTTTGGCCATGACCGGCGCTGTGCGCAAGTTCTTGTTTGAAAACCCAGACAAGTTTGATGCCCGCGAGTGGCTCAAGCCTGCCCGCGAAGCAGCCATGAACATCTGCAAACAACGTTATTTGGAATTCGGTTGCGAAGGCCAAGGCGCCAAGATCAAGGGCGACAGCCTCTCGGTGGTGGCTGCCAAGTACGCCAAGGGCGAACTCGCTCAGTTGGTGAAGTAATACATGACAGCACTGCACACCTCTGCGCTGACTTCTTTGCCTTTGCTTGCCCGCGGCAAAGTGCGCGACAACTACGCCGTGGGCGACGACCGCATTTTGATGGTGGCCTCCGACCGCATCAGCGCGTTTGATGTCATCATGGGTGATGCCATTCCTGGCAAGGGCGAATTGCTGACCCAAATGGCTTTGTTTTGGTTTGGCAAGCTCGGTCATATTTGCCCCAACCACCTGACAGGTCAAGCCCCGGAGAGCGTGGTGAGTGCACAAGAAGTGGCGCAAGTCACCGGCCGCTCGATGTTGGTCAAACGCTTGACGCCTATCCCTGTGGAAGCGGTGGTGCGTGGCTATTTGGCTGGCAGCGGCTGGGCCGAGTACCAAGAAAACCAGGCCGTGTGCGGCGTCTTGCTGCCCAAAGGTTTGAAGAACGCCAGCAAATTGCCTGAGCCCATTTTCACCCCTGCCGCCAAAGCGGCCGTGGGAGACCACGACGAAAACATCACTTACGCACACATGGTCGAGATGATTGGTGGCGGCTTGGCCGAGAAAATCAAAACCATCAGCATTGCTTTGTACGAAACCGCGCGTGACGTGGCAGCGGCCAAAGGCATCATCATTGCCGACACCAAGTTTGAATTTGGTTTGGATGCCAACAACGACTTGGTGTTGATGGACGAGGTGCTCACGCCCGATTCGTCACGCTACTGGCCTGCTGCCAGCTACGCGCAAAGCTTCAAAGACGGCGTGAACCCACCGAGCTATGACAAACAGTTTTTGCGCGATTGGCTGGAGACGGCCCAAGTGCAAGGCAAGCTGTGGAGCAAATCACCGCCCGCGCCGCATTTGCCGCAAGAAGTGATTGCTCAAACCGCCGCCAAGTACCAAGAAGCATGGGATCGTTTGACGGCCTGAGGCCTGTCTTGCGCTCAGTTCAGCGCCATGCTGAGCTTGCGACGGTAGCGAGAAATCAACTCCAACACGGGATCCTCTTGCACCGCGGCTTTGCCGGTTAGCTCAATGCCGCCTGCGGATTTGCCAAATGCGGCATCGTCCGTTTTGGCCTTGGGTGGGGTCATCAGCTCCAAGATGGACACATAGGTTTTGCGCGCCACGTCGTTGTGCCATGTTTTGTCGCGCATGACGATTTCGAGCAACTCATCCATCGCAGCTTCAAACAACTCAGCAGCGATCAACAAGCGGGCTTTGGCCAAGCGGGTCTCAAAGTCGCGTTTGTTTTGGGCAATGGCCGCGTCAAACTGCTCAAACGTCCAAGCTGCGCGTGGGTCGCTGGCCACAAACTGCAAGGCCTGCAGCCAGTAGTGGAGGGCGTCAAAGCGCAGTTGCAGCGGAATTTCGGTGAGCTTGGGCGCCAGCGCCGCTTGGGCTTCTTCCAGCTCGCCCACCGAGATCAGCAGCTTGACCAGGTTGAAGCGGGTGTCGTCGTCGCCAGGGTTGAGGCTCAAGGCTTCTTGTAGTTTGGCAATGGCGGCGCCAGCATCGCCGGCTTGGATCAGCTGTTCGGCTTCTTGTGCATCCGCCAAAGCGGCCACTTCGCTGTCCGATGGCAGGTGCTTGTCTAAGAACTCGCGCACCTTGCCTTGTGGCAGCGCACCCATAAAACCGTCCACTGGGCGGCCACCCATCAGCAAAATGCAAGTGGGCAAGCTCTTCACGCCAAAGGCGCTGGCCAATTGTTGCTCGGTATCTGCGTTGATTTTGACCAGCTTGAAGCGACCGGCATAGTCGACTTCAAGCTTTTCCAACACGGGCCCCAATGATTTACAAGGGCCACACCAATCGGCCCAAAAGTCCACCAGCACCGGGGTGGTTTGAGAGGCCATCATCACTTCGGCCTCGAAATTTTCTATCGTCACATCCATCATGGGGGTCCCGTCTTAAAATTCGTATTTGCTCACACACACAGCCACATCATGACCCAGTGCCAAGTCGGTGTCGTCATGGGTTCCAATTCTGATTGGGACACCATGCAACATGCAGCCCAGATTCTCCAAGAATTTGGTGTCGCTTTTGAAACCCGCGTCGTTTCAGCGCATCGCATGCCAGATGACATGTTTGCTTACGCCGATGCAGCACAAGGCCGAGGCCTCAGGGCAATCATCGCAGGTGCGGGCGGCGCCGCCCATTTGCCGGGCATGTTGGCTGCCAAAACCATTGTGCCGGTGCTCGGTGTGCCTGTGGCCACCAAACATTTGCAAGGCGTTGATTCCTTGCACAGCATGGTGCAAATGCCCAAAGGCATTGCGGTGGCCACCTTTGCCATTGGCAATGCGGGCGCGGCGAATGCGGCCTTGTTTGCAGTGGCGATGCTGGCCTCGACCGATGCCGCCATGGCAGAGAAGTTGCAAGCCTTCCGCACAGCGCAAACCGAAGTGGCACGCAACATGACCTTGCCACCGCCATGAGCGTGGTCTTGAAGCCCTTGTTACCCGGCTCGACCTTGGGCGTGTTGGGCGGCGGCCAGTTGGGTCGCATGTGGGTGCACACCGCTCAGCGCATGGGCTACCGCACGGCGGTGCTTGACCCCGATGCGCAAAGCCCCGCAGGCTTGGTGAGCCATCACCACATCCACACCGACTATCTCGATGCCGCTGGACTGCAGCAACTCGCCGCCGTGTGCCAAGCGGTGACCACCGAATTTGAAAACGTGCCCGCCGATGCGCTGGCGCAACTCGCAGTGACATTGCCCGTGTCACCCGCCGCATCTGCCGTGGCCGTGGCGCAAGACCGTGCGCGCGAGAAAGCCCATTTTGTGAAATGCGGTGTGCCCGTGGCGCCGTATGTGGTGATGGACACGGCTGAGCAACTGGCCGATTTATGGGCGGATGCGGCGAACGCCGCCGTGATCGACAACTTGCTGCCCGGCATTTTGAAAACCTCCCGCATGGGCTATGACGGCAAAGGCCAGTTGCGTGTGCGTACGCGTGAAGAGTTGAATGCGGGCTGGGCCAAACTGGGCAGCGTGCCCTGCGTGCTGGAAAAAATGTTGCCCTTGACCAGCGAATGCTCGGTCATCGTGGCGCGTGGCCGCGACGGCGCAACAGTCAACTTGCCGGTGCAGCGCAACTTGCACCGTGACGGCATCTTGGCCGTGACCGAGGTGTTTGAGGGCAATGTGCCAGAAGCGCTGGCACATCAAGCCATCACAGCTGCCAAAGCCGTGGCGCAAGCGCTGAACTACGTGGGCGTGTTGTGCGTGGAGTTTTTTGTGTTGGCGAATGGCGAACTGGTCGTCAACGAAATCGCACCTCGCCCGCACAACAGCGGCCACTACAGCCAAGACGCCTGCGATGTGTCGCAGTTTGAACTGCAAGTGCGCACCATGGCTGATTTACCGTTGACCCAACCACGTTTGCACAGCCCCGCTGTCATGCTGAATTTGTTGGGTGACTTGTGGTTTGCAAATGCGAATGCGGAGCAAGTCGAACCCGCCTGGCACCAAGTGTTGGCGCTGCCCGGCACACACCTGCACCTGTATGGCAAGCGCGAAGCCCGTGTGGGTCGCAAAATGGGTCACCTCAACATCACCGCTGCCACACCACAAGCCGCACGCGCTGTGGCGCAGCAAGCTGCCGTGCTGTTGGGTTTAGCGCCGTTTTAAGTCGCCATGATTCTTGACGGCCAGTCCCCCCAAGCCATTGCGGCTGCTGCACACGCTTTGCAGCGCGGCGAGCTCGTGGGCTTGCCCACAGAGACGGTTTACGGCTTGGCGGCAGATGCGGGTAACGATGTGGCGGTGGCCAAAATCTTTGCAGCCAAAGGCCGCCCCGCCAACCACCCGCTCATCGTGCATGTGGCCAGCGCGCAGGGCGTGATGCGTTTTGCCAGCCATGTGCCCGACTTTGCGCAGCGGCTCATCGACGCGTTTTGGCCGGGTCCTTTGACCCTCATCTTGCCGCGCCGCTCAGAAGTAGCAGCTGTTGCGGCAGGTGGACAAAACTCCGTGGGCCTGCGCTGCCCCTCGCATCCAATCGCGCATGCCGTACTGCAAAGCGCCGAGGCCTTGGGCGTGTTGGGTGTGGCCGCACCAAGTGCCAATGTGTTTGGCCGCGTCAGCCCCACCACAGCCGCGCACGTGGCGAGTGAGTTTGACGACAGTTTGCTTATTCTTGATGGCGGTGCGTGCGATGTGGGTATCGAGTCCACCATCGTGGATTGCACCCGCGCAGCGCCTGTGTTGTTGCGCCCTGGGGTGCTGACGCCCCAGCAGCTGAGCGATGCCTGCGGCCTCACCGTGATCACGCCCAACGCGCCTGATGCAGACGCTCCGCGTGCTTCGGGCAGCCTAGAGTCGCACTACGCGCCCTCGGCCAAATTGCAGCTGATGACGGCTGCTGAATTGCAAAATGCCATGCATGCCTATGCCAGTGCAAACGCGATCAGCGACCCTGAATTGACGCGCGCGGGCCTGGCCATTGGCAAGGTCGCCGTTTGGTCCAGCAGCCCACTGCCGGTGCCCACAACCCATGCCGCACTCTTCAATATGCAACCCATGCCCACTTCAGCCAACGACTGCGCCCACCAACTTTTTGCCCAATTGCGCAGCTTCGACGCCCAAGGCGCTTCGCATATTTGGGTCCAAGCCCCACCCCTTGACCACGAATGGGATGGTGTGCGCGACCGCTTGACGCGGGCTGCCGCCCCAACTCGTTAAACTAGCGCGGTAATCAAAGAGAGCCTGTGATGAACCCAATTTTTAGCCGAACCCTCCAAGCCATTTGCAGCATTGCCATCGTGGGCTTGCTTTCAGCCTGCGGGGCAAGCAGCACGGTGGAGCCTTTCAAACCAACGCGTGTGGTGGGCTTGGGGGATGGATTTAACGATCCCGCCGCCACTGTGGACGATGGCACCACCACACGCACCGTCGTGGGGCAGGTGGCCGCCTACTTTGGCCAGCCCAACATTGTGAGCAAGGCCAAAGCTGGCGCCAAAATCAAGGCCAGCACGGGCTCCCTCATTCCTGATTTAGCCGCGCAGATCGATGACGTTGTGACAAACAACGGTGGTTTTTCTGCGACTGACTTGGTGTTTATTGCCGTTGGCACGTTTGATGTCAAAGAAGGCACCAACCCAAACACAGCAGCCCAAGACTTGGTCACGCAAGTGCAGCGCATCAAGGCGGCTGGCGCCAAGCATATTTTGATCATGCCCGTCTTGGATGTCACGCGCACGCCTTGGGGGCGGGTCAATACCAGCACGGTCAGCACCACAGCAACCAACACGTTCAATGAGGCTGTTTTGCTGGCCTTGAGCACAGCCTTCGGTGGTCAAACCCCTAACTCTGTGATTTATGCCAACGCGTCAGGTGTGACCTCATTGTTTTTGACAGCGACGTCCCTCACCGTCTTCTCCCCCTTCACTGACACAGGCTTCAGCCTCACTGTTGCGGCAGGTACTTTGCCCGCCTGTGGCAGCGCAACCTTGTTCACGGGTTGCACGACGGCTGTGGCAAACGCGAATTACCCCACCATGATGTTTGCAAATGGCATTCACCTCACCCCCGCGGGCAACCGTTGGGTGGCCCAATTCTTGTTCAACGCCACCGCCCAGGGTTGGCGTTAATCCCCCGCTGATGCCCGGCGTCCAAAGCGCAAGCGCATCACCAAAATACTGGTCGCCAGCAGCAGTGTGATGATGTTGGCAATCA
Organism: Limnohabitans sp.; assembly: GCF_036804465.1. Lineage (GTDB taxonomy): Bacteria > Pseudomonadota > Gammaproteobacteria > Burkholderiales > Burkholderiaceae_C > Limnohabitans. Next base: position 41,329 of record NZ_DAIRSK010000020.1, read on the forward strand.
CCACAGGCCAGGCTTCGATCAGCAAGCCATAGGCCAACCACAGCGCAATGCCGAGGGTGAACGCGCTGTACATGCCCAAAGACACACCGCTCACATCGCGGGTCTTGAAGGTCAGCCACGCTTGCGGCACAAAGCTCGCGGTGGTGAGGCTGGCAGCGGCGTAGCCGATCCATTCGGTGTGGTTCATTCAAGTCCTTGTGAATTAAGGCTGCTTGCCAGCCCAGTCAATCATCGCGTCCAGCGCTGGGCGCGCGGCATGGGCATTGGCGTGGTGCAGGATGGCCACCACCACCCAGCGTTTGCCGCTTTCGGTGTCCACATAGCCCGCCACACCTGCGACATCGCGCAAGCTGCCAGTTTTCAAATGGGCGCTGGCTTGTGCTTTGCTGCGCTTCATCGTGCCGTCAAGGCCTGTGACGGGCAGCGAGCTCATCAGCTCAGACATGTGGGGCGAGGCCCAAGCCACTTGCAGCAAACGGGCGAGGGCTTGTGCGCTGATGCGTTCTTCGCGGCTCAGGCCCGAGCCATTGTCAAAGGTGGGCATGTCGCCGCCCACGCGTTCGCGCCACCAGCGCTGCATCACCTCGCGTGAGGCGTCAAAGCTGCCCACGCCGCGTGGTTGCTGGCTGAGGGTGAGAAACAGTTGCTGCGCCATCACGTTGTTGCTGAACTTGTTGATGTCGCGGATGGTCTCGGCCAAGGTGGCAGATTCGATGTTGAAGATGGGCTGCAAGTGGGTGGGAACGCTGCCATCGCGCACTTGGCCGCTGAGCTGGCCGCCGAGTTGTTGCCACATGCCCGCGATGGCGCGCGGTGCAAATTGCATGGGTGCGGCATAGGCAATGGGCCACATTCTTTCGCCACACACAGCAGGAAAGTTGCCCGCAAAGCGAATGCGGGTGGGGTCGCTCCAGTCGGCGCGCAGCGCCGTGCGGTAGTCGCTGCAGTCGCCAGTGCTCATGGGCACGGCGGCGGGGAATTGCACACCTGCCAAGGGCGGCTCAATGTGAACACGCGCCACGTTGGCCGCGCGGTCAGGCACAAACTGAATGAGCAAGGATTTGAAGTTGATCAAGAGCGCATCAGGCGCCGCGTTGTAGGGGCGCAGGGGCTCGCCGTCAAAGCTGGCGGCGTCACGCACGGGCACGTCAAACGCGCTGCGGTCAAGCACGATGTCGCCTTGAATTTTTTGAATGCCCAAGCCTTGAATGCGGCGCATCAGCAGCCACAAACGCTCCACCACCAAGCGTGGGTCGCCGCTGCCTTTGATGTAGAGGTTGCCTTGCAGCACGCCGTCGCGAACAGGGCCGTCTACATACACGGGCGTGCGCCACACAAATGCAGGCCCGAGCGTGTCAAGCGCAGCTGTGGTGGTGGCCAGTTTCATCAGCGACGCAGGGTTGACGCGCACTTGGGCTTGGTGGCTCAGGCGGGGTGTGCTGCCCGAGTGGGTGTCGACCACCATGACGTGAAAGTTTTCAGCAGGCACTTTGGCGCGTTGCAGCGCAGCTTGCACTTCGGCGGGCAGTTGGCCTATGTCGCCATCGGTGTGCTTGGGCGGGTCGGTGCGCGCAGCTTTTGAGCTGGGGGCTGCGTGTGCCTGCCAAGCCAAGACGCACAGCACGGCCAACATGCAGGCCCGCGTCAAAGACTTGCGCAACCAGGCTCCTCGTGTGGGGGAGACGCGTGATGTGGGCCCGTGCAAAGAGGGCAAGTGCAAAGCAGTCATAGGCAAATTATCACGGCTGGGATAATCACCCAATGCATTCCAATCATTGGCTGGCCTTAGAGACCAGCACCGACACCTTATCGCTCGCGGTCGCACGCGGCCCACAGACTTGGACGCACACCAGCGCCGGCGGTGCGCTGACCTCCACGCACATGATTCCTCAGACCTTGGCCTTGTTGAAACAAGCGGATTTGAATTTGACCGATTTGCAAGCCGTGGTGTTTGGCCGTGGGCCAGGCGCGTTCACTGGCTTGCGGACCGCTTGCGCGGTGGCGCAAGGTCTGGCGTTTGGCGCTGATGTGCCGGTGTTGCCGATAGACACTTTGTTGGCCGTGGCTGAAGAAGCCCGTGCGTCTAGCTTGACGCCCGTGACCCGCGTGCTGGCCGTGATGGATGCCCGCATGGCGCAGGTGTATGTGGCGGCCTATGAGTTCACGCCAAGCCTTGCTGAGTCAGCGGATGACGCCAATCCCTTGCAAGGCCAGTGGCACTGCGTGCAAGAGCCTGAGTTGCACAGCCCCGAATTTTTGTATTGGCCTGCGGATTGGGCGCAAACCAGCTTTATGGCCGCTGGCAATGCTTGGCCTGTGTACGCTGGCCAATGGCCCGTCGCGCTGACGGCCCCACAACGCATGGCTTTGCCCAGCGCCGCCGCACTGCTGCGCTTGGCGCCTGCCGCATGGGCCGCTGGCGCAGCCGTGCCAGCCGAACAAGCGCTGCCCCTCTACATCCGCGACAAAGTGGCGCAAACCACCGACGAGCGCATGCACCTCAAAGCTCTGCAAGCCGTCCCATGAACGCTGTGTTGAAACCCGAAGTTCGACTCGAGCCGCTGACACAGGCCCAGCTTGACGACGTGCTGCGCATCGAAAAAACCGCTTATGCGCACCCGTGGACGCGAGGCAACTTTGCCGACTCGCTCAAGTCAGGCTACCAAATGCTGGCGCTGATGGGTGGCGACACCTTGATTGGTTATTTTGTTGCCATGCAAGGGGTGGACGAAGTGCATTTGCTCAACATCACAGTGGCGCCCGAGTTTCAGGGGCAAGGCTACGGTGTGCTCATGCTCGATGCCTTGTCGGTGTGGGCGCGCAGCCGACAAGCGCAATGGCTGTGGCTGGAAGTGCGTGTGGGCAACATCCGCGCCATGCAGGTCTATGAGCGTTTTGGCTACCGCCGTGTGGGCGAGCGCAAACACTATTACCCCGCCAGTCGCGGCCATCGCGAGCACGCCGTGGTCATGTCGCTCAAGCTGTAAGCTATCGCACCATGACCGACACTTTGCACCTTGACCAACGCCAACGCGCCATGCTGGCCGAGATGGGCGTGCGTGTGTGGTCGCCCCTGTCAGAGACGCCAGTCATGGATGCGGCAGTGGTGGAAATAGAACAACCTCACGGCTTTGTTGCAGCGGGCGAGCTGGCCACACAGGCGATTGCTGATGCGATCAAACCAGCCCCCATCCTCATTCAACGCCCTGATGGCATTGACCAAATGGATTGGTCAACCTTGCACACCACCGTGTCGGGCTGCCAAGCCTGTAGCTTGTGCAGTTCGCGACAACACACCGTGTTTGGTGTGGGCGCACCTGCCGCTGATGGTCAAGCGCCCCAAGTGGATTGGCTGATCGTGGGCGAAACACCGGGCGAGGAAGAAGACCTCCAAGGCAAACCCTTTGTCGGCCAAGTGGGCCAGCTGCTGGACAACATGCTGGGCGCCATGAAACTCTCGCGCACAGGCGCGCGTACGGCCGAGGGCGGCGGCGTGTACATCGCCAACGTGCTCAAGTGCCGCCCGCCCGGCAACCGCAACCCCAAGCCCGAAGAGGTGGCGCAGTGCCTGCCCTACCTAGAGCGCCAAGTGGCCTTGCTCAAACCCAAAATGATTGTGGCCATGGGCCGCTTTGCGGTGCAGGCCCTGCTGCGCGATAGCGTGCCTGAGCTAGAAGGCACGCCTTATGGCAAGCTGCGTGGTCGTGTGTATCAGTACCAAAACGTGCCAGTGGTGGTGACCTACCACCCCGCTTATGTGCTGCGCAACTTGTCTGAAAAGGCCAAGGTCTGGGCGGACCTTTGTTTGGCGATGGCGCATCTCAAGGGGTCTGAGTAAGATTTTTTGTTTGTGAAGGGTGCGCGCCGGAGGTGGTGACACGGCTTGGGTGCAGCGGCTTGCCTCATGCTGGGGTACCAGAAATCGTCAGCCGCCGCACCCAAGCCGTGTCACTATTTGAGGTTGAAACATTGCAAGCCGCAGTCTGGGGGTAGAGGCAGTGGGCAGGTGACGATTTCTGGTACTCCAGCATGAGGAACCTGCCCACTGCCTCTGCCCACAGCGAGCACAGCCAAATACACTCAAACAAGCCTTCTAAAATCAAAGCATGACCTTCCTTGACATGCTCAAGCGCGCAGAGCGCCAAAACAACTCCATGCTCTGCGTGGGCCTTGACCCAGAACCGGCCCAGTTCCCTGACCGCATCAAAGGCGATGCCAACAAGATTTACGACTTCTGCGCGGCCATCGTCGACGCCACGGCGGATTTGGCCATGGCCTTCAAACCCCAAATCGCTTACTTTGCTGCGCACCGCGCTGAAGGCCAGTTGGAGCGCTTGATGGCGCACATGCGCCGCGTCGCGCCCCAGGTGCCCATCATCTTGGACGCCAAGCGCGGCGACATTGGCAGTACCGCTGAGCAATATGCCATCGAAGCGTTTGAGCGTTACGGTGCAGACGCCGTGACCCTCTCACCCTTCATGGGTTGGGACTCGGTGGCTCCGTATTTGAAGTACCACGGCAAAGGTGCTTTCTTGTTGTGCCGAACTTCTAACCCTGGCGGTGACGATTTGCAAAACCAACGCCTCGCGTCTGTCGAAGGCCAGCCTTTGTTGTATGAACACATCGCCAAGCTCGCCCAAGGCCCCTGGAACCTCAACGGTCAACTGGGCTTGGTGGTGGGGGCGACTTACCCCGCCGAAATTGAACGTGTGCGTGAACTTGCACCCACGGTGCCGTTGCTGATTCCTGGCGTGGGCGCCCAAGGTGGCGATGCCGTGGCCACCGTCAAAGCTGGCTTGCGTGAGGCCGATGGCCACACCACGGGGCCCATCATCGTGAGCTCATCGCGCGCGATCTTGTATGCGTCAAAGGGGGATGACTTTGCAGAGGCGGCGCGTCGTGTGGCGTTGCAAACGCGCGAGACTTTGCAGGCGGCGCGTGCTTAATTGATGGCAGTTTTTCAGGAGCAACCATGGCTTTGAATGTGCAACATCTCAACCGAACGATCGCCACCTTAGAGCAGGCGCTGCTGGCCCTTGCGCAGCAACCTGCGACGCCTAACAACATGCTGTTTGATTTGTACCGCAACGCGGCCATTAAGAGCTTTGAGCTATCACTAGAAACCGCAGGCAAGCTCATGCGTAAAGCCTTGAAAGCATTTGAGGCCTCGCCTCGCAGTGTGGATGCGTTGGTGTTTAACGATGTGTTGCGTCATGCTGGCAAGCATGGCTTACTCAGCAGCGACGCGGTGGAGCGCTGGCTGGCCTATCGCGCCAACCGCAACAACACGGCACATGATTACGGCGAAGGGTTTGCGAATGACACGTTGCTGCTCTTGCCTGCGTATGTGCAAGACGTGCACAGCTTGTCGGTCGCTTTGCAAAAGGTGTTTGATGCCAGCGCTTAACCTGCTCGCGCTCGATTTGTCAGAACGCCATCTTCACACCTTGCAAGCGCTCCTGGCCAAGCACACGCCACAGGCGCAAGTGTGGGCTTATGGCAGTCGTATTCATGGCCATGCCCACGAGGGCAGCGACTTAGACTTGGTGCTGCGCAACCTCGACGACCTGACCCAAGACGTCTTGGGCTGGCATGAACTCAAAGAGGCCCTGCAAGCCAGCGACTTGCCTATGTTGGTGGACGTGCATTTGTGGTCACGATTGCCGCAGGCCTTTCACGCGAACATTCAGGCGGGGTATGTGCAGCTCCAACCTGAGCTGTAATAAAACTTAGAGTTGATGGCTGGTGCGCCAACAAGCCCACGCCGAGCTTCTCTCAGCGCTGGAAGCTTGCGCGCAGGTAGCCCACGATAGCGGTCGAATCTTGCAGCCACTGGGTGTGGCCGTTGGCGTCAGTGATCTTCAAGCAAGGCACTTTGTTAGCACCGCTGCCTTGCAGCAGCTCGTCGCGGTGGGCCGCGTGGTGCTGCGCATCGCGCTTTTCAATCGGCAGCGACAGGCGGCGCATTTCTTGGCGCACCTTGATGCAAAACGGACAAGTGTTGAACTGGTACAGCGCCAAGCTTTGGCATTGCAGATCCACCGCAGCTTGGGCCGCAGGGTCGCGCTGCACGCCCTTTGGCTGAGTGACGCGCTCTTTGAGCAACATGACAGGGCCCAGCACAAGGCGCAGGGTTTTGAAGAAGGCACGGATGACAGGTTTCATGGGTGTGAATGGTAAGGCTTGATGACGCGCCGCCGCCGAGGTCGTGGACAATGGCGTTTTTCATTCAAAGCCTCGCCATGCAGATCACCCAAGACACGGCCGTCACCCTCACCTACCAAGTCACCACCCCCACAGGCAAGCCTTTGGACTCGGGGCATTTGTCGTATTTGCATGGCGGTTATGACAATATTTTCCCCAAGGTCGAAGCCACACTCCATGGCCAAGCGGCGGGCTTTGCCGTCAAGCTGGATTTGAGCGCTGCCGACGCGTTTGGCGAGCGTGATGAAGCCTTGGTGCGCGTCATTCCTAAAGCCGAATTTCCACCAGGCGTGAAAGTGGGCGGACAGTTGCAGGGCGCAGGTGAAGACGGTCAGCCGCGCGTGTTCAACGTGATCAAAATCAAAGGCCCCGAAGTGCACCTCGACGGCAACCACGCGTTGGCGGGCCAAGCGTTGCGTTTCAGCTGCACCGTGACCGATGTGCGCGCCGCCACGGCAGAAGAAATTGCCCATCGCCATGTGCATGGCACACATGGGCATCAGCATTGAAATCAGCTCGGTAGTAAGCGTTTCAAATACTTCCCCGTAAAGCTGGCCGCATTCGCTGCCAACTCCTCTGGCGTCCCCACCCCCACCACCGTGCCGCCCCCGCTGCCGCCCTCGGGCCCCATGTCAATCAGCCAGTCGGCGGTTTTGATGACGTCCAAGTTGTGCTCGATGATGACGATGGTGTTGCCCGCATCGCGCAGGTGTTGCAGCACTTTCAGCAGCAGCGCAATGTCCGCAAAGTGCAGGCCCGTGGTGGGCTCGTCCAAGATGTAGAGCGTGCGGCCTGTGTCGCGTTTGCTCAGTTCCAAGGCCAGCTTCACGCGTTGCGCCTCACCGCCAGATAGCGTGGTGGCCGCTTGGCCGAGTTGCAAATACGACAGGCCCACGTCCATCAAGGTTTGCAGTTTGCGCGCGATGTTGGGCACGGCGTTGAAGAACTGCAAAGCAGCCTCGACCGTCAGCTCTAAAACCTGCGCAATGTTTTTGCCTTTGTACATCACCTCGAGTGTTTCGCGGTTGTAGCGCAAACCGTGGCACACATCGCAAGGCACATACACGTCGGGCAAAAAGTGCATTTCCACTTTCACCATGCCGTCGCCTTGGCAGGCTTCGCAACGGCCACCGCCCGAGGCTGCGGCCACGTTGAAGCTAAATCGCCCTGGGCCATAGCCGCGTTCGCGAGCCATGGGCACTTCGGCCATCAGTTCGCGAATGGGGGTGAACAGGCCGGTGTAGGTGGCGGGGTTGCTGCGCGGTGTGCGGCCAATGGGCGACTGGTCCACGTTGATGACTTTGTCGAAATAGTCGAGGCCCGTGATTTCGTCGTGCGCTGCGGGCTCGTCGTGTGCGCGGTGAATGGCGTGCGCGGCTGCGGTGTACAGCGTGTCGTTGACCAAGGTGGATTTGCCCGAACCCGACACGCCGGTGACGCAGGTGAGCAAGCCCACAGGAAAGTCGGCGGTGACGTTTTGCAGGTTGTTGCCACGCGCGCCACGGATGCGAATGACTTGATGTTCGCAGGCGTCTTTGTGCAGTTTGCGATGGAATTTGAGCTCTTCTGCATCCACAGGCACGAAGGGATTGCGTTTGGGCGGCACTTCAATGCGCAGTGCTTGCGCAAGGTAGCGCCCAGTCAATGAGTTGGGGTTGGCTTCAATCTCAGCCGGGGTGCCACGCGCCATCACTTGGCCGCCGTGCACGCCCGCGCCGGGGCCCATGTCCACGCAAAAGTCGGCGGCGCGAATCATGTCTTCGTCGTGCTCCACCACCAGCACGCTGTTGCCGATGTCACGCAGGTGTTTGAGGGTGTCAATGAGGCGGTCGTTGTCACGCTGGTGCAGGCCAATGCTGGGCTCGTCCAACACATACATCACACCCGTCAGGCCCGAGCCAATTTGGCTAGCCAAACGAATGCGTTGTGCTTCGCCGCCAGACAGCGTGTCGGCGCTGCGGTCGAGGCTGAGGTAGTTCAAGCCCACGTCGTTCAAGAACTTCAAGCGTGAGGCAATCTCGCGCACCACTTTGTCTGCAATCTCGGCTTTGGCGCCTTGCAGTTTGAGCGTGTGGAAGTAGCCAAAGCACTCGCCCAAGGTGGTGTGGCTGATGTCAAAAATGCCGCGCATCTGATCGCCCTCGCCAATGCGAACATTCCGCGCTTCGCGGCGCAGACGTGTGCCGCCGCAAGCGGTGCAAGCGCGTGAGCCACGGTAACGCGAGAGGTCTTCGCGCACCACCACCGAGTCGGTCTCGCGGTAGCGGCGCTCCATGTTGACCAAGATGCCTTCGAAGGGGTGTTTTTTGCTCAGCTTTTTGCCAGAGCCGTTGTCGAGGCTGTAGTTGAATTTGATGTCTTCTTCGCCCGAGCCGTACAACAGCACTTGGCGTGTCTCGGGGCTCAGGTCTTCGAAGGGCGTGTCGAGGTCAAACTTGTAGTGCTTGGCCAAGCTCTCCAACAAGGTGAAGTAATGCGCGTTGCGGCGGTCCCAGCCTTTGATGGCGCCGCTGCCCAAGCTCAGCGACGGAAACGCCACCACACGTGCGGGGTCGAAATAGTCTTGGTGACCCAAGCCGTCACACGAGGGGCAAGCGCCCACGGGTGAGTTGAATGAGAACAAGCGCGGTTCTAGCTCGCTGATGGAATACGTGCACTGCGGGCAAGAAAACTTGGCGTTGAAGCTGTGTTCCACCTCTGTGTCAATTTCGAGGGCAATGGCGCGGCCTTCGGCCAGACGCAAAGCAGCTTCAAAGCTTTCGGCCAGCCGCTGGCGCAGTCCGGGCGGCGGTGCGGCCAACGCCACATCGCCAACGCTGGGTGCAGCCAAAGGGCTGTCTGTTGCTGGCGCTTCGTGGCGCACCTTGATGCGGTCCACCACCACGTCGATGTCGTGCTTCTCTGTTTTCTTGAGCTCAGGCAGCTCGTCGTATTCGTACACCTTGCCCTCGATGCGAAAGCGCACATAGCCCTGCGCTTGCAACTGGTTGAACAGCTCGCTGTACTCACCCTTGCGGTTGCGCGCGATGGGCGCGAGCAGCATGAGCTTGGTGTCTTCGGGCAGCGCCATGACAGCGTCCACCATTTGCGACACGCTTTGCGCTTGCAGCGGCAAGTTGTGGTCGGGGCAATACGGCGTGCCTGCGCGGGCAAACAGCAAGCGCAGGTAGTCGTGAATTTCGGTCACTGTGCCCACGGTGGAGCGCGGGTTGTGGCTGGTGGCTTTTTGTTCAATGCTGATGGCGGGCGACAGGCCCTCAATCAGGTCGACATCGGGCTTGTCCAAGCGGCCCAAAAACTGGCGTGCGTAGGCCGAGAGGCTTTCTACATAGCGGCGCTGGCCTTCGGCATACAGCGTGTCAAACGCGAGGCTGGATTTGCCCGAACCCGACAAACCCGTGATGACCACGAGCTGGTTGCGCGGAATGTCGAGGTCGATGTTTTTCAGGTTGTGCGTGCGCGCCCCGCGAATGCTGATGTTGCGCATGGCAGAAGGGTGGTTCAGGGCTTGGCCTAAATAGGCGCCGTCAGAAGGTGCGTTCACTGGACACTCAAAATAAAAGGGCAACCCGACATGATAGTGGGTGGGTGGTTGATGGGCCTTGCATCAAATGGAAGTGACAATTCAATGGGAGTTTCGGGAACTTGCAGCGCTTCGAGCGCCTAGCACTAAAGGATTGTTTAGTGTTTTTCTAGCCGCCAGTTGTTAAAGGGAAATTTGGAGAATATTTCAATTTTCTGTAGCTACATTAAAATATGCGTATCGAGTTCGATCCGACCAAAAATGCGAGTAACCGGCTTAAGCATGGTGTTTCGCTAGCCATGGCCGCAGAGCTTGACTGGGACGCTGCTTGGGTATGGGTGGATGAGCGGGTTAATTACAACGAAATGCGCATGATTGCGCTTGCTCCAAAAACCGAAATTCTTTATTGCGTGGCGTTTGTGGACCGTGGTGACGTACGAAGAATCATCAGTCTTCGTCGAGCCAACCGACGCGAGGTGAAGCACTATGTCGAAAACGATGAAACGCTCTCAAGTTCAAATGCCAAGTGCGCAGGAAGACCGCGCCTTCACCGCTGCCGCCAAGCGCGACCCAGATGCTCAACCGCTGACAAGCCAACAGCTCAAGGCCATGGTGCCCATGAAAGCTTTGCGCGGACGGCCAAAGTCTGAGAACAAAAAACGCTTGGTGTCGGTGCGATATAGCCCAGAGGTGATTGACTATTTCAAGTCCACGGGAGATGGTTGGCAATCGCTTATGGACACCGTTTTGCGCCAGTATGTGGCGCGTCATTCACGCAGCACTTGACCTGATCTGATTCGCCGCCATATTTGGCGGCTGAGTTGCAGAATGCGGGACAATGGCAGGCTGTGACCCTTATTCTGACCCCCACCCCCGCGCTAGACGACAGCCCCACCATGACGCCAATGGAGCGGCGTGCCAGTTTCACACTCGCGTCCATTTTTTCGCTTCGGCTGCTGGGGTTGTTCTTGGTGATGCCCGTGTTTGCGCTGGAGGCGCGCAAGTACCCTGGCGGAGACGACCCCGCGTTGATTGGCTTGGCCATGGGCATTTATGGTTTGACGCAGGGCATGTTGCAAATTCCATTTGGCATGGCGTCGGATCGATTGGGCCGCAAGCGGGTGATCATGTTTGGCTTGCTGGTGTTTGGTTTGGGCAGTTTGTTGGCGGGATATGCGGATTCTCTGAGTGAGTTGTTGGTGGGTCGTGCCCTGCAGGGTGCGGGTGCCGTGTCCGCGGCGGTGACGGCTTTGTTGGCGGATCAAACCCGTGACGTGGTGCGCACCAAAGCCTTGGCCTTGGTCAGCGCTGGCATTGGGCTGATGTTTGCTTTGTCGCTGGTGGTGGCACCTTTGTTGAACGCCCATATTGGCTTATCGGGTTTGTTTTTTCTCACCGCCGTGTTGGCGGTGATGGGAATGGCGGTGGTGGTGTGGGCGGTGCCGCCTGAGCCCGCTGTGCTCAAAGATGCGGGGCGGGGCGGTTTGCGACGGGTGCTGTCCGATCCTGCGTTGCTGCGTTTGAATATCGGTGTGTTTGTGCTCAATGCGGTGCAACTGGCTATGTGGGTGGTGGTGCCCGCCATGTTGGTGCAAGCGGGTTGGCTCAAAGACGACCACTGGCAAATTTATCTGCCTGCGGTGTTGGGTTCTTTTGTGGTGATGGGTGGTGTGTTTCCTTTAGAGCGGCGCGGTTATTTGCGCGCTGTGTTTTTGAGTGCCATTGCCCTTCTTGTTTTAGTGCAACTCGGTTTGCTCTGGGTGTCGTCGGATACACCCAGCATCACGTGGCTGGCTTGGTTGCTGTTTGCCTTTTTTTGTGGCTTTAACGTGCTGGAAGCGACGCAGCCCAGCATGGTGTCGCGCATTGCGCCCGCGTCGTCGCGGGGCGCGGCCATGGGCGTCTACAACACTTTGCAATCCTTGGGCTTCTTTGCAGGTGGTTTGATGGGCGGCCAGCTGGCCAAATCCTATGGCACACAAGGCTTGTTTTTAACCAGTGCGGCACTCATGGTGCTGTGGTTGGTGGTAGCTTGGCCGATGGTGGCGCCGGCGCCTCGGCAGCATGTCGCAAAGACCGCATAATTAGTCATCTACTGGAGGAATTTACCCATGGCATCCGTTAACAAAGTCATCCTCGTCGGCAACTGCGGCCGCGACCCTGAAGTGCGCTACCTGCCCAGCGGCCAAGCCGTGGCCAATGTGAGTGTGGCGACATCGAGCAAGCGCAAAGACAAAACCAGCGGCGAGATGATTGAAGACACGCAGTGGCACCGTGTCACGTTTTATGACCGCTTGGCAGAGATCGCTGGCGAATACGTCAAAAAAGGCCGTCCGATCTACGTCGAGGGCCGTTTGAAATACGGTGTCTACACTGACAAAACCACGGGCGTAGAAAAAAATACGGTGGACATCATTGCGACTGAGTTGCAACTCTTGGGCGGTCGCGAAGGCATGGGCGCACCGAGCGGTGGTGGTGGCGAAGAAGGCGGCTACAGCCGCCCTGCAGCAGCTCCTCGCGCAGCTGCCCCCGCAGCGCAACGCCCAGCAGCGGCAGCGCCTGCCAAGGGTGGGTTTGATGACATGGATGATGACATTCCGTTTTAATCTGACCGCGCCACGCGTAACGAATAGACCGTCTCAAAGTTGACCAAAATAATTAAATATTTGCGTCAACAGTTGTTCATTTCAGTCCGTTGTTTGATCACTCCGATGTTGGAGTTGATCGAAAACTTAAAAGGAAACTGTGTATGAACAAGTTGATTGCCTCTTTGATCGTTGGTGCTTTTTCTGCTGCCGCGTTCGCAACCACACCGGTTGCTTCAGTGGCAACTCCTGCAACTGCTGCGCCCGCTGGAGTCGTCGCAGCAACCAAAGCTGAAGCTGTTCCAGCCGCTCAAGCGCAAGCCAAAAAAGTGGTGAAGGAAAAAGCGGATGTTGTGAAGGCCGATGCCACCAAAAAGGTAGAAGCCAAAGTGCCGGCCGCTGCTGCTGTACTCAAGTAAAACCAACGCGGCATGACGCCGCAGGCAACTCAGGCAGGGGTTGCGTTCAGCGCTGCAGCGCTGGCTATGACCCCGCCGCCCAAACACACCTCACCGTCATACAACACAGCCGATTGGCCTGGTGTGACGGCCCACTGAGGATCATCAAAGGCGAGCAACAGCTCGCCTTTTATGTTGAAGCTCAGCGCACACGGGGCGTCGGCTTGGCGATAGCGGGTTTTGGCAGCGAAGCGGCCCAAGGCAGGTGCATGGGGGGCACACCAACTCAAGTCATCCGCCTGCAGCGCGCCGTAAAGCAACCAAGGATGGTCGTGGCCTTGGACCACATATAAAGTGTTGGTGGCTAAGTCTTTGCGGGCTACAAACCAAGGTTGGTGTTCGCCAGCGCCGCGCAAGCCGCGGGCACGCAGGGCGTCCATGTCAGCACCTTTGGCTTTGAGGCCGCCAATGCCTAGGCCTTGGCGTTGGCCTAGCGTGTAAAAACTCAAGCCCACATGGGTGCCAATATGGCGGCCGCGTTCGTCTTTGATGGGCCCAGGCTCGTTGGCGATGTAGCGGTTTAAAAATTCGCGGAAAGGGCGCTCGCCGATGAAGCAAATGCCGGTGGAGTCTTTTTTCTTGGCGTTGGGTAAGCCGATGTCATCTGCAATACGGCGCACTTCGGTTTTGTGCAACTCGCCCACGGGAAACAATGTTTTAGACAGTTGCGTTTGGTTCAAGCGGTGCAAAAAGTAGCTTTGATCTTTGCTTGGGTCCAGGCCTTTAAGCAACTGAAACTCGCCGCCCACTTCGCGTACACGGCAGTAATGGCCAGTGGCAATTTTTTCAGCACCTAGGCGCATGGCGTGGTCTAAAAATGCTTTAAATTTTATTTCTGCATTGCACAAAATGTCTGGGTTTGGCGTGCGACCACTTTGGTATTCGCGCAAGAACTCAGCAAATACGCGGTCTTTGTATTCGGCGGCAAAGTTGACGTGCTCGATGTCAATGCCAATCACGTCAGCCACGGCTGCAGCGTCTACGAAGTCGATGTTGGATGAGCAGTATTCGCTGCCGTCATCGTCTTCCCAATTTTTCATAAAGATGCCGATGACCTCGTAGCCTTGCTGCTTCAGAAGGTAGGCGCTGACCGCAGAATCAACGCCGCCGCTCAAGCCCACCACCACACGTTTGTTATTTGCCATGTGGCAATTATCTCTTTGCAAGATCCAACACACTGGGGTCGGTGTAGATCAGGCTGAGTGGAAAGCGTTGGCCTGCCAAGTGGTCTTCTACGCAGCGCAGCACCAGAGGGCTGCGCAAGCGGCGCGCGTTGGCACGAATTTCATCTGGTGTCATCCATAGCGTGCGCACAATGCCCTTGTCGAGTTTGGCGCCTGGCACGGGCTCGCCCAGTTGGCCGCAAAACGCGAGGCGAAAGTAGGTCACGTCTTGCGCAGCGCGACCTTCGCGTGCAGGGCGCTGTAAGCGCGAGATGTAGATGCCGACCAGTGCTGTGGGCTCGAAGGTGTGCGTGGTTTCTTCCAGCGCTTCTCGCGCGCAGCCATCTGCGGGGGACTCTCCCGGGTCAAGGTGGCCCGCAGGGTTGTTGAGACGCAAGCCTTCAGGGGTGTGCTCTTCAATCAGCATGAAATGGCCATCGCGCTCAATGATGGCGGCGACGGTGACACTGGGCTTCCAACGGTGATTCATTGGGTGATTATCTTTCGGGTTTTTCCGCCTCTGTCGTCTTTGAAAAGTCGTGTAACCTTGCGCCACCCTGACGTAGGTCAAACTTCCAAAAGACAGCATGAGGCGATCGCATGAACTCTACACAAAAGCCTTGGTTAAGCGCTTACCCAGCAGGCGTACCCGCAGAAATTGACATCACTGCTTACAGCTCGCTGGTCGATCTGATGCAAGAGAGTTTTCGCAAATACGGGGACCGCACGGCATTTAGCTTTCTTGGTAAAGGACTGAGCTACAAAGAGCTTGACCGTTTGAGCCAAGTGTTTGGCGCTTACTTGCAAAGCTTGGGGCTGGTGTTGGGTGACCGCGTGGCCATCATGTTGCCCAACGTGTTGCAGTACCCCATCGCCGTGGCCGCTGTGCTGCGCGCTGGTTTTGTGGTGGTCAACATCAACCCGCTTTACACACCGCGCGAGTTAGAGGCGCAGCTCAAAGACTCGGACGCCAAAGCCATCGTGATTTTGGAAAACTTTGGCGCCACCTTGCAAGAGTGCCTGGCTCGAACTCCTGTCAAGCATGTGGTGTTGTGCGCCATGGGCGATCAGCTGGATTGGCTCAAAGGCACGGTGGTGAACTATGTCGTGCGCAAGGTAAAAAAATTAGTGCCTGCGTTTCATCTTCCAACAGCGGTGCGCTTCAATGACACCTTGGTGCAAGGTGAGCGCTGCACGCTGACTGCACCCGAAATTCACGGTGACCAGTTGGCGGTTCTTCAATACACAGGGGGTACCACGGGTGTTGCAAAAGGGGCCGAGTTGCTGCACCGCAATGTGATGGCCAATATGTTGCAAGCGTCGGCTTGGTTTGAGCCCGCGCTCAAGCGCATTCCTGCCAACGAAGTGCCGACTTTTATTTGCCCGTTGCCGCTCTATCACATCTTCGCGTTCACGCTCAACATCATGGCCTGCATGCGCATGGGCGGTTGCTCGGTCCTGATTCCCAATCCGCGTGATTTGCCAGCGGTGTTCAAAGAGCTGACCAAGCATCGCTTCCATGTGTTTCCTGCAGTCAACACATTGTTCAATGCCTTGGTGAATCACCCCGATTTCAACAAAGTGGATTGGTCACACTTGGTGGTGTCAGTTGGCGGTGGCATGGCTGTGCAAGGTCCTGTGGCGAGACAGTGGCTGGAGAAAACAGGTTGCTCGATCTGCGAAGCCTACGGTTTGTCAGAAACCAGCCCCGCCGCCAGTGGCAACCCCGTGACCAACACAGCCTTCAATGGCTCCATTGGTGTGCCTTTGTCCAGCACGGACATGAAGATCATTGATGATGAAAACAATGAAGTGCCCGTCGGCACCCCAGGCGAGATTGCGATTCGTGGGCCGCAAGTGATGGCTGGCTATTGGCAGCGCCCCGAAGAAACCGCTCGCGTCATGACAGCAGATGGTTTCTTTAAGTCGGGCGATGTGGGCGTGATGGACGAGCATGGTTATTTCCGCATCGTGGACCGCAAGAAAGACATGATTTTGGTCAGCGGCTTCAACGTCTATCCCAACGAGGTAGAAGAAGTGGTGGCGGGTTTGGCCGGCGTGATGGAATGCGCTGTCATTGGCATTGCTGATGAGCACTCAGGCGAAGCCGTCAAGTTGGTGGTGGTGCGCAAAGACCCTGCTTTGACGCAAGAGCAAGTGATGGAGCACTGCCGCCAAAACCTGACGGGCTACAAGCGCCCGCGCGTGGTGGAGTTCCGCACCGAGTTGCCTAAAACGCCGGTTGGCAAAGTGCTGCGACGCGAACTCCGAGACAAATCCCCTGCATGAGTCGCATTGCGCTGGTCAGCGCCATGCACGAAGAGTTGGCCGCGGTGCTGGCGCGCATGCCCGACGAGCAAAAAACCGTGGTCGCAGGCCGCGAATTTTGGGTCGGCCACTGGCATGGTCAAGAGGTGGTGGCCGTGTTGTCGCGCATTGGCAAGGTGGCAGCGGCGACCACGGCCACTGTGTTGATTGAGCGGTTTGGTGTCAACCGCATACTGTTTACTGGCGTGGCGGGCGGTTTAGCCCCTCAGGTGAATGTGGGTGATGTGGTGGTGGCGCGTGAGTTCATTCAGCACGACATGGATGCATCGCCATTGTTTGCGCGCCATGAAGTGCCTTTGACAGGTATGACCCGTTTTCCGGCAGATCCCACATTGAGCCATGCCTTGGCTGTTGCGGCACCACTGGCGATGCAAGACATGTTGGCCACATTGCACCCGTCGCAGTGGCTGAATTTAGATTTGGCGAAAGCCCAATTCCACCAAGGCTTGATTGTGAGTGGTGACCGCTTTGTTTCGCAAACGATGGAGAGCCAAGCTTTGCGACGTGAGTTGCCCGATGCCTTGGCGGTAGAGATGGAGTGCGCTGCGATGGCACAGGTGTGTCATGACTATGGCGTGCCCTTGGCCGCAGTGCGAATCATTTCAGACCGTGCTGACGACTCGGCCCATGTAGACTTTCAACGCTTCATCCAAAGCATCGCTAGCCGTTACAGTGCGGCAGTGCTTGATCGTGTGCTGTTTGCCCTGGCTGCTTGATTATTTGAGCCATCCGCGCTTGCGGAAGTACCACATGGGGCCGATCGCGCTGGCCAACATCAATGCCAATGCAAGAGGGTAGCCCCAACTCAAGCTGAGCTCTGGCATGTATTGAAAGTTCATGCCGTAAATGCTGGCAATCAAGGTGGGCGGCAGCAGCGCGACGCTTGCAACCGAGAAGATTTTGATGATCTTGTTTTGGTTGATGTTGATGAAACCCACGGTCGCATCCATCAAGA
>NZ_DAIRSK010000021.1:0-45161 GCF_036804465.1 Limnohabitans sp.
TTGATGATCTTGTTTTGGTTGATGTTGATGAAACCCACGGTCGCATCCATCAAGAAGTTGATCTTGTCAAACAGAAACGCCGTGTGGTTGTCGAGCGACTCGATGTCGCGCAAGATTTGCCGCGCTTCTTCAAATTGGTCGGCGTTGAGCATGCGAGAGCGCATCATGAAACTCACCGCGCGTCGGGTGTCCATCACGTTGCGACGAATGCGGCCGTTCAAGTCTTCTTGGCGTGCAATGGCGCCCAACACCTCGCCAGCCAGTTCGTCGGTCACGTCTTCCGACAACACCAACTTGCCAGCTTTTTCCAACTGGTCGTAAATGCCCTCAAGTGTGTCGGCTGAGTATTCGGCGTCAGCGTCGAAGAGTTTGAGTAAGACGTCTTTGTCATCTTCAATCAGACCAGGTGCACGGCGGGCACGCATGCGCAGCAGGCGGAACACGGGCACGTCTTCGTCGTGAATGGAGAACAACACGCCTCGGCTACGCAGCGAGGCGTTGTTTTGGTTCAAGATAAATGCCACGCGCACGGTACGGGGCTCGTCTTCGTCGGCAATCAAAAAGTCGCTGCGGATGTGGAGTTCGCCGTTGTCTTCTTCATAGAAGCGGGCTGACTCCTCAATGTCCTCGTCCATCGCATCTTCGGGAATGGAGAGTTCGTAATACTGCTTGATCCAGCGTTTCTCCTCAAGCGTGGGCGCTTCTAAGTCAACCCAGATGGGCTGAAATTTGGAGAGTTCTTCCAGCGATTCGATCTCTTCTTGAAAGAGTCGACCGTTGGCCAGCGTGAAGATATTGAGCATGGCAGTCCTGATTTGGGCTTAATTATGGCACCACCGCGGTGCGCCCTAAGGGTTTTCCGTAGTGTGTTTTTGAGGGGCTTTTGTGCAGACCCCATTGCCATTTCAAAGAAGAGGGCGCATAGTGAAATCGCAAACACAAAGGAGGTTTTATGAACTTGACGATCAGTGGGCATCATCTGGAAGTAACCCCCGCTCTGCGCACCTATGTGACAGGTAAGCTTGACCGTATCACCCGGCACTTTGACCAAGTGGTGGATGTGAGGGTGCTGCTGAGCATTGAAAACCAAACCGAGAAAGAACGTCGACAGAAAGCGGAATGCAACATTCATGTCAAGGGCAGCGACATGTTTGCCGAAAGTGCTCACCAAGACATGTATGCCGCGGTAGACGAGTTGGTCGACAAATTGGATCGCCAAGTGGTGCGCCATAAGGATCGGCTACAAAATCACCACCACGAGAGTCCCAAGCGCTTGATGTGATCTTCACAAGATTTTCAAAACCGCCAGATCAGGCGGTTTTGTTGTTTTGGAGCCTAAGGGTTTGTAGGTGCATAATCTGCGCAAAATCATGAACCGCTTAGCCTCCATCCTTCCTTCCGCACAAGTTCTTGTACGCGTCGAGGTCACCAGTAAAAAGCGCGCCTTTGAAGAGGCGGGCTTGTTGTTTGAGGGCTTACATGGCCTCAACCGCGCTTTGGTGGCTGAGAGCTTGTTTGCGCGCGAGCGCTTAGGCTCGACGGGGCTGGGCCACGGTGTTGCCATTCCGCATGGGCGCATCAAAGGTTTGAAGTTGCCGATGGCGGCGGTGTTTCAGCTGGACAAGGCAATTGGCTTTGATGCCCCAGACGAGTTGCCAGTGAATTTTCTTATCTTTTTGTTGGTGCCTGAGGCGTCCACCCAAAAACACCTTGAAATTTTGTCCGAGATAGCCGAGTTGCTCAGCGACAGCAGCTTGCGCGAAAAAATCAAATCATGTGATGACGCGACGGAGCTACACCGCATCATCTCTACTTGGAACGCGGTGCCGCTGTGAGGCCTTCCGTCATCAGTGCGGATGTTTTGTTTGAGGCTTTTCGCGGGCGGCTGCGTTGGGAGTGGATTGCGGGCCTAGGCGCCTCTGATCGACACTTTGACGAAGTGGCTGTGCGCAGCGCTCGCTCAGGTGCCGACTTGGTGGGGTACCTTAATTACATTCACCCTTATCGCGTGCAAGTGCTGGGCGAGCGAGAAGCCAATTACGTTGGCAAAGCAACAGCCGAAGACAGTGCACGACGAATTGCGCGCATCGTCACCTTAGAGCCGCCAGTGTTGGTCTTGGCTGATGGTCAGCAGCCAACACAAGCGCTGGTGTCCATGTGTGAGCGTGCACAAATTCCGCTCTTTTCAACGCACGAATCCGCAGCGTTTGTGATTGACTTGTTGCGCGCTTATTTGTCCAAGCACTTTGCTGACCGAACCACCATGCACGGCGTGTTCATGGACATTTTGGGTTTGGGCGTGATGATCACGGGCGAGTCTGGCTTGGGCAAAAGCGAGTTGGGCCTAGAGCTCATTTCACGTGGCAATGGCTTGGTGGCTGACGACGCGGTGGACCTCTACCGCATCAACCAAACCACCATCGAAGGCCGCTGCCCCGAATTGCTGCAAAACTTGCTGGAAGTGCGCGGCATTGGCTTGCTAGATATTCGCGCGATTTTTGGTGAAACAGCCGTGCGACGCAAGATGCGTCTCAAACTCATCGTGCACTTGGTGCGCAAAGAAACACTCGAGCGTGATTACGAACGTTTGCCCCATGAGCCTCTTTCGCAAGATGTGCTGGGTGTGCCTGTTCGCAAAGTAGTGATTCAAGTGGTGGCGGGTCGCAACATCGCGGTGCTGGTGGAAGCCGCGGTACGCAATTCAATTCTGCAGTTGCGTGGCGTGGACACTTACCAAGAATTCATCGTGCGCCATCAACGCGCTATGCAGCAGAGCTAAGCACTATTTGCCTGCAGGGCGGTGTTCGCAGCTCTTTTTGCGACAGTGAGCGTACAGACTGAGCGCGTGGTCTGCAATTTCAAATCCGTGTCGTTTGGCCACATTTACTTGCAGTGCTTCGATTTCCTCGTCATGAAACTCTTCCACGCGGCCGCAGTCTAAGCACACCAAATGGTCGTGGTGCTGGCCTTCATTGAGCTCGTAGACCGCACGTTCGCTCTCAAAATGGCTGCGTTTCAATATGTCCGCCTGCTCAAACTGCATCAGCACCCGGTAAACGGTTGCAATGCCGATGTCCATGTTTTGGAGCATCAAATGGCGGTACACATCTTCGGCCGTCATGTGCCGCTGGGTGCCTTGTTGGAACAGCTCCAAAATTTTCAGGCGAGGCGCGGTGGCTTTGAGGCCAATGCTTTTGAGGTCGTCTGGATGTGCCATTTTGTCCTTCACTTGGGCGGTGAAAATTGCCCCACCGCTACAATGGATGGATCATAGCCTTAGCGCCTTATTCGGCCTTTCACACCATGTTTGAATTCTGTCGAAATGCCTGTGTTTTATTGCCTCAGCCACGACGTTTGGTTGTGCTTGCTAGCGCGGTTGCGGGCCTCGTGCTCACAGCCTGTTCGAGCAACTTCATTTACAAACCCGAAGTTGTGCAGGGCAACTTTGTCTCGCGCGAGCAAGTGCAGGCCCTGCGTGCAGGCATGCCCCGTCAAGCGGTGCGCGATGTGCTGGGCACACCCTTGGTGACCAGCTTGTTCCATGCAGAGCGCTGGGACTACGCCTTCACCATTCGTCGCCAAGGTGCCGAGCCACAGCAGCGACGCTTCAGCGTGTTTTTCAAGGGTGACGCGCTAGACCGCATCGAAGGCGATGCCTTGCCCACCGAGGCAGAGTTTGCTGCCAAACTCGACAACCGTCGCCCCCCCACCAAGCTGCCCGTTCTCAAGGCCACCGAGTCTGACTTGGCCAAGTTTCCAGTCAAGCCAGACGCTGCATCTGTTCCAGCGCTGCCCGCAGCGCCCGGCGGCTCTGTTTCTTACCCGCCTCTCGAAGCGGCCCGTTGATCTTTGAAAGCGCCCACACACCATGGCCCATTCCCCAGACATTTTGAAAATAGCGATCGCTGGCGCTAGCGGCCGCATGGGCCACATGCTGATAGAGGCTGTGCGTAGCGATCCGACTTGCCAATTGGCAGGCGCATTGGATGTGCCGTCTAGCCCTGGCATTGGCAACGATGCCACTGGCTTTTTGGGTCAAGCCAGTGGCGTGAGTATTGAAGCTGATGTGCGCAAAGGCTTGCAAAACAGCCATGTGTTGATTGACTTCACGCGCCCAGAAGGCACGCTGGCGCATTTGAAAATTTGCCGCGAACTTGGTGTCAAACTGGTGATCGGCACCACCGGTTTTAACGACGCGCAAAAAGCAGAAATCGCACAAGCTGCGCAAGATATTGCGATTGTCATGGCTCCCAACATGAGCGTGGGCGTGAACGTGACCTTGAAACTTTTGCAAATGGCTGCGCAAGCCATGCCAACAGGCTACGACATTGAAATCATCGAAGCCCACCACCGCCACAAGGTGGATGCGCCTTCCGGTACCGCTTTGAAAATGGGCGAAGTGATTGCCGACGCCATCGGTCGCGACCTCAAAGACTGCGCCGTGTATGAGCGCTACGGCCATACGGGCGAGCGTGACCCCTCGACCATTGGCTTCTCCACCATCCGAGGTGGCGACATTGTGGGCGACCACACGGTGCTGTTTGCGGGCATCGGTGAGCGCATCGAAATCACGCACAAGTCATCCAGTCGCGCCACTTACGCACAAGGCGGTTTGCGCGCCGCCAGCTTTTTGGCGGGTAAGACCAAAGGCTTGTTCGACATGTTTGATGTGTTGAACCTGCGTTAAATCAAATGGACTTTTTTGCCATCATGTTTGAAGGCGACGCCCTGAGCATTGCCTTGGCGCTTGCTTTGTTGGCCATGTCAGTGGCGAGTTGGGCGGTGATTTTTTACAAAGCTTGGTTGCTGCACCGCGTGAGCCAAGATGTGGCTCATGGCAAAGCTGCCTTTTGGCAAGCGCGGGATGTGCAACAAGGCATTCAGGCCTTGGTGGCGGTTGACCGCGCCGCGGTCTTGCTGCCTTTGGCGCAAGCCAACCAGCAGCTCATGCCCAATACGCTAGGCGTGCAAGGCAATGCGTCGGCCCAGCGCACGCGTGTGTTGCGTGATGCTTTGCATGGTGTGTTGCATCGTTTGCAATCAGGTCAAGTGTTGTTAGCCACAGTCGGTTCTACGGCGCCGTTCGTGGGCTTGCTGGGCACGGTGTGGGGTATTTTTCACGCACTCGCTGGTATTGCTTCGGCAGGGCAGCTGACGATAGATCGTGTGTCTGGTCCAGTGGGCGAGGCCTTGGTCATGACGGCTGCAGGTTTGGCGGTGGCGCTGCCCGCTGTGCTGGCGTTTAACGTGATGGGACGCTTCATCCACCGCTTGGAGCAAGAGCTCGAAGGCTTTGCTCACGACTTGCGGGAGCTCTGATGGCCTTCGGACGTTTTGAGCGCACGCCGGGCCAAACACCCATGAGCGAGATCAACGTGACCCCCTTGGTCGATGTGATGATGGTCTTGCTGGTTATCTTCATCATCACCGCGCCATTGATGGTGAGTGCTTTGAAGCTTGATTTGCCCAAAACCGAAGATGCACAGGCCAGCAACGCCCCGCCGCGCTTTGTCAAACTCAGTATCGACGCCAAGGGGGTGGTCTATTTGGACGATCAAGCCATTGCGTTGGAGGCGCTCAAACGTACCCTTGCCGTCCAAGCCTTGACCGAGCCGCGCGGCGACATGCCCGAGGTACAGCTGCGTGCCGACGAGCGCGTGCCGTATGGCAAAGTGGTCGAAGTCATTGGCTTGGCGCAGCAAGCCGGCATGTACCGTATTGGCTTTGTGACCGAGCGCAAGCAACCCACGGCCAAGCCCTGATCTGTTTCCTAACCCAGCCTAAAATCACGGCTTGACGTGCCTTGGCTTTTTAAGGCGCTGCTCCCCGCACAAGACGGGGTTCTCTGACTGATCCCATGCAAGATAAATACAACCACACAGAGGTCGAACGCGCCGTTCAGGCCGCTTGGACCCAAGCCGACGCATACCGCGTGACTGAAGACGCGTCCAAGAAAAAGTTTTACGCCTGCTCCATGCTGCCTTACCCCAGTGGCAAGCTCCACATGGGCCATGTGCGCAACTACACCATCAACGACATGCTCACGCGCCACCTGCGCATGAAGGGCTTTAACGTTTTGATGCCCATGGGCTGGGACGCGTTTGGCTTGCCCGCTGAAAACGCGGCGCTGAAAAACGGTGTCCCACCTGCCAAGTGGACGCATGAAAACATTGCTTATATGAAAAAGCAAATGCAGGCCATGGGCTTGGCCATTGACTGGTCTCGCGAAGTGGCCACCTGTGACCCAACGTATTACAAGTGGAACCAGTGGTTGTTCTTGAAAATGCTTGAACAAGGCATTGCTTACCGCAAGACCCAAGTGGTGAATTGGGATCCAGTGGACCAAACCGTCTTGGCCAATGAGCAAGTGATTGACGGCAAAGGTTGGCGAACGGGCGCGCCGGTTGAGAAGCGCGAAATTCCTGGCTACTACCTGAACATCACCCAATATGCGCCCGAGTTGTTAGACCATGTACAAATCGGCAACGAAAAAGCCACTTTGAACGGCTGG
This sequence comes from Limnohabitans sp., assembly GCF_036804465.1. GTDB lineage: Bacteria > Pseudomonadota > Gammaproteobacteria > Burkholderiales > Burkholderiaceae_C > Limnohabitans. Next base: position 6,512 of record NZ_DAIRSK010000021.1, read on the forward strand.
CCCGACAAAGTGCGTTTGATGCAAGAAAACTGGATTGGCAAGTCCGAAGGTGTGCGCTTTGCGTTCACGCATGACATCCGTTGCGCCGATGGCTCGTTGATCGGATCATCGCAAAACCCACCTGAAGGTGAGTTGGGCAAGATGTATGTGTTCACCACCCGCGCAGACACCATCATGGGTGTGACGTTTTGTGCGGTGGCTGCTGAGCATCCGCTGGCGCTGCATGCGGCGGCGACGAACTCTGAGTTGGCTGCCTTCCTTGAGGAATGCAAAAGCGGCGGTATAACCGAGGCCGAGCTGGCCACGCAAGATAAAAAGGGCATGCCAACGGGCTTGTTCGTCACGCACCCATTGACTGGCGCCAAGCTTGAAGTGTGGGTGGGCAACTACGTGCTCATGTCTTATGGCGACGGTGCGGTGATGGGTGTGCCTGCACATGACGAGCGCGACTTCGCGTTTGCTCTGAAATACGACTTGCCTATTCGGCAGGTGGTGGCGCTTGGCGTTGAGGCTGCAGCGGCGGCCTCGACAGCTTCGCCGGGCACATCGTCTTCGTTCGATACAACGGCTTGGCAGGAGTGGTATGCCACGAAAGCTGGTGTGTGTGTGAACTCTGGCGAGCTCAATGGCTTGAAGCAAAAAGCCGCTGCCAACAAAGTGGCTGAGCTGCTGGCGGCCAAAGGCTTGGGCGAGAAAAAAACCACGTGGCGTTTGCGCGACTGGGGCATCAGCCGCCAGCGCTATTGGGGCACACCAATCCCCATCATTCATTGCGACGAGCACGGCGCGGTGCCGGTGCCCGAAAAAGACCTGCCTGTGGTGCTGCCGCAAGACTGCATCCCTGACGGTTCGGGCAATCCGCTGGTGAAGCACGAAGGTTTCCACGCGGCGAGTCCAGTAAGCGACAAGCGTGTCGCGTGCCCAGTGTGCGGCAAACCTGCGCGCCGCGAGACGGACACCATGGACACCTTTGTGGATTCGTCGTGGTATTTCATGCGCTATTGCGACCCGACCAACACCGACGCGATGGTCGCTGAGGGCGCGCATTACTGGGCTCCGATGGACCAATACATTGGTGGCATTGAGCACGCCATTTTGCATTTGCTCTACGCACGTTTTTGGACCAAGGTCATGCGCGACATGGGCTTGATCAATGTAGATGAGCCGTTCACCAAACTGCTCACACAAGGCATGGTGCTCAACCACATTTATTCGCGCCGCACTGCCAAAGGCGGTAAAGATTATTTTTGGCCACACGATGTCGAGCACGTGCTCGACGATGCTGGCAAGGTCATCGGTGCGAAGTTGAAAAACGCAGCTGACAGCAGCGATGGCAAATTGCCTGTAGGCACCGCCATTGACTACGAAGGCGTGGGCACCATGTCCAAGTCCAAGAACAACGGCGTGGATCCGCAAGATTTGATCGAGCGCTATGGCGCTGACACCGCGCGCTTGTACACCATGTTCACCGCGCCGCCCGAAGCCACGCTGGAGTGGAACGATGCGGCGGTGGAGGGCAGCTACCGCTTTTTGCGCCGCGTGTGGAACTTTGCGCACAAGCACGAAGCCACCATCAAAGCTGCGACTGCTGGCAATTTGAGTGCCGCCACGCCGCGCCCAGAGGCTGCCAATTTGCGCCGTGACATGCACCTGGTTTTGAAGCAGGTCAGCTACGACTTCGATCGCATGCAATACAACACCGTGGTGTCTGGCTGTATGAAGTTGCTCAATGCCTTGGAGGATTTCAAATCCGATGGCAGCGATGGCGACCATGCGGTGTTGTGCGAAGGCCTGTCGATATTGCTGCGCATGCTCTATCCAGCATGTCCACACATCAGTCAGAGCTTGTGGGTCGAATTAGGCTACGCTGCCACGGCGGGTAAGCTACTGGACACCGCATGGCCCGAGGTAGATGAGTTTGCATTGGTGCGCGATGAGTTGGAGCTGATGCTTCAAATCAACGGCAAATTGCGTGGCGCTGTGACCGTCAGCGCCTCGGCCAGCAAAGAGCAAATCGAGCAAGCTGCCTTGGCCACAGAAGCTTTCCTCAAGCAAGCCAACGGGGCGGCACCCAAGAAAGTCATCGTGGTGCCAGGTCGCTTGGTCAACATCGTTGTTTAAAGACTGATATGCACGCCACACGCCGCGCTTGGTTGATGTCCGCCGCCTCCTTAGCAGGGCTGGCGGGGTGTGGCTTTGAGCTGCGCAAGCCGCCGCGCTACAGCTTCAGTACGCTGTTCAGTAGCATTCCGATCGTGTCGCCTTTGGGGGTGAGGCTCAAGCGCAGCTTGGAGGCCTCGGGCCAAGTGGAAGTCATCACCGATCCACGTCAAATTGAGCGCGCCCAAGTGATCTTTGATCAGCTGTTTGAGCTGCGCGAGAAGGTGGTGGTGGGCCGAACCTCTACGGGTGCGATCCGTGAATTTCAGTTGCGCCTGCGCTACCGCTTTCGTGTGCGTTCGCGCAATGGCTTTGAGCTGATTCCCGAAACAGAAATCACGCTCAACCGCGATATCAACTTCAACGAAACTGGCGCTTTGTCTAAAGAATCGGAAGAAGCCTTGTTATACAAAGACATGGAAGACGACTTGGTGCTGCAAATTCAACGACGCTTGGCAGCGATCCGCCAAATCTAGCCATGCAAGTCGCCAGCGCCCAATTTGTCAATCACTTGCAAATGCAGGCCAGCAAAGGCTTGCGCAGCCTCTACACGTTTTATGGTGATGAGCCGTTGTTGCAGCAAGAGGCGCTGGATGCTTTGCGCAACACTGCGCGTGCGCAAGGTTTTACCGAGCGCCATGTGTTCGCTGTTGCGGGCGCCCACTTCGACTGGGGCGAAGTGTTGGCGACAGCTGGCGCGATGAGTTTATTTGCAGACAAACAGCTCATTGAAATCCGTATTCCTTCGGGCAAGCCTGGCAAAGAAGGCAGTGCGGCCTTGCAACAAATGGCAGAGCTGAGCGTGGGCAACGACAGCACACTCACCGTAGTGATGTTGCCTCGTCTGGACAAAGCCACCAAAAGTTCTGCCTGGTTCAGCGCCTTAGAAAACAACGGCATCAGCGTGCCGATCGACCCAATCGAGCGCCATGCTTTGTCCATGTGGATTGCGCAGCGCTTGGGTGCGCAGCAGCAACGGGTGGCCGCAGGAGAAGCGGGTCAACACACGTTGCAGTTTTTTGCCGAACGCGTAGAGGGCAACTTATTGGCAGCGCACCAAGAAATCCAAAAACTCGCACTCCTGTATCCACAAGGCGAGTTGAGCTTTGAGCAAGTGGAGCGTGCCGTGTTGAATGTGGCCCGCTATGACGTGTTCAAGCTCTCTGAGGCGGTTCTCAGTGGCCAGCCCCTGCGGGTGCAACGCATGTTGGACGGCTTAAAAGCCGAAGGCGAAGCCGAGGTGTTGGTGCATTACACATTGGCCGAAGAAATACGCGCCTTAAAGCGTGTCAAAGACGCGATTGCTGCGGGTAAGGCCTTGCCCATGGCTTTGCGCGAACAGCGTATTTGGGGCTCGCGTGAGCGCTTGTTTGAACGCGTGCTGCCGCGCTTGAGTGTGGGCATGCTGGAAAAATTATTGCTGTCGGCGCACCAAGTCGACGGCATTGTCAAAGGATTGAAAACGCCCGAATGGCCGGCAGATAACTGGCAAGCCCTTCACCGTTTGGCCATGCGTTTGTGCCGTGCTTGCATGCCGCGCAGCGCTTAATTAGGAACATACACATGACGACCCTCAACATTGACCAGCACATGCAAACCCTTGGCGCACAAGCCAAAGCCGCTTCGGCGCACATGGCCAAAGCCTCTGCCGCTGTCAAGAACAACGCCCTGCGCCAGCTGGCCGCTTTGCTGCGCGAGAACATGGATGCGCTCCAAATCGACAACGCCAAAGACATCGAGCGTGCCATCGCCGCTGGCTTAGACGCCCCCTTGGTGGACCGCTTAAAGCTCACCCCCAAAGTATTGGAAACCTGCGCACTGGGCTGCGAGCAACTCGCCGCCATGCCTGAAGTGATTGGCGAAATCACCGGCTTGAAAGAACAGCCCAGCGGTATTCGCGTCGGTCAAATGCGTGTGCCCTTGGGTGTGTTTGGCATGATTTTCGAGAGCCGCCCCAACGTCACAATTGAAGCTGCATCTTTGTCGATCAAAAGCGGCAACGCCTGCATCTTGCGTGGCGGCTCAGAAGCGATTGACTCCAACAAAGCATTGGCCAAGTTGGTGCAACAAGCGCTCAGCGAAAGTGGCTTGCCCACCGACGCTGTGCAATTGGTGCACACCACCGACCGCGAAGCTGTGGGCCACCTCATAGCCATGCCCGAGTTTGTGGATGTCATCATCCCGCGCGGTGGCAAGGGTCTGATCGAGCGCATCAGCCGTGAGGCCAAAGTGCCCGTCATCAAACACTTGGACGGCAACTGTCATACCTATGTGGACGATCCATGCGACATAGACATGGCCGTGACCGTGGCTGACAACGCCAAAACACAAAAGTACAGCCCCTGCAACGCCAGCGAAAGCTTGTTGGTGGCGCGGGGTGTGGCCGCCGATTTCCTGCCAAAAATTGGCGCGATTTACGCCGCCAAGTCGGTCGAGATGCGTTGTTGCCCTGAGGCCCAAACCATCCTCGCCAGTGTCAACGGAGCGAACCTCACAGCCGCTACCGAGCAAGACTGGTTTGAGGAGTATCTTGGCCCCATCATCAGCGTCAAAGTGGTGGACGACTTAGATGCGGCCATTGCCCACATCAACCACTACTCCAGCCATCACACCGATTGCATTCTCACGCGCGACCACATGCATGCGCAGCGTTTTTTGCGTGAGGTGGATTCATCCAGTGTGATGGTCAATGCCAGCACCCGCTTTGCGGATGGTTTTGAGTACGGTTTGGGGGCCGAAATAGGCATTTCCACCGACAAGTTCCATGCCCGAGGCCCTGTGGGCATTGAAGGCCTGACCTCCCTGAAATATGTGGTGTTGGGACAGGGCGAAATCCGCGTTTAGTGGCCAAGCGAAGATTTGTCAGCTGAGCCTGGCAATGTCATCGCAACATCCTAGAATTGCCATCCACACACAAGGACACCATGGTTCCCCACCTCATCACGGCCCTCAAGGGCCCCATCAACGAGCTTGAACAACGCATCCTTGACTCTATGCCTGCGATTGAGCGCTGGTTTCGCTTGGAATGGATGGAGCATACGCCGCCGTTCTACACCTCGGTGGACATTCGCAATGCAGGTTTCAAGCTTGCACCGGTCGACACCAACCTCTACCCCGGCGGCTGGAACAACCTCACGCCCGAGATGCTGCCGCTCGCCGTGCAAGCCGCGATGGCCGCAATTGAAAAGATCTGCCCCGAGGCCCGCAACCTGCTGCTGATTCCCGAGAACCACACGCGCAACATGTTCTATTTGTCGAACGTCTCGCAGTTGCAGCGCATCTTTCACATGGCAGGTTTGAATGTGCGTGTGGGCTCCATCAACCCAGAGATCAAAGAAAACACGACGATTGAACTGCCCAATGGCGACAGCGTCACGCTAGAGCCTGTCATCCGTGGCACACGTCGTTTGGGGTTGAAGGACTTTGACCCCTGCACCATTTTGCTCAACAACGATTTAAGCGCTGGTATTCCCGGCATTTTGGAAGACCTGCACGAGCAGCATTTGTTGCCGCCCTTGCACGCGGGCTGGAGCGTGCGCCGCAAGACCAAACACTTTGAATGCTATGAAGAGGTGTCCAAGCGTTTTGGCAAGTTGCTGGGCATCGACCCGTGGTTGATCAACCCCATGTTCAACCAATGCGGCGAAGTGAATTTCGCTGAGGGTACGGGCATGGAATGTTTGCAGACCAATGTGGACGCTCTGCTCACCAAAATCAAGCGCAAATACAAAGAGTACGGCATCAACGAAAAACCGTTCGTCGTGGTGAAAGCCGACAACGGCACGTATGGCATGGGCATCATGACAGTGCGCGATGTGAAAGACCTGGACCTAGTCAACCGCAAGACGCGTAACAAAATGAGCGTGATCAAAGATGGCCAAGAGGTCAACCAAGTCATCATTCAAGAAGGCGTGATCACGCACGAGCAGTTGAACGATGCCGTGGCCGAGCCCGTGGTCTACATGATGGACCGCTATGTGGTGGGGGGTTTCTACCGCGTGCACGCCGACCGAGGCATTGACGAGAACTTGAACGCCCCTGGCTCGAGCTTTGTGCCTTTGGCCTTCGAGCAAAGCGCGCACACGCCGCAGCCTGGTATGAAACCCGGTGCGAGCACGCCCAACCGGTTTTATATGTACGGCGTCATCGGACGCTTGGCCATGTTGGCTGCGAGTTACGAGCTCGAGGCCACCGATCCTGAAGCAGAAAACTACGACTGAGGCGAATCATGGAACAGCAAGGAAAGTCGTCGCTTGCGGCGCTCACCCTAGGCGCGATTGGCGTTGTTTACGGCGACATCGGCACCAGTGTGCTGTATGCGATGAAAGAGGTGTTTGGTTCGGGCCATGTGGAGTTCACGCCCGACAACATCTACGGCATCTTGTCGATCTTCTTTTGGACCTTGACCGTCATCGTCTCCGTTAAGTATGTGAGCTTGGTGTTGCGCGCCGATAACAACGGTGAAGGCGGTCTGGTGGCCATGCTGGCCTTGGCCTCCATGTCTGTCAAAGACCGGCCCGTGTTGCGCCAGCGCATGATGATGGTGGGCATCTTCGGCACCTGTTTGTTTTATGGGGACGGCGTGATCACGCCCGCCATTTCGGTGCTCTCGGCGGTGGAGGGCTTGGAGGTGGTGTCACCCGCATTTAAAAAGTATGTGATTCCGCTGACCATTGTGATTTTGTTTGGGCTGTTTGCCGTGCAAAAACGGGGCACTGCAGGCATTGGTCAATTTTTTGGGCCCATCACGGTGATTTGGTTTGCAGCCATTGCGGCTTTGGGCGTTTATCACATCGCTTCGCATCCCGAAATCATGTGGGCGATCAGTCCGCACTATGCTGTGATGTTCATGGTCAATGAGCCTGCCATCACCTTCCTTATCTTAGGTGCGGTGGTTTTGTGTGTGACTGGCGGCGAGGCGCTTTATGCTGATATGGGCCACTTCGGTAAAAAGCCCATACGCATCGCTTGGTTCATGGTGGTCATGCCGGCTCTGACGCTGAACTATTTTGGCCAAGGCGCTTTGTTGCTCAGCGATCCCTCGGCCGTCGCCAACCCGTTCTACAACATGGCGCCAGATTGGTTGCTCATACCCTTGGTTATTTTGGCCACGGCTGCCACGGTGATTGCATCCCAGGCCCTCATTTCTGGCGCGTTCAGTGTCACAAAGCAAGTCATCCAACTGGGCTTTTTGCCACGTTTGCAAGTTTTGCACACCAGCGTGAAAGACACGGGCCAAATCTACATACCAGTGGTGAACTGGGGCCTGTTTGTCGTCATCGTGTTGGCGGTGGTGATGTTCAAGTCGTCTAGCAACTTGGCAGCTGCTTATGGCATTGCGGTGTGTACAGACATGTTGATCACGACGGTGCTGACCTTTTTTGTCATTCACTACCGTTGGAAGTATCCGTTTTGGTGGTGTTTGGCCATCACAGGCTTCTTTTTTGTAGTGGACTTTGCATTCTGGGCATCCAACTTGTTAAAGCTGCTCGAAGGTGGTTGGTTCCCGTTGTTGATTGCTTCTGTCATCATGGTCTTTATGCTGACATGGCGTGATGGTCGCGCGTTGTTGAACCAAAAGCGCAATGAAGATGCCCTCGACTTGACCAGCTTTTTGGAGGCTGTTTTTCTGTCGCCTCCCGCTCGCGTGGAAGGTACGGCAGTGTTCTTGACGTCTAGCAAAGGCAATGTGCCCAACGCCATGCTGCACAACTTGAAACACAACAAAGTGCTGCATAAGCAAAACTTATTTGTGAATGTCCAAAACCATGAAGTGCCTTGGATAGAAGAAAAAGAGAGGCTTGAAATTACCGACATTGGCAACGGTTGTTGGCAAATCGTGATTCACTATGGCTTCAAGGATGACCCAGACGTGCCAAGCGCATTGGCTCATTTGAATGGCAGGGGTTGTGAGATCAGTGCGATGACGACCAGCTACTTCTTGTCGCGCGACAGCATCGTGCCCACAGTGGGCGGAGGCATGTCCCCGTGGCGCGAAAAACTCTTTGCTCAAATGCACCTCAACGCCAGTTCTGCTGCTGACTTCTTGAACTTGCCCAGCAACTCCGTGGTGGAGTTAGGCAGCAAAGTTGAAATCTAAACACATGCACATCCTGTTTGTTACAGACCCGTTGTCGTCTTTCAAAATTTACAAAGACAGCACGTTTGTCATGATGCGCGAGGCGCAGCGCAGAGGCCACCAAGTGCTGGCTTGCGAACCACAAGACATCATGTGGCAAAGCGGCCAGCCAATATCGGCACGCGTGCAACAGCTGTATCTGACGGGTGACAGCCAGGATTGGTTTGAGGTGCAACGCGTGGATGAGCACTACGCGCTCAAAAGTGCAGACGCCATCGTCATGCGCAAAGACCCGCCTTTTGACAGTGAGTATTTCTACGCCACCCACTTGCTAGAGCAAGCTGAGCGCGAGGGGGCCAAGGTGTTCAACCAACCAGCGGCTTTGCGTGATCACCCCGAGAAGTTGGCGATTTTGGAGTTTGCTCAATTCATCAGCCCCACATTGGTGACGCGCAGTGCGGATGCCATTCGCGCCTTTCATGCGCAGCACCGAGACATCATTTTGAAGCCATTGGATGGCATGGGCGGCATGGGTATTTTCCGCGTCAAAGACGATGGCTTGAACCTAGGCGCGATCACTGAAACCCTCAACCGCGACGGCGCACAAACCGTCATGGTGCAAAAGTTCATCCCTGCCATCGACCAAGGCGACAAGCGCGTGCTGGTCATTGGCGGCAAGGTCGTGCCCTATTGCTTGGCGCGCATTCCCCAAGGGGGTGAGGTGCGCGGCAATTTGGCTGCGGGCGGCAAAGGTGTGGCTCAGCCCATCTCTGTGCGGGATCAAGAAATCGCCCAAGCCCTGGGTCCCATCCTCGCCCAACGAGGTTTGTTGCTGGTAGGCTTGGATGTGATTGGTGACTGCCTGACTGAGGTAAATGTCACCAGCCCCACGTGCTTTCAAGAAATCTTTGACCAAACTGGTTTTGATGTGGCCGCGATGTTCATCGACGCGCTAGAGGCCGCTGCGGCTTAAGCACGCAGCTGCCCGTTGACAAAAAGTTTCAACTCTCCCGGTGCAAATGGCGTCCACACCTCATTGGTGGTGAGCGGGGCTGTGACCACCACCGCCACGCGGTCATCGGGCGTGGCGTAGTCTGCAAAATTGATGCTCAAGGCTTGGTCGCTCAGGGTGGCGGCGGCAAATGGGTGCTTGCGCTCGATGTACCACAGGTTGGTTGATGCATGTGACCACAATGCTTGGCCATTGGAGAGCAAAAAGTTAAATGTGCCAAATCTTGAGATTTGAGGAACCAACTCTTGCAAGGTGAGTGTGAGCTCTTGGAGGGTCGGCATGTTGGCATGTGATTTAGACATCTCTTGCATCAACCAACAAAAGGCTTGTTCGCTGTCGGTATGACCCACGGGCTTGAAGCTGCCATGCAAGCGCGGCGCATAGCTGTCCAAGTTGCCGTTGTGCGCAAACACCCAGTAGCGGCCCCACAGCTCGCGTACAAAGGGGTGACAATTTTCGAGCGACACGACGCCTTGGGTGGCTTTGCGAATGTGCGAAATGACGTTGCGGCTTTTGATGGGGTACTTGCGAATCAACTCGGCCACAGGTGAGGTGCTGGCGGGCAAGTGGTCAATGAAGTGGCGCAAACCGCGGTCATGTTCTGAGCCTTCAAAAAATGCAATGCCCCAGCCGTCGGCGTGGTGGTCGGTCACGCCCGCGCGTTGCGCAAAGCCACTGAAGCTGAAGGTGGCATCCGTGGGGTTTTTGCAGTTAAGGCCGAGTAGCTGACACATGGTTGAAAGTGTAGCGAAGTGAACAAGGCACAATCATAAAAATCTATGTACGAATTTCCACCCACTCCTGAAGCTGCGCAGCAGCGTCTAGACCACGTCAGTCCCAGAGACTATGCGCACTCACGCAATGCTTTGGATGGTGCGGTGACGCACTTGTCGCCCTACCTCACCCACGGTTTTCTCAGCGTGCCCGAAGTCGCTAGTGCGATGTACCACTTGCATCGTTTGGGTGTTCAGCACAAGCTGATTTACGAATTGGGATGGCGCGAGTATTTTCAGCACATGCACCAACATTTGGGTGCGGGCATCGCAGAGTCTTTGCACGAAGGTGTGTTGCCCGATACCCACTACAGCACCGAGATGCCCAAGGATGTGCGCTATGCGTGCACACGTGTGCCGGTGATCGACAATGCCATTCGCATGCTCTATGCCACTGGTTATTTGCACAACCACGCACGTCTGTGGTTGGCCAGCTACATCGTGCACTTGCGCAAGGTGCATTGGCGCGTGGCGGCTGATTGGATGTACAGCCATTTACTCGACGGCGATGTCGCTAGCAACTACCTCAGCTGGCAATGGGTAGCGGCCACTGGGAGCCAAAAACCCTATTTTTTCAACGCCGAGACGGTGGAGAAATTTGCACCTGATATTTGGCACAGTCGGGGCACATCCGTGGATGTGAGCTACGAGTTGATGGAGATTTTGGCCAGCAGTCAGGCCACTGTTGCGCAGATGCACACCAACGAATTAGCCTGGGATGAACCTCAGGTGTTCCAAGAACCACCTGCCGAATTAGGTTTTGCTCCACCTGTCGCAGCGGAGGTGGCTGGCAAGCATGTGTGGTTGGCGCATCCCTGGGTGCTGGCCAATTTGCCTGCTGACTTGCCAGCCGACGTGGTGTGTGTGGCGGTCGCGTTTGCTGAGCATACCCAAGCGCACCCTTGGAACGCCTTGCGTTGGCACTTTGTGGGTGAACGCATGGCAGCGCTCACGCCGCATCGTTGGTTTGGCTCGACCCAAGAGGTGGTGGCAGCTTTGGCAACAGCGCAGAGCGTGCAAACCGTGGCGCACTTGTGTTTGCCAGACCTATCGGCGAGCCATGTGCAATGCAGGGCTGCGCCACGCTTGTTCCGTCACATTGACAAGCCCTTGGACTCATTCAGCAAATGGTGGGTGCAGGTGAACAAGAATGTCCGTCATTTGCAGCAGTTGGTGTATCCGCTGCCAACCCGCACGCCCGCGGGTTGATTGCAAGCTTTCGCGTCTTATTCTCCGGGCGCAGGCAGCACTTTGGTGATGAAGTATTCGGTCTCACCAAAGCAAGTGGGCAAACCCTTGTGTTGTTCGTATTCGATCACGACTTTTTGCCCGATACGTGCATTGATCTGCTCAGCCACCGCATCGTCACGGACGGTAAAAGCAAACTTCTCAGGTACCGCAGGCAAAGTGGCCAAGGCACGGATTTGCTCGCCTTCCCATGTTTTACAGATCCAACCCTTGTAGGAGAGCTTTTGCACAAAGCCCACACTCTCCCCTTTGGAGTAAGTGAAGTGATAAGTGAACAGCAGATACAAGCCAACGCCAATGATCACGGTCAGCACCAAACCAATGACAGTGCGCAGGGCAAAGCGAATCAATGTGCTGATGAAATTGGGGGTCATGGTGGGCTTTCAAAAGAAGTGCAATGTCACGAATCATAGTGACATCATGTGACGAAAACGGCTCCCGAAGGAGCCGTTGTTCATGGTGCGATTGGCGAGGAAATCAAACCGTCCCTGCTTTGACCTTCAAGCGCCAAGCGTGCAGCAAGGGCTCGGTATAGCCACTGGGTTGCTCTTTGCCTTTGAACACCAAGTCGAGGGCAGCTTGGTAAGCGGGGGCTTTGGCATAGCGGCCCGCCATTTTTTGGTAGTGCGCATCGCCTGCGTTTTGCTTGTCCACCACGGATGCCATCCGCTTGAAGGTGGCTTTGACTTCGGCCGCTGTCACCACGCCGTGGTGTAACCAGTTGGCGATGTGTTGGCTAGAAATGCGCAAGGTGGCACGGTCTTCCATCAGGCCCACATTGTGGATATCGGGAACTTTTGAGCAGCCGACGCCTTGGTCAATCCAGCGCACCACGTAGCCCAATATGCCTTGGACGTTGTTGTCCAATTCTTGTTGCTTGTCTGCTGGTGTCCAGTTGGGCTTGGGGGAGACGGGGACTTGCAACAGGTCATTCAAGAGGCTGTCGCGCACTTTGTTGTAGTTGACCTTTTCCAATTCTTTTTGGATGTCCATGACTTTGACTTGGTGGTAATGCAGGGCATGCAACACAGCGGCGGTCGGGCTTGGAACCCAGGCGGTGTTAGCGCCAGCTTTGGGGTGCCCAATTTTTTGCTTCAACATCTCGGCCATCAGGTCGGGCATGGCCCACATGCCCTTGCCGATTTGGGCCTTGCCGCGTAAGCCGCAGGACAAGCCAGCCAGCACGTTGTTTTTCTCGTAAGCCTGAATCCAAGCGCTGGACTTCATGTCGCCTTTGCGCAGCATGGGGCCTGCTTGCATGGCGGTGTGCATCTCGTCGCCAGTGCGATCCAAGAAGCCAGTGTTGATAAAGGCCACACGGCTAGATGCGACGGCGATGCAGGCTTTTAAGTTCGCGCTGGTGCGACGCTCTTCGTCCATGATGCCTAACTTGACCGTGCTGTCTTTGAGGCCCAGAACTTTTTCAACGCGCGCAAACAACTCGCAAGCAAATGCCACTTCAGCGGGGCCGTGCATTTTGGGTTTGACGATATAGACCGAACCCGTGCGTGAGTTGCGAATGCCATTTTTACCGTGGCCTTGCAAGTCGTGCAAAGCGATGGTTGTGGTGACCACCGCGTCCAAGATGCCTTCTGGAATTTCGTGCGTGGCACCGTCCTTGCCTTGGTAAAGAATGGCTGGGTTGGTCATCAAGTGACCCACGTTGCGAAGGAACAGCAACGAGCGGCCGTGCAGCTTGACAGTTTTGCCATGTTTGCCGATGTACTCACGGTCGGCGTTCAAGCCACGGGTGAAGGTCTTGCCATTTTTCTCGACCGCCTCCGTCAGGCTGCCTTTGACAATGCCCAACCAGTTGCCGTAGGCCAGCACTTTGTCGTCTGCATCCACCACCGCCACAGAGTCTTCCAAGTCGAGGATGGTGGACAAGGCGGCTTCCACAATCAGGTCGCTCACGCCCGCAGGGTCGCTGGCGCCGATGGCCGTGTTGCGGTCGATTTGCAAATCAAGGTGCAGGCCGTTGTGCACAAACAGCACAGAAGAAGGGTGAGACGCCTGACCTTGGAAGCCCACCCACTGCGAAGCTTTGGCCAAATGGGTGGTCTTGCCGCCCTTGAGGGTGATAAGCAAATCACCTTTTTCTACCGCGTAGCTGATGGCATCAAGGTGTGAACCCTTTTTCAAAGGCACGGTGCGGTCCAGCACATGGCGGGCGTATTCAATCACTTGGGCGCCGCGTACAGGGTTGTAGCCCTTGCCTTTTTCAGCGCCGTGGGTTTCGGGCAGTGCATCGGTGCCGTACAAGGCGTCATACAACGAACCCCAACGGGCGTTGGCGGCATTCAAGGCATAGCGGGCATTGAGCACGGGCACCACCAGTTGGGGGCCCGCTTGCAAAGCCAATTCAACATCGACGTTCTTGGTGGTGGCCTTCACCTTGTCAGGCTGCGGCACAAGGTAGCCAATCTTTTCTAAGAATTTGCGGTAGGCCTTCATGTTCTTGATAGGGCCTGGATGGGCGCTGTGCCAGCTATCCATTTCAGTTTGCAGCCGATCACGCTCGGCCAACAAGGCGATATTTTTAGGAGCCAAGTCCTGCACGATGGCATCAAAGCCTTTCCAAAATTTCTCGCTGCTCACGCCAGTGTGGGGTAACACTTGGGTTTCTATGAATTGGTACAAGTTGGTGGCAACTTGCAAGCTATGTTTTTGCGTGCGTTGTGGGGCGGCTTGGCTCATGGTCAGGTCTCTCTGGATAAATCAAAAAAGGGGAAACAGGTGGAATCTTATTGGATAGTGTGACAACCCTTGGATCGCCAACTTGACAGCTGTTGTGACAAAAAGAAGGGTAATTCAGGCCAGCTATGCGCTTTAAGCGTCGGCCACCAGCAAGTGGCCGTGCTGCAAGCTGCGCCAAGTCCCCAGGGTTAGCCCCAAAATGAGCAGGGAGGTGAGGGCCAGCAGCAAGATGGCAGGCGTCTGCATCCAGCCGCCATCAGGGGCCTGTGACATGCGCAAGGACAAAGCGGTGAAGGCTGCCAGAGGAAAGCTCATGCCCCAGTGCGCCATGCTGAAGGGTTGTTCACGGATGACGGACATCTCTCTGAGTGCAAGCAACAAGAAAAAGGCGGCAATGCCCCACAGCATCCATGCAACGGCCATCGGTGCGTCGAGTTGAAGCAGACTCAAGCCCCCGATGGACGGGGGCACAACGGTGATGAACAAACTAGGTGCCATGCGCGCGGGCATCGGGCCTGCTTGTGCCAAGCGAACAAAGAAAAGTGTTTGCATCACCATCCACAAAAACAAGCCCACCCCAAACTGCGCTGTGGCCCATGCTTGCAAACCAATGCCGACGCCGCCCAACGGTGCCAACACATTGCCCACCACAGGAATGAAAAAAACCGGCGTGAAGCTGGCCCATTGAATGCCACCGTTTTGCGCTGGCTTGAACCAACGGCTGATGACCCACACGGTGGCTGCAATCTCCAACACGGAGCCCACGCACCACCCAAGTGTCAGGGCCGAGTCAAGCAGCCGGTCCTGGCCCCAAAACAATTGGATCCCCAAACTTGCCAGCAGCAAAATAGAAATAGGCAATGTCGCCATGTAGGCATGGCGAATGGGGTGTCGCATGTCTGCGGCCACTGCACCAGGGTGCGCTTGCAAGCGCAGCAAGCTCGCCAAGCACAGCACAACAAAAAGCAACAGCGCAAACGCACCCGCCACAAGGCCGATGCCATACGCGGTATTTCCCAACCCATCGGTCGCTCGCAGCCATGCCTGTGCTAAGCCGCACCAGCCCATCACCATGGCAAACCACACCGGGGTGAGGTGCTCCAAAAGCGCAACGCCATCTTTGATTCGGCTGGGGAGATGGCTGGCGTTTGGGATATTCATACGACAGATTTTAGGTGGGGGTCTTTGCAGCCCCCTTCGGGGGTGTTTGTGCCGACTGTGCGCAGCGCTACCACTGGCCCTGGCGCGTGCGCGCATGGCTTTGACATTCTCAAAGACCATGGGCGAAGGACAAGCGGCTGGGGCGGCCCGTAAAATCCAGACATGCTTCAAGTTAAACAAGAATTGCTGGCCGCCCTGAGCCAAGCCTTAGATGGGCTGTTGCCCGGTTGCGGCGACACAGCCGCGTTTGAATCCCCCAAGGTGGCTGCGCATGGCGACTTTGCCATCACGGCGGCCATGCAGCTGGCGAAACCGCTCAAGCTCAACCCACGTCAGCTTGGCGAGCAGCTGCGCGATGCGCTGCTGGCCGCGCCCGCTTACCAGCTGTGGGTGCAAGACATCGAGATTGCAGGCCCGGGCTTCATCAACATCCGTTTGAAGCCGGCTGCGAAACAGCAAATTGTGCGCGAGGTGCTGGCCGCCAAAGCGCAATTCGGTTTCCAATCAGACAACGGCCAGCGCGTGCTCGTCGAGTTTGTGTCTGCCAATCCCACGGGCCCGCTCCATGTAGGCCACGGTCGCCAAGCGGCCCTGGGTGACGCGATTTGCAACTTGTTTGCCACACAAGGCTTTCAGGTCTTGCGCGAGTTTTATTACAACGACGCGGGGGTGCAAATCAACACCTTGGCCAAGAGCACACACATGCGCGCCCAAGGCCTCAAGCCTGGTGACGAAGGCTGGCCAGTGGACCCTGAGAACCCACTGAGCAAAGCGTTTTACAACGGCGACTACATCCAAGACATTGCCACCGATTTTTTGGCGGGCAAAACTGTCAAGTCGGACGACCGAGAGTTCACCGCCAGCGGCAATATGAACGATGTGGACGGCATGCGG
Source organism: Limnohabitans sp. (assembly GCF_036804465.1). Lineage (GTDB taxonomy): Bacteria > Pseudomonadota > Gammaproteobacteria > Burkholderiales > Burkholderiaceae_C > Limnohabitans. Next base: position 22,536 of record NZ_DAIRSK010000021.1, read on the forward strand.
GAGTTTGCCGTGGCCTATTTGCGACACGAGCAAGACTTGGACTTGAAAGCCTTTGACGTCAAGTTCGACAATTACTATTTGGAAAGCAGCCTCTACACCAGCGGCAAAGTGGCCGACGCCGTGAGCCGCTTGCAAGCGGCGGGCAAAACCTACGAGCAAGACGGTGCCCTGTGGCTCAAGTCCACCGACTACGGCGACGACAAAGACCGCGTCATGAAAAAGACAGACGGCACCTACACCTACTTTGTGCCCGATGTGGCCTACCACATCACCAAATGGGAGCGCGGTTTTACCCGTGTCGTCAACATCCAAGGCACAGACCACCACGGCACCATCGCCCGGGTGCGCGCAGGCTTGCAAGCTGCAAATGTAGGCATTCCCGTGGGCTACCCCGACTACGTGTTGCACACCATGGTGCGTGTGATGCGAGGCGGCGAGGAGGTGAAGATTTCCAAGCGCGCAGGCAGCTACGTCACGCTGCGCGACTTGATTGAGTGGACCAGCAAAGACGCAGTGCGTTTCTTTTTACTCAGTCGCAAGCCCGACACCGAGTACACCTTTGACGTGGACTTGGCCGTGCAAAAAAACAACGACAACCCCGTGTATTACGTGCAATACGCACACGCGCGCATTTGCTCGGTGCTGCGCGCTTGGGCTGACAAAGAGGGTGGCAACGTGGCGGCACTGCAAAACGTGGACTTGTCAGCGCTGCAAAGCCCCCAAGCCCAAGCCCTCATGCTGCAACTGGCCAAATACCCAGCTATGCTCAGCGCCGCATCAGCGGACTTTGCGCCGCACGATGTGACCTTTTACCTGCGAGATCTTGCGGCCAACTATCACAGCTATTACGATGCAGAGCGTATCTTGGTGGACGACGACGTGGTGAAAAAAGCCCGCTTGGCCCTGGTGGCTGCCACCGCGCAGGTTCTGCACAATGGATTGGCGGTTTTAGGTGTGTCAGCGCCCGCCAGCATGTAAACGAGACGAGGATTTTGATGCAGATGAATCAGCAGCGCGGTGGTACTTTGGTGGGCTTCATCATCGGTTTGGTGGTGGGTTTGGCCGTGGCGCTTGGGGTGGCCATCTACGTCACCAAAATGCCCATTCCTTTTTTAAGCAAAGGCCAAACCCGCTCTGCAGATTCTGATGCGGCAGAAGCCGAAAAAAACAAAGACTGGGATCCGAACGCCCCCCTTTACGGCAAGAAAGGGGCCAAGCCCAGTGACAAAGTAGACGAGTCCAAGGTCGAGGCCAAGCCAGAACCCAAGCCAGATGCAGCGGTCAAAGTAGACCCCAAGAGTGCAGACCCATTGGGCGACTTGGCCAAAGTGAAATCGGCTGAGCCTAAGGTGGCCGAGACCAAGCCTGTTGAACCCCCTAAGGCTGAGAAAACCGACCCATTCATTTATTTTGTGCAAGCGGGTGCATACCGTAGCAATGACGAAGCTGAGACTCAGCGTGCCAAAACCGTGATGCTTGGGTTGGACGCCAAAATCAGCGAACGCGATCAAGGCGGGCGTACGGTCTACCGTGTGCGCATTGGTCCCATCGACAAAGTAGAAGCAGAGCGCGTGCGTGCCAAGCTAGACGCCGCGCATATCGATTCCGCCATGGTGCGGGTGCAACGTTAAACACCAAGAGGTAACCCATGAAACGTCGTGATTTTTCTTTGGCCGCTGTTGGCGCAGCCACTGTGGCCGGCCTGCCATTGACTGCGCAATCACAGGGCGCTGCGCCCGCAAAGAAGCCTACTGAAGGCAATGACTATCTATCGCTTGACAAACGCGTGCCCACCGATCTGGGCGCAGGCAAGATTGAGCTGATCGAGTTCTTTTGGTACAGCTGTCCGCATTGCAACTCCTTCGAGCCGCAGTTTGCGGCTTGGATAAAAACTGCGCCCAAAGATGTGGTGGTGCAGCGCGTCCCCGTGCGTTTTCGTGACGACTTTGAAGCGCAGCAACGCGCTTACTACGTATTTGAGTCGCTCAACTTGCTAGACACCCTGCACGGCAAGTTGTTTCATGCCATTCACGCCGAGCGCCAACAGCTCAATACGGCTCAAGCCTTGGCCACGTGGGCCAATAAAAATGGCTTGCCTGAGAAAAAGTTTTTGGACACGTTCAACAGCTTTGGTGTTTCAACCAAGGCACGTCGTGCCACGCAACTACAAGAATCGTTCAAGGTCCAAGGTGTGCCAGCATTGGGCATCGCGGGTCGTTTCTACACCGATGGCTCGCTCACCCAAACCATGGAGCGAGCCCTGCAAGTGGCCGAGTACCTGATTGGCGAAGTTCGCCGCGGGCGTTAATTAGCCGCATTTAGTCAGCACCGAAATTGTGTTGGTTGATGGTTAGAATGCCATCAACTCAAATTAGCAATAATCGTGCCTTGACTCCATTTGCTTCTTTCTCACTTGCGCTTGTGTTGGCCATCGTGCCGGTAGCGGCGTCGGCGGAAAAAGCAGATCGCGACAAACCCACCCACATCGAAGCTGACAGCTTGTTGCATGACGAGCTCAAACAGGTCAGCATTTTCACGGGTCGTGCCGTTTTGACGCGAGGCACGATGGTGATGCGCGGCGCTCGCATTGAGATGCGCCAAGATGCAGACGGTTACCAATATGGCGTCATCCTTCCTGAGCCCAACAAACGCGCCTTCTTTCGCCAAAAGCGCGAAGGCAATGACGACTTCATGGAAGGCGAAGCTTTGCGCATCGAGTTTGATGGCAAAGCAGATCGCGTCAGTCTGATCGATAACGCCGAAGTGCGGCGCTTCCGTGGCGCCGTGTTGAATGACACCATGAGCGGCAAGCTCATCATTTATGAAAACCTCACCGATGTGTTCAGCATCGATGGCCAGCGCAACGCTGAAGGCGGCAAGCTAGGCGGTGGTCGGGTCAGGGCTGTGCTGGCGCCGCGTTCAAACAGCTTGGACAAGCCGTGACCGAGTCGCATTCCCCTTTGATCACACCAGACACGTCGCAGAGCCGATTGGAAGCGCGTCATTTGCAAAAAGCCTATGGCAGTCGCAAAGTGGTGCACGATGTGTCCATCTCAGTGAAGAAGGGAGAAGTGGTCGGTTTGCTCGGCCCCAACGGCGCGGGTAAGACCACATCGTTCTACATGATCGTGGGATTGGTACGCGCGGATGGAGGCAGCATCACGATTGATGGTCAGCCCGTGGCGCATTTGCCCATTCACCGCCGCTCGCGTTTGGGTTTGAGCTATTTGCCACAAGAGGCGTCGATTTTTCGCAAGCTCAATGTGGAAGAGAACGTGCGTGCGGTGTTGGAGCTGCAACGTTCTGAAGCTGGCAATGCCCTAGCGCCCGCTGAGATTGAAGAACGATTGACGTCGCTCTTGCAAGAGTTGCGTGTCGACCATTTGCGTGAGTCGCCTGCATTGGCTTTGTCTGGCGGCGAGCGGCGCCGTGTGGAGATTGCCCGTGCCTTGGCCACCAACCCGCGCTTTATTTTGTTGGACGAACCTTTTGCTGGCATCGACCCGATTGCGGTGATTGAAATTCAACGCATCATTGGTTTTTTGAAGGCACGTGGCATGGGTGTGTTGATCACCGACCACAATGTGCGCGAAACGCTGGGTATTTGCGACCATGCCTGCATCATCAGCGACGGCCGTGTGTTGGCGCAGGGCACGCCGCGTGAAATCATCGAGAACGCTGATGTACGCCGTGTGTATCTGGGCGAACATTTCCGAATGTGATCAGGCATGAAACAAGGCTTATCACTTCGTGTTTCGCAACATCTGGCGCTGACGCCCCAGTTGCAGCAGTCGATTCGGTTGTTGCAGTTGTCGACCCTGGAGTTGAGCCAAGAGATTGAGCAAATGCTGGACGAGAACCCGTTTCTCGACAAAGACTTTGAAGAAGCCCAGCGCGAAGAGTTTGGCCTCGACAAAGCCGACGCACCCAGCCGCGACGAAGAGCCAGAGCCTGTGCGTGAGGTGCCGTCGATGGATGGCGGCATGTCTGAAATCAGCGTCGACAACACCGCCAGCGACACCGAGCCCAGCGTTGACGGCGTCGCCGAAAGCTGGGACGGCGACGGCAGCGTGGAGTTCTCACCCGACGACTCCGAATGGGGCGGCGACGCACCTGCCAGCAATCACAACAACACCGCAGACACCGACACCGCAGACGCCACCGAGCTGGCGCGCATGCAAGAGTCGCTCACCTCGTTTTTGCACCGCCAAGCGCTGTCGCTGCGTTTGAGCCCCACCGACACGGCCGCGCTGCGCTACCTGATTGAAAACCTGAATGACGACGGTTACCTCGAAGACACGCTGCGAAGCTTGGCCGAAGGTTTGGGCAATGACGACGAAGAACAAATTGAAGAGCTCGAGCACCGATTCCAAGTCGCCCTGTCGCTGCTGCAAAGCCTAGAACCGGTGGGCGTGGGCGCGCGCGATTTGGCCGAGTGCTTGACGCTGCAACTCAAAGCCTTGGCACCCAAGGGTGAGGAGGCGCTGCAAGTGCGGGACACGGCTGTTTTGATGTGCAAACAGCCCATGGAGATGTTGGCCAAGCGAGACTTCAAACGTTTGGCTGTGATCGTGGGCGACAGCGAAGCCAATGTCAAAGTGGCCATCGCCCTGATCGGCCGCTTAGAGCCCAAGCCGGGACGCCGCTTTGCCGATGTGGAGCGCCATGTGGTGGTGCCCGATGTATTGGTGACGCGCGTGGGCAAGTCCACCCTTGCGCCCAAGTTCAAAGTGGCGCTCAACCCCGACGTCATGCCCCGATTGCGTGTGCACGACATCTATGCCAATGCCCTCAAAGGCGGCAAGGGCGACAACCATGCGGGTCTACAACAGCGTTTGCAAGAGGCGCGTTGGTTCATCAAAAACATTCAGCAACGTTTTGACACCATCTTGCGTGTCAGTAACTCGATTGCTGAGCGCCAAAAAAACTTCTTTATCCATGGCGAACTCGCCATGCGCCCCATGGTGCTGCGCGAGATTGCCGAAGAGCTAGGGCTGCACGAATCCACCATCAGCCGCGTGACCACCAACAAATACATGAGCACGCCCTTTGGCACCTTTGAGCTCAAGTACTTCTTTGGCTCGGGGCTTGAGACAGACAGCGGCAACAACGCTTCCAGCACAGCGGTGCGCGCGCTCATCAAGCAATTTGTGGCCAGCGAAAACCCCAAAAAGCCACTGTCGGATAATCAGCTCTCTGAAATGCTCAAAGAGCAAGGCATCGAGTGCGCTCGCCGCACCGTCGCCAAATACCGTGAGGCGCTGCGTATTGCGCCCACGACTCTGCGCAAAGCGCTGTAAAGAACTCTATGAATCAATTGCACCTCTTCTTGCCCTGTGCGGCAGGCGTCGAATCCTATTTGGCCGAGGAAGTGCGTCGCATCACGGGCGTGGGCGACGATGACATTCGTGCGTTTCGTGCGGGTGTGATGGTGCGCACCTCATGGCGCGATGTGTTGCAGCTTAACTTGCACAGCCGTTTGGCCCAACGCGTGTTGGTCGAGTTATCGCACACGCCATACCGACAAGAAGAAGACCTCTACCGCGCTGCGGGCGAAGTGGCGTGGGAGCTGTGGTTCTCGCCCAAAGAAACCTTCAAGATTGAAATCACCGCCCAGCACAGCCCCTTGAAGAGCTTGAACTTTGCGGCGCTCAAAATCAAAGACGCGGTGGCCGACCGCTTTCGCCACAAGTTTGGCGTGCGCCCCGATGTCAACACACAGTGGCCCGACGCGCGCATCTACGCGCACTTGACCACCGAGAGCTGCACGCTCTACATCGACACCTCGGGCGAGCCTTTGTTCAAGCGCGGCTGGCGTGCAGACAAAGGCGATGCGCCGTTGAAAGAAACCCTCGCTGCCGCCATGTTGGCCGCAAGCGGCTGGAGCCAAGGTGACGGCACGCCAGCCAACCCCGATGGCCTGGTGGCGCAAGGCGTGCCGCTGTATGACCCGTGTTGCGGCAGCGGCACCATCGCGATTGAAGCGGCACAAATTGCCTGCAACATCGCGCCGGGCTCTTTGCGCAAATTTGGTTTCCAAAAACTCATTCCCTACCAAGAGCATGTGTGGCATGGCTTGGTCGACCACGCCCGCGCCCAAGAGTGCGCGCCGCGAGCCGAAGTGTTTGGCAGCGATGTGGCCTTTCGTATGGTCGATTTTGCACAACGCAACGCCGAGCGTGCAGGCGTGGCCCACGCCGTGCAGCTGCGCGGTGGCGATGCCCTGCAGCGCATGCCCCCCAGCGAAGCGCCGGGCGTGATGTTGGTCAATCCGCCGTATGGCGAGCGTATCGAAGCCGCAGGTATTGCGGGTGCGGCACGCCGAGCACGTTATTCGCCTCCCACCGACTATGTGTCTCCTTACGAAGATGTGAATCAAAACGGCGATGCGGGTTTTGATGACGAAGCGTTTGGCAGCAATGGCAATGAACATGGCATGGTGCGCGACGATGTGCCACGCTTTGGCGCCCGTGACATTGCACAAACCGAAGATGGCGGCGACTTCTTTGCTCAGTTGGCCAGCCATTGGAAAAAGAACTACGCTGGCTGGACTGCTTGGATGTTGACGCCTGACCTCAAGCTGCCAAGCCGCATGCGATTCAAAGAGTCACGCCGCGTGCCCATGTGGAACGGCCCGATTGAGTGCCGCATGTTCCGCTTTGACTTGCGTGCAGGCTCGATGCGCAACAAGCCATGATGCCCGTGCGCGTGGTGCTCGACACCAACATCGTGCTCGACCTGTGGCTCTACAAAGACAAGGCCACCCCCGCGCTAAGAGATGCGCTCGAAACCAAAACCGTGCAATGGTTGGCCACGTCAGTCATGCGTGAAGAATTGGCCCGTGTGTTGGCTTACCCCCACATCGCCCAGCGCCTGGGGTTGAGTCAGCGCAGCGCGCAAGACATCTTGGCGCAGTTTGATGCGCATGCGCAGCTCATGCCCATTGCAGCAAAAGCGCTGTATGTGTGCAAAGACGGGGATGACCAAAAGTTCATCGACCTCGCGGCAGAGCACAAAACCCAACTCATCAGCAAAGACAAGGCGGTGTTGACCATGCGCAACCGCATGGCGCGCTTGGGCGTTGCGGTGGGGAAGGTATTTCCAGCGGCCCTGCCAGCCTAAGACGCCGCCAACACTTGGAAGCGTCGTTCCATTAAAAAAAGGGTTGTCAGTGTTGCTGCAGCAAATCCAGCAAAGTTTTCAGCGCATGTTGCGCCGTGGCTTCACGCACCGCAGCGCGGTCGCCGTTGAAGTGCATCAGCTCAGTTTTGACCCAAGCCGTTTCAACACCCAGCGTCGGGCCTGCGTCGCTGGGCGTGGCCCATGCAAACCACACCGTGCCCACGGGTTTGTCAGCCGAGCCACCTGAGGGGCCTGCCACACCGGTCACGGCCAAAGTCACTTGCGCGTTGGATCGGCGCATCGCGCCTAGCGCCATGGCTTGCGCCACGGCTTCGCTGACCGCGCCATGCTGGGCGATGAGGGATGAATCTACGCCCAGCATGTCGTGCTTGGCCTCGTTGGAGTAGGTCACAAAGCCACGTTCAAACCAGTTGCTCGAGCCTGCTAAATCTGTGCAGTTGGCGGCAATCATGCCGCCGGTGCAGCTTTCTGCGGTCGCCAGCAACCAGCCGTGCTGTTGCAGCACCTCGGCAAGTTGTTCAGTCCATGTATGCGCGCTCATAACGACCTCCAAATGGCAATGACCAGCAAGGTGCAAAACGCAGCCACCAAGTCATCAAAGATAATGCCCCAACCGCCGCGCCAGCCAAACCCTTTGAACAAATTGTCAGCCCAGCGCACAGGCCCAGGCTTGGCAATGTCAAAGTAGCGAAACAAAACAAACGCGCCAAGTTGGCCCCAAAACGTGGTGGGCGTGACCAGCCACAGCACCAACCAAAACGCAATCACCTCGTCCCACACAATCGCGCCAGGGTCTGCCACGCCCATGTGCTGCGCGGTCACGGTGCAAGCCCACCAGCCGATCAAGGTGGACACGGCAATCAGCACACCCATTTGTAGCGGAGTCAACCAAATTTGCAAGAGCAAAAACACCGCCCATGCCCACAAGGTGCCTGCCGTGCCAGGCGCAGCGCGAGACAGGCCAGAGCCCGCGCCCAGCGCAATGAAATGCGCGGGGTGGGAGAGTAAAAAGCGGCGGTTCAGTGGCACTACGAAGTCAGTCATGGCGGCTGGGGCTTTAGGCAAAGTGATCAAACGACGCAAAGCGTTTGGCAATCGGTTGGCCTTGTGGGTCAAGTACCACCAAGCCCTGCTCTTGTGTGATGCGCCCAATGCGTGTGACGGGTGTGTGGGTTTCCCAGGCAGCGGCATGCACCAACTCGCGTTGATTGACAGGGGCGGTGAAGCACAGTTCGTAGTCGTCGCCACCCGACAGCGCAAACTCTAGGCGTTTGTTCCAAGGCAGTTCAGCCAGAACCGATGTGATGCCCGCGGGCAAGCGTGCGTCGCCAAAGTTGCCTGCGGCCTGCAGCCAGCCGGTGTCAATCTGTGCGCCCACACCTGAGCGTTGGAGGATGTGGCCCAAGTCGCCCAGCAAACCATCGCTCACGTCAATCGCTGCGTTAGCCACAGCGCGCAGCGCAGTGCCAAGCGCAACGCGCGGGCTGGGTTGCTCCATGCGCAAGCGGGCTTGTTCAAGTGCTTCACCTGAAATGATCTGTGTGCCGCGAAATACTTCAAGCGCCAAGCGGGCATCGCCCACTGTGCCGCTGATGTAGATGTCGTCGCCCACTTGCGCGTTTTGGCGCAGCAGGGCATCGCCTGGCGGCACTTCGCCAAACACCGTGATGCAAATGTTCAGCGGGCCTTGGGTGGTGTCGCCGCCCACCAGTTCGCAGCCGTGGGCATCGGCCAAGCGCAAGAGACCGCTTGAAAAGCCGGCCAGCCATGTTTCGTCTACGCGGGGCAAAGCAAGTGCCAAGGTAAAGCCCAAAGGCTCAGCGCCCATGGCGGCCAAGTCGCTCAGGTTCACGGCCAGGGCTTTGTGGCCCAAGCGGGCGGGGTCGACGGTGCTTAAAAAGTGGCGGCCTTCCACCAACATGTCACTGGACACGGCAATTTGCATGCCTTCGGTGGGTTTGAGCAAGGCGCCATCGTCGCCCACGCCAAGCGCCGCCTTGTGGGTGGGGCGTTTGAAGTAACGCTCGATCAGGTCGAATTCGCCCATGGTCAGTGCATATGGCGTTTGCCAGGGGTGTCGCTGAGCGCGTCCAGCACAAACATGGGGATGTCCACATCAAACTTTTCGCCGTCTTCGGCCACGCAAAAGTAGCTGCCATGCATGGTGCCTGTGGGTGTGCGCAGACGCGTGCCGCTGGTGTATTCAAACTGCTCGCCTGGCTGCAGCAAGGGCTGGTGGCCCACCACGCCTAGGCCTTTGATTTTTTCGTGCGTGCCATTGGCGTCGTTCACATTCCAAGTGCGCGAGATGAGCTGTGCCGCCACATGGCCCACGTTCGTGATGGTGATGGTGTATGCAAACATGAACAAGCCGCCGTTTGGGTCGGATTGCTCTGGCAGGTATTGGGGAAGAACGTCGACTTGGAATTTGTAACGGAGCATGGCTTGATTTTGACCTAAGTCGCAGATGGGGGCTTCGCTACACTCGATTGAGCTTGGGGCTTGTTTCGGATGGAGGTTGGCGATGGTTTGGTCACGCAATTTGGTTTTCTTTTTGGCATGCTGGGCAGTATGCGCCGTGCATGCGCAAGTGCTGATGCGCAGCATGGAGGGTGTCAGCGAATACCGATTGGACAATGGCTTGCAGGTGCTGCTGGCCCCCAATGATTTGCAGCCGCGTAATTACGTCAACTTGGTGGTCAAAGCGGGCAGCGCGGTGGAGGGGTTTGGAGAGGGCGGGATGGCGCATTTGTTGGAGCACATGATCTTCAAGGGATCCCCCAGCACGCGCGATCCAATGAAGGCGTTTGCCGATCGTTCGCTTCAGTTCAACGGCACAACCAACCAGGACCGCACCAACTATTTTGCGAGCATGAATCCAGACCCCGAGAACTTGCATTGGTATTTGGGCTGGTTGGCGGATGCTGCGACGAACAGCTTCATTGCCAAGGCAGATTTAGACAAAGAAATGACGGTGGTGCGCAACGAATTTGAGCGAGGTGGCGCGAGTCCTGAGCGTGCGATGTACCAAGCACGTATGGCCTTGGCATTTCCTACACACGGCTACGGACGCCCGACCATTGGCAACCGTGCCGATATTGAAAATGTCAACATTGAGCGGCTGCAACTCTTTTACAAAACATGGTATCGCCCGGACAACATGGTGCTTGTGGTGACGGGGCGGTTCGACGCCAACGCCACGCTCGCCCACATCCAATCGGTATTTGGTGTGCTGAAAAACCCCAACACGCCATTGGCCGTGATGTACACCCGCGAGCCTGCGCAAGACGGAGTACGTGAAGCGCTGATTCGCCGTGTCGGCACAGAGACCGGCGTGTTGATTGGCTGGCGAGGGGTGCCGCGAGCGCACCGCGATGATGTGGCCTTGGATGTGGTTGCGAGTGCGCTGACGCACGAGGGCAGTGGCCGTTTTAAAACCGACATCGAAAAGAAAGGGCTGGGCACGCGCGTCAGCGCGGGGCATCACGCGATGCGGCATGACGGCCTGTTTGATGTGGCCCTGCGCGTCAATGACCCCTCGCAGCGAGATGCGGTGCAAGCCTTGTTGCTAGACCATGTAGCTGCCATCGCCCAGTCGGGTGTGACCACTGAAGAGCTCAAACGCGCCCAAGCCGCGTTGCTCGCTGATGCGGTGGACAGCAAGCAAACCGCAGAAAATTTTGGGGCCCAGTTGGCAGAAAATGCCGCAGCTGGGGACTGGCGTTTGTTGTTTTGGGCGCAAGACCATGTGCGCACTGTCACGGTTGCTGACACCCAGCGCGTGGCTCAAAACTATTTGGTAGATGCCAATCGTGTGCGGGTTACTTTTTTGCCTGAGGCCAAACCTGTTCGCGCCAATCACCCGCAACCTCAAGACTTGGGGAGCTATGTTGCCCAAACTGTGGTTTCAAACGCCGCGAGCCCAGTGCCGCCTCTTGCGGCCTTTGAGCCGACGCTGCAGCAGATTGAAAAAAACACCGTTCGCACCCAACTCAAAGGCGGCACGCACATCGCGCTGCTACCTCGCCCTGCAGTGGGCGAGGCGATGGTGGGCACCCTGCGCATTCACTGGGGTCAGCTCGACACCATGCGCGGCCAAGGGGCAGCTCCTTTTGTCGGGAGCTTGTTGCTCAAAGGCACTCAGTCACGCAATGAAGCGCAATTGAATGATGAGCTCAATCAACTGCAAAGCAACCTCTCCATTCACAGCAATGTGCATGGTTTAGCTGTCAACTTCAAAACCACACGCCAACACTGGCCAGCTTTTTCCCGCCTTCTGCAAGACACATTGCGTCGTCCAGCATTCGATCCGGTGAGCTTCAAAACATGGCAAAACGAGATTGTTGCGTCGATCGTCAAGCAATTGGATAGCCCTGAGGCCAAAGCAAGTAATGCGCTCAGTCGCGCCATGCAACCGCCCTATGACAGCCAAGACCCACGTTATGTTCTCAGCCTCGAAGAAAATCTTGCACGCTGGCAAGCGCTTAGCCTAGAGGATGTGAAGCGGTTTTGGGCGCAATTCTCAGGTGCCAGCGTGGCCGAGTTTGCCGCTGCTGGCGCTCTAGATGTGGCACAAGTGCAGCAGGATGTGGCACAGATGTTGGACGATTGGCACACACCTGGTGGCCCTGCCAGTTTCGTGCGCATTCCTCGGCCTTTGTTTGTGCATCCAGCCCAAAACCTAGCCTTGGCGACGCCCGACAAGCCCAATGCCTTGTTGTATGCCGCGCACAGCCTGAGCGCTGATCCATGGTCGCGCGAAGGCATTGCGATGCGCGTGGCAAACGGTATTTTTGGCGGAAGCTCCTCCTCGCGCTTGTTCACCCGCTTGCGCAAAGACAACGGGCTGTCTTACGGGGTCGGCAGTTATTTGAACGCCAACGAAGACGACCAGACCTTGACGTTTGGACTCTACGGCTCATTTGCACCAGACAACAAAAGCAAATTTGAAAGCACCTTACGTGAGGTGATAGACGACGTCGTCTCGAACGGCTTGAGTTCGGTGGAGTTGTTTTTTGCCAAACGCATGGCGGCAGACCTTGTCAAACGTGGTTTGAACAGTGATGCCTATATGGCTGGCGAAATCGCGCATGCCGAATTCAAGGGGCGCATGGGCGCCCCGCGCGACGCTGCTTGGTATGAAGAAAAGCAACGCATTTTGCAAAGCCTGACCATCGAAGAGGTCGATGCGGCTGCGAAAAAACTACTTGTGCAGTCACGGCTTGTTCGCGTGACGGCAGGGGACTTCAAATAACATCGATGACTTAGTTGGCAGCCGGTGTGGCCGATTGCGAGGACAATTTGCTCAAACTCTGATTTTTGTTTTATGACCCAATTGCGCCCCTCCTACCAAATTGCCCCCTCCATTTTGTCTGCCGACTTCGCTCGCCTCGGCGACGAGGTGAAAAACGTCCTCGCCGCTGGTGCGGATTGGATTCACTTTGACGTGATGGACAACCACTATGTGCCCAACCTCACGTTTGGCCCCATGATTTGCCAAGCCTTGAAGCCGCATGCCAAAACGCCTGCTGGCGTGGCCGTGCCGATTGATGTGCACCTGATGGTTTCGCCCGTGGATGCTTTGGCGGCGTCGTTTGCCGAAGCGGGTGCGGACTTCATCAGCTTTCACCCCGACGCCAGCGCCCATGTGCACCGCAGCATCCAAGCCATCAAAAGCAAAGGTGTCAAAGCGGGCTTGGTGTTCAACCCCGCCGAGTCGCTAGACGTGTTGGCGTGGACGATTGACGAGATTGACCTCATCCTCATCATGAGCGTCAACCCCGGCTTTGGCGGCCAAAGCTTCATTGACTCGGCGCTGCGCAAGGTCGCGCTGGCTCGCCAATGGATTGAGCGCAGCGGCAAAGACATTCGCCTAGAAGTCGACGGGGGCATCAAGCCCGACAATATCCGCCAAGTGGCTAATGCAGGCGCAGACACCTTTGTGGCGGGCAGTGCTATTTTTGGCCAACCAGACTACAAAATGGTGATCGACCAAATGCGAAAGGCTTTGGCTTAAACCTTGGCCGTGCCTTGCGTCTCGACGTGCGGCTAGGGTTAACCAAACTGGTCGGCCAAGGCGGAATAAGGTTTAATGTCGCAGTCATTTAAAGTTCAAGCTTGTACAGCTGAAGCATTCATCAAAAAAAGGTAGAAGTCGAATGTCACTCACGATGGGTATTCCCGCCGAAACAACGTCAGGCGAGGCTCGAGTAGCCGTGACGCCTGAAACGGCCAAAAAACTAATTTCACAAGGCCATACCGTCCGTGTGCAAGCAGGTGCAGGTGTTGCAGCCAGCTTGCCAGATGCGTCTTTCGAGGCGGTTGGCGCCCACATCGTGGATGCTGCGGGTGCTTGGTCCTCAGACGTGGTGCTCAAAGTTCGCGCGCCCGAGGCTGCTGAGGCTTCGTTCATCAAATCGGGCAGCACGGTCATTGGCATGTTGGAGCCCTTCAATGCAGAGGGCTTGCAGCGCTTGGCCGCAGCAAGTGCGACTGGCTTTGCACTAGAAGCTGCGCCGCGCACGACCCGCGCGCAAAGCATGGATGTGTTGTCCTCCCAGGCCAACATTGCAGGCTACAAGGCGGTCATGTTGGCCGCAGACAAATACCAACGTTTCTTCCCCATGCTTATGACCGCAGCGGGCACCGTGAAGGCTGCACGTGTGGTCATCCTCGGCGTGGGCGTGGCGGGCTTGCAAGCCATTGCCACTGCCAAGCGTTTGGGGGCCGTGATTGAAGCCACCGACGTGCGACCCAGTGTGAAAGAGCAAGTCGAGTCGCTCGGCGCCAAGTTCATCGACGTGCCGTTTGAAAGCCAAGACGAAAAAGACGCCGCCGAAGGCGTGGGCGGCTACGCCCGTCCCATGCCACAAAGCTGGTTGGATCGCCAAAAGGTGGAAGTAGCCAAGCGTGTGGCGCTGGCTGACATCGTCATCACCACGGCCCTTATTCCCGGGCGCGCCGCCCCTGTGTTGGTGACCGAAGACATGGTCAAGGCCATGAAGCCTGGCGCCGTCATCATCGACATCGCTGCGGGCAAAGGCGCCGATGGTGTGAGCGGCAACTGCCCGCTGACCGAAGCTGGCAAGACCGTCATCAAGCACGGTGTGACGCTGGTGGGCGAGACCAACTTGCCCGCCTTGGTGGCCGCCGATGCGAGTGCGCTCTACGCCCGCAACGTGCTTGACTTTTTGAAGCTCGTCATCAACAAAGAAGGTGCTTTGCACATTGACCTTGAAGACGATATCGTGGCCGCGTGCCTTGTCACCCGCGATGGTGCGGTGGTGAAGAAATAAAACGAGGAATACAAAAAATGGATGCAGTCTCCCCCACCCTCGTCAACCTGATTGTTTTTGTGTTGGCCATCTACGTGGGCTACCACGTGGTGTGGACCGTCACGCCCGCCTTGCACACGCCGCTGATGGCGGTGACCAACGCCATCTCTGCCATCGTCATTGTGGGCGCCATGTTGGCCGCTGCGATGACCGAAACCACTTTGGGCAGAACCATGGGCGTGCTGTCTGTGGCACTTGCTGCCGTCAACGTGTTTGGTGGCTTCATGGTCACGCGCCGCATGCTTGAAATGTTCCGCAAAAAAGACAAGCCCGCGAAAGCTGTGGCTGCTTCAGGAGACAAAGCATGAACATGGACTTTGTTTCAATGAACCTCGTCACCATGATGTACTTGGTGGCAAGCGTGTGTTTCATTCAAGCGCTCAAAGGCTTGAGCCATCCCACCACCTCGATTCGCGGCAACGTGTTTGGTATGACGGGCATGACCATTGCGGTCATCACGACAGCTGCTTTGATCGTCAAGCTATCTGGCTCTGGCGTGGGCATGAGCTGGGTGCTGTTGGGTTTGGTCGTCGGTGGCGGTGCTGGCACGATCATGGCGCAACGCGTGGAGATGACCAAGATGCCCGAGCTGGTGGCCTTCATGCACAGCATGATTGGTTTGGCGGCGGTGTTCATTGGTGTGGCCGCAGTGGCTGAGCCTTGGGCGTTTGGCATCACAGCGGCGCCACAAGAGGTGATCACCAGAGTGCAAACGGCTTCTGGCATCGTCATCACTGAGATGATGCAGCGCTCTCCCATTCCAGCAGGTAACCGTTTGGAGTTGTTCCTCGGAGCAGCCATTGGCGCCATCACCTTCAGCGGCTCGGTCATTGCTTTTGGCAAGCTTTCGGGCAAATACAAATTCCGTTTGTTCCAAGGCGCGCCTGTGAGCTTTGCTGGCCAACACATGCTCAATCTCGTGTTGGGTTTGGTCACTGTCGGGCTCGGTTTGATCTTTGTGGTGACCGAGGACTGGACCGCCTTCTTGGCCATGTTGGCCTTGGCGTTTGTGATGGGTGTGCTCATCATCATCCCGATTGGCGGGGCTGATATGCCGGTGGTGGTGTCCATGCTCAACAGCTATTCGGGCTGGGCAGCAGCGGGCATTGGCTTTTCGCTCAACAACAGCATGCTCATCATTGCCGGCTCTTTGGTGGGGAGTTCGGGCGCGATTTTGAGCTACATCATGTGCAAGGCCATGAACCGCTCGTTCTTTAGCGTCATCTTGGGCGGCTTTGGTGCAGAGGCCGTCACAGCCGTTGGCGGTGCACAAGAGCAGCGCCCTGTGAAGAGCGGCAGCGCAGACGATGCGGCCTACATCTTGGCCAACGCCGAGACGGTGGTGATCGTGCCCGGCTATGGCTTGGCCGTGGCGCGCGCGCAGCATGCGGTGAACGAGCTGGCCGAAAAGCTGATGCACAAAGGCATCAGCGTGAAGTACGCCATCCATCCTGTGGCGGGCCGCATGCCTGGCCACATGAACGTGCTGTTGGCCGAAGCTGAAGTGCCCTACGACCAGGTTTTTGAGATGGAAGACATCAACGGCGAGTTTGGCCAAGTCGACGTGGCCATCGTCTTAGGCGCCAACGACGTGGTGAACCCCGCCGCATTGGAAAAAGGCAGTGCGATTTATGGCATGCCTATTTTGGAAGCCTACAAAGCCAAGACCGTGATCGTCAACAAGCGAAGCATGGCCTCTGGCTATGCTGGCTTGGACAACGAATTGTTCTACATGGACAAAACCATGATGGTGTTTGGCGATGCCAAAAAGGTGGTGGAAGACATGGTCAAAGCGGTGGATCAGTCTTAAGGCCCACTGATTTGATCTGAGGGGCGTCATGGACGCCCCTTCTTTTTTGCGTCAACTGCAGGTTCGCATCTAGATATGATTTTTTCATTCACGCATTTTCAAGCCGCCATCGTTGACCTCGACGGCACAATGGTCGACACCTTGGGCGACTTTGAGGTGGCGCTCAATCGCGCACTTGACGACTTAGATTTGCCACCTGTCACACGGGCTTTGGTCGAGCGCACTGTGGGCAAAGGCTCTGAGCATTTGATCCGTTCGGTGCTCGCGCATCAACTGGCCTTGCCTGAGGTGAAAAACCAAGTTCTTGTGTGCGCTTCTCGCGGCATGGAAGATGTGTATGAGGCAGCGTGGCTGCGTTACCAGCATCACTACCTCGCCATCAACGGCCAGTTTGCTGCGGTCTATCCGGGCGTGGTGGAAGGCTTGCAGCAAATGCGCGACACGGGCTTGCAATTGGTGTGCTTGACCAACAAGCCTTTGTCGTTTGCCAGACCCTTGTTACAAGCCAAAGGGCTAGACCACTTTTTTACCCATGTGTTTGGGGGGGATAGTTTTGAGCGCAAAAAACCTGACCCGTTGCCCTTGCTCAAAACCTGTGAGGTTTTGGGTGTCAAACCCGCGCAGACCCTCATGGTGGGTGACTCCACCAATGACGCCCAAGCCGCTCGTGCCGCAGGTTGCCCGGTTGTCTTGGTGCGCTATGGCTACAACCATGGTGAACCCGTGGACGGCGTGGATGCCGATGGGCATGTGGACAGCTTGGTCGACATCGCCCAAGCCCTTGGCAAGGCTGCCTGAGCCTTTGATAAACTGAGGCCATGTTCATTCACCGCAGCATCGTCACAGGTTGTCACGACCGGGGAGCTTGGCCCTGGCGTACGCCGTCGTTTGCGCTTGTCTAAAAGCACGCTCAGGTTCACTGTGCCGTGCCCGCGCTGAAACACCTGAGCTGTTCAGCACTTGTCCGAATGAACGCCCCAACTCCAAGGGGGCCGAGCTGTGGAGGCTCACAATGACTGAAAACGAATTCAAACAATTGGCCCAAGAGGGCTACAACCGTATCCCTTTGGTGGCCGAGGCTTTTGCCGACCTAGAAACCCCACTTTCTTTGTATCTCAAGCTGGCCCATGTGCAAAACAAGGGTGAGCGCAGCTTTTTGCTGGAGTCGGTGGTGGGTGGCGAGCGTTTTGGGCGCTACAGCTTCATTGGTTTGCCTGCTCGCACCTTGTTGCGAGCCAGCGGTTTTGGCGATGCTGCCAAGACCGAAGTGGTGACCGATGGCGTGGTGGTCGAAACCCATGCGGGTAATCCGCTCGACTTTGTGGCCGAATACCAAAAGCGTTTCAAGGTGGCCTTGCGTCAAGGCTTGCCGCGTTTTTGTGGCGGCTTGGCGGGCTACTTTGGTTACGACACGGTGCGTCACATCGAAAAGAAGTTGGTCCATTCCTGTCCGCCCGATGACTTAGGCATGCCCGATATCTTGCTGCTGCAAACCGAAGAGTTGGCGGTGATTGATAACCTCTCTGGCAAGCTCTCGCTGATTGTGTATGCCGACCCGGCACAGCCTGATGCCTACCCACAAGCGCAGGCGCGTTTGCTTGAATTGAAGCTGCGCCTGCGAGAGCCAGCACAGGCGCCTTCGATTGCGCCGTGTGTCAGCCACCCCACTGAACGCAGTTTTTCGAAAGACGATTACTTGGCTGCTGTGCTGCGCGCCAAAGACTTGATTGCGGCAGGCGACTTCATGCAAGTGCAAGTGGGCCAGCGCATCCAAAAGAAGTTCACGGCTAGCCCGTTGTCGCTGTACCGAGCGCTGCGTTCGCTCAATCCGAGCCCGTACATGTACTACTACAACCTCGGCGACGCTTATGTGGTGGGCGCTTCGCCCGAGATTTTGGTGCGCCAAGAGTCCACGCCCGAGGGGCAAAAAGTCATCATCCGCCCACTGGCCGGCACGCGCCCACGCGGTGCCACGCCCGAGG
This sequence comes from Limnohabitans sp., assembly GCF_036804465.1. GTDB lineage: Bacteria > Pseudomonadota > Gammaproteobacteria > Burkholderiales > Burkholderiaceae_C > Limnohabitans. The sequence goes on from NZ_DAIRSK010000021.1 coordinate 40,805, forward strand.
CCGACAAGGCCGCCGAAGTGGATCTGATCAACGATCCTAAAGAACGCGCCGAGCACGTGATGTTGATTGACCTCGCGCGCAACGACATTGGCCGCATTGCCAAAACAGGCAGCGTCCAAGTCACCGAGGCTTTTGTGGTGGAGCGCTACAGCCATGTCATGCACATCGTCAGCAACGTAGAAGGCTTGTTGCTCGACGGCCCCCACGGCGAGCCGCTCACCAGCATGGATGTGCTCAAGGCCACCTTCCCTGCAGGGACGTTGACCGGTGCGCCTAAAGTGCACGCGATGGAGTTAATTGACCAACTCGAACCCACCAAGCGAGGTCTGTATGGCGGCGCTTGTGGTTACCTGAGTTTTGCAGGCGACATGGATGTGGCGATTGCTATTCGCACTGGCATCATTAAAAACGACACGCTTTATGTGCAGGCCGCTGCGGGTGTGGTGGCCGATTCAGTGCCTGAGTTGGAGTGGAGAGAAACTGAGCACAAGGCCCGTGCCTTGTTGCGTGCCAGCGAGTTGGTAGAGGAGGGTTTGGAATGAGCAAGATCAAACTCCTCATGGTGGACAACTACGACAGCTTCACCTTCAACATCGTTCAATACTTTGGCGAGTTGGGTGCAGAGGTGGAGGTGTTTCGCAACGATGAAATCACGCTCGAGGGCATTGCCGCACGCAAGCCTGACCGTTTGGTGATCTCCCCCGGCCCTTGCTCACCTGCTGAAGCGGGTATTTCGGTGGCGGCGATTCAGCACTTTGCGGGCAAGCTCCCAATTTTGGGCGTGTGCTTGGGCCATCAAAGCATTGGCGCTGCGTTTGGCGGCAAGATCATCCGTGCCCAAACCTTGATGCATGGCAAAACCAGCCTCATCACCACCACGCAAGAGGGTGTGTTTGGCGGATTGCCCGACAAGTTCACCGTCAACCGTTATCACTCGCTCGCGATTGAGCGTGCGTCTTGCCCGCCATGTCTGAAGGTCACGGCTTGGACGGACGATGGCGAAATCATGGGCGTGCGCCATGAAGAGCTGGCTATTCAAGGCGTGCAGTTTCATCCTGAATCCATCCTCACTGAGCATGGTCATGCCATGCTGAAGAACTTTTTATAAAGGCTAGCGATGACAAGCGCCACACACATCAACACAAATGCCATCACGCCCCAAGAGGCGTTGCAACGCGTCATCGAACACCGAGAAATTTTCCATGACGAGATGCTGCACATCATGCGTCTCATCATGTCGGGGGAAATGCCGCCTGTTTGGATGGCAGCCTTTATTGCCGCTTTGCGCGTGAAAAAAGAAACCATTGGCGAAATCACTGCCGCTGCCCAAGTGATGCGCGAGTTCTCCACCAAGGTCGATGTGCTCGACCGCACGCACATGGTGGACATTGTGGGCACGGGTGGCGATGGTTCGCACACCTTCAACATCTCGACGTGTTCAATGTTTGTGGTGGCCGCAGCTGGCGGTAAGGTCAGCAAGCACGGTGGCCGCAGTGTGAGCAGCAAAAGCGGCAGCGCTGATGTGCTGGAGAGTTTGGGCGTCAACATCAACCTCACGCCCGCGCAAATTGCCCAATGCATTGACCATGTGGGCATTGGTTTCATGTTTGCGCCCAACCATCACCCCGCCATGAAAAACGTGGCGCCCGTTCGCAAAGAGCTGGGCGTGCGCACCATCTTCAACATTCTTGGGCCTCTCACCAATCCGGCCCATGCGCCCCATATTTTGATGGGCGTTTTCCACCCCGACTTGGTGGGCATTCAGGTGCGCGCCTTAGAGCGCTTGGGCGCTGAGCATGCGTTGGTGGTGTATGGCCGTGATGGATTGGACGAGGTGTCTTTGGGTGCATCCACCTTGGTGGGCGAGTTGAAAGACGGCCAAGTGCGCGAATATGAAATTCATCCCGAAGACTTTGGCTTTGCCATGAGCAGCAACCGCGCCTTGCGCGTAGAAACACCCGAGCAATCTCGCGCCATGTTGCTGGGCGTGCTGGACAATCAAGCAGGGCCGGCACGCGACATCGTGGTGCTCAATGCGGGCGCGGCTTTGTATGCCGCAAACGTGGCAGACAGCATCGAGACTGGCGTCGCTTTGGCGCGAGAGGCTTTGGCCTCGGGCGCCGCCAAAACTAAACTCGATCAATGGATTGCCACGGTCAATCAACTTGCTGCCGCTTCAGTTTGCGCTGGTCGCTAGAAAGAACATATGTCTGACATCCTGAACCAAATCGTCGCTGTGAAACACCAAGAGGTCGCTGCGGCGCTGCAGCGCAAATCCTTGCAGGCCATGCGAGCCGATGCTGAGAGTCGTGTGCTCACCCGTGACTTTGTGGGCGCTTTGCGCGCCAAGATTGCCGCTGGCTTGCCTGCGGTGATTGCCGAGATCAAAAAAGCCAGCCCCTCCAAAGGGGTGATTCGAGAAGACTTCATTCCCGCAGACATTGCCCAAAGCTATGCCGAACACGGTGCAGCGTGCTTGTCGGTGTTGACGGACAAAGACTTCTTCCAAGGCCAAGTGGACTACCTCAAGCAAGCGCGTGCCTCGTGCGACTTGCCCGTGTTGCGCAAAGACTTCATGATCGACCCTTACCAGGTGTACGAATCGCGCGTGATGGGCGCAGATTGCATCTTGCTCATCGCCGCATGTTTGACCGATACGCAAATGGCCGAGATGGAAGCCATTGCGCGCAATCTCGACATGGCAGTGTTGGTGGAGGTGCATGACGCAGCCGAGCTGCAGCGTGCGCTCAAACTTCAAACGCCTTTGGTGGGCATCAACAACCGCGACCTGCGCACCTTTGAGGTATCGCTCGACACCACGATTGGCATGCTTCAAGATGTGCCCGCTGACCGTTTGCTGATCACTGAGAGCGGCATCTTGCAGCCAGCAGATGTGCAAAAAATGCGCACTGCGCATGTGCATGCCTTCTTGGTGGGCGAGGCATTCATGCGCGCAGCTGACCCAGGGGTGGCATTGGCTGAGCTGTTTGCCGCTTGATCATGCAGGGCGGTATCCCGGGCGATTTGTTTGACGACGTCGCGCCTGCGCATGTGAGGGCAACCGCTTGCCTAGCCTTTGATGCACCCCGCTTGAGTCGGTGGTCGCCGCAGGACTGGCCGGTTCAGCCTGACTGGCAGCCCACGTTGGATGCGTTTTGGCGCAGCCAGTCAGGTGCGTCTTTGGCCCATTTTGTGCAGTCGCGTCTGCAAGCTGGCGCGGTGGTGTATCCCAAACATCCTCTGTGGGCTTTGCAGCTTACAAGTTTGTCGCAGGTGAAGGTGGTCATCCTGGGTCAAGACCCTTATCACGGACCGCATCAGGCGCAGGGCTTGTCTTTCTCTGTGGCGCCAGGTGTCAAGGCGCCGCCGTCGTTGCGCAACATCTTCAAAGAACTGCAGCGCGACCTCCATCAGCCTGTCCCCCAAAGCGGCTCACTGGAGGCATGGGCAAAGCGCGGCATCTTGTTGCTCAACACGTGCCTGACGGTGGAAGACGGCCAACCAGCCAGCCATGCCAAACGTGGCTGGGAGCAACTGACCGATGCACTGTTGGCTGAAGTGGCGCAAACCGTACCTGCCTGTGTGTACATGCTGTGGGGCGCACACGCTCAGGCCAAGGCTGAGCTCATTGCGCACGCCACCCGAGCGCAGTCATCGAGTTTTGTCGGTTTGCGCGAAGCCGGTTTGCGCCCGCGCGAGGCCTTGGTGCTCAAGGCCAACCACCCGTCGCCCTTGTCGGCTTTGCGCCCGCCGCAGCCTTTCATTGGCTGCTGTCACTTTTCTCAGGCAAGCGCTTGGTTGGCGCAAAAAGAGCTGAGTTTGGATTGGCGTTTGTGAGTCATTTGGACTGCAAAACTAGCGATAGCACCAAAAATCTGCTATAGTTCGCGATTCGCCGGAGGGGTGCCCGAGTGGCTAAAGGGGGCAGACTGTAAATCTGTTGGCTTACGCCTACACTGGTTCGAATCCAGTCCCCTCCACCAGCGAAAACCAACAAGTAGATGCGCCGGTAGGCCTGCAACTGTGACGATCTGATCCGATCAGATGCGGGAGTAGTTCAATGGTAGAACCCTAGCCTTCCAAGCTAATGACGCGGGTTCGATTCCCGTCTCCCGCTCCACCTGTGGTTTTCGATGGACTGATCAGCGATCAATGATTTGCCCTTGTGGCTCAGTGGTAGAGCACTCCCTTGGTAAGGGAGAGGTCGCGGGTCCGATTCCCGCCAAGGGCACCAGATTTTTTTGTGATTGACCTATTTTTTTTCGGAGTCGAGAAATGGCAAAAGGTAAGTTCGAACGTACAAAGCCGCACGTGAACGTGGGCACCATTGGTCACGTTGACCATGGCAAAACAACTT
>NZ_DAIRSK010000022.1:0-44107 GCF_036804465.1 Limnohabitans sp.
ATTTTGCATCCACAACCACCGCCGTGCGAGAGAGAAGTCAACCGAGGTTCAGAGACATTCATGGTCATTTTTGGATGCGATAAAAAGGGATGTGCAGGAGTGAAAAAACAAAAATGACCATGCTGATATGGCATTTGCAGTCATTGTAAGCAAGCGAGTGCATCCTGCCGCATCTGCTGAGCAACCCGAATCAACCGCAGAAAATGTGCAAAAGTGTGCGGACGAAAAAAAAGCAACTTCCATGAAGCAGTTGCTTTATTTCGATGAAGGCGCGACCTGCCAACAATCTTTGTGAAGTGTTTAAGTCATCACTTGATTTGATAGACCGCCACCGACCCGGACACTTCATGACCCACTGCCAACAAAGCCACGCCAGTTGGGCTTTGAGACGCGGGTATAAATTTCATACCTTCAGGAGAGATGTCGCCGTCCAAAAGATTGGTGGTATTTCGGATGTATTGAACCAGCTTCGGCTTGGTGGGATCGGTAATCTTGTACATCATGACCGCGCTTGCACGCTCCAAAGCCACAAATGCATAGGTTTCAGCACCCACTTGTCCAACCACCACTGACTCAGGCTCTGGTCCTTTGTTGTCAAGCCTTCCTAGCAATTGATCTGCTTTGAGTAAAGCCAAGGCATTGGCAGAGTCATCGGAAGCATTGCTATACGCCGCACGTTCAATATCTTCGCCAGAGTCAAAGGCCTGAGTGCCAGTGCTTGCGTCCCAAATCGAAAACGAGCGGCCACCAAGAACATAGAGACGGTCATAGTCGCCATCACCGTCTGTGTCGCCGTAATTTCCACCAGCGTGTTTGGTCAGCAATGTAAGACGGCCTAATTCCTGATCTGTTTTGATGGAGTTAACAACATCGGCTGGGAAGGCTGTGGGGTCTAGGTTTGCGACGATGCTGCTAAAACGAGCTATGTCTGTGACTGTAGAAGTGCCACTTGCGCCTTTTAGGAAATCGTCTCGATCATCTCCTTCGTTCGCAGTCAGAAAGTAAGTCTTACCATTGACCGTGTAAGTGGCAATGCCATCTGGCAAATACACACCATAGAGGTTGTTGTAGTTTTTGAGGGTCGCTGGAACTGTCGGATTTTCGTAAGCTGTTTTGGTGGTGCTCGCATAACGATCAGAGGCGGCAATTTTGTATTTGCTGCCGTAGTCTTTGAAGCCCAGCGCAAAAATCTTGCTAATCCTGCCTGAAGCCAAGTCCACCTCAGCCACTGCATTGTTTTCTTGCAGAGTGACGTAAGCCGTTTTGCTGTCGGCTGAGATCGACACATATTCAGGCTCTAAGTCTTGAGCAACGGTTGCACCCGGGCGCCCAATGCGAACGGTGGATGGCAGTTCACTGGCGCGAGTACCGCCAACGTTGAAGTCGGTGAATTTAACTTGTACCGCTGTGTCTGCGGGTAATCCATTGCTGATGTTGATGATAGAAATTGACCCTTCAGGGTCTATACCGTCCGTCATAAAGGTAGCGCTCAACTCGCCTTCATTGGCCACCACCAAGTACTTGCCATCCGGGGAGAATGCAACGCCATCCGGCAGTGAACCCACTGTGACCTTCTTCAAAAAGGTGGGCATACCCGTGGATGACAAGCTGTAAAACGCGATGACACCCGCATCAGTTTTACGAGTGGCTTGCACAGCAATGGCCAAGAGATTGCCCGTGACGTCCAGGCTCTGTACACCGCCAGCGGTGAAAGAACTGTCATTGACATCTGTTGTGACGTTGTAGCGGGCAGAAGCTTGAAGGTTATTGGCAGTGGTGGGGTTGCTCAATGCGGTTGTGCCCAAAACTGATAGATCAACGCGTTTGAATGATGATGGCTCACTGGGCGTGTCAACAGTGATGAACAAAGATTTACTGTTGGCGTGATAGGCAACTATTTCAGCGACCAACGATGGCGCCGTTCCTCCAGAGGCATAACGACCCACCAAACTCATTTGAGGATCTTTGTTGACCCCAGCCAGTTGGCTTGATAAGTGCGAGCGCGCCAGAGATTCGGATCGCAACCCAGAAGCACCATCGGTGAGCATGGCTGCAAGTTGAACGCCGCTGACTTGAGACCAATCGGCAGGTTGCGTGATGGTGCTGGCAATTTTGGCGCGATTGACGGTAATGCCGTTGTCGGGGTTGCCATCGCTGTCGACACTTTGCAACAAGCGTGCAATCGCTAAGGCACCAGGATGGTTAGCTGAGGAAGCGCCAGTCAACTCCAATGGGCTGATTAAATCACCCGCAACAACCGATGGAAACTTAACGCTCCCCAATGAAAAAGTCACACTGTCGCCAGCCACATAATTAAAAACGCCAGCAGCATTGGTGGTGCCCGTCAAACCCGATGTGGTGACGTAGCTCAAACCCTCAACTGGTGCGTCAACGAACACCCCCTGCCTGATTGGTACATCAGAGTTGCCACAAGCAGTGAGCAGGGATACGGTTACAAGCAAAGAAAGATTGAGCAGTTTTTTCATAAGAGCAGCTTTAATGAATGAATTCCATCAAATGCTAGAAAAACTATGTTGCAGCAATATGTCAGGTCGTCATAAGCAAATGGGCAAACAGACCTCACCAATCACGTTGCGTCAATGCCTAGATTTACCCATGTCAATTCATCATTTACGTCATTATTTTGAACCGGTAATCAAACGTGTCTAAAAGTTAGACCAAGCAACGAGTTGAAGTAGAGGCCGGCTGAATCAAGAACGTCCGTAAAGATCCTCAAATCTCACAATAGATGCAGCCTTGCTGGCAAGAATTCTTTCAGCGTTTTAGTTGAAACCAACACATAGATGCCCAGGTAAAGACTTATGGAAGCCATTTGGCCGCTGCATCCAGCAAGGCTTGGCGAACCATGGACTTTCTAGAAGCGTCCGTGTCTCCACATGCGAGTCGGCACATCCAGTCAGTTGGCGCCTCAAAGTCGCAGTGTGTTGCTCCTGCAATCAGCTCATCACGCCAAAGGGCTTTGAATTCCAAACTCCATGATGCTGCCACTGCCTGCGCATTGCAACTTGATGCAGGGGCCCTCAAGATCAACACCTCTTTGGCAAGGCGCCTAGCTGCAACGATTCCTAAACGCTCTGGTTGGTTTGGCAGCAAGTGGTCGTACGCATCCAATCCAACAAACCCCACGACACCGGGTGTGTCCGCAGCGAGAAGGCTTGACAGTCCGCCAGCTGAAAACCCAACCAACATGACTCGTTGGGTGCTGGCCCCAAAAGTAGGGGTGCTGCGAAGCAAATTGACCAACTGAACAATTGCACGTGCGTTGCACCGATGATCAAACGTACACGGCATGTTAGGCGCAAGCGTCAACACGCCACGTTCCGCAAGTGCTCGTGAATGCTCTGCCATTGTTTTGCTGTTTCGAAAACCGCCGTGGGTCAAGATTGCTGCGCCGGTGTGAGGGCCTATTGGCTTGTAAACGTCAACATCAACAGTTTTGCCACCGATGTTGAGCGCAAGCGTTTGGGTACTTACTTTGAAAAAAGACTCAACTGCGAAAACTTGGCAGTGAATGAGCATAAAAAATACTGTTGCCAACCAAATTTTTCTTTTTTGCATATTGACTACTCTCTACCAGCAGGACCATGCAACCTCTTGCAACTTCCCCCTGGATCAGAATAAGTGACCAAAGAGGAAACAGCCCTGCCACATCTGCTGAGCAACCCAAACCAACCGCAGAAATTGTGCAAAAGTGTACGGACGAAAAAAAGCAACTACCCTGATCAAGAACGTCCATCAAGATTATGAAATCTCACTATTTCGTTCTCGCCTAGGTGTGAACCGGAGATGAAATACTCAGGCGGGAGCCATTTTTTTAATCTGCATCAGCCTGAGAAGGCAGCACCCAGTTTTGCCTGACATCACGTCGGATGATGACCTAGATATTTTTAAAAACCCATCAGGAGAAGTCGGCGCTGTGGCCCTTGATATAAGTCTCTAAAAATCCGATTTGCTGGCCCATTTGGCGAATGTTGTCCTTGACAACATCACCAATCGAAATCACGCCAACGACTCTTCCAGCATCTACGACCGGCAAATGCCGAAAGTTTCGAGATGCCATTAAGCCAGTGCATGCCTCAATGGGATCATCAAGCTTGACCGAAAGCGGATCTGAGGTCATCACTTCCTTGACCAGCACATGTTTAGCATCCAGCCCAGGTAAGAGCACTTTGATGGCGCAGTCACCCTGAGTAAGAATGCCCACCAACTTGTCGTCGTTGATGACAAGGGTTGCCCTCACTCGGTTGTCACGCATGAGTTGCAAAGCGGCAACTACTTTGTCATCAGGTTTAACGCTGACAATAACCACGGGTTGTGGCTTTTGCTCCAAGCATTTTTTTACGGTGCTCATAACAATCCCTACTTAGAAGTTTTGTGAATTTTTGAGATTTTTACACACGTTTTGAAATATGCACATGCAGATGCACACATCTATGGGCGAGAAATCAATCGCGGTCTTGTAAATGACTGATGACCCAGCAAGCAATGGCAATCAACAAAATAGAGCCGCTCTCATATAAAAGTATGGCGGGGTCTCCGTCCTTGCCTTGAAGAATGATCAAACGGCTTAACGCCGTCATGGCAATGATCAAAGGTATTCTGATTGGAATTCGGTGGCTGCTATAAAACGCCCCTAGCATGCCCAAAACTTCTGCATAGATGAACATCAGCAGCAAGTCCTCCAACTCAACCTTACGCTGCTCAATCAGCGCCATAACCTCTTGCACCATCGCCCCGACTGTAAAAAAAGCGATGATGACCAAAAAAGATTTTTCAGTTAGATCAATAATCCCTTTTATTGACATCGAAATCTCCTGCCTTGTTGGATGGATTGAATATAAGCCTTATTTCTCTACGATGTTCAAGAAAGATGCTTGTCGCCCCTGCACGCACGTTCAGGGGCTTTTTGTTTTCTCAAACCAATCAGATCAGTGCCAAAGACATGGACGGAAAAATGGCAATCAGCAAAAGCACCGCCAGCATCACGCCCACATATGGCATAGAGCCCGCAAAAATGCTTTCAACAGACACGTTCGGATCGTTTAGAGTGGATTTGACTGTAAAGACCGAGATGCCGAACGGCGGCGTAAGCAGTCCAACTTCGACGGCAATCACAGTAATGATGCCGAAGTGGATCAAATCGAAATTCAAAGCCATGGCAATGGGTACGGCGACAGGCGTCATGATCAACAAAATCGAACTTGAGTCCAGGATCATGCCCAACAGCAGCAAGATGCCCACGTAGAGCAACAAAAACCCATAGGGCCCCAGCCCCGCATCTTTGACCAAGTCGCTGATGGCCGCCGGCACGCCGGCCACTGAAAGCATTCTGCTGTAAAAGCCTGCAGCAACTAGCAAAATCAAAATACCCACGGATACCGCACCCGTTTCAGTCAGCACGCGCCACAAATTGCCACCGCCCAACCTGCCACGCAGTATGGCGATAACAAAGGCGCCAAATGCCCCAACGCCGCCCGCTTCAGTGGGCGTGAAGAAGCCCGAGTAAAGGCCACCAAGAACCAAGGCCACCAAGGTAGCGATCGGCACAAGTTTGGCGAACATCTCAGCGGTGGAAAGTAGACGAGCGTTCGTGCGTTGCACTGCCAACTCGGCATGGCGTTTGAGATCAAACACCAACTCAGGCTTGAAGCGTGCCAGCAACATGATCATCACTGCGAAAGCAATGGCCATCAGAAAGCCAGGGATGACGCCCGCGATGAAAAGCTTGCCGATGGATTGCTCGGCAAGCACGCCGTAAATGATGAGCAGTAAGCTGGGTGGGATCATCATGCCCAGCACAGAACTGCCTGCAACAGTGCCTGCAGCAAAGCTTGCGCGATAGCCATGAGCAACCATCTCTGGCACCGCGACACGGGTAAAAACCGCAGCCGAAGCGATGGATACGCCCGTCACAGCAGCAAACACGGTATTGGCAGCCACCGTGGCGACACCAAGACCGCCTTTGAGGCGCCTCAATAAAGTTTCGGCCACATCAAAAGTATCTTTGCCAACGTTTGAAATAGAAACCAAAAGCCCCATGAGAACAAAGAGGGGAATAGTGGCAAAAATGTAGTCGGCCACGCCGTTATAGGCTGATAGATACAACAGCCGCATGGCCATGTCGATGTTCTCTCGAATCAGCCAAATGCCAGCAAAGCCAACAGCCGTTAAAGCAACTGCAATGTGCAGCCCCATTAAAACTAAAAATACCAAAGCTCCAATGAGCAGACCACCCAGTGTTAAATCGCTCATGCTTGCGCTCCTGTGAACGGGGGCTGCCTCAGCAGCGAAGGGATACAAGTGAGGTACGACACAGCAGCAACGAGAGAACCCAGCACCAAAAGTGCGCGAAATGGCCATTCTGGAACAGTGACAACGCCTTGTACCCCAAAGTATTCTTTAGTGTTAATCGATTCGATGAGTGCTGGCCATGCAATCAGGGCAAGTGCGAAAAACAAAAGTGCGCCCACAACCACGTTGAAAACTTCAAGCGCCTTGAAGGCCCATGGCGAACGTTTGCCAATGATGCGCAAGAGAAAGTCGCTGCGAGTCATTCGCCCAGAGCAGACGGCTGCCGCCAGTTGCAGGAAAACGATGGAAGCCACAGATCGGGCGGCAAACTCGGCCACACCTGTGATGGGTGCGTCGAAGAAATTTCGGCCCAAGACATCAGCCATGATCAGCAACATCATCAGAAAAATCCAAATCGTCCCGACTGCTGCAAGTACGTTTGCAATGCCTTGCAAGGGATTATGGAGACCAACTACAGCGGGGACTTCGCTGGCGAAATCAGGCTCATGACTCATGGGTAACCTTTACGGACAACCACTCGGTGAAAAGTTTCACCGGGTGGTTAATTAAAAAACTAGGATTCGATCAACGGTTCTGCAAATCCCAGTCACGCAGAGGCTTCACACCGCGGGCGCGGAGCTCGTCAAAATAAGCTTTGAGGACTTGTTTGCCGCTGTCGCCAGTGGTCTGCAGCCAAGGTGCAACGATATTGGGAAGACCATTGACCCACTTGGCTTTTTCGGCGGCAGGCAGATCAGTGATTTGAAGACCCGCAGCCTTCATGGTGTCGAGGGCTGAATTGGCTGTCTTGGTGACATGCTTGCCATGCGCAACAGAAGTTGCCTTGCCCGCCTTGAGCATGGCTTCTTGCACTTCCTTTGGCAGACCATCAAAGACCTTCTTGTTGACTGCAACGCTGCCAAAGTACATGGCACCCACATCCACGCGCGTGAGGTTCTTGGCTACTTCATACACACGGGCCGGGCCAATGCCGCTGGCAAATGACAAGGCTCCATCTGTCACGCCGGTCTGGATGTTGGTGTAATAAGTGGTCAGCGCGCCGTCCACTGGCGTGGCACCTGTATCGCGCATCCAGTTCGCTGAGGTACCGGGCGCGTTAATGCGCTTGTTCTTCAGGCTGGCCATATCCTTCACAGGAAAGGTTGCGTAGATATCGTAGCTATCGGTAATTAGAGAGGACAGCGGCACCATATTCTGCGCAGCCCAGCTGTCGCGCAGGGCTGGAACAGTGGCGTTGAGCTTGTCAAAAATCTCAATCAGTTGCTCGTGGTTCGTGGTCGCGAAAGGAGTGAAGTAGGTGACGTTTTGCAGCGGCATTGCAGAGTTTTCCCAAACGGTGCCGACCATCCCCACATCCACGATGTTGTCACGCACTGCAGCGCGCGTGTCTGTGAATTTGTAAAGCGTGCCACCGTAATTTTCGCGCCAGCGCACCTCGTACTTAGCTCCGCCTTCCTTCAATAGGCGATCCACTTCAGGCTGGAACACCTCCTTCATGGCGTAAGCCCAGATGTTGGTTGTTGGATGACTTGAACCGATGTTGACCGTGATGCGTTGTTGCGCAACCGCAGTTCCAACGTTAAGGGCGCTGATCGCGACAAGGGATGCCATCGCTAGATTCTTGAACTTCATGTTGTCTCCTCAGTGGTGGTTGTGGCTAAGGTTTTAGCCGGGCTTGCAGGGCACTGGCGCTTTCGCACCAGTTCTTTCAAAGGGGTTTTAAGCGCGAACAATTCACGGCTTGCTAAAAGGTAAGCGTGGACACGGTCGCGTACGAGGTGCTCGCTGTAGACATCAAGGGAGCTTTCACTGTAAACATCTTGGGTGTAGATCCATCGACGCATGCTGATGTAGAAAAATCCACCGTGCAAACCCATCAGCAGCTCCGTCTCGCGCTTGCTCGCCTTTGCACGACTCATCACGCCTCGAAAGCGCCGTGTTTCACGAATCAAACGGGGAAACAACCGGGCGCGTAGCATGGAAAAAAATCGGTCAGTGATTGCATGGTCTGTCAAACCTGAGAAAACCAAGATTCGAACGAATTCTTTGGACAACGTGATGTTCACGTACTCGAGGTAAAAAGCCACTAACTTGTCTTCAATGTCTAACTGCGTGTCGTCAAGCAGTGCATCCCACTCTGCACGCCAGCGACCTTCGAATACTTCTAAGTAAACGCGGTCAAGCAAATCTTGTTTGGTGGGAAAGTAGTGGTACAGCAAAGCATGCGTCACGCCAATGCTCTTGGCCAAGTCGCGCAACTGCCCCCCAAAGCCCTGCACAGCAAAGAACTCGATCGCGCCGTCAAGGATTTGGCGCTCACGCTCGACCAAGCCCATCCGTCGGCGTGGTGTTGCGTTGGGCACATGGATTGGCGCTTGCTGGGTTACTTTTTTTGCCTTGTCAGGGTTTGTCTGAATGCGCACTCTATTTACCAGGTGGTCAATGATTAGTAAGATTATTGACAGAGTTGTAAACAAACAAACCCGTAAAAACCCGAGGATTCACGGCATGGAATTAAGTGGAGACATTCTGATCAATGCGCCGCGAGAAAAGGTGTGGGCTGGACTTAATGACCCCGCTGTCTTGACGCTTTGCATCCCAGGTTGTGAGGGCATGGAGGCCACCAGCCCGACGGAGCGGACGGCACGCGTAGCCGTCAAAGTTGGGCCCGTTCGTGCTCGCTTTGTGGGTCATGTGCGTATGGAAGACATTCGTCCCAATCAAGGCTGCGTTTTGCGCTTCCAAGGCTCAGGGGGTGCAGCGGGCATGGCCAAGGGTCATTCCAATGTTGAACTGACCGACGAGCCAGGCGGCACGCGTTTGCGCTACACCGCTCAGGCTGCAATTGGCGGAAAGCTGGGTCTGGTGGGTGGCCGCATGATCGATGCCGCTGCCAAACAAATGGCCGATCAATTTTTCAAGGCTTTCAACGAGCAAATGGTGGGCGTTGCAGCCCCAGAGTTGGTTAGTACAAGCCAAGCGGGCCCCAAGACCGAAGCAGCTTCTGCTGCCACCAACTTTCCAGCACCTGCTGCTGCCAGCTCATCGGCGTCTGGCACGGAGGCCACACGCGTTCTGTGGTTTGTTTTAGGTGCCTTATCTACAGGTTTCGGCGTTTGGCTGGGCACCTTACTTGGTTCCTGACTTATTGACTTCTTGAAAGCGCACCACGATGAAAGCAGCTTCTTTTGACTACATCAAGCCCCAAACAATCAGTCAGGTCATTGATTTGCTTCAACAACATGGCGATGACGCCCGCCTGCTCGCCGGCGGCCAAACGCTCATGGCCACCCTGAACATGCGCTTGTCTGAGCCACAGTGGGTGATTGACATCACCGGTATTGAATCACTGAGAGGGATTCGTGTTCATGGCGATGCACTGCGCATAGGCGCCTTAGCCACGCACACCGAGATTGAGTTCAGCGAATTGGTCGCGCAACACGCCCCGCTTTTGAAGGCTGCAGCGCCCCACATTGCACACCGCGCCATTCGCAACAGCGGAACTTGGGGTGGCTCCATCGCCTATGCCGACCCAGCCGCTGAATGGCCCACCTGCTTTCTGGCTTTGGGCGGTAACGTGATCGCACAAGGCCCTCAAGGCGAACGCCGAATTGCTGCTGACGATTTCTTCACTGGCCTCTACAGCACTGCCCTGCAGCCCGACGAACTGCTGATCGCTTGCGAACTCCCGTTGGCGCAGAAAGACCACTGGTTTGGCTTTAGCGAGTTGGCGCGCCGCCACGGCGATTACGCCATTGTTGGCATGGCCGCTTCAGCGCGGCGAGAAGGGGCTGCGTTACGCGGCTTACGAATTGCGCTGCTGGGTTTGGACGCTACGCCACTACGTGCAAGACAAACAGAGGCGCTGCTTGAAGGCCGCGCTCTGGACGTCAAACTGGTAGCGGATGCCGTGGCATGCCTGCGGCAGGAAGTTGATCCCTTGCCCGACCTGACCAACGCACCAGACACCAAACGTCACCTGATCGGTGTGTTGTTGCAGCGCATGCTGCCCCATTCCACTCACCTATAAGCCGACAAGGAAATAAACATGGCTGACCTCTACCCTATCAAAGTCACTGTCAATGGCAAGGCTCACCAATGCAGTGTGCAGCCGCGTACCCATCTGGTGGACTTCTTACGAGAAGACCTCGGACTCAAAGGTAGCCACTTGGGCTGCGAACACGGGGTTTGCGGCGCCTGCACGGTCGAGCTCGACGGCAAGATTGTGCGTGGTTGCCTGACTCTTGCCGTTCAAGCCGACGGCGCGCAGGTGCAAACCATTGAGGGTTTGAGTGCAACGGGGGTCATCCGCGATTTGCAAGAAGCTTTTGTCCGTCGCAACGCGTTGCAATGCGGCTTTTGTACATCGGGCATGCTGATGGCAGCCAAAGAGCTGTTGGAGACCATCCCCAACGCCACGCGCGCCGAAGTGCGTGATTGGATTTCAGGCAACTACTGCCGCTGTACCGGCTATCAAGCCATCGTAGACGCCATCTGCGACGTACTGCAGCAACGTCAGGAGGCACTGGCATGAAGCGCGATACCGTCAACCTTGAGCCCGGCGTGAACCACAATTCACCGCTCTCCCCTGTCAGTGATGACCAGCGCTACATCGGTACCTCAGTTCCCCGAGGCGGCATTGAGCGGCTGACGCAAGGCATGGGCCAGTACCTGGATGACATTGAGTTGCCGCGAATGGGGCATGTGGTGTTCTGGCGAAGCCCAGTCGCTCACATGCTGATCAAGTCTGTCAACTCTGAGTTTGCGCGTGCCATGCCCGGGGTTCTTCTGGTGGCAGATGGACAAGACTTGGCCAAGGTCTGCCAACCTTGGGTAGCAACGCTGGGCCACTTGGCCGGCATGAAGTCGGCACCACAATATCCCTTGGCGTTAGAACGCGCTTGCTGGCAAGGCGAGCCGGTGGTCGCGGTGGTGGCCGAATCCCGAGCCCAAGCCGAGGACGCTTTGGCATATGTGCAAGTCGACTGGGAAGAACTCCCGGCTGCCACAGACATGCAGCGCGCCTTGGACCCTTCTACGCCATTGATCCATCCAGAGCTTGGCGATAACCTTTGTTTCACGCGCTCGCTGGATGTAGGTCAGGTCGATGAGACATTTGCCAAGGCTGACGTCGTCGCAGCAATTGATTTTGAGTTTGGGCGCCACACGGGTGTGACGCTAGAGCCTCGCGCACAAATCGCACATTGGAGTCCAGCGGAACAGCGTTTGACGGTGTACCACTCTTGCCAAGCCCCGCACATGATGCAAGACCTCTACGGCCGTCAGTTCAATTTGCCAGCCAGCGCCATTCGCGTCGTGTGCAAGGATGTTGGCGGCTCCTTTGGCATCAAGGTACATGCTTATCCAGACGATTTTGCGACTGTGGCGCTTTCCATCATTTTGGGCCGCCCAGTCAAATTTGTAGCCGATCGCCTGGAAAGCTTTACCAGCGATATCCATGCAAGACACCACTTCATCAAGGCCCGCATTGCGGTCAACCGCGACGGTGAGATTTTGGGCTTTGACATGGCAGACCTCACAGGCATTGGGCCTTACTCCATGTTCCCGCGCACCAGCGCCATTGAAGGCAATCAAGTGGTAAATTTGGTGGGGGGACCATACAAGCACAAGCACTACCGAGCCAAGCTCGATGTCGTATTCCAAAACAAAACGCCCACCTGCCAGTACCGCGGCGTGGGGCACCCTATCGCCTGCGCGGTGACCGAGGCGCTGGTGGACTTAGCAGCTCAGAAAATCGGCATGGACCCCTTGCGGATTCGTGAACTCAATGTGATTCCTGACGATGCCTACCCAACTGCCGGCATCTCGGGTATCAAGCTAGAAATTCTTTCGCATGAGGCCAGTCTTCAAAAGCTCCGTGAGCTCATGAACTATGACGCGCTTCGGGTAGAGCAGGCCGCATTGCGCAAGCAAGGCGTGTTTAGAGGCATTGGCTTTGCCACGGTCATTGAGCTGACCAACCCGAGCGCAGCTTTTTACGGCGTGGGCGGTGCGCGCATTGCATCCCAAGACGGCGCAACGATACGCCTAGACCCAGAGGGTCACATCACAGTTCTGATTGGTGTGGGCGAGCAAGGTCAAGGCACTGAGGGCATTTATCAGCAAATCGCTGCCGACGCCGTCGGGGTCGATATCAGCAAAGTGCGCGTGGTCACGGGCGATACGGACGCCACGCCTTACGGCGGTGGGACTTGGGCCTCCCGCGGAGCTGGTGTTGGAGGCGAAGCTGTATTGCTAGCGGGGCAAGCGCTCAGAGAAAACATTGTCAAAGTGGCTGCCGTCATCCTCAAGCGCGACGGCAATACTTTGGCGGTGCGACGCGACAGGGTTGTTGACGCAAGCAGTGGACAAGATCTACTGCCCTTGGCTGAGTTGGGACGTATCGCCTATTTTCGATCCGACACCCTCCCAGCTGACTTCACACCAGAGCTCATGGTCACGCGGCATTACGCACAGCGCGACTTTCCTTTCATCTTCACGAACGGCGTGCAGGCTTCTTATGTTGAAGTGGACGTCGAGACAGGCTTTGTCAAGTTGCTCAAGCACTGGGCCGTCGAGGACTGCGGGCGCGTGCTGAACCCGATGCTGGTCGATGAACAAATGCGAGGCGCTATCGTGCAAGGCATAGGCGGCGCACTGCTCGAGGAATGTCTTTACGATGACAGCGGCTTGATGGTCAACGCCAGCATGGCGGACTATTTGGTGCCCATGTCTGCCGAGATGCCCGACATTGAGGTGGCACACATTCAGACCCCGACTGCCACATCCAAGCTAGGTGCCAAGGGCGCCGGTGAAGCGGGTACCGCTGGCGCGCCTGCGGCAGTGATGAATGCCATCAACGATGCAATGTCGCCCTTCGACGCCCATGTGTTCTCTCAGCCCATCACACCGCAAAAGGTACTGCGCGCTTTGGGTAAGCTAGGCTGAAATACATCGACGGAGATGGACGCTGGCAAACAGATCCAATTTTTTCACTGCCTAAAAATTCACCATGTCGCACGCATCCATCCCCCTGCCCACCACGCCCGAATCTGTCTTGCCTTTGGTCATTCAAGCCATGTCGCGCACACCCGATGCGCGCTTGCGCGAGCTCATGGCATCCCTCACCACCCACTTGCACGCCTTCATTTTGGAGACGCAAGTGACTGAGGAAGAGTTTGAGCGTGCCGTGAAGTTCATCATCGACATTGGGCAAGCCACGGGGCCCAAAACCAACGAGGTGATCTTGGCCGCCGATTTGCTGGGTGTGTCGTCTTTGGTGGCGGTACTCAACAACCCAGGCCGCCACAACGACCCACACGCCCAAGACGAAGCGGTTTCACATGCCGCCTTGCTCGGGCCCTTTTGGCGTGCCAATGCCCCCATCTGCCAAGCGAGCGACAACATTGCCCGCGGTAACACCCAAGGCGTGCCGCTTGAGGTGCGTGGCGTGGTGTATGACAAACACGGCAAACCGCTGGCCCATGCCATGGTCGATGTGTGGCAGGCATCGCCGATCGGCTTGTACGAAAACCAAGACGACACGCAAGACAACATGAACCTGCGCGGGCGCTTTCAAACCGATGCGCACGGCGTGTATTGCTTTCACACCGTGCGCCCTGCGGGCTACCCTGTGCCCACTGGGGGTCCGTGCGGCGATTTGTTGCGCGCGCAACTGCGTCACCCCAACCGCCCGGCGCATTTGCACTTCATGGTGTCCTCGCCGGACCACAAAGTGCTGATCACCCAAGTATTTGCCGATGGCGATGACAACCTCACCAGTGACCCCGTGTTTGGCGTCACCGCCCCTTTGGTGGGCGACTTCAAAGAGCACTTGGTGAACGGCCAACCACATGCCACGCTCACCCATGACTTTCATCTTTCCGAAGGTGAAATGACTTTTCCACACCCACCGATTCCTTGATTGATTTCGCTTCACCTAAGCCTCACCACGCATGACTTCCAGTTTTCACCCTACAGATTCATTGACAGGCCGCGTTGCGGTGATCACCGGCGGCACAGGCGCCATTGGCCTAGCATCCGCCAAGCGCTTGGCCCAACTCGGCGCGCGCTGTGTGCTGATTTACAACTCCGAAGCCCCTGACACAGCAGCCGCCAAAGCCGCCGCCTTGCCTGGCGCAGGCCACCTAACGTTCAAAGCACAAGTCACCGACAGCGCCTCACTTCAAGCCGTGGCCGACCAAGTGGCTGCGCAGTGCGGCGTGGTGCACATCCTCGTCAACAGCGCGGGCTTTACCAAGGCTGTGCCAGCCAACGACTTAAACGCGTTGACAGACGACCTGATTGACGACATCTTGAAAGTCAACTTTCGCGGTGTGATCGCCACCATTCGTGCCTTCATGCCTTTGCTTCAAAAGTCAGAAGATGGCTTGATCGTCAACATCTCCTCCATCGCCGGCTTCACCGGCACGGGCAGCAACTTGGCCTATGTGGCTGCCAAAGCCAGCATCGATGTGGTGGGCGACGCACTGGCCAAAGCTTTTGCGCCACACGTGCGCGTCATCTCCGTGTCGCCGGGCTTGGTGGACTCCAGCTTTGTGCCAGGTCGCGGTGCGGACTTCAACGACAAAATGGCCCACACCATTCCGCTGCGCCGCATTGGCACGGTCGACGACGTGGCTGCCGTGGTGCAAGCCTGTGCTACCACCATGCGCTACGTCACCGGCACACGCATCGTGGTGGACGGCGGTCGACACCTTTGAATTGAATGACACGAATGAGCCAAAAAACTTTTCTCACCTGCGCGGTCACTGGCAACATCACTACGCCAGACCAAACCCCGCACCTGCCCGTCACCCCCACGCAAATTGCCAACGCGTGTTTGGCAGCCGCCGAAGCGGGTGCAGCGGCGGTGCACATCCATGTGCGCGACCCCAAGACAGGCAAGCCATCCATGGAACTAGAGCTTTACCGCGAGGTGTTTGACCAAGTGCGTCGCGCCAACCCAGAGCTGATCATCAACCTCACCACCGGCCCAGGCGGGCGCTTTATTCCCAGCGTGGACGACCCTCGCATAGCCGCGCCTGGCTCGACCTTGGTGCAACCCGAACTCCGCGTCGAGCATGTGCGTGTGCTCAAGCCCGATGTGTGCTCACTCGACCTCAACACCATGAACTCAGGTGCTGACGTGGTCATCAACACACCGCGCAACGTGCGCATCATGGCCAAGATCATGCGAGAAGCGGGTGTCAAGCCTGAGCTTGAAATTTTTGACTCAGGTGACATGCATTTGGCGCGTGACCTGATTGCCGATGGCACGCTGGATGGCCCTGGCATGTGGACCTTTGTGACGGGCGTGAAGTATGGTTTTTCATCCTCTCCCGAAACCCTGTTGTACGCACGCAGCCTCTTGCCTGCAGGCGCTATTTGGTCGGCCTTTGGCATTGGCCGCTTTGAATTCCCCATCGTGGCACAAGCCTGGCTGGCAGGCGGCCACGTGCGCGTGGGCATGGAAGACAACATCTATTTAGAAAAAGGCGTGTTGGCCAAAAGCAATGCCGAATTGGTCACCAAAGCCAAACGCCTGATTCACGACCTAGGCGGCGAGCTGGCCAATCCGCGCGAAGCCCGCGCCATGCTCAACTTACCCAGCCGCGCTTGAGATACAAAGGAAAAACAACGCATGTCGATTCACCAAGATGATTTGCGCGCCGTGCGCGTGAATGCCAAAGCCGCCTCGCCAAAAGAACTGGCGCCCTCCGTCGAAAAACAATCGCCGCCTGCCTTGCATGCGGGTGAAGCCTTGATCCGCGTGCGCAGCGCAGGCGTGAACCCCAGCGACGTGAAAGCCGCTTTAGGCATGATGCCGCAAGCGGTGTTTCCACGTACCCCAGGCCGTGACTTTGCAGGCGTAGTGGTAGAGGGCCCCAGCGCTTGGGTAGGCAAAGAAGTGTGGGGCTCGGGCGGCGATGTGGGCATCACCCGCGATGGCTCGCATGCAGGTTGGCTGGTCTTGCCAGAAGCCGCCTTGCGCGAAAAACCAAAGAATCTGAGCTTTGAAGAAGCGGGCTCGGTGGGTGTGCCCTTCATCACCGCATATGAAGGTTTTCGTCGCAGTGGCATGCCACAACGCGGCCAAACTGTGGCCGTGATGGGAGCCAATGGCAAAGTAGGTCAGGCTGCGGTGCAATTCGCTGTACAAGCGGGCGCAAACGTGATCGCGGTGCAACGCGGCAGCGGTGCGTGGGAGGGCCCCTCGCAAGGTGTGCACGTCATAGACGCCAAAACCGAAGATGTGGCAGCACGTATTCGGGAACTCAGTGACGGCAAAGGCGCACACATCATCTTCAACACCGTGGGCAGCCCTTACTTTGAGGCCGCCAATCAAGCCATGGCCAAAGGCGCGACGCAGATTCTCATCTCCACCCTCGAGCGCCCTGTGCCCTTTGACATCTTCACCTTCTTCCGTGGCATGCACACCTATGTGGGCATCGACACCTTGGCGCTGAACTGCATCGACACCAACGAACGCATGGAAGCGATGCGTGCGGGTTTTGAAGCGAGTACCCTGCACCCTTTTGCCGTGAGCCCAGATGCCGTGTTTTCGCTCGACCATGTATTGGCCGTGTACCAAGAGGTCATCGGCGGTGCCAGCCGCCGCATGGTGTTCAACCCCTAACCCTGAAAGCCCTTCATGCATATCACCCGTTTAGACCAAGCGCCTGAATATGTGGCGCCCAACCACAATGACATGCAATGCTTGCGCCTTCAAGGGCGCGAGGCGGGGCCTGCGGTTCAACTGTGGATGGGCATGTTGATTTTGAAACCCGGCGGCCACACCGCACTCGACGGCTCGCCCATCGAAAAACACTATGTGGTATTGCAAGGCGAGCTCACCTTGGTGAGCGAACTTGACGGCATTGAATCGCGTGAGGTGCTGCGCACCTTCGACTCTTGCCGCTATGCCCCTGGCGAAAAACGCCAAATCATCAACCACAGCCAACAAGAAGCGCGAATCTTGCTGGCCATGCCTTTTGAACCACCCGCTGCTTAAACTTCCAACATTACCAGCAGACACGCCATGCACAACGCACCTTTGACCCGTCGCCAAAGTTTGCCATGTGCCGCCAACTTGGCCGCTGGCTCAGCCCTGCCTCGCTGTGCAAAGAGGATTAGGCGATGCGCGTAGGCCAAAAATAGCTGCCTGGTTGAGGCATTGGGTTTTGGCCGACTGATTCATTGCGCCAAACCAAGTCAATGACCTGAGACATGCCTTCTTCAGAAATTTGAGGCATGCCTTGACGTTGCAAGTTTTGCAATGCGTTGAGAGCAGCAGGGGCCTCAGCACCTAAATGTTTGAGCGCAATCTCGATGGCTTGTGCTTGATTGCGAGTGTCCAACAGCCAACGCCATGCGTCAGCCCAAGCGCTTTGAAATCCCTTCGCCAATAGAGGATGCGCTTCAGCCCATTCGCTTCGGGCAGCAACCACGGGGCCGGGGTAACTAGGAAAGGCTTGGCGAGTGGTCGTCAAACGGACAAAGCCATCATTGACCAAGGCTTTATCCAATGGCGGATTGATGAAACTTGCCATCAGTTCACCGCTGCGCAATGCTTGAACGCGTTGCTGACTGTCACCGACTTCCACCAATTGGTAATCGATGGATGTCCATCCCAAAGAGGACAACAACTGAACAAGCAGCAAGGCATAACCACTTCGGGCACCATCAACGGCTATTCGATGGCCTTTGAGTTGTTCAATGTTTTGAATGGCAGGCGAAGCCACAAGCGCCACATCTGGGGGGTGCGACTGAGCAGCCAGCACACAAAGGCTAGTGCCATTCAAGCCTGCACGAACCACATGATCAGGCAGTTGTAACCCAACATCAAATCGTCCCTCGCGCAAGCCTTGCATTTGTGCTGTTGAAGCGCCTGTGTGCGTGATGCTGCATTGCACACCCTGCGCTTCAAAAAAGCCTTGGCTTTCAGCAACAAACAAAGCCCAGACTGGAAAGCCACCAGAAATATAAGCAAGTCTAAGGGCCGAATTGGATGAAGGGTTCATAGCTCAGTCCAATTTAGCCCCACTCGACTTCATGACTTCGCCAAGTGTTGCTGCTTCTTCTTGGATGAATTTATCAAACGCTGCGGGATTCATTTTGAAAGGCAAGGCACCCAGTTTCTCAAATCGCTCACGCACATCAGGCAAGTCCACAATGGCATTGATTTCATCGTTCATTTTGTCCAAGATTGCTTTGGGTGTTTGTGCTGCGGCCAACATGCCAATCCAGAAATTGAATTGACCTTGTGGGTAGCCCTCTTCTGCCATGGTGGGAATATTGGGAAAAGCCACAGCACGTTTTTCCGAGCTTACAGCCAATGGCACCACCTTGCCTTCACGGATCATGGTAACGCTAGAAATAAGTGGTGCAAACACGTAATCGACGTTGTTTCCCGCAATGTCAACCAACATCTGAGGCGTACCTTTATAAGGTACATGGTTGCCTTTGAGTTTCAAACCCACAACAAATTTTTCAGCATTGACATGGGCTGCACTGCCTACACCTGCACTGGCGTAGTTCAATCCATTTGGCGCTGCTCTTACTTTTTCGACCAACTCTTTAACAGTCTTCACGCCCAAGCCTGGCGCTGCCACCAACGCACTGGGCAAGGTACCCAGCGGACTGACACCTGCCAAGTCTTTCAATTGGTAGTTGAGTTTGCTGTACAAAACCGGATTGACCACGTGACCCGTTGAAACCACCACAAACGTATAACCGTCTGGTGTCGACTTGGCAACCGCGGAAGTGCCAATGGTGCCACCTGCACCCACGCGGTTTTCGACCACCACAGTTTGACCAAGACGGGGGCCTAACTTTTCACCGATGACACGCGCCATGATGTCGGTGGCACTGCCTGCTGTAAATGGCACCACAAATGTAATTTGTTTATTTGGCCAAGCTTGCGCTTGAGCGGAAAAAGACGCACTCAAGGCGATCGCGCCGATGAGCGCTGAAACTTTAAAATTAAAGATACTGTTTGATTTTTTCATGATTGTCTCCTTGGAATGGTTGGTAAAAAACTGCTACTCAACTTGTTCATGGTAACTTTCTAACGTCACCAAAAAAGGAAAGCATTGCCACCAGCTGACTCGCTGAATTCAAGCTCTTGCACGTATCACGCCCTTTTAATCAAGATTTAGCCTTGATTCGACCACAAAAACCTCGGATACGAGGCATGTTCGTTTCTATAACCTGAAGCCTTGCTCAACATGTAGGACAGGTAAAGCACAAGACCATGAGTAACAGGAAACAAAAAAGTCCCTTGCTGGGCTAAACGGACTTGCAACGTAGATACATCCAGATTTACCTATATAAATCAATAGGTTACGCGGTTATTTTGGGGCGTGTAATAAAACGTGTAATAGCAATTCTGTTTTTATGAGCACTAAATTGTGGCTAACCGCTTACTTGAATTGTGAAGTGTTCAGAAAGCGCCAAGTCCTAGTCTGCAATCAAATCGGGACGTAACCCCGCCTGAATCACAACACGTTGCCATTTCTCACTCTCATTCATCAGCAAATCATGTAGCTCGCCGGGCGATGAGGTTTGCACGTTTGCGCCATCGGCTTGCATTCTTGCCACGATGTCAGAGTCGTTCAAAACATGATTGAGCGCAGAATTCAGATGTTTCACCACAGACGCTGGTGTTTTGGCTGGTGCAAACAAGGCATACCACTGCGTCAATTCAACACTAGGCACGCCGGCCTCAAGTAGGGTTGGAACGTTTGGCAAAGCATTCAATCGCGCTTTACCCGCCACCGCCAATGCCTTGAGTTTCCCGCTCCTCAAATAAGGTTGCGCCGTGAACAAACTTGGGAACATCACTTGAACCAAGCCGTTGGCTACTTCTCCAATGGCGGGGGAAGCGCCAGAGAAATCGACGCGTTGCATTTGTGTACCGGTTTGTAGCTTAAACAGCTCACCCGCAAAATGCGGCACGGTGCCAACACCCGCTGAAGCGTAGCTAGCACGACCCGCACTCTCTTTCAAATAACGAACCAAGTCTTGGATGCTATTGACAGGAAGCTCTGAAGGTACCACCAAGAGCGTGGGCGAGAAGCCAATCAAACCCACAGGCGAGAAATCGGCCATGGGGTCATAGCGCAGTTTCTGTAAAGCGGGATTAATTCCGTGTGTTGCAATATAGCCAAACATCAAGGTGTGACCATCGGCCTGCGATGCGGCCACATACTCGCAAGCCACAGATCCATTGGCACCCGCTCGGTTATCCACCACCACCGATTGCCCAAGAATCGGGCCTAGCTTGCGTGTGATCGTGCGCGCCATGGTGTCGTTGCCGCCGCCAGTACTCGTCGGCACGATGATCCGCACCTCACGCTGTGGATAAGTGCGAAATCCATGGCCAGAAGGTAGGCTGGAAGCCCCCGCATCTTTCAGCACGGGTGGGAAAACGTAATCAGGCAAATGCAAAATGCCCTGCATAATTTTTCTGGCAGTGCGAACCAACGCTGCACTGGTGAGTACAGCCTCATCACCCTCACCTTCAAGCTCAACCTCAACATCAATCTGCCCGGCGGGATGCAACACTACCAAGCCATGTCGACCTGGTGCCATCGCGTTTCCGCTGGCCACCGTACCCGGCAGAGAAAAAGCGGTTGCTACGCCAATGGCCCCCGTCACAGCATGAGAGGCGTGACACTTGTGCGGCGTGAAGTAACGTGAGGTGATGCTGTTGAAAGTGTCTCCCTCACTGACCAAAACAGGCTTGGGAATCACACTGTTTGATACGTCTCCTAAGCCCATCAACTGACCGGCTTGCAACCTTAATTTTTCGAGGCGATCCAAAAAATCGCGGTTGGCATCTAACTCTGCGGGACGTTCACGACCGGTCAAACCAAAGTCTTTGGCACGCAGCATCATCAACGGCATTGCGGCATCAATGCATGTCAGCTCCATGCCATCGATCACATCAATGCGATTGCCGGTTGGAAAAACCTTACCAGTTACTGCACCCCAAGCATCCAGAAAATTCAATAGCACTGGAGCCGCTGTGCCAGCCACGCCATCAATACGCGCGTCACCCTCGTAGCTCACTTTGCCATCAGGCGTGCAAACTGTGACCTCAATACGGGACTTGGTGTTCACATTGAAAACACGCACTTTGGTGGTTCCGTCTTGCGCAGGAATCAGTCCCTGATCAATTGCAAATGGCGCAACACCAGACAACATGTTTCCACAATTGGGCCGCGTGTCCACGGATTGATGGCCCACGCCCACTTGCGCAAATAAGTAATCGATGTCGCAATCAGCTTGTGTTGACTTGGACACGATGGCCACTTTGCTGTTGAGCGTGCTGCCGCCACCCAGACCATCCAGCTGCAATGGGTCGGATGCCCCGATGGCACCAATCAAAGCTTGATCGCGCGCCTCATCCGACTCGGGCAACCAATCACGCAGAAAAAATGGGCCACGCGAAGTGCCAGCTCTCATCAAAACGCAGGGGAGTGAAATAGTCATAGTGCCTTAATCTGCACTGATCTTGGCCGTGGCAACAACAGAGCGCCAACGCACCAACTCTTTTTGAACCAGTGTCTTGAGTTGCTCAGGTGTTCCCGTTTCAACCTCTGCGCCCTGATCTTCAATTTTTTTCTCATTGGCTTTGTCATTGAGCACAATATTCACTTCTTTATTCAAGCGCTGAATCACCGCTGATGGTGTTTTAGCGGGTGCAAACAAGGCATACCACTGACCTATGTCCACATTGGGAATGCCCTGCTCAGCTAATGTGGGCACATCGGGCAACAAAGGTGAACGCTTTGCACCTGCCAAACCCAAGGCTTTAATTTTCCCGCCTTTAACTTGTGGATATGCGGTAAACAAACTGGGAAACATGACTTGGGTCGTCCCGCCGATCGTGTCAACAATCGCAGGTGCAGACCCTTTGTAAGGCACGTGCTCCATATCTGAACCTGTACTCATTTTGAATAACTCGGCCGCGAAATGGGGAGCGGTTCCTTTGCCAGCAGATGCGTAATTCATGACACCTGGCTTTGACTTTGATAAGGCCACAAACTCGGTCGCATTCTTGACGGGCAATGCATTGTTTGCAACCATCAAGATTGGAGAACTCGCGACCAAGCCAATTGGTTCAAAGTCAGCTATTGGGTCGTATTTGAGTTTTTGCAGGGCTGGGTTCATGCCATGTGTAGCGATATAACCAAATAAAATCGTATGTCCATCTGCAGGCGCTCGTGCGACAAATTCAGAAGCAATCGCGCCATTGGCACCTGCTTTGTTATCCACCACAACTGGTTGACCCAGTCGCACTTGCAAACCTTGCGCAATGATGCGAGCCATCGCATCGTTGGCACCACCCGCAGCCGTGGGCACCACAATCGTGATCGTCTTAGTAGGGAAACTTTGAGCCAAGGCATCTGCGTGGATCAGCCAAGAACCCATCATGAACAACGGCACAGAAAGCGCACGCAAAACCATGCGCTTATCACATTTAAAATTTCTTTTCAAACTTTTATCCGACATTTGTATCTCCTGTTCATTAACGAATGGAGGTATGTTCCGTCTGATCAGCTAGTTTGTAAAATGCAAATTACGGGTTTATTGATGCGATTAACGCATCAAATGATGAGCCGCTTTTTCTTGCTGAGAGATTCGACTGTCACCTTCTTTAAGACATCGCAAAAAGCTGCTGCTGCAGGCGACAAGGTCGCTCCTTTTCTTTGGATCAAAACAACTTTGCGCTTAACGATGGGTTCTATCAAAGGTATACGAATCACACCGGGGCGATCGTTTTCGCCACAAGACGAGGACGGCAAGATGGAACATCCCACCCCTGCCGCCACCAAATTGATGGCCGTTGCATGGTGCTGAACTTCGTAGGCTCCTGTCAGACTGATTCCACGCTTAGCCAACTGATAATCCATGAAAACACGGGTTGCCACAAAGTTACTCACCACAATCAAATTGGCATCGCTCATGTCGGACCAACGCACAGATTTTTTCTTACTCAGCGGATGGTTTTTACGACAAAAAAACATCAACGGATCTTCAAACAACTGCGTTTCCACTAGATTGGGATGTTTTTCACCATGAATTGAAATACCAACTTCTGCTTGGTTGGAAAGCACCGCCTCCCGCACTTGGTAAGACGTAGCGTCCACCAGGCGAATTCTGTTGTTGGGAAATTTTTCTGCGTACAACCTGATGAGGTTGGGCAGAATGTAAGCCGCCATCGTGGGCACACAAGAGAGTGTGAAGTTGCCAGTGGAATACTTGGATTTATCTTTCAGCCGAGTCACAGCCGCCGACATGTCATGCACGATTGATCGCGCCTGCGGTAAAAAATCTTCGCCGACAGAAGTGAGTTTGACAAAACGAGTCGTGCGATCTAACAGCTTTAAATCCAAATAAGCCTCTAGTTTTTGTACTCGGCGCGTCAAAGCCGTTTGGCTGATATTCAAGCGTTCAGCCGCTTTGTGAAAGCCACCAAGCTCTGCAACTGTGACGAAAGCTTGTACGCCATCAAAATCAATTTTCATAAGAGTAATCCCTTGGATTTAGGCTTGGACTATTGATGCAAATAACGCATCAATGATTCAAATTTATACAACAATCTTAATCACAAATTGATTCGTAACTTTGCCACATGCTCAACATAACTAGGTCAACCATAGCTGCATCTCATCATTCGCTATTCGGGTAACACACCAATTTCTTTGGTCACCTCAGTCCAGCGTGCGAGCTCGGCTAATAAGAACTTGCGCACATCCTCTTCAGACATCGTGGCATCCGTCAACGGCCCGATGTTGGCAATACGCCCAGAGAGCTCTTTATCTGCCAACAACACATTTACCTCACGATTGAGCTTGGTGATGGCCTGCGCTGGCGTTCCCCTGGGCGCCACAATTGCAAACCAGCCAACCATGTCAAAGCTGCCGAGTTTTTCAGAGAGTGCGGGAACATTTTCCCACCCAGGCACACGCTTGGCTGCTGTTGTGGCGATGACGCGCAGCTTGCCCTGTTTAGCCAACTGCGCGGTGGAGGCCAAATCAGCCACCAGGGCATCCACATGGCCTCCCATCAAGTTCTGTGAGCCCACGCCCACGTTGGCATAGGGAACCAGATTGGCGGCTGCTTTGGACCGAGCGTTAAATAAGCGCGCGATCATGCCGCTGAAGGTCCGCGGGCCTTCGTTACCGATCGAAAACTGACCGTTGGACGCTTTGGATTTCGCAATTAAATCGTCGATGCTTTGAATGGGTGAATTGGCATCCACCAAAATGGCAAACGGGCTGCGTGCAATGAAAGCAACAGGCACAAAGTCTTTTTGCACATCGTAGGCCAACTGCTTGAAGAGCAAGGTGTTGGTGATCAGGGCGGCAGTTGTTGCAAAATAAAACGTGTAGCCGTCAGGCGCTGATCGGGCTGCAGCTTGGGCCCCAATCACGTTTTGACCGCCTGGCTTGTTGTCAATTACCACGGGCTGCCCCAATGCAGTGCCTAATCGCTCGCCTAGCAAGCGCGCCACATTGTCAGGACCAGAACCGGCGGGCTGCGACAAAATAAACTTGATAGCTTTATCGGGCCATGCGCTGTTCTGCGCCCATGCAGGGGTGCCAACAGAAATACCACCGATTGCAACCATTTCCATAAATTGTCTACGTTCCATGAATATCTCCAGTGATGAGTGATGACTTGCTTTAAACCAATTTCAACGAATCGAGTTGATGCGAAACATCTTGTGGTGTTAGACAAACACCATAGATGTAATGATCTGGACGAACAATGGCTGCCTGGACGCCATGCTTTTCAAACCACAGCTGCAAGACGCCTTCGGCCTCCGTTAAGGAGACTGTCCCCAGTTTCAAGGACAGCAGAGATGGCAAATGATGGTGTTTTGCAGCTTGTGCGAATTCATCGCTTGCAGTAGCGCTGAACACGATCTTCCAGCCCGCATGGTGGATGTCATCCATGCGCACCTTCTCTCCATTACTGAGCATCAGCAACGGTTGCGGAAAGATCGTGCCTCTCGCTGGATGGACCACCGAACCCAACGAGCCAACAGTCAAAGCGGGCTGAACATCTTGGCGTGGCATGGGTTTAACCACGCCTCCAGCATCGGCCAAAAGTTTTTCATCGCGCGCACGGGCTTTCGCCACATCGCGTTCGGTGATGATCTTGCCGATGCCCTTGATGCGTGTGGTCAACTCTGTCACATGGGCTTTGCGTTCTGTGCCGTATGAGTCAAGCAGAGTATCTGCCGCCCCCTCTTGCAACACCGACGTCAAACGCCAGCACAGGTTGACGGCATCACGCACGCCTTGACACATACCTTGCCCGAGAAACGGTGGTTGCTGATGCGCAGCATCACCAGCAACAAAAACGCGCCCTTTGCGCCAACGATCAGCGACCAAGGCATGAAAGCGGTAAGTGGCTTGACGCCAAAGTTCGCCATCCGCGGGTGTCAACCAAGGCGCTAAGAGCTTCCACGTACCTTCTGGCGTGGCCAGCACTTTGGGATCTTCACCTTCATTGATCGAGATCTCCCAGCGCCTGTGGTTTCCAGGGCCAATCACATACGTCGAAGGCCGCTCAGGGTTGCAATACTGCACGCTCGTGGTCGGCAATTTGGCCAGTCCGTGTTCGTTCACACGCACATCCACCACAAGCCAGGGCTCATCAAACCCTAAGTCTTCAAGCTGAATACCCGCCAAAGACCGAACTGCGCTGCTGGCCCCGTCACACCCGATCACGTAACGCGCCTTCACCTGGGAGGGTTGCCCTTGTTCGTTATGAAGGGTCAAGGTAGCCAGGTCCGCGTCTTGCGTCAAGTCGGTAACCGTCATACCCAGTTGGCGGGTAACTGAAGGATGAGAGCCCACGTAGTTGCGCAAAATCGCCTCGACTGGCGGCTGGGTGAACACCACGGATGGTGTATGTGAAAGCGGGTACGGAGCGGCCACCGTAGACATGCGTTTAATCACCTGCCCGTCCACCCCGTAATAAACCGAGTCGGTAAAGGGTTCAAGGAAGGGCTTTATTTTTTTAGCCACCCCCATTTGCTGAAACACACGGGAAATCTCGTGGTCTAAGGCAATCGCACGGGGTTTGTCATAGACCTCATGCGACTTGTCGCACACAAAGGTTCGAATGCCTTGCTTACCCAGCAAGCCTGCGGCGATAGCGCCAGTTGGACCAAATCCAACAATGGCAACGTCGAACAGTTCTGGACTGATCTCTGAACCCATGATCAGATGACCTCAGCCTTGATCTTGTTACGAAGTAGACCAATGTTTTCGATTTCAATTTCGATCGTGTCATCGTGCCTCATCCAAACTGGAGGCGTTCGCGCCTGACCAACACCTGCTGGCGTTCCCATGACGATCACGTCACCAGGTTCAAGCGTGACACATTCAGTCAACAACTTGATTGTTTCAGCGACACCCCAAATCATGTCGCGCGTGTTTGCGCTCTGCATCACCTGACCATTGAGACGAGTTTGAATACTTAAGCCCTCTGCACCCGCGGGCAACTCATCGGCAGTGACCAGCACAGGGCCGAAACCACCGGTCTTATCAAAGTTTTTACCAATCGTCCACTGTGGCGTTTTCTTTTGATAGTCGCGGACTGAAATATCGTTAAAGCAACTGTAGCCAAACACACAGTCCAAAGCGTTTTCAATCGTTGCATGCTTGACGGTCTTACCAATCACAACAGCTAACTCGGCTTCGTAATCCAAACGCTCTGAGACTATCGGAAGAATGGCATCTTCATTAGGTGCAAGCAAGGACGTGGCAGAGCGCAGAAAAAACCATGGATATTCAGGTTTATCACGCCCCCCCTCTTTCGCGTGATCAAAATAATTTAAGCCAAGACAAATGATTTTTCCAGGTTCTGGAATGAGGGCTGAGATATGCAAGCTCGCCATAGGTAAACGTTCAGCATTTGAACTCAGCGCATTTTTTGCAGCAGCTGCCAAATCCACACCTGACTTCAATGCCAAACGAAGATCTGCATCGACTTGAGGCTGTGCTTTGTTGAAGTCGATCACGTGAGCGCCATCGACCAATCCCAGTCGATCTTTTCCTTCTTTGTGAAATGTTGTGAATTTCATACTGAATCCTATAGGAAATATTTTTAAGAAACAAAAACAACTGCTTTTTGCGCATCTTTGAGTCGAGGACTCGGTGGCGCAGAAATGCCCCATTGATCAACGCGACCAGGGGGCCAAGTCCAATCAGTGGGCTGACCTGATTTGTAGCTGTCATCGATCTGCTGAACCTCGGCGGTGTACTCAATGACGACATCAAAGGGGCCAACAAAATAGTTGAAAGCGTTGTCGCCTGGGCCATGACGACCGGGTCCCCACTCAATACCGTAGCCCGCATCACGCATACGCCCCCCGCCTCGCATGACCGAATCCACATCAGGCATCAAAAATGCAATGTGGTTAAGTGCATCGTTGTCTGAATCACCAAGCGCAATGCTGTGATGATCACTGTTACAACGCATAAAGGCCATGATGCGTGTCCGGTCAGACAATGAAAAATCAAGCACTGACTCCATGAAAGCACGGGTGGATTCAACATCATGGCTATTCAGCACAGCATGGGCCAATCGAATGGGCCGGTCCTGCACCTCATGGGCATCTGCATGCATGGCATCCCCGTAGACCAGTTGAAACACGCGACCGTCGGGATCGATCACCGTCACGGATTGCCCTCCCCCAGGCTCAGTGACTTCTGCAATGGGCTTGAGTACTTTGCCTCCAGCAGCAACCGCTGCTTTTGCAACTTTTTCCAAAGCAGACAGATCCCGGGCACGCAAAGTGACGCATCGAATCTTCGCCGGCCCATCCGCTTGATGCAGTTCAAGCAAGTGATGATCGGCCCCTGTACCGCGGAAATAAATGGCCTGCTCGCTCTTGGCCACCACATCCAAATGCCAAATCGATGTGTAGAAATGTTCAGCAGCCACCAAATCAGGAACGGTGAGCGAAACGCTGCGCAAAGCGCTGACAAGAGAAGATGAATGCGTCATGCGTTACTCCAAATTAATTGATTCAATACCAAGAAATCTTTTGGCATTTGTAGAAGTCAATTGCTCGATGACCTGCGCGTCAAATCCAGCTTCTTTGATTCGCTCAACAGGGTGTTTGTCATGAAAGTTAAACGGATAATCGGTCCCGATCATCAACTGCGACGAGCCAAATGTGTGAACCAGATGGCGCAGGGTCTGCAAATCAAAAACCAAGGTGTCGAAATACAACGCCTTGACTTGATCTACTGGCGATAAATGCACACTCTCCCGCAGGGCAGGAAAAACGGACATGGCTTGTTGCAACCGAGGCAATAGCATGGCCAAAGTCCCGCCACCATGACTGAATGCAATTCGCAACTTAGGATAACGATGCATCAAGTTGCCAGTCAAGACAGATGCCGCCGCCAAACCCACATCGGTGGGATACGCCAATACCTGTTGCAAGGGTGCAGGCCCCACCAATCGATCCATACCAACGGGCCTCAAGGCATGCACAAACACCGGCATATCCAGAGCAACGCAAGCTTCAAAAAATGGATCAAGCTTGGGGTCTCCAATCACCACGCCATTGATGTTGCTTCCTACTTCCACACCGCAAAGACCTAAGGTGTGCTTGATGTAGTGCAATTCTTTGATGGCAAGCGTCAAATCTTGTAATGGAACGGCGCCAAGGCCCACGATCTTGCCTCCGGACTCATTGACCATGGAAGCAATTTGTTCATTCAAGAATCTAACCAACTGGGAACCATCGGCGGGAGAAAGCCAATAAGACAGCAACTCAGGCATGGGCGAAATCGCCTGCAGTTGCAAGCCCATTTCTTGAAAATCTGCCAAACGACGCGACGTGCTCCAACACTTATCAGAAACTGTTCTGTAGTTCTTCCCATCAATCATGACGTGACGATGGCAAGCATCTGCCGGAGCCATCGAAGGCCATCCAGGGGGTGTCGCACCCCCTAGGTATTTAGGAAACTCTACTGGAATGACGTGCGCATGAACGTCAACACCACAGCAACAAGGCATCACCGTGCTCTGGCCGCAATACATCTGTTGCATGACTTCGTCTCCGTTGTACTTATCAAGCTCTGAGACACTTGATTTGTTTTGTGTCAGCGAGTCTATGGATCACGCAAACATTCGTCTAGATAATTTTTTAGATACATAATATCCACCGTATGGATATTAGATCTCTGGACTTGAATCTGTTGGTCGTGTTTGACGCAATGCTCAAACACCAGAATGTCACCAAGGCAGCCGAAGCGATTAAGCTGAGTCAGCCCGCGATGAGTGCCGCCATTTCAAGACTCAGGACACTCTTTGACGACCCATTATTTGTTCGCACTGGTGCTGGCATGGCACCCACGCCCAAAGCACAAGCTTTGAGCCCAAGCATTCGAATGGTTGTCCAAACCATCCAAACCGACATCTTGCAACCCAAGAGCTTTGATCCATTCCGCAGCGATCGCACATTCACCTTGGTTACACCAGACATTGCTGAGGTAAATTTTTTGCCTCGATTGCTTTCGACGCTGGCAGAAAAATCTCCTCACATTAGCCTCAAGACCCTTGCCATGCCGAGGGAGGCCGCTGCTAACTCGCTAGAGGCCGGCAGTGCAGAGATGGCAATTGGTTACTTTCCAGATTTACACAAGGCTGGATTCTTTCAACAAAAGCTAATTAGCAGCTCGCACGTTTGTTTGGTTCGAAAAAAGCATCCAGATATCAGAGAAAAACTAACATTGGAACAGTTCGCAAAAGCTTCACATGCAGTTGTCAAGCCAGATGGCAGAGAGCATGTGTTCGAACAATTTTTGCAAAGCAAAAACATCAAAAGACGCGTTGTTGTGGAGCTCTCTCACTTCATGAGCTTATTGCCAATCATCGAAACGTCTAACTTGATCGCAACCGTCCCTAAAGATCTCGCTGATTTCTTTGTTCAACATGGTGAAGTGCGTTATGTCTCAACACCAATGAAATCACCCATCATCGATGTACATCTTTTCTGGCACCAGAGATTTCAAAAAGATTCAGCACATATTTGGCTTCGGCAGGTGATAAATCAACTTTTTAGTCAGGGCAGATTGAATAAAGAATTAAACACATCTCCCAAGCAATCCACGCCTAAATGATGTCGTACAAAGAGGGAAGCTCCACCCTCCCCTTTCATCAGCCTAACAAAGTAACCAGCGCCACAATCAGCACACCCAGACCCAAGTTCACTGCTACCCATTTGCGTATCGAGGCCAAAGCAACAGCTCCAGCCTCCCAGTCCATAGACTCTGCAGCCACACTCAAGCGTTTGAATAACGCAAAGCGGATGTGCGCAAAAATCAACATCATCAATATGCCTAAAGCAGCCATTAAGGTCCAGCTCAAGGGCATAGAAAAGCTAGAGCCGCTTTGAACCAACTGCTTGGCGACACGGCCAATCATCCACAGCCCTGTCACCAATGACACCAGCACAGCGACTGACACCGCATTAAAGAACCTTCGCAAAACCTCATGCATCAGCCGAACCCGTTCGGGCACCTCTAAGCTCATCACGGCCGGACGTAAGAAAAAGTGAGCGAACACCATGCCACCAATCCACACAATAGTGGCCAAGACGTGAGCTAGCTTGAGTAAGGCATAAACCATAATGATTCTTTCAGCAACTAAATTGACCAATCATCCCAGCAAAATACGGTTGAACAGCTAGTACTCAAGCAATTAAGGTGAGCCTCCGCTGGCTTTAGAGACATAGCGAGCCAAGGCCTCTATTTGACTGTCAGAGAGCTTAGCCCCATAGGATGGCATGTTGCCAAGGCCGTTGCGCACCGCTTTAGCCACGCGCTGCGCGTTGGGCTTGATTTCGTCTAGGACGGGCCCCACAGCGCCTTCTGACTGCGCATCATTGAGCGTGTGGCAAATGGAGCAGGCAGGCACCGCCTTAAGAAAAAGCGACTTCCCCGCTATGTAGGCGGGGTCATTGGACTGAGCGTGGGCAAAGCATGCTGCGCCAAGGATGGGGTAAAGCGTTAACTTAAGCGCCACGCGCCAGAACAACCTTAAGCTCATGCCACCGTGACTTTCACTGAATGGTCCATCCAACTGCTGTTGTTGTAACCACTGACGTTTTCGCCTCGTGTTTCGGGTTGTACATTACCAGCGGCATCTGTGGCACGACTTGCAAGCGTGTAGTTGCCAGCAGGTAGTCTTGCCGACAATACAAATTGTCTCCATGCGTATTTGCCCATGTCTGGCCCAACGAGGCGTGCCTCTCTCCAGCTTTTGCCGCCATCGATCGATACCTCGACTTTTTTAACGGCATTCATTCCACCAAAGGCAACGCCTTGGATTTGCATCAAACCAGCTGAAGGGGCATTTCCTTCGCCGTTGGGTGAGTTGATCCAAGACTTAACGCTCATCTCCAGCACAGATGGTTGAGTAGGGTCGGATTTGGCGCCTGGGGGCGTGATTCGGTAGCCATGCGACATGATCCGCGCATCGCTTTCCGCTGCAGTAAAAGCAAGTTGCTTGATGTACTTGATGTTGTTGACGCCGGTGTAACCCGGCACGATCAGGCGAAGAGGCCCGCCGTGCGCCAGAGAAATAGGAGTACCGTTCATTTCCCATGCCAATAAAGCATCGGCCATCGCAGCCACAGGAACCGAGCGCTCAACGATGACGCTTTTAGGGTCGATACCCTCCGGTAGCTTTTCACCACCGGTTCCAGTCATGAAAGGTTTCGCACCATCGAGACCGCCAAGTGCTTCGACCACAGCCCGCACGGGCACACCACTCCAAACAACGCAACCGGCTGCACCCACAGTCCAAGGAGTACCGCTGGGCTTGCTTGGGAAAAAGCCTCGGCCATTACCCGAACACTGAAGCACCATCGCAACTGTTTCCAGACCCATAGACTTGAGCTGACCTACGGTGAGCTTGCGTGGGTTTTTTACACCTTCAATGTTGACTTCCCACGAGTCACGACTAGCAAGGATAGAGGAGTCAGGCGCTGGCAGGTTATTGCGAATGTAAAGCTGCTCGGCTGGAGTTATCACGCTGGTACCAAAGGCGCTACGTTTGGTCTCAAGGGTGCTGCTGCTGTGGACGATGAGGCTAGCAGGATCCTTCCAGTTCACGTAAGTCGGAAGCGGTCTGGGTGCTGCAAGAGGGGCTGTCTGAGCGGAAGCGCCGCGCGTGAATGTTGCGAGGCCTGCCGCCGCAAGAGTACCAAGACTGGCACCCAGCAAGTGTCGACGGGGAAGTGATGTGTCGTGATTCATAGATACTCTCCAATTTTTTGTGATGGGTGTAGGCAAGAAATTCTTGAGGACAACTAAAAACAAAAAGGGTTTTACCACAACCCTAAAACACTTTTCATGGTTAAGCCTGAAACAGCACCGCAGAATCTTCACCAAATTTTTAGAAGTTTTTCAAATTAAGTTACGACGCTAAAGCAGAGCACTACTTAGAAATGGAATGCCATTACTCAGCTAGTCAAGCAGATGTCCGGTTTTAACAAAAATGGTGCAGCCCTCTTTGCTAAAAGGTTGATGCAAGCTCATGTGCGGACTTCTTATCCACGACCCAGTTGGATAACGTCCATGTTCATCTTCAAACACGCCATCCACGACAAAGATTTCCTCACCGCCATAGTGCCTATGCGGATTGAAAAAAGTTTGTGGTGCCCATCTAACCAGAGTAGAACCACTCCCCTGCTGCATCAGAGGCATGACATTCAAACCCGTCACCATACCTTGCAACCAAGGAGCTGATGTCGTGTCAATGACTTCTCGCACCACTTGGTGAGGACCCAGATGGCGCAGTTTTACAAACAAGGTGCAGCCAGATTCACTAAATGGTGCGTGTGAAGAACCTGGGGGATTCATGATGTAAGTTCCAGCAGGATAGTTACCAGTCTCATCACTGAATGTCCCATCCAAAACAAAAATCTCTTCCCCAAGCTCATGGTGATGGGCTTGAAACTTAGAACCTGGCTTGTAGCGAACGATTGAAGTAGCTTTCGCCACTTCATCGCCTTGGCGCTCCAACATACGCCTTTCCACGCCTGAATCGGGGCTAGGGATCCACGGTAAGTCATGATGATTGGTCACGACTCTTTCACTGTAATCAGCATTGATATTCATTTGTATAGAGGCAACTTTTTTAGTGAATATGTGACTTGCCTCGTGGCTCATCCATGGGTTCAGAAAGTCTTCAGCATGCAATCAAAAAAGACCAAGTCGAAATCGTCAGAACTTAATTGCAAAATTTAAAAGAGGTCTCAATTCCAAAGTCTGCGGTAAGCGCCGTCGCCGTCGTAGTCTTGAGCCTGCTTGTCGGGGTTGAAGCGCCTAGACCCTCTGGGGTCCGTACCGCGACCGCTCAGGTAGAGCCAGTTGCCTTGGTTGTTGTACACGTCAAAGTCAATCAGTTGCGATTCAAACCAAGCAGCACCGGCACGCCAGTCGCAGCGCAAATCGTGGATCAAAAAGCTTGCTAGGTTTTGTCGCATGCGGTTGGATGAATAGCCCGTGGCGTTGAGTTCGCGCATGCCCGCATCAATGAATGCTTTGCCAGTGCGGCCTGTGCGCCAGTGCTCAAAGCCACGTGTGTTGTGGGTGAGTGTGGGCAACGGCGCGTCGGACAGACCGCGCTTCCAATACATGCGCTCACCGTACTTGAGGTGGAGCCAACGGAAGTGGTCGCGCCACAGCAATTCGAAGCCTATCCAATAAGTGCTGTCGGTTGCCCCGTATTTCGCCTCGAAGCTGCGGATGGCAGTCCAGGCCTGACGTGCAGACAATGCGCCGGTAGCCAACCAAGGGGACCACTTGGTCGAGTAATTGGCACCCACCAACCCGTTGCGTGTAGCCTTGTAGGTGTGGGGTAAGTCACGGCTGCAGTACTTGACTAAATGCGCGAGGGCTGCACGTTCACCGCCGTGAAACTCGGGCTGTGACCAAGGAAACGCCGAACGTGGGTCGTCTAAGATCACGCATGGGTCTGTCGTGTGTCCAAGGGCATGTTGCAACTCGTGCACTGAACCCAAAGCGGCCTGATTCGGCAATGCAGGCATTGTCGTCACCGTGGCCACGGGTTGGGCAGGCGCAAACGTTTGGCGCTCGACCGCACGTCGGAAACTAGAAAACTCGTCGGGCACATCGTGCGGCTCAAACGGCAATTGGTCGGGCGCCATGAGCGTCGACTGCCAAACGGTTTGGACGTCGATTCCACGTTGTTGCATGGCCTGAATGTTGGCCTCTTCATAGGGAGCAGCAATGTCTTCGCAAACCAAGGTGCTGGCGCTGAAGTGCTCCATCAGCTCAGCCAACACTTCACTGGGATCACCGGTGATTTGCAACAGCTGGCTGCCCAGCTCAACCAATTGCTGCGATACATCTTGCACCGCCATAGCGGTCCACGCCAAGCGGTGAGCGCTGGTGCGCACAAAGCCCCAAGGGCTGGTCAGCTGCAATGCGGTGTCGTGCACATACACCGGCAGCAACCAAGTTTGTTGCTTCTCAGCCAGCTCAATGGCTTGATGCAAGGCGGAGTTGTCGTGCAAGCGCAGGTCGTTTCTGAACCAGTAAACAACGCCAGAGCGGGCTTTTGATAATGTCATTTTTTATGCAGTGTCTTGGAGTCGCGGGATGAGTCCATCTTCCCTTCAATCCGCACCCTCGTCATTAGTCTCGTGATGTCCAAACCTTGTACCTGAGTCAGTTGACTCCTCGCTAGACCTTTGACTTAGCGCATGACGAATAAACTGTTTTTCGTAGTGCCGGTTACGTCGATTTTTTTTAGCCATCGATCGTTGACCCAAGCGTTTGTCAACCACTATGCTGGCAAGCGAACTCAGATCATCTAGCCCTTTGATTGAGTTGGGTGAATTTCTGCGTGTCATATGGTTTGTAAGTAACCCACTGATTTTTCGTTAATGTTGCAAAGTGCTGAGCGCCAAAAATTGTTAGGCTTTTTTTATTCAACCAACACGCAGACAGTGTCGATTCACAAGAATCGATCAAAAGCAATTTTATGAGAGCTCACAACTTGATGCAGGCGCTCTCAAGAGCAACGCCTCTGTGGCAAGACGCCCAGCTGCAACGACTCCTAGACGTTCAGACTGGTTTAGCAGCAAGTGGTCATAAGCATCCAATCCAACAAATCCCACGACATCAGGTGTGTCCGCAGCAAGAAGACTTGCCAGTCCACCTGCTGAAAAACCGACGAGCATGACACGATTGGTGCTGATCCCAAAAGTATTTGTGCTACGAAGGCCTGCTGATCACGGCTCTTGGGTTGTTTATGTAGGATGAAGAAAAGTCCTAGAACCCTAACTTTTCAATGAAACTCAAAGAAACCGAATTCCCTTTCCTTGCCTTTGTCGACATCGAAACCACGGGCGGCAATGCCGATCGTGACCGGATCACCGAAATCGGAATTAAGACACTGGCCCAGGGACAAGAAAGTGCTTGGGAATGCTTGGTGGATCCACAAACCTTCATTCCTCAAAACATTCAGAGATTGACTGGAATCACGCCTGATATGGTGGCTGGCCGCCCTCCATTTGATGAACTCGCACTACAAATAAAGAATGAGCTTGAAGGAAAAATTTTTGTTGCTCACAACGCACGCTTTGACTTTGGCTTTATCAAAGCCTCTTTCAAACGCTTGGGTATGGATTTTCGGCCGAAGGTTCTCTGCACCGTCAAACTCTCGCGGCTACTGTTCCCGCAACAGGCCCGGCACAACTTGGACACCATCGTCGCTGTCCACGGGCTCAAGGTAACTGCACGGCACAGAGCCCTAGGCGATGCCGATTTGCTGGTCCAGTTTTGGCGGGTGTGTGAAAAGACATTTGGCCAAGAGCGCTTGCTTGAGGCGGTTCGCCAGTTGGTGGGCCAAGTCAGCCTGCCACCCAACATCAGCCAATCTGTCATTGACGCAATTCCAGATACGCCAGGTTGCTATATTTTTAATGGCGAACACCACGCGCCTTTGTACATTGGCAAAAGTATTTCCATGCGCACCCGTGTGATGAGTCATTTTCAAAGTGCGCTGACCGTGCGCAAAGAAATGAAGCTGTCTCAACAAGTTCATCACATCGAGTGGATCGAAACAAGCGGTGAATTGAGTGCTTTGGTTTTGGAGGCCAAGCTCATCAAGGAGCGCATGCCGAGCATGAACATCAAGCTTCGTCGTTCGAAGGACTTGTGCGCATGGCAATTGAGCCAAGACACATCAGGCTGTGACAGACCCACTCTCATTACCCACAAGCATTTGCAACCTGGCGTACAAGAGAATCTGTTTGGTCTTTTTTACAATAAAAAAGAAGCGATGGGCTACTTAGCAGCAGTCGCCAAGAAGTACCAATTGTGTGAGGCCTTGCTGGGCTTAGAAAAAGTAGACGAGGGTAAGCCTTGCTTTGGCTACCAAGTCAAACAATGCCACGGCGCATGCATTGGCAAAGTGTCTTTGGCGGCACACAACCTCAAGTTGAGAACAGCGCTTCAGCTTTACAAGGTACCAGTCTGGTCATTTGCCGGGGCGGTGGCAATCAAAGACGGGCACAGCATGCTTGTAATCAACAAATGGTGTTACTTGGGCACAGCCAATGATCACGATGAGTTGGAGGACTTTGCCCAGTCTAAAGATTTGAACTTTGATCTTGACATTTACAAGATCATAAAAAAAGCAATAACTGGTTCTCACAAAGTGAATGTTGTGAACCTGTCCTCAAGCCAAAGAGTTGACCGCTTTTCTTGATGCAACGAAGAGATCTTGATTGATATGACTAAGCCTGTTTGCTCGCGCATCAAAGCTTGCTTAAAGATTTATTTCAGCACTAACCGAATCAACTGGCCACGCGTATTGTCAGTGAGCACGTATAACCAACCATCGGGCCCCTGACGAACATCGCGAATTCGCTGACCTAGTTCCTCAAGAAGCTTATGCTCTTTGATGACTTTGCCGCCAAACGGTTGGCTGAGCTCTATCCGATTGAGGTATCCAAATTTAAGCGAACCCACAAAAAGGTTACCGACCCAAGCGCGACCGTAGCGTTCGCTGCTTAAAAAGGCCATGCCCGATGGCGCAATGGATGGAACCCAGTAATGCAAAGGCTGTTCCATGCCCTTTTGAGAGGTAAGACCCAGACCGATTTTTCCGCCGCCGTAGTTTTCTCCGTAGGTGATCACCGGCCAACCGTAGTTACGTCCGGATAAAACTAGGTTGATCTCATCACCGCCCTGCGGGCCATGTTCGTGAGTCCACAGGCTGCCATCGGGCGAAAAAACTGCACCTTGTACATTGCGGTGACCATAAGACCATATTTCCGGTAACGCACCTGAACGCTTGACGAATGGGTTGTTGTCAGGAACCTTGCCATCTTTGTAAATTCTGACAATCTTGCCTTGATGATTGTCGAGAGATTGCGCGTCGTTCATCTGGCTGTATCGGTCGCCCAAGGTCAGAAAAAGCATGCCGTCAGGTTTGCTGTTGGTCTGGCTTTCAACGATTCGACATCCAAAATGTGCACTGCTCGCCACCTTGGGCTTTTGACTGAAAATAATTTTCAGTTCTTCTAGCCGCAAACGGTCAGAGGATAAGCGGGCCCTTGCAAGCGCGGTGCTGTTGCCACCTTGGCCGGGCTCAGAAAAGCAAAAGTACAAAGTATTGTTGTTGACAAAATCAGTGTCTAGCAGCACATCTAGCAAACCGCCTTGACCTTGCGCCGCCATACTAGGTAGACCAAAAACAGGCGCACCCACATCACCATTTGGCTCAATCACTCGTAATCGCCCGGGTCGCTCGGTCACTAAAAATCGACCCTCAGGTAAAAACGCTACTGCCCAGGGATTTTGTAGATTGGAGGCCACGACTTCAGCGCGAACCGTTTGAGCCTGTGCAAGCGGCGCTGCCAAGGTGAAAATTATTGAAATAAATGCCAGAGTCAGGTGCTTAACAATACAAGCCATCTATTTCTTTCTGAATGTCGGTCTGGTGTCTGATTAGTTCCGCTTACGAAACACCACCACATGCTGCCAAGGCAAGGTTTTTACCGTGCGCTCCCATTCAAGTGCGAAAACAGCCGCCTCGCGCTTTATCTGCACCTCGCTCATCTTGTGCAGCTGTTTGATAGGAACGAGCGGGTCTTCGGCTTTGTACTCAACAAAGACAAGTCGGCCACCGGGCTTTAAGGCCTTGAGCAGGCTGGCCATGACTTCGTAGGGATAGGCTAGCTCGTGATAGACGTCAACCATAACCGCCAGGTCCAGCGATGAAGCGGGTAACTTGACGTCGTCAACTGCACTTAGCTTCACTTCAATTTGACTGAGTCCACTGCGCTTTACTCCCGCTTGAAGAAGGTTAACCATTTCTGGCTGCACATCAACAGCCCAGACCTTGCCCCCTGGCATCACCAAAGGCGCCATGCGTCGAGAAAGATAACCGGTGCCGGCTCCGATATCGGCAACCACGTCACCAGGCTTCAACATCAATGCAGCCAGCAACAGGTCTGTACGCTCTTCGCGTTCGCGCTCCTGGCGCTCAAGCCATGACGCTCCCTGCCACCCCATCACCGCTGAGATTTCGCGCCCCATGTAGCTTTTGCCGATACCGTCTGCACTGGCCGGTAATTGGCTGTAGCGCTCAACATTTGCTAAAGGCTGCGCTTGAACCGCGCTGGTTGCAATCGTGAGTGCTGCGCAGATGCAGCAAAAAAGAGTTGACGGATTCATTTCATTCTTTGAAGGTGGGCCTAATCAAAAATATATTTCTAGGTAGTTATGCCACGGCCTTTTTCTACACAAATGTTTAGCGCCTTAGATTTCAATTGTTTTAACCAATTTGGGGTTGAATTTTTGTTTTTATTAAACTGATCCAACTGATCTGGTGTAGCTTTTTCTAAGATAAATCCTGCCTCACATTTGCAGTAGCCCCTGAAATCATCTGCCTGAAATGAATTACCTTTGACACTTTTATGAGCGGTCAACTGTTCATTGGTACATGTTTTTTGTAGGTCCAAAGAAAGTTCATTTGCAAAAGTTTGCATACAGATAAGCATGAAAGATAAAACTAGTAATTTTTTAATTAAATTCATATTTTTAGCAGCAAATAGGTTCGAACAATGCAGTCCAACAGGCTTTGAAACCTGTTGAACTTACTTATCAATCGGGGCAAGCGCAATTAGATGTCAAGATTTTTTGTCAACGGCAACTGCCCAATTTCCTCTAAGTCCGAAATAGAAACCACCGGTCCAAAGAGAAAAATGCATGTAGTCTGTCAGCATGAATGTCAGTAAGCTCTCTGGCTTGAGAACAGTCCAAATGATGCCAGTGGTGACACAGCACATCACAATTCCGCTAAAGCGGGTGACCATATCTCCTAAGACGGCGAAAAACGCTACGTCTTTTACTTTTGGAATCGTGGCTAATCCACCTAATAAAAGTCCCAACCCAGCCGCGACTTCGCCGTAGCAAACAAACCACCAAACCAGAGCAGGTATGCCCATGCCTTCTCCGACAGCTGGATCAAATGGAAACTTGCTGAGTCCTTGGTTAATGAATAACAAAGAAAGTGGTATCCGTAAAAGGATGTGGCTAAAGCTGATGTCAGGCAGCTGTTGCCAATAATTTTTTAAATTGAAGATAGCAGGTGATCTTTGCAGCGCCATATCTATAGTCTTT
Organism: Limnohabitans sp.; assembly: GCF_036804465.1. Lineage (GTDB taxonomy): Bacteria > Pseudomonadota > Gammaproteobacteria > Burkholderiales > Burkholderiaceae_C > Limnohabitans. The sequence goes on from NZ_DAIRSK010000022.1 coordinate 40,047, forward strand.
CCATGAAGTGAGTTGAAAATTTAAGGGTGGTTGAGAGTGAAAAAATTAAGTAGTTCTTTTTTTAAATAAAGATTGCATCCGTGGTCGAATTTTCAGAAAACTTGTGTAGCCAAATTCCATTGCTTGCAAGGCTCCTGGCAGCCTAGCAACTGCAGCGAGCCGCCTCCAGCCGGGTAATTGCTGCCATACATGCACAAATGCAACTGCACCTGAAATAAATTCTCCGTTAGGCTTGATGACATGGAACCTTTGCATCAATTCCTGTTTGGTCTTTCCTATTGGAACTACAAAGTCATGAGCGGAGACATCTACCCAATCAATCTGACTGGTCGGAGTAATTAGTTTGTACTGATTTATTTCAGCAGTACATATCGGACATGAACCGTCAAACAATACTGTGGAGATGTTTTCTTTGGAAAGCATTTATTGATTTCCTCCAATTTCGATACTGGCATCTTTATTTTTAGCAGCTGTTACATCTTGAGCTTTGCCAGTAAAAACGCCTTTGACACGGTCCTTGATCTCCAAAAACTTTTGGACTTTCGATCCCATTTGCATGAGCTTGGTCAGTGTCGGGGAGTCAATTTTCATAACGTCATCCAGCCAGTTGGTCATCAGATCGATAAATCCATGCATTTGTCGCATACGCTCCTGAGCGTGAATGTCGGCCACAACGCTGGGTTGCTCCATCAATGCGTCACGAAGCATTGAAAGCGTGGGATCAATTTCTCGCTTGCGCCGTTCAGCAGCCAGCGTGCGAAAAATAACCCACATATCTTCAGGTGCCTGGAAGTACTCGCGCCTGTCATTGGGCTGATGAATAAGGCGAACCAAATTCCATGATTGAAGCTCTTTTAAGCCCATGCTGACGTTGGAGCGAGAAAAACCCAAAGCCTCACCGAGTTCATCGGCATTCAGCGGCTTAGAGGAGACATATAGCAAGGCATAGAGTTGCCCAACAGTCCGGTTGATTCCCCAACGGCTGCCCATTTCGCCAAAGTGCATGACGAAACGCTGAGTAAGTGGTGGTAAATTCATATAAGCTTCATTATTGAGATTTCAATAATATCTGAAACTTCAGGAACTCACATAACAGCCCTAGCCGAAAGGGGTATTCAAACCAAATGTCACTCAAATGTGGCGACAGACCACCACGGCATTGCGTGAGCCCCAGGAAACCATTGCGCACCAAATCCGTAAGCAAATTCCTTTATTGAAGGATCCACATGCCGATGCGGCTTCATCACGGTGCGCGACCTCATCTGCCTGGCACTCTTGCAATGTTTGAAGCAAAAGGACAAGTTCTGGGTGCGCTTTCAAATCTTGCATTTGCTCTTCGTAATGGAGGTCGACAAACGTCTCAACAGATTCGATCGTGGCGTACACCGCCCTAGGTCCAAACAATGCCGGCAGCGCGCCCGTCAGAAAACCCGCTAGCTTCCACACAGGCAGTAATCGGCTGAAATGCTCAGGCGGCAACCATTCTTTAACCCGCTTCAGGTGATTCAGTTCAGTGGCTAAATGGTGCTGAGCAAATTCACGCAGTGCCGCATCACGGGCAAACATCAACACACCTTTGTAAATACACACGGCACCAACCTCACCCGCGTGATCTGTTCGCAAATCAGCCACTACCTTTGGCGGAAGTTGCTGACCTGGAACCTTCAAGGAGGTACAAAACTCACTCGTTGCTGTTATCAACATAGTTAGGGCGCAATCTGTTCAGACTAAGTTGGCAGCACCCAGTTTTTCCTGATGAAGTGGCAGGTATAACCGTCAGGATCTTTTTCTAGGTAATCTTGATGCTCTGGCTCAGCCTCCCAAAAATCGCCCACTGGACATAACTCGGTCACAACCTTGCCAGGCCAGAGGCCGCTGGCGTTGACATCGGCAATAGTTTTAATTGCTTCCAAGCGCTGAGATTCGCCAGTGAAATAAATCGCAGAGCGATAGGACATGCCAACATCATTACCTTGGCGTTTAGGTGTCGTTGGATCATGGATTTGAAAGAAAAATTCCAGAATACGACGGTAGCTCAGCACGCTTGGATCAAAGTAAATTTCTATACCTTCTGCATGTGTACCGTGGTTGCGATACGTCGCGTTTTGAACATCACCCCCGGTGTACCCAACGCGAGTACTTTGCACACCGGGTATTTTTCGGATGAGGTCCTGCATGCCCCAAAAACAACCACCCGCCAGAACTGCTCGTTCAGTTTGCATAATAAAGTCCTTCAAATTGGCTCAAATAATCGGAGTAGCCTGAGACTGCAATTCAAACTTTTGCAGAAAAAGCGGTTAGCTTTCTTGGCTCTAACCTTTCAGATATTTTTGCATGCTCTTGATCTACCGGTAAGGTGGCTACAGCAAAGTTGAGTGCAAAGTACTGGCACTCTGGCATTCCCCAAATCATTAGACAAATATGAAAACCACATTAGAAACACCCAACGAAATACGCAGTCAGATCTGGCAAGAACTGAGTCGAGCTGCAAGGGATAGGCATCACGCGTGGCGTACTCCGGTTATCGCAACTGCTTGCAAAGACGGCTCTGTCAATGCGCGAACCGTAGTACTCAGAAACGTTGATAAGAACGCGGGCCTACTTCAAATTTTCACGGATGCTCGCAGCCCTAAGGCGACTGAATTGACGTCACAGCCCAAATCGGTTTTTGTATTTTGGAGCAGCCGACTAGGCTGGCAACTGCGCGTAAGCGTGAACGCCACGTTACTCAGCAAGGGGCCGCTGGTCGAGCGGTTGTGGAGTGAGGTTAAAGAATCGCCAGCCGCCTCGGACTACCTTAGTTCTTTTGCACCTGGAACACCGCTTGCAAAGAGCAACAATAAAACCAAGGATGAAGCTCTGAATACATCACATTTTGCGGTTTTAAATGCGCAAGTGCTTGAAATAGATTGGCTTGAATTGGCAAGAACTGGACATCGTCGTGCAAGGCTGACAGCTAACAATTGGGAATGGCTAGTTCCTTGATACAAAGCGCTTGAAAATAACCATGAAAAACCAATTGGGCTTGAACCTCACACATTTAGATGCACGTTCAAAGACAAATTAAACCTGCCCTTTCAAGCGGCTTCGTCTTGCAGGTGGATTGAATTCACAGGGTTTATCTTTGACCCAATTGATGAATTTAGCCATTTCTGGATGGTCTCTCAGCGCTTGTGGACTTGCGTATTTTTTGGCCAATTCAGTCTCAGTGAACAAGGCATGAATTTGCTTGTGACAAGCACGGTGCAGATAGACCGTCACATCACCGCCCCGTGATTTAGGAATCAAGTGGTGCGCGTCTCGCAGCGCTGGCGGAATTGGGCGATCGCAAAGTGCGCAGACTGCAAGCGCTGCTAATTTGACTTGCATCTCTTGTGCGCGAGCTTCAGACTGAAGACGCTTGATACGCCCTTTTGGCAATGTCGTAATCCAAGGACTGTAAGTTATCGACTACCCAATTGGATCAAGGCAATAGCAGCCAAAACGATATGACCCAATGTCAGGACAACGGAAAATCCGTGTAACCACAAAAAGCGTTTTTTAAAGCCCGAATCAGTCGCTTGGTTGATCGCAGGCATCAACACTTGTCGAGCTGGAATGGTGGTCAGCGCCACAACAGCCATCAATGTTGCGCTGAATGGATCAAAAAGAAATGACAACGCAGTTGCCAAGCCAGAAGAAAAAATCACAAAAAGATAAAACGGTGGGAACGCTTTTCTCAAGAGCATTCGAACTTCTGCGGGGGGCAAATACTTGAACAAGAAAGCCGCAAATCCTGCTGAAAAAAGTAGCATGCCGCCAAACAACAAAGCAACTACCAAAAGACTTGCCATTTGCAAATAAGCATCAACCATCAAACCATCCTTTAAATTTAAATAGCTTAGAACACTTGCATGACACTCATGCAGAAAAGGCTATTCATGGCTGGGATCAAAGAGACCACACATAAGGATGGGCCAACTGCCTGATCATCAAACGCGCAAAGGCGCGCAGTCACAAGTTAAACATCAGTTGACGATCAAGCGTGCGTTTTGTAACTCGCCGATGAGGCCCACAACGGC
>NZ_DAIRSK010000023.1:0-43697 GCF_036804465.1 Limnohabitans sp.
ATCAACGCACGGCAATCTTGCCATTCATACAAACCTTTCGATCTGGCGTGATTTGCAAATGAAGATCTCCCCCATGAACTTTGACAATTTCTTTGCACAAACTCAACCCCAGTCCTGAGCCTGAAATAGCGCCCTCCTCCAGCCCCTCGAGCTGCAGGTGCCGATAGAAGCGCTCAAAGATGCGGTCATCGAGACCGCTTGTGGTGAGCTTGGTTGTGTTGGTGATCGAAAAGTGCACATGGCTCCGAGTCATATGTGCTTGAAAGTCGATCGAGCCTTGGATGCGGTTGTATTTGACGGCATTGCCAAAAAGGTTTCGCATCAATTGAATCAACAAGTCGCGATCAGCCTTGAACAAGATGACCCCGTCGATGGCCTTTGTCAATACCAAGTCGGGCCTGTCGCTGTTGATATCGTCCATGATTTGCCCAACCACATCGCTGAGGTTGACCTCTTCCTTGTCAAGCCCAATTTGACCCGCGTCGGCTTGCGAGAGAAAAAGCAATTTGTTGGAAATGGAGATCAACCGCTCCACCTCCTCTGACACCAGCGACAACTCCACTTGAGTCGTGGAGCCGTCGGGCACTTGGTTGATCAATCGGTGCAAATGGCCGCGAATGATGGTGAGCGGCGTTCGCAGCTCATGCGCTGCATCGCTGGAGAAACGAGCCGCTTGGGTGTAGCTGGCTTTGAGCCTGTCAATCAATTCATTGAAATACCGAATGAAGATAGCGAACTCTGTGAAGTTGTCCTTGACTTTTATGTGCGTATCGGGGCTAGAGAGTTTGATTTCAGTGAATGCGTTTTGCAAATTTTTAATGGGTTTGAGTACGAAATAAATGATGAAAGAAGTGGTCAGTATCGTGAAAAGAATAAGCAAGGGAAGTGTTTTTAAAGCGACTTGATTTCTGACTTCCAATATTTCTTCCAATGGTTTTTGAAACGCGGTCGCCTTCACCGCAATATAAATAGACTGAGAGTCCCGCAACAAACGCAGCAGATGCCAAGTTTCTTGACGCCACGTGGTGGTGGTAGCTTCGAATGGTTTTGTATCTAAGGCCTGCCACTCAAGGGCTTGGGAGGTCAAGCTCAGCGCAAAATCCGCTGCTTCCGCGCTTGGTTGTAATAGGTTTGAATACACAAGAACATCATTGGGTTGAAGAAATGAGATCGTTCTTTCCAGACTCACTTGGAGCGTCTTCAAATCGAGGGTGCTTGGGTTGGCAACCAACTCTTTTTGCACTTGCAGCGCCACCACATCACTGAAGTACATCCGAAATGGTTCACCACTGGTCCACCTGACCATCATGCGAGATGCACCGACGAAAATGACCACGCACAAGGTAACCGACAAAAAAACATAAAACTTAAATGAGCGCTGCATACTAAACATTGTTAAGTCGATAGCCCACGCCACGTATCGTTTCTAAGGGAAAGGCACGCAATGCATCTGGACTGGAATCATCCAATTTGCGGCGCAGGCGCTGAATGCATACATCCACCACATTGGTGCCCGGGTCAAAGTCAACATTCCAGACTTGCTTGAGGATTTGTTGTCGTGTGAATATTTGCCCAGGCGACAACAAAAAGCTCTCCAACAACACAAACTCACGCTGCGTCAGTAAGGCTGTTTGCTTGCCCCATTGCGCAACACGTGAAAACCGGTTGAGCGTCACGCCGCTTTGCGTGATCGTGGGTTGCGCGCTCCCCGTTTGGCGCGCAATCAAGGTTTTGACACGCACCACCAACTCTTCAATGAAAAAAGGCTTGGCCAAATAATCGTCGGCCCCTTTTTCAAACCCTTTCAACCGATCGATGAGCTCGGTGCGGGCCGTGAGCATCATGACTGGGGTTTTTAAACCTTTGCGACGAATCTCACCCAGCACCTCAAATCCATCTAGCAATGGCATAGACACGTCCAACACAATGGCGTCAAATTTTTTGATCAAGGCCGTGTTGAGCCCTCTGAAGCCATCTGCGTCATGATGAACGGCAAACCCTTCCGCTCGGAAACCCGACATGATGAAATCGGCAATGTGTTGCTCGTCTTCAACCAACAAAATATTCATGATTTGATTTTGGCCTCCAATCCATGAACTTCTCTTTGAATTACGAGTTTGTAATCTTTGTGCTTTGCATGGCTTTATCCAAAAAGTGCTGCATGCACCTGTTTGACGTCGCTTGTTTTGAGGCTGCCAAGCTGCAACTTGCGCCGCCTACACTTGCGCCGTGACCCCCACTCAACCACGACACGTCGCCATCGTTGGCGCTGGCCCCGCCGGCCTGATGGCTGCTGAGATGCTCAGCGCTGCAGGCGTGCGTGTGCAGGTGTATGACGCCATGGCATCGGTGGGCCGAAAATTTTTGCTGGCAGGCTTAGGCGGGCTCAACCTCACACACGCCGAGCCTTTTGAGCGCTTCACCACCCGTTATGCCGAACGCAGCGAAGCTTGTGGTGCGTGGCTAAGCACATGGGATGCCGTTGCCATTTGTGAATGGGTCAAGGGCTTGGGTCTTGACACCTTTGTGGGCAGCTCGCAGCGCATCTTCCCCACCGACATGAAGGCCGCACCGCTGCTGCGTGCATGGTTGCACCGGCTGCGTCACCCCACACAAGGTGTGCCCGTGACGTTTCATATGCGCCACCGCTGGTGCGGCGCTTTGCAGCATGAAAACAACCAATTCAGCTTGCGCTTTGACACCCCTCAAGGCGTTCGCACGGCGCACGCCGATGCCGTGCTGCTGGCCTTGGGCGGCGCCAGCTGGGCCAAACTCGGCTCTGACGGCGCGTGGCAAGCCTGGTTGGGCGCATTGGGCATAGAGGTGTCGCCACTGCGCCCCAGCAACTGCGGCTTTGATGTGAAGGGCTTGAATGGTCAGACAGGCTGGAGCAGCCACTTGTCAAAGCAATTTGCAGGCGTACCGCTCAAGTCGGTTGCCTTGTCGTTCCACGACAGTGTGGGCCAGCGTTTTCATCGCCGCGGTGAGTTTGTGGTCACCGCCACAGGCGTTGAGGGCAGTTTGATTTATGCCGCATCGGCTGTGTTGCGCGACGAAATTGAGCGCAGCGGCACAGCCACCTTTCACCTTGATTTGAAGCCCGACTACACCCCCGAGCGCGTGCTGGCCGAAGTGTCGCATCCGCGTGGGACGCGCTCGCTCAGCAGCCATTTGAAAAGCCGACTCAACCTCACCGCTTTGCATTTGGGCCTACTGCACGAAGTGCTGAGCAAAGAAGCCATGGCCAACCCCTTGCAGTTGGCGGCGGCTATCAAACACCTGCCCATCACGCTTGACAAGACCCGTCCGATCGATGAGGCCATCAGCAGCGCAGGTGGCGTCCGCCTAGAGGCGCTGAACGCCCACCTCATGGCCAACACCCTGCCCGGCTTGTTTGTGGCGGGCGAAATGTTGGATTGGGAAGCGCCCACAGGGGGCTACTTGCTCAGCGCCTGTTTGGCCAGCGGACGCTTGGCAGGCCTTGGTGCAGCGCGGTTTTTGGACCACTGACACAAGCTGATTCTTGTTAGTTAACGCTCAGCTTCGCCCTCTATGATTGGGGCATTACTTCGTCTGAAAACCTTCTCACCATGTTTCGTACCCTGCTGAAATCCAAGATCCACCGCGTCGTGACCACGCAGTGCGAGCTCCATTACGAAGGCTCCTGCGCCATCGACGAACACCTGCTGGAAGCGGCCAACATCTGTGAAAACGAACAAGTCCACATTTGGAACATCAACAACGGCGAACGCTTCATCACCTACGCCATCAAAGGCGAGCGTGGCTCGGGGATGATCTCTGTGAATGGTTCAGCGGCTCGCCGCGCCAGCGTGGGTGACTTATTGATCATTGCCTCATTCGCGCAAGTGCATGAAGACCAAGTGGCTGGTCATGAGCCGCAACTGGTGTTTGTGGATGAACACAACCAGCAAGTGGGCTTGCGCCACCATGTGCCCACGCAGGCGGCGCCTGGGCATGGGACGGATGAATGTTGAGTCAAGCTGCTGTCAATTGCCGCTAAGATTTGCGGCATATGTTGCAGTACCAAACCGTCCCCGTCACCCCCTTCCAACAAAACTGTTCCATCGTCTGGTGCGATGAAACGCACAAGGCCGCCATCATCGACCCCGGTGGCGATTTGCCCGTGTTGCAAGACGCCTGCCAACAACTCGGTGTCAGGCTGGAACAAATTTGGCTCACCCACGCCCACGTCGACCACGCAGGTGCCACCGCCGACTTGGCCGAGAAGCTGAGCCTGCCCATCATCGGGCCCCATGAGGGCGATCAATTTTGGATTGACGGCTTGCCGCAGGCCGCGGCCAACTACCATTTCCCGCCCTCACGCACCTTCACACCCACGCGCTGGCTGCACGATGGCGACACCGTCACACTGGGCGCTCACACACTGCAAGTACGCCATTGCCCAGGTCACACCCCCGGCCATGTGGTGTTTTATTCGCCAGACATCAAACGGGCGTTTGTGGGCGATGTGCTGTTTGCTGGCAGCATTGGCCGCACCGATTTTCCGCAGGGCAACCACGATGATTTGATCAACAGCATCACGCAGCGCTTGTGGCCCATGGGCGACGACACGGTGTTTATTCCAGGCCACGGCCCTGAGAGCACGTTTGGTCGAGAGCGCAAAACCAACCCCTATGTGGGCGGTACCTGAGCCGTTTATTTGGCGCGCTCGAACAGCGGCATGACTTTGGGCAAATTGGCCTGAATTTCTTCAATGCGCGTGTTGCCCGATGGATGGGTGCTGAGCCACTGCGGTGGTGCACCTTTGTTGGCCGCACTCATTTTTTGCCACAAGGTCACACCGGCGCGGGGGTCGTAGCCCGCACGCGCTGCGATTTCCATGCCCACCAAATCGGCCTCGGTTTCGTCGTCACGGCTGAATTTAAGTGACAGCAGTTTGGCGCCTTGGTTGGCCACCAAATCGGTGATCTGTGGATTCACGCCAAAGAACACCGCGGCCACCGTGCTGCCAATGGCAGCCACGCCGCTGGTGGCGGCAGATTTGCCCATGCGCTCACGGGCGTGTTCGCGCAAGGCGTGCGCAATTTCGTGGCCCATGACCATGGCCACTTCGTCGTCTGTGAGCTTGAGCTGCGTCAAGATGCCGCTGTAAAAAGCAATCTTGCCACCGGGCATGCAAAACGCGTTGATTTGGTTGGAGCCCACCAGGTTGACTTCCCATTTCCACTCTTTGGCGCGCGGATTCCAGTCAAAGCTTTGAGGAATGATGTCTTTGGCAATGCGACGCAAACGCATGACCTCGGGATGGTTGTCTGAGCCCAGCGCGTTTTTGCTGGCGGCCTCCTTCATCATCTCGCCGTATTGTTTGCGGGCTGATTGCTCTACCTCCGCGGCCGGCACCAAGCCTGCAAAAACTGAGGCCTCGCGCTTGACTTCTACCCCTTCTCTGGCCAAAGCCACAGCACTGCCAAGGCCGCAAGCGCAGCCAACACAACCGTAAAGAAAAGCGCGTTTGGTAAGCATGAAAAAGTCTTTTTGTGAAAGCCTGAAAATACAGACATGAACGATACAACAAGTCCACCACGCACGCCGCCCGCGCAAGTCAAAAAACAAGGGTGGTTGCATGCATTCAAAGTTTATTTAGAGCCTGCCTCTTGGCGCATGTTGTGCCTTGGCTTCTCGGCTGGTTTGCCGCTTTTGCTGGTACTGGGCACGCTGAGTTTTCGCTTGCGCGAGGCCGGCATTGACCGCAGCACGATTGGTTTTTTGAGTTGGGTGGGCTTGGCTTATGGTTTTAAGTGGGTATGGTCGCCCTTGGTGGACCGGCTGCCCTTGCCGCTGCTCACACGCTGGCTGGGCCGCCGCCGCAGCTGGCTGCTGTTGGCTCAACTCACCGTCTGCGCAGGCCTGGTGGGCATGGCCTTGCTGGACCCGCAAGTCGCGCTAGAGCCCGTGGTGTGGTGCGCCTTGGTGGTGGCGTTTGCCTCCGCCACACAAGACATTGCCCTTGATGCCTATCGCATCGAATCTGCCGACGCCCAGCACCAAGCCGCCTTGGCCGCCACCTACCAAACAGGCTACCGCCTCGCCATGATTTGGGCGGGTGCGGGCGTGTTGTGGGTGGCCGCACGCGTGGCAGGTGCAAACGACACCGCTTACCTGCATGCGGCATGGCAGACGGCTTATTTGGTGATGGCCGCCTCAATGAGCCTGGGTGTGTTGACCGTGCTGCTATCGCCCGAACCATCTCAGCGGGTGATGCCGCCTGCACGCAACGCAGCCGAGTGGCTGCAAGGCGCGTTGATCGAGCCCTTTGCCGAATTCATACGCCGCTACCGCTGGCAAGCCGCCATCATTCTTGGCCTGATTGCGGTGTACCGCATCAGCGATGTGGTGATGGGCATCATGGCCAACCCCTTTTATGTGGACATGGGTTACACCAAAGACGAGGTGGCCGCCATCACCAAAGTGTTTGGTGTGATCATGACCTTGCTGGGCGCCTTCATTGGCGGTGTGTTGTCGATGCGCTTGGGCGTGATGCGCATCTTGATGCTGGGTGCAGTGCTGAGCGCCATCACCAATGTGTTGTTTGCGTGGCTGGCCACGCGTGGCCACGACTTGACGGCTTTGGTGTGGGTCATCTCGGCCGACAACCTGGCCAGTGGCATTGCCTCTGCAGCCTTCATCGCGTACTTGTCTAGTCTGACGAATGTGAACTACTCGGCCACGCAATACGCGCTGTTTAGCTCGATGATGCTGCTTGCACCCAAGTGGCTGGCGGGCTTCTCAGGCGTGTTTGTGGACGCGCACGGGTATGAGGCTTTTTTCACCAGCACGGCGCTGCTGGGTGCGCCCGTGCTGGTGTTGGTGTGGCTGGCGGCACGGGTGTTGCCGCAGACGCATGCAGAGCCAGCCATTCAAGCGCAAGACTGACCTCCCATTCATTGCACAATATTGCGCATGACATCTACACCTCTGAACACCCGCTTCGCTCAACTGTTTCAGCTCAGCTCCCCCATCGCATTGGCTCCCATGGCGCTCGCCACAGGCGGCGCGTTGACGGCGACTTGTGCGCAAGCGGGTGCTCTGGGCTTGCTGGGCGGTGGCTATGGCGACCTCGCCTGGACACAGCGCGAATACACCTTGGCCACAGAGTTGCTGAAAAGCGATGCCGCCAGCCACGCCCGGCTGGGCTGCGGCTTCATCACCTGGAAGCTTGACGAGAACGCCGAGGCACTCGACTGGGTGCTCACACAAAAGCCCTGCGCCATCATGCTGTCGTTTGGTGACCCACGTCCTTATGCGGGACGCATTGCCGACGCAGGGGCCCAGCTGATTTGCCAAGTGCAGCGCCTAGACCAAGTGGCACAGGCCATTGAAGCGGGTGCTTCAGTGATCGTGGCGCAAGGCGGCGAGGCGGGTGGCCACGGTGCCAACGCGCTCGAAGGCCGCAGCACCTTCACGCTGGTGCCTGAGGTTGCCGACTATTTAGCAGCACACGCGCCCAACACCTTGCTACTCGCCGCAGGCGGCGTGGCCGATGGCCGTGGCTTGGCCGCTGCGTTGATGTTGGGGGCAGATGGTGTGTTGGTGGGTTCACGCTTGTGGGCCACCACCGAGAGCTTGGCAGCCACGGGCGCCAAAACACAAGCCACACACACCAGCGGCGACGGGACAGCACGCAGCCAGGTGTTTGATATCTTGCGCCGTAAAAACTGGCCTGCGCCCTATGACTTTCGCGCGATTCGCAACGACTTGCATCGCGCACTTGAAAACGACATACCTGGTCTAAAGGCCAACCCAGAGCCAGCACGTGCCAGCTACGACGCTGGCATCAAAGCCGCTGATTTTTCGCGAGCGCATGCCACAGCGGGTGAGGCGGTGGGCTTGATTGCCGACGTGCCCAACGCCCGTGAAGTGATTGCCCGAATGACGCAGCAAGCGCACGCGCTGCTCACCCAATAAAAGCGCGATGAGCCCTCGCATATTGATCTTGTCGCACGACAACAAAATTGGCGACGCCATTGTGGCCACGGGCTTGTTCAAGCCCCTGCGCGCCCATTGGCCCGATTGCGAAATAGGTGTGTTGTGTGGTGGCAGCAATGCCGCACTCTACCGCCACCACCCCGATGTGAAGTGGCTGCATGTGTGCAACAGCCGCAATGTGTTTGCGCGTATATGGGCCAGCTTCAAGGCACGCTGGGTGGGCTACGACATGGTGGTGCACTTTGGCTTGAATTTGGCCAACTCGTCCGAGCAAATCGTGCTTAGCATCGTCCATGCCAAGCAGCGGTTTTTGTTTGCAAAGCACCCCGTCAAGTCGCTGCCAAACGATGTTGTGATGGATAGTGAGTTGAGCAGCCCTCACTACTGCGCGCGGCACTTGCGTTTTTTGCAAACCATCCAAGCCCCGCACAGCACCTACCAATACGACATCCAACTCGACCATCACTTGGTGGTACCCATGCCCAAATTGCCTGGCCCATGGATGGTGATCAACAGCCAAAGCAGCACCCCCAATCGTTCGCTTTCAATTGAATGGGTTCAAACGTTTGTGGCTGCTGTTTGCGACAGCCAACCCGACACACAGGTCCAACTGTTGAGTGCCAGTCCAGCCCATGAGGCTGAATTAAAAGCGTCCTTCCTTGGCTTGGGTCCACGTGTGCAGGTTTGCCAATACCAAGCCAGTGTGAGTTACTCGCTCAACGTCATCCGCGGTGCCGACATCGTGGTCACGCCCGACACCTATGCGGTGCACGCGGCCAGCGCATGGAATATTCCTGTCGTTGCTTTGTATTTGCCCAACGGGCCCACGATGGTGTGGACGCCGCTGTCTGACACCTTTGTCCAAATTGAAGCAGCCCTTGGCAAAGAAGTCAGCGACATCCCTGTGGCCGAAGTGCTGAAGGCACTGCATCAAATCAAGGCATCACCCAAGTCTGGTCGCCTGATTCGGCTCAGCTGACTTGATCCGTCAACGGGGCGAGGTCTTCGGCAGCACCCAACTGACTCAAGCCCTGCGTGCAAACCTCAATGAACTTTTGGCGCATGGCATTGCGTCTTTTCAGTGCTGAGCGTTTTTTTGACTCGACCTCGTGCTCTGGACGCGCCACCCACACCAGCGGCAGCAACCAATCTTGCTGCGCCGTCTGTTGTGTGGCACCCAGCTGCTGCCAGACATCGTCATAACGAATGTTGATGCGTTTTGACAAACTGAAATAGCTGGCGTAGGCGTGCTTCTTATCGGCCACACCCACGATACACACCAAGCCCCAAGCTTGCGCCATTGCCTGCAATGCGTTGAGCAAAATAAAGGTTGGCTTGGTTCGCTCTAGTGCTTGGGTGGCTTGTTTGACCAAATCTTTTGTGTTTGAAGTGCCTTGCAAGCAGCCCACAAACAGGGCATGTCCATCACCTGACAATCCCAACATTTGCGCTGGCAAAACACTGACCGACGATCTGAGCAACACAGCGCCATTCATGAGCAAGGTCACGGCCAACTCCCCCTCGCGGGACAAGCCACGACTCGGGCTCAACAAAATCTCAAAATCCGTGTCGCTGTGCTGAATCTTTGCCAGACTGACCGATCCTTTTTCATAAAACGAAAGCACCTCAGCCCATTTGAATCGGGCTAAAAACCAATCAAGAAAAGCCAGTTGCGCGGCCACACGTTGTGGCCCATCTAAACCCGTCCAAAGATAAGCACGCGTGCACTTCAATGCCAAAGACGCATCCATTTCTAGCAAACGTGTGAGCTGATGCGACTCAAAGTATTGCTTGACTTGTGCAAGCTCAGCACTGAATAGTTTTTGCCTGAGCTTGAACTTCAAGCGCCGCTTCATGGTCTGCATCTTCCCCCCGGCAAGGCTGTCGGTGAGCAAGAAGAGCTCCTCTGAGTTAGACCACATAAATCCTCAATTCACATAGGGGGCAGCGACGGTGGCTGCCTGTATTTTTAAAGCAGGCGATAGACACGCTCAGCCGATACGTCTTCCAGGCAACGCATGTGTCCCAGCGGGCAAGCGCGCTCATAGCACGGCGCGCAAGCCAGGGGCGGTTGGTAATTTGGGTCCACGCGCAACCACACCACACGCGCATGCTCATTCAAAGGTGGGGTGTGCTCAGGGCTGGACGAACCAAACACAGCCACTTGCGGCACACCAAAAGCAGCGGCCACGTGCATGAGACCCGAGTCATTGCTGACCACGCGGTGTGCGTCGGCAATGAGCGCAAAGGCTTGCATGAGATTGGTTTGACCAGCCAAGTTAAAGCAGTTGCCGCGCTTTTGGGCATTGGCAGCGGTGGCAATTTCTTGGCAGATGTCAAACTCTTTGCTCGACCCCAACAAAAACACTGGACGGTCCATCTTGCTGGCCAATTCTGCAAAGTGTTTGGCTGGCCAGCGTTTGGCGGGGCCGTATTCAGCGCCGGGCGCAAACACCACGTAACTTTTTTTAGCCAAGGTGGGCAAGGTGGGCATGTTGGTAGCCAACTGTTCCAGCGCGTCGTCCAGCGCACCCACTCCGGCTTTGAGCACAGGCCGTAAATCGCCCACCAGCTTCATCGGGCCAGTCAGGGTTTGGCCAATCAAACTGAGCGCGGCATACCACTCCACCATCGGAGGACGTTCTTCGGCTTGGGGGTTGTCTAAGCGGTCGGTGAGCAGGCCAAAACGCATTTCACCGGTGTAGCCCACGCGCTTGGCAATGCCTGCCATCCAAGGCAGCAGCGCACTTTTGAACGAATTGGGGCACACATACGCCACGTCAAACTTGCCGCGCAGTTGGTTGGCTAAGTTGATTCGCCCCATCAGTTGCAGGCCGCCGTGTTTGAACGGCATCTCAATCACCTCAGCCACGCCGGGCATGACTCGGTAAACCGGTGCAATCCAAGGCAAGGCAGCAACCGTGAGGCGCTCGCCACGGGCAGCCAAGCGGCGCAACAAGGGCTCGGTCATCACCGCATCCCCAATCCATTGGGGCGCAATGACGAGCCCGTTTTTAGTGGCCGTGGCCAACGTGCTCGCCGGCTTTGAGTGTGTACCCGGTGCCGCAGTAGGGGCACTTGGCATGGCCTGTGCGGGCCACATCCAAGTAGACCTTGGGGTGACTGTTCCAGAGCTTCATGTCCGCTTTTTCGCTGGGGCAAAACACGCCGCCATGACCGTTGAGGTCTTTTGCCAAGAGTTCAACTGGATTGCTCATGTTCAAACCTTTGTCAACCAATGTGCGTACTTGGGGTTGCGGCCGTTGACAATGTCAAAGAACGCCGTCTGGATTTTTTCTGTGATCGGGCCGCGGCTGCCCACATAGCCGTCCTTGCCCAATTCGATGCGATCGAGTTCACGGATGGGCGTCACTTCAGCCGCGGTGCCTGTGAAAAAGGCTTCGTCAGAAATGTACACCTCGTCGCGCGTGATGCGCTTTTGCACGATCTCTAGACCCAAATCTTTGGCAATGTGAAACACCGTGTTGCGGGTGATGCCGTTCAGGGCGCCAGCAGACAAATCGGGTGTGTAGATCACGCCGTCTTTGACCACGAAGATGTTTTCGCCAGCGCCTTCAGAAACAAAACCTGAGGTATCGAGCAACAGGGCTTCGTCGTAACCTTCGTCGGTCACTTCCATGTTGGCCAAGATGGAGTTGGTGTAGTTGCTCACCGCCTTGGCCTGCGTCATGGTGATGTTGACGTGGTGGCGGGTGTAGCTCGAAGTCTTGACGCGAATGCCGCGCTTCATGCCTTCTTCGCCCAGGTAGGCGCCCCATGTCCAAGCGGCGACCATCAAATGGATGGTGTTGCCTTTGGGGCTCACGCCTAACTTTTTGTCACCAATCCAAGTGAGTGGGCGGATGTAGCCTGACTCCAACTTGTTCTCACGCACCACCGCGCGTTGCGCTTCAATCACTTGGTCTTTGGTGAACGGGATGGCCATGCGCAAAATCTTGGCGCTGTTGAACAGGCGCTCTGTGTGCTCTTGCAAACGGAAGATGGCCGTGCCTTGCTCGGTGTTGTAAGCGCGCACGCCCTCAAAGGCGCCGCAACCGTAGTGCAAGGTGTGGCTCAACACGTGAATCTTGGCGTCGCGCCAGTCGACCAGTTGGCCGTCCATCCAAATTTTGCCGTCACGGTCAGACATGGATGATGGGATCACGACGCTCATGGGATTTCCTTTGGACTGAAGTTGTGGTGGTCGCCAGTTTTGGCGACATGGTGCATTTTAGCGAGCCTCGGGCCTGCGAATTGAAGCGCTTGTTCAAGCGCTTAGTCGTTGGCGGCTTGGCTGATGGGCTCGACGTCGATGGCCTGAAAGGGCCGATCCAAGGTCCAGCTTTGCAGCTTGCCCTGCGCAAACACGCAGCGCACCACCGATTGGCTGCCGTCGCGCCAGCTGAACACCTCGGGCTGCGCGCCTTTGTCGGTCTCGGCTTGGCCCAAAGCGCGGGTCATGGCGATCACGTGCATCAAGCTCACGCCAGTCCTGAGCTTGGCGTTGAGCATGACGGCGCTGTCCACAAAACCGATGGGGCGGTTGCTGGCCCGCTTCATGATTTGCACCAAGCGCGTGAAATACAGCAGCAGCCACATCACGCCGCCCGTCACCACCATGGCAATGCCCATCCATTGCCATGTTTGCCAAGCCCATGCCGTCAAACCCACGGCGCCAATGGGCACCAAATATCTTTGAAAGTTCATGCGACTATTGTCTCAGGGTCGACGGCTGCTCTCTGTCACCATGGTCTGACCAGGCGTGTTATTTGACGGTGCTGAGTTTTTGACGTTGGGCGATTTCGGCTTGGATGGCAGCCATCATTTTTTTGTCAGGCTGTTTCCATGTGCCCCCGGACTGATTGACCATGTAATTCACAGCCTCTGAAAAGCCCTGGACCGTCAAGTCTGGGACGCCCCCTTTGGGCGGCATCGCCCTCACGCCTACAAACCCATGGGCCGTGATGATGACCTGGCCCTCTGCCACCAATGGCGCCCACTTGTTGTTGTCACCTATTTGTGGCGAATTGGCAAAGGCTTTGGCGTGGCAATTGGCGCAAACCGCTTTGAATGTGTCCTCACCCGAAGCAAGCGCAGGTGCGCCCATAAAAACCAACCCTGTTGCAACGACATATTGATAAAAATACATAAAAACCTTTTTAAAAATGACTGAACGCTGCTACCTTGCGCTGTCTGGGCAACGCAAAGTCACTTGCAAACCACCCAAGGCCACTGACTGACCCACTTGCACATCAATGCCCTGAAAAGCCGCGATGTGGCGAACGATGGACCAACCCAAGCCACTGCCAGTGGCCGATGTGCCCAACACGCGGAAAAAGCGTTCGCCCAAGCGGGCCAAGTCCTCGGGTGATAAGCCTGGGCCACTGTCTTGAACGCACACTTGTATCTGAGCGTTGCCCAAACGCTGTGCCTGGATGCGCACCGTGGCCCCATTGGGGCTGTAACGCAAGGCGTTGTCAATCAAGTTGCGCAACAAGATACCCCACAGCGTGCTTTGGCCGTTGACCTGCAAGGGCTCAGGCGCCAGCAGCTCTAGGGTTTGGCCGCGCTGCAAGGCTTGGGGTGCAAGGTCGGCCAAGATTTGCTGAAGCAGCTGGTCCAGGCGCAACGGCGCCAAGGCCACCTCTTGCGGGCCTTCTAAATGGGCCAAGGTCAGCAGTTGTTCGACCACGCGCGAGGCGCGGTCGCAACCCATCAACGTGTTTTGCAGCGCAAGTTGACGTCGTTTGTCGTTTGTGGCTTCGCTCAACGCCACTTGGGCTTGGGCACGAATGGCCGCGATAGGCGTGCGCAACTCATGCGCAGCATCGGCCGTGAAGCGCCGCTCGGTTTGCATACGTGAGGCCAAGCGCTGCAGCAAGTCATTGAGGGCGTCGAGCAAGGGCTGCACTTCTTGCGGCGTTTCGGGCAGGCTGACGGGGGCTAGCGTGTGTGTGTCGCGCTTCAATAGCACTTGGCGCAAGCGCTGCAAAGGCTGCAGGCCTGAGCGCACGTTCCACCACAAACCTATCAGCAACAGGGGCAGCGCAAGGGTGAGCGGCGGCAAGAAGCCGCGCAGCACCGCCCACAAAATCTCGTCGCGGCTGTCCAATTGCTCGGCCACATAAATTTGTACATCGTTGCTTCGACCGGGCGCAGCAAAGACGCGCCACGATTTGCCGTCGGCCAACGTCAGCGTCTCAAACCCTTGCGTGTGCTGGGCCATGGGCGCATGCGCCACATTGGGCGAGTGCATCACCAAGCGGCCTTCGTCAAAGACTTGGTAGGCCACGCGATTGGCGTATTTGTGCAGGGTGGGGGCATCGAGCAGAGGCTCGTCATCGTCAGGCGTGGCGTTTTGTTGCACCACCAGCAAAGCGGCCGATTGGGCCAAGTGCGCGTCCAGCAGCTCGTCCACTTCGTGCTTGGCTTCGTAGCCCACAAAGGCGGCCGTGCCCATCCACACCACCAGCACCGCGCCTAAGGTGCGGGAGAGTAAGCGTTGTTGCAAAGACAATTTGTGTGCCATGGCGTTGTTAACGTCTACTTGGGCATGACGACATAACCCACCCCGCGCACGGTGTCGATCAGCCCCAAGCCCATCTTGCGGCGCAGGTGGTGGATGTGAACTTCAATCGTGTTGCTCTCGACCTCGTGGCCCCAGCGGTACAGATGTTGTTCTAGCTGTTCGCGTGACAGCACACGTCCCGCGTTGAGCAACAAGGCTTGTAGCAAATCAAACTCACGGGTGGACAGACTGATGGCTTCGCCTGCTCGGCTCACCTGCCTTGCGCTGGCGTCCATCACCACATCGCGCAGTTGCAGGGTGGTTTGTGGTTTGCCGTGGGCACGACGCACCAGGGCGTGTAAGCGAGCAGCGAGTTCGTCTAAATCAACGGGTTTGACCACATAGTCGTCCGCGCCGAGGTAAAGGCCTTCAATGCGCTGAGCCACGGCATCGCGTGCGGTCAGCACCAACACGGGGGTGTCAATGCCACGCGCACGCACGGCCTTCAACACAGCCAAGCCGTCTTGGCGTGGCAGACCTAGGTCCAGCACTGCCGCTTGGTGTTGCGCACTGATCAGCTCTCGCTCGGCAGCCACACCATCGCGCACCCAGTCCACCTGAAAGCCGCGCTGATCAAGGCCCGCACGCAGGCCGCTACCAAGCAGCTCATCATCCTCGGCCAGAAGTATTCGCATAGCCTCGCCACATCGGTCGCAGGGCGTGTGGGCCACGCCACACGCGCAACACCACCACCAACCCCGCATGGAGACACACCACAGCCATGGCCGCGTTGCCCAAACCTTCGTGCAGGGCTTGCAGGGCATCGTTGAACCAACCATCGCCTAACAACGCATTGTAGGTAGCCCACCCGCTGGCAATGGCCACCGTGCAAAACACATAAATGCAAAGCACCGCAGCGCTCAGCACCCAGCTGCTGGCACCCACCCAAAAGTTGCGGCTCAGCCATTCACCCTGCTTGAATTTATTCACCCACACGCGCCACATGGCCACACGACGCAGCAACAAACCCCAACGCGCCGAAGCAGGCCCCACCCATCCCCACAGCAAACGAAACATCAACACTGCCGCCAAGCTGTAGCCGCTGTACACATGCACCAAGCGCCAGTATTCCGACTCGGACGTGACATAAGAAATGAGGAATGCCAAGGCCATGCTGGCGTGCGCCATGCGCGTGCCCAGATCGACCACGGGCTTGCGCGGCACGGGCATGGGTGTTGGCCGCTGTGCGTGGCTGAGTTTGAAAACGCTGTCGCTCATTTGGGAATCCTCACCCGATCGTCTTCAAAATCGCCTTGCACCGCATCTTGGTGGCAGGCGGTGCAGTTGGCGGGGCTTTTGATGGACGCACGTTTGAACGTGGCGGCACTCACCTCGCGGTGCTTGCGCTCAAACCATGCCGAGCGCGTGATGCGGTCTTGCGGCGGCTCTTCACGCGCACGTTTGCCTTGGCCGCCGTAGGTTTGTAGCCACGTGTCAATTTGCTTTTGCGTGGCTGCATCCAGCGAGGCATCGCTGCCATAGTGTTTGTCGAGGCCATGCATCACGCGCTGCCAAGATGCATTGGGCAACAAGTGAGGCGGGAAAGCGAAGTGGCAACTGCCGCACTCTTGGGTGTACACCGCGGGTGGTGTCGGACCTTTGTAGCTATCTGCCCATGCTGGAGCAGTCGCTAACAAGCAGGCGGCTACTGCGCTTTGTATGAGATGTGTCAAACGTGAATGCATATCAACTCCTATCCACGCACAGACATGAGCCAAGCCAACACATCGGCTTTTTCGACAGCCGTGCATTCCCGCGCCAGCACATCTTTGCAATTGCGGCGAAACCACTTTTCAGCCTTGGCGCTGTCGCTAAAACGCTTGGCATTGGCCGCAGGGGCGAGGGGCTCGATGGTTTTGTCGGTGCTGGCATGACGTCCGCCAGACATGGGTGATTTGCCGTGACAACTGGTGCATTGCCACTCTTGGCCATGGTTGGCCTTGAAAAATGCTTCACCCTTGGCAATACTGGCAGCTTGACCTGCTTGCGCGGTGTAGCCTGCCAACAACTCGGCAGGTGTAGCGGCCATCGCGTGCAGCGATACACAAAGCAGGAGCGGGATGATTTTGTGAAGCATGGTGGTGTGTCTTTCACAGCCCATGCTAGAGAACGCTTCTTAGGGTTTTCTTAAGAAGCCTCTCAACCCAATTCGCGCACCAAGCCGATCGCCTCATCCACCCGTTCCACCGCATGCACGGTCATGCCGGGAATGGGCTTTTTGGGTGCGTTGGCTTTGGGAATGACGGCCACGGTAAAGCCTAACTTGGCGGCTTCTTTTAAGCGCTCTTGGCCTCTGGGTGCTGGGCGCACCTCGCCCGCCAAACCCACTTCACCAAACGCAATAAAGCCTTGGGGCAAGGGCTTGCCGCGCAAGCTGCTTTGAATCGACAACATCACGGCCAAGTCAGCTGCAGGCTCGCTGATGCGCACGCCGCCCACGGCGTTGACAAACACATCTTGATCCATGCACGCCACGCCCGCGTGACGATGCAGCACGGCCAGCAACATGGCCAAGCGGTCTCGGTCTAGGCCCACACTCAAGCGACGCGGCGATGGGCCACCACTGTCGACCAAGGCTTGAATCTCCACCAGCAGGGGGCGTGTGCCTTCCAGCGTGACCAACACACAACTGCCGGGCACGGGCTCGGCGTGTTGGCTCAAGAAAATAGCGCTGGGGTTGCTCACACCCTTCAAGCCTTTTTCGGTCATGGCGAAGACGCCAATTTCGTTCACCGCACCAAAGCGGTTTTTAATCGCGCGCACAAGTCGGTAAGTCGAATGTGTGTCGCCTTCAAAGTACAACACCGTGTCCACCATGTGTTCCAGCACGCGGGGGCCAGCCAATGCACCTTCTTTGGTGACGTGGCCTACCAACACCACGGCGGTGCCTGAGGACTTGGCCATGCGGGTGAGGTGGGAGGCGCATTCACGCACCTGCGCCACCGAACCGGGGGCGCTGGTGAGTTGGTCGGAGTACACCGTTTGGATGGAGTCCATCACCACCACCGCAGGTTGCAGTTTGTCAACCGTGGCCAGTATTTTTTCGAGCTGCGTTTCGGCCAACACTTGCACTTGGCTGTGGTCCAGCCCCAAGCGGCGCGAGCGCAACGCCACTTGGGCAGCAGACTCTTCGCCCGTCACATACAGGGTGCTCATGCCGCTGCGCTGCAAGCCATCCATGGCTTGCAAAATCAAAGTTGATTTGCCGATGCCAGGGTCGCCACCGATCAGCACCACGCCACCTTGCACCATGCCGCCGCCGAGCACGCGGTCGAGTTCTTCTTGGCCGGTGGGCGTGCGGGCCACGTCTTGCGCTTCGATGTCGCAGAGGATGGCTACTTCGGATGCGGGGGCCAAAGCGGCCATGCCTGCGTAACGGTTTTTGGTGGTGCCGCTGCTGTCCACGGTGGACTCCACCAATGTGTTCCACGCATTGCAGCTGGGACATTTGCCTAGCCACTTGGGCGTGATGCCGCCGCAGTCGGTGCAGGTGTATTGGGTTTTTTCTTTGGCCATGCAGCAATATTACTGGATAAATAGCCAGTGGTGGTGTTAGTCTTGGCTAAAGCCTACGCGCCCCGATACCGCACACATCAACTCATAAGAAAGGGTGCCTGCAGCGTACGCCACCTCATCAATGGGCAACACGCTGCCATGGCTGGACTTGCCCCATAGCGTCACTTCGCTGCCATAAAAAGTCGGATCGCCAGTTTCAGACTTGGCGGCTGCGCAAGGCGACAGGTCCACCGCCATCATGTCCATGCTCACGCGCCCCAAGGTGCGGGTGCGCACCCCATCCACCAACACAGGTGTGCCCGTGGGGCAGTGGCGCGGATAGCCGTCGGCATAGCCACAGGCAACGATGCCGATGCGCATGGCGGCGTCGGCGGTGAATGTTGAGCCATAGCCCACGGTATCGCCCGCTTGCAAGTCTTGCGTGGCGATGATGCGACTGCGCAAACTCTGGGTAGGCTGCAAATCCCATTGCACCGTGGTGTGCTCGGGAAAGTCTGGCGCACTGCCGTAGAGCGCAATACCGGGTCGCACCCAATCCGCAGCCACAGCCACATCGCTGGCATGGCGCAACAAACCTGCGCTGTTGCACGTGCTGCGCTCGCCAGGCAAGTCTTCGGTGGTTTTGGCAAACACTCGCATTTGCTCGGCCACGCCTTTGGGGCCATCGGCATCGCTGAAGTGGGTGACCAAGGATATTTCTTCTACCTGCGGCAGTTGGTTCAAGCGCGTCCAAGCAGATCGAAACCGCGTGGGTGTGAAACCCAAGCGGTTCATACCGCTGTTCATTTTGAGAAAGATACGGTGCGGCACTTGGGTTTTGTGACGGCTGAGCATGTCCACTTGCTCGTCGCAGTGCACGGTGTGCCACAGATCGAGACGCGAGCAAAGTTCAAGATCGCGCATGTCAAACACACCTTCAAGCAACCAAATCGGCCCACGCCAGCCGAGGCTGCGCATCTGCTGCGCCTCATCGAGATCAAGCAAGGCAAAGCCATCGGCCCCGCGCAAACCTTCAAAGACATTCGCAATGCCGTGGCCATAAGCATTGGCCTTGACCACCGCCCACATGCGGGCGTCGGGAGCAGCGGCACGCATGCGCGCCAAGTTATGACGCAGGGCGTCGGTGTGAACAAAGGCTTGTATCGGACGGGGCATAGGCAATATTGTGGCACCCGCGTGATATAACCTGTGGTCGTTAAAAAAGAAAGAAGAATCAACAGACCCACAGCCTGTGTGCGGGTTTGCCTGACCCATCTATGAAGCGCGGTTTCTACACCATCATGTCGGCCCAGTTTTTCAGTTCGTTGGCCGACAACGCACTGTTCGTCACTGCCGTTGAACTCCTGAAAACAGATGGCGCGCCCGAGTGGCAACGCGCTGCTTTGGTGCCGATGTTTGCCTTGTTTTACGTAGTGCTTGCGCCGTTTGTAGGGGCGTTTGCCGACTCGCGGCCCAAGGGCGAAGTCATGCTGCTGAGTAACACCATCAAGGTGGTGGGTTGCTTGATGATGTTGTTCGGTGTGCACCCCTTGCTCGCGTATGCAGTGGTTGGTCTTGGTGCAGCCGCATACTCCCCTGCCAAGTACGGCATCTTGACCGAGCTGTTGCCCGCATCGCAATTGGTCAAAGCCAACGGTTGGATTGAAGGCTTGACGATTGCGTCCATCATCCTTGGTGTGTTGTTGGGCGGTCAATTGGTGGGCCAAAACTTCTCTGCCTGGTTGCTCTCTTTTGATATGCCGTTCATCAACACGGGCATTGACACATCGGCCGAGGCAGCCATCTGCTTGTTGATCCCGCTCTACGCTTTAGCGGCTTGGTTCAACCAACGCATTCCTTTGACAGGTGCTGCCTACATTCCCATGCGTGCCGATCCCGACAAAAGCATGGCACGCAACTTGTTGGTGTTGGTGCCCGATTTTTGGGATTGCAACAAACGTTTGTGGAATGACAAGCTGGGCCAAATTTCGTTGGCCACCACCACTTTATTTTGGGGCGTGAGCGGCAACCTGCGCTACATCGTGCTCGCATGGAGCGCTGCAGCCTTGGGCTACTCCACCACCCAGGCGTCCAGCTTGGTGGGCGTGGTGGCCATCGGCACCGCTGTTGGCGCGGTGGTGGCTTCCATGAAGATGAAGCTCGACCATGCCACCCGACTCATGCCCTTGGGCATTGCCATGGGTGTGTTTGTGATCGCCATGAACTTCATCGACAACCTTTGGCTGGCGGTGCCTTTCCTGATCATCTTGGGGGGCTTGGGTGGCTTTTTGGTGGTGCCCATGAACGCGCTGCTGCAGCACCGTGGCCACAACCTGATGGGTGCCGGCCGATCGATTGCGGTGCAAAACATGAACGAACAGCTGTGCATTCTGGGCCTGGGCTTTTTGTACACCTTCAGCACTGGCATGGGTCTGAGCGCGTTTGGCGCCATCACCGCATTTGGCGCATTGGTAGGCTTTGTGATGTGGCTCATCAAGCTTTGGCATGAGAACAACCTCCTGCACCACCGCGATGAATTGGCGCGTTTGATGCACATCGCGCGCAACGACGACCTGCACGGGTAAGCCCAGAGCGAGCCTCACATGACAAGCCCCATGCTGGCTGTGTTGGCCCTGGCGCTGAATGCCTTGGTATGGGGCCTGTCTTGGTGGCCATTGCGCCAGCTCGACGCAAACGGCTTGCACCCCCTGTGGTCCACCGCTTGCGTGTTCACCTTGGCCACCTTGGTGCTGACACTCGTCCGCCCGTCGGGCTGGGGGCACTTCAAGCAATACCCGCAACTTTGGTGGCTCATGGCAGCCTCAGGCCTGACCAATGTGGGTTTTAACTGGGCTGTCACCACGGGCGATGTGGTGCGCGTGGTGTTGCTGTTTTATCTCATGCCGACTTGGTCGCTGCTGCTGGCTTGGTGGCTGTTGGGCGATCGGCCTACACGGGGTGCGTTGGCGCGCTTGGGACTTGCGCTACTCGGTGTGGTGCTGGTACTCAAAGCACCCGAATCCCCCTGGCCGCTGCCGCAAGACTTGCCAGACATCTTGGCGTTACTGGCGGGCTTTTGCTTTGCACTCACCAACATCTGGTTGCTGAGGCTGCAGCACACACCCGAGTCCGCGCGCATGATGGCCATGTTTGGTGGGGGTGCATGCATGGCGTTGGCGTGTGCCTTGGTGCCATGGGCAGATGGCTTGGGTGCGTCGGCTGCCATGGCATGGCTGAGTGATGCGTCCTTGGCACAAGCCACCACGTGGGCGCCTTATCTAGTGGGCCTGAGCGTGGCCTTTTTGGTATCCAACTTCAGCCTGCAATATGGCGCCGCACGGTTGAGCGCGCACACCACCGCCATGGTGATGATGTCAGAGGTGGTGTTTGCCAGCGTGTCCTCTGTGGCACTAGGGGCATCGGCGCTGAGCTGGCGCATCGGCCTAGGTGGCGGCATGATTGTGCTGGCGGCGCTGCTGGCCTCTCAATCCCACACCTCGAAAGACACCACACCATGACCGCATTGACCGACTTCACCGCCTCCCACATTGACGGCACACCTGCGGCGTTTGCCAAGCTGCAAGGCAAGGTGGTGTTGATTGTCAACACCGCCAGTGCGTGTGGCTTCACGCCGCAATTTGAAGGCTTAGAAGCCCTGCACAAAACCTACGGCGCACAAGGCTTGGCCGTGATTGGTTTTCCTTGCAACCAGTTTGGCGCACAAGACTCGGGCACCAATGCCGAGATTGGCGCGTTTTGCCAGCGAAACTACGGCGTGAGTTTTACGATGATGGAAAAAGTGGAGGTCAATGGCGACCAGGCCCACCCTTTGTTCAAGTGGCTCAAGGCCGAAGCACCTGGCATGCTGGGCAGCGAGGCCATCAAGTGGAACTTCACCAAGTTTTTGGTGGGCAAAGACGGCCATGTGATCAAGCGCTATGCGTCTATCGATGCGCCCGCCAAATTGACGGGTGATATTGAAGCGGCCTTAGCCGCTTGATCAGTTCAACGCCTCATCCAGCACTTCCACCCAGTGCCTCACCGGCACATCCGTGCCGCTTTGCAAGTGGGTGATGCAGCCCACGTTGGCACTCAAGATCGCTTTAGGTTTCAGTGCATCTAAGTGGCCCAACTTGCGGTCGCGCAAGGTGGTGCTGATGCCGGGGTTGAGCACACTGTAAGTGCCCGCTGAGCCGCAGCACAAATGCGCTTCAGTGTTGGCCACTTGGATGGCAAAGCCCAAATCGGCCAAATGCTTTTCAACACCGCCTTTGAGCTGTTGGCCATGCTGCAAGGTGCAGGGCGGGTGGAAAGCTTGCATGCCTGCGTTGGCGAGCACTTGCGCTTTCAACTGAGGCTTGAGCACGGGCACCAACTCGGGCAACAACTCACTCAAGTCTTTCGTGAGTTCGCTGATGCGCTGGGCTTTGGCTGCATACACGGCATCGTCTTTGAGCACATGGCCGTAGTCTTTGACCATCACACCGCAGCCTGAGGCGTTCATCACGATGGCCTCGACTTCGTATGAACCGCCTGGCTCAACAAAGGGCCACCATGCGTCGATGTTGGCGCGCATGTGCGCCTTGCCACCGTCTTGGTCGTTCAAGTGAAATTTCACCGCGCCGCAGCAACCCGCCTTGGGCGCGACGAGGGTTTGAATGCCTGCTGCATTCAACACACGTGCCGTGGCGGTGTTGATGTTGGGCAACATGGCGGGCTGCACACAGCCCGCAAGCATCAAGACCTTGCGGGCGTGCGTTTGGGTGGGCCACACCACGCCGTTGCGTGATGCAATTTGTGGTGCAGGCACTTTGGCTTGGAGGGCGGCGGGCAATACCTCACGAACGGCTTGGCCCAGTTTCATGGCGGGGCCAAACAGCGGCGAGGGCAAGCCTTCTTTCAAGGCCCAACGCAACAGGCGCTCGCCCATGGGGCGCGGCACTTGGGCATCCACCACTTGGCGGCCCACGTCTACCAAGTGGCCATATTGCACGCCGCTGGGGCAAGTGCTTTCGCAGCTGCGGCAGGTGAGACAGCGGTCCAGGTGCTGCTGTGTTTTGCGCGTGGGGGTGGCACCCTCAAAGACTTGCTTGATCAAATAAATGCGGCCGCGCGGGCCGTCTAGCTCATCACCCAGCAGCTGGTAGGTGGGGCAAGTGGCGGTGCAAAAACCGCAGTGCACGCACTTGCGCAAAATAGCTTCAGCGGCTTCGCCTTCGGGCGTGCCGACGTATTGAGGGGCCAGGTTGGTTTGCATGTGGGGATTTGTCTTTTAAGCGCGACCGGGGTTGAAGATGCCCGCTGGATCAAACTGTTGTTTGAGTTCGTTTTGAATCCGTTGTTGCACCGCGTTGAGCGGGGTGTACACGCCCGCTTGCTTGTCCACATCGCCCAGGGTTTTCTGGCTGGCCGAGCTGGTGCGAAACA
The DNA here is from genome assembly GCF_036804465.1 of Limnohabitans sp. Lineage (GTDB taxonomy): Bacteria > Pseudomonadota > Gammaproteobacteria > Burkholderiales > Burkholderiaceae_C > Limnohabitans. Next base: position 23,459 of record NZ_DAIRSK010000023.1, read on the forward strand.
AGGTGGCGTGGCCCCCTGCCTTGACCGCCGCTTCGCGCACGTGTGCAGCATGTGCGGCTGGTGCCCATAGCCAGCGCTGCGCGCCGTGCCATTCGATGTACTGGGCACAGACAGCGCCGTTCACGCGCACATCTAACACCGGCGCGGTTTGTGGCACGCTGAGCCGCCACAAGCAGTCTTGGTCGGTGGGCGCGTGGAAAAAGTCCAAGGTTTGTTCCGTGCTGGCTTGCCAGTCGGCAGCGGCTTGTGCGCGGTCCAAAATGCTCACTTGGGCGCCCAGGGCTTTGACCTCTATGCTCATCTTGACGATGGCCGCGTCCACCGCAGCCACGGCACCGCGCAGGCGCACAAAGAAATAGTCTTGCGCTGGCATGACGGTGCTGTCGTGCACCCACGCGCTGGCATTGAGTGGCAGCGGCTGACCGCCCCACTGGTTGATGAGCTTCAACGCCAGCGCTTGGCTAAGCCCTGCACACACCAAGGTGGCTTCGCCAGGTGCAACAGGCAAGACCTTCAATGACACCTCGGTGATCAGGCCCAACTGGCCCCAACTGCCAGCCAACAAACGCGACACGTCGTAACCCGCCACATTTTTCATCACTTGGCCGCCAAAGGTGAGGTGTTCACCTTTGCCGTTGATCACGCGTGCGCCCAACACAAAGTCACGCACCGTGCCCACACTGGCACGCGCTGGGCCGCTGAGGCCTGCGGCGACCATGCCGCCGATCGTGGCATCCGCACCCAAGTGCGGCGGCTTGCCTAGGGTGTCGCGCCGGCTTGCACGAAAGTGCGGCGGCTCGAAGGCAAAGCTTTGGCCCTTGTCGGCCAACGCTGCCTCGACCTCCGCCAAGGGCGTGCCGCAGCGCACAGTGATGACCAACTCGCTGGGTTCATAGCTCAAGATGCCGCTGTAGGCGGTGGTGTCCAACACCTCGCCTTGCAGGGCTTGGCCCAAAAAATCTTTGGTGCCGCCACCGCGTAAACGCAAGGGCTGACCGGATTGGGAGGCTTGGAGAATACGGTCCGTGAAATGCGCTAGGGTGTCTTGCATGGCCAACATGGTAGTCGCTGGGCCAGATGGACGTTTTGAATTTTTTGCACAACTCGATCAAAAATCTGTGCAGCCTGCAACGCGGGCGGCAAGCCAAGCGCGCAACACCTGCCCACAAAAAAGCCCGCCCTGATGACTCAGGTGCGGGCTGTGAAGTTCAAGGAAAACTTGAAACGCTTGAAAAAATTAACGGTGGTAGGCCGTTTCGCCGTGTGCGCTGATGTCCAGGCCTTCGCGCTCTTCTTCTTCCGTCACACGCAGGCCCACCATCATGTCCACCACTTTGAAGCCAATGTAGGAGACCACGCCTGACCAAACAATGGTGGTGATCACCGCTTCGAATTGGATCAAGACTTGACCAGCGATCGAGTAGTCAGCGCTGGCCGCGTTGGCCACGTAATCAAAGATGCCCGTGCCGCCGAGCGAAGGCGCAGCAAACACGCCCGTCAACAACGCACCCACAATGCCGCCCACCCCGTGCACACCAAACACATCCAGTGAGTCGTCAGCGCCCAGCAGGCGTTTCAGACCGTTCACACCCCACAAGCAGAGGAAGCCGCCTGCTGCACCGATCACGATGGCACCCATGGGGCCCACGAAACCGCAGGCTGGGGTGATGGCCACCAAACCCGCCACCGCACCCGAAGCAGCGCCCAACATCGAGGCTTTGCCTTTGGCCAGCGCTTCACCGGCAATCCAAGCCAAGGTAGCAGCAGCCGTGGCCACCAGTGTGTTCACGAAAGCCAGTGCAGCAACACCGTTGGCCTCGAGGTTAGAGCCAGCGTTGAAACCGAACCAACCCACCCACAACAAAGAGGCACCGACCATGGTCAAGGTCAAGCTGTGTGGCGCCATGGATTCTTTGCCGTAGCCCGTACGCTTGCCGATCACATAAGCACCTACCAAACCTGCCACAGCAGCGTTGATGTGCACCACCGTGCCGCCCGCGAAGTCCAAGGCGCCCTTGGCCCACAACCAACCCGCAGCAGCCGTCACTGTTTCCAATGTGGCAGCGTCGGTGATGGCGTCAGGACCGTCCCAATACCAAACCATGTGGGCCACTGGCAAGTAGCTGAAGGTGAACCAAATACCGCAGAACAACAACACCGCCGAGAAACGCACACGCTCAGCAAATGCACCCACGATCAAAGCGCAAGTGATGGCCGCGAAGGTGGCTTGGAAAGCCGCGAACGTGAACTCAGGAATCACCACACCTTTGCTGAACGTGGCAGCAATCGAATCGGGCGTGATGCCTTGCATGAACAACTTGTCAAAGCCGCCAAAGAAAGGTGAACCGCCGCTGAACGCCACGCTGTAGCCGTAGATGACCCACAACACGTAGACCAGCGAGCTGACCACAAAGACTTGCATCAGCACAGACAGCATGTTCTTGCTGCGAACCAAACCGCCGTAGAACAAAGCCAAGCCTGGGATGGTCATCAAGATGACCAACACCGTAGAAATCGTCATAAAGGCCGTATCACCTTTGTTGGGCACGGGCGCAGGTGCGGCTTCGGCAGCTGGAGCTGCCGCAGCGGGGGCTGCAGCAGGCGCAGTGACTTTGACGTCGGCAACAGGGGCAGTTTGTGCCGTGGCAGCAGCGCCGCTGAGCAGCAGGCCAAACCCAAGGGCCAATGAGGCGAGAAATTTTTTCATGATGGTCTTCTTTCTTAAAGCGCTTCCACGCCGGTTTCACCGGTGCGAATGCGGACGACTTGTTCGAGGTCAAAAACAAAAATCTTGCCGTCGCCGATTTTTCCAGTCCGTGCAGAACCTTCGATGGCTTCGATCGCGCGCTCGACGTGTTCAGCGTCCACAGCGGCTTCGATCTTGACCTTGGGCAAGAAGTCAACCACGTACTCAGCGCCGCGATACAACTCGGTATGGCCTTTTTGACGGCCAAAACCTTTGACTTCAGTAACAGTGATACCTTGCACGCCAATTTGAGACAAGGCCTCGCGGACCTCATCCAACTTGAACGGCTTGATGATGGCGGTGATGAGTTTCATGGTTGCTCCTAGAGAAGACGATGCGTTGGTTTAGAACGCGTACTTAACGCCAACGACGACAACATCTTTGGCTGCGTTGTAGCCAGTCGATGAGAGATCTTTGAAGAGCTTGTCGGATCCCGTTGTTTTGATGGCGGCCAAACTGGCAGTCAAACCATCACCCAAGTCTTTGTTCAACGTGAGCGAGAAGTCGCTGTAGCCGTAAATGCTGTTTGCGTTCTTGATGCTTTGGCGCCCAGCGTGCGGAACCAAGCTATAACCATTGCCCAAATCAAATGTCGCGCTCAGGTCCAAGTAATTGCTGCCTTTGCTGTTTGAATAGCCAAACAGATTAGAGATGGCTTGTGAATACTTCAGAGTGATTGGGCCGAAAGTTGCTGCGCCATAAACTTCGTCCGTGTTGGCGTTCACGTTGGCTGAGGATGCATTTTTGTAAGTGTTGTCGAGGTATGCATAGCGCAAGTAACCCACGTCATAAGCCAGACCACCGGCCTCAAACTTGTAGCCGCCGTACACATCCAACTCAACTGGGCCTTTGGCTTGTTTGGCAGTCGCGTTGCCTGACTCTAGGGCGGCATCTTTGATCCACTTGATGGTCGAAGCCCAAGCGCCTAAATAAAAGCCATTGGCATTGGCATAGTCAATGCCGCCTTGCAGCGCTGGGTCGCCCTTGGTCTGGCCAATGCCGCGGTAACGGTACTCGCTGAAAACACCCACGTTGTAAGTGACTTCTGGGGCCGCAGGCGCAGTTTGCGCAAACGCTGCAGAAGAAGTGGCCAAGAGGGCCAGCAAAATTTTTGATTTGATGTTCATGGTTTTCTCCGTTGAAAAATAAAGAGTGACACACCTACTTAGCAGGGTCCGTGCCAATGTGTTTCTTCACAAAAGTGCTCTCACAACATGAACAATGACCCAAAGTGATGCGGTAGTCTGGCTACCAAGCCATTTTGACGCACAGTCTTGGTGCATAACTTTGTGTTACGTGCCCCGCATTGGGGATAGGTCTTCAAAAAGAGAATATTCATGACGCTTGCGCTCATTCACAGCCGAGCCCTGCTCGGCCTTCAGGCACCCGCCGTGACGGTGGAGGTGCATTTGGCAAACGGTTTACCCAGTTTCACTTTGGTGGGCTTGGCAGACACCGAGGTCAAAGAGGCCCGCGAGCGCGTGCGCTGCGCTATTCAAAACACGGGGCTGGACTTTCCGACAAACAAGAGAATCACCGTCAACCTTGCCCCAGCCGATCTACCCAAAGATTCGGGCCGTTTTGATCTGCCTATTGCTTTGGGCATTTTGGCGGCCAACGGCCAGTTGGACGAGGCCGCTTTGGCCTTGCATGAGTTTGCGGGCGAGTTATCGCTGTCAGGCGAATTGCGGCCCGTGCGAGGCGCGCTAGCCATGGGCCTGGCGGTGCGCGGCGCGGGGGTGCGCACACGTTTGGTGTTACCCCCCATCAGCGCGCAGGAGGCGGCCTTGGTTCCCACCGCCGAGGTGTACCGCGCCCAACACCTGAGCGATGTGGTGGCGCACTTTGCCAAGCCCGCGGTGAAGGGCTTGGTGGCCCTACGCGAAGAAGCCACCACGAACAAAGTACACACCACGGACGGCTGGTGCCGCATTGACGCGCCAACATGGACCCAAGCAAACCAGACACATGGCCCCGACTTGGCCGATGTCAAAGGCCAAGCAGGCCCTCGCCGCGCGCTAGAGATTGCAGCAGCGGGTGGACACTCTCTGTTGTTGGTCGGTCCGCCCGGCACCGGCAAGTCCATGCTGGCGCAGCGCTTTGCCGCCCTGCTGCCCGACATGAGTTTGGATGAGTCATTAGAAAGCGCTGCCATCGCGAGCTTAGCGGGCCGCTTTGAATTGAACCAGTGGATGCAACGGCCCACCCGCAGCCCGCACCACACCGCCACATCGGTCGCGCTGGTGGGTGGCGGCACGCCGCCGCGTCCTGGTGAAATCTCTTTGGCACACAACGGCGTGCTGTTTTTAGACGAGCTGGCTGAGGTCAAGCGCAGCGCACTCGAAGCCTTGCGTGAGCCTTTAGAGAACGGCCACATCACCATCTCACGCGCAGCCTCGCAGGCCAAGTTTCCTGCGCGTTTCCAGCTGATCGCGGCGATGAACCCCTGCCCGTGTGGCTATCTCGGCTCGACGCTGAAAACCTGTCGCTGCACACCCGACCAAGTGGCGCGCTACCAAGGCAAGCTCAGTGGCCCGTTGTTAGACCGCATCGACTTGCAGGTGGAAGTGCCCACGCTCGCCACCCAAGTGTTGATGCAAAGCGCGCCGGGTGAGTCCACCGCCACCGTACGCGCTCGATGTTTGGCCGCACATGCGAAAGCGCAGGCAAGACAAGGCACAAGCAACCAAGGTTTGCAGGGGCAAGCCCTCGAGGCGCACATGCATCTCGATGCGGCAGCAGCCACGTTTTTACAACACGCCGCCACCAAACTGGGCTGGTCCAGCCGCAGCACCCACCGCGCGCTGCGCGTGGCGCGCACCATTGCAGACTTGGCCGACAGCGCGACGGTGCAAGTGGCGCATGTGGCCGAAGCGTTGCAGTACAGGCGCGTCTTGGTCAATCCCTAAAGAGCGGGGTACCCAACGGATCAGTCCTGCGGTGCAGCGCTGCGCGTGGTTTGCAACCACTCGACATGGGCCACCTCTTTGAGCCAAGCTGGCCATTGATGCATCTCTGCGCTGGCGCAAAGATGGTCTACAAACGAACGCTGCACCGCTGTGGTCCAAGGCATATGGCAGCATGCGTCTTTGAGAAACAAACGCACGGTCAGGCGCCACAGATCGTCGCCCAAGGCGGCACGCGTCACGGGAAACGCAGGCACCAAGATGTCGCACACGTGGTCGGCCATGGCTTGCAAACACGCGTTGGCTTCGGCCGGGTTCACGCCTTCTGGTAGTGGTGCGTTCAAAGGATCGCGCAAGTGGCGTGCGAGCGCAAATTGGGCTTGGCGCAAATCGTTCAACATGTCAAAGCCTCCTCATTGAGTTGCTTCATATCGCCCACACATCGCGCCACGCGGCGGTGGGTGCGCGCCAGAACTTCGCGCAGCAAGGCGTCATCTTGGCCCACACGCACGTAGTCGATGCTGGCCAATGGCAGCGCTTGCAAGTACGCGAGGGGATCAAAACCAAAGCGCAAACCATGCGCGGCCAATTCATGCAAGTCCAAGTGCAAGCTACAACCTGCTTTGTCCACCACCGCGCTGATGAACTGGGCCTCGTTCATTTCCACTTGCAGTGGCCGCATGCGATGCGCCACGTTGCGAATGCCAATGCGCAAACCCAAGGCGTCTTGCACCTGCGCGATGCGGCTCACCGTCCAAGACACCGCTGCGCGCGTGCTGGGAATAGGCAAGTTGATGAACAAAGGCGCGTCGTCTGCGCTCCAAGACAAGGCTTCTGAAAATACCCGAATGTTGTGTTCTGCCATGAAGGCTCTCAAATCACGCAGCACGTTTTTGTCTAGCTGACCTGGCCCGCCCAACGATAGGCTTTGGCTCAAGCACACGCCAACGTAGCGCTGGGTGAGTTGCTTTAAATTTGCCTGCACTTGGCCACAGCGACCCACCCAGTCGGGTGGGGTGAGTTCTAAAAAATGCACGTGCGCGGGAACTGCGCTTTTCAAAGTTGTTAAAAAGGCCGGGCTTAATGCCAAACCCATGCCGTGAAGGGTGTGATGTTTCATAGATGCCTATCGAAGAGTCAGCCAAACATTGGCCTCTGCGTCTGATTCGTCAACCCCACGGAGAACATGAGTAAATGAACTTGCGAATAAACGACTTTGTGATTTATAGCCCCTAAGCTCAAACACTAATAAAGCAAAAGTCAAATTTGTTTGTGGTCACACAAAGAAAAGGCCCGCACTTGGCGGGCCTTGAGAGTGAGTCAGTGCTCTTACAGATGAGGCGCCAGTAAGCGCGCCAAGTCTTTCACAACAACGCCCCGGCGCTCTGCCAAATCATGCACTTGGTCGTCACCTATGCGACCCACATTGAAGTAGGTCGCAGCCGGATGCGCCAAATAAAAACCACTCACGCTCGCGGCGGGTGTCATGGCCAAGCTGGTGGTCAAGCCCATGTCGATGTCATCGCATTGCAGCAGTGCAAACATGTCTTGCTTGGCACTGTGGTCGGGGCAGGCGGGATAGCCGGGCGCAGGACGAATGCCTTGGTATTTTTCTTGTATCAGGTCTGCGTTGCTCAAGGCTTCGTCCGGGGCGTAGCCCCACAAATCGGTGCGCACGCGGTGGTGCATGCACTCGGCAAAGGCTTCGGCCAAGCGATCGGCCAAAGCTTTGAACAAAATGGCCGAGTAATCGTCGTGCGCATCGATGAAGCGTTTTTCTTGCTTGTCTGCGCCCAAGCCTGTGGTCACGGCAAAAAGGCCTACGTAGTCAGCGGCCTGGGTTTGGTCAGCCACAAAGTCGGACAAGCAACGGTTGGGATTGTGGTTTGGCTTGACGGTTTGTTGGCGCAAGCCATACCAAGTCATCACCTGTTGTTGGCGGGTTTCATCGGCATACAAAACAATGTCGTCGCCCACGCGCTGGGCAGGATACAAGCCCACCACAGCGTTGGCAGAGAGCCAACGGTTGGCGATGATTTTTTTCAACATCGCTTGTCCGTCTGCAAACACTTTTTTAGCTTCCACGCCAACGACCTCATCTTCCAAAATGGCTGGAAAGGGTCCTGCCAAATCCCAAGTTTGAAAGAAGGGTGCCCAGTCGATGTATTTTTCTAGCTCGGCGAGGTCAAAATTTTTGAACACGCGACGGCCAATGAATTTAGGCTTGGCGGGTTGGTAGTTGTCAAAGCTGAGCTGCATGGCATTGGCGCGTGCTTGGGCCAAGTTGAGCAGCGGCGTTTGTTTTTTGTTGGCGTGCTGCTCACGCACCTTGTCATAGTCGGCATTCAAATCAGCAATGTATTTGGCAGCAAGTTCCGACAGCAAGCCTTGCGCCACGCCCACGCTGCGCGAAGCATCGGGCACATAGACCACGGGGCCGCTGTAATGCGGCGCAATCTTGACGGCGGTGTGCACGCGGCTGCATGTGGCACCACCAATCAGCAGCGGCATTTGGCGCTCGCGGAAATACACATCTTTTTCCATCTCTGCGGCCACGTACTGCATCTCCTCCAAGCTCGGCGTGATCAGCCCTGAGAGGCCAATGATGTCCGCGTTTTCTTCCTTGGCTTTAGCCAAAATTTCGTGGCAGGGCACCATCACGCCCATGTTCACCACCTCGAAGTTGTTGCACTGCAAAACCACCGTGACAATGTTTTTGCCGATGTCGTGCACATCGCCTTTGACGGTCGCAATCACGATCTTGCCCTTGGCTTTGACGTCTTCTCCCGCCGCTTCTTGGGCGAGTTTTTCGGCTTCGATGTAGGGCAGCAAATGCGCCACCGCCTGCTTCATCACACGAGCACTTTTGACTACCTGCGGCAAAAACATCTTGCCCTGACCAAACAAGTCACCCACCACATTCATGCCGTCCATCAACGGGCCTTCAATCACGTGCAAGGGGCGGCCGGCTTTTGCCAAAATCTCGCGGTAAGCCTCTTCGGTGTCGTCGTTGATGAAGTCGGTGATGCCGTGCACCAGCGAATGGCTTAGGCGCTGCGCCACGCCCACAGGCGAATCAGGTGTGCCGCGCCAGGCGAGTTTGTGGCTGTCGTCTTTGGCCGCGCCTTTGGCGGTTTCGGCCACTTCAATCAGACGCTCGCCTGGGGTGAGGTGTGCTTCGCCTTCTTTGTATTGGGGCGCACGGTTGAGCACCACATCTTCCACGCGCTCGCGCAAAATGGGTTCGAGGTCGTCGTAAACGCCCACCATACCGGCGTTGACGATGCCCATGTCCATGCCCGCTTGGATGGCGTGGTACAAAAACACGGTGTGGATGGCTTCACGCACCGGGTCGTTGCCCCGAAATGAAAAACTCACGTTGGACACACCGCCGCTGACCTTCGCTCCCGGCAAATTTTGTTTGATCCAGCGCGTGGCGTTGATGAAGTCCACCGCGTAGTTGTCGTGCTCTTCAATGCCCGTGGCAATCGCAAAAATGTTCGGGTCGAAGATGATGTCTTCAGGTGGAAAGCCCACCTCGTCCACCAAGACGCGGTAAGCGCGTTCGCAAATTTCAACCTTGCGGGCGTAGGTGTCGGCCTGGCCTTTTTCGTCAAACGCCATCACCACTGCGGCTGCGCCGTAGCGCTTGACCAAAGTAGCCTGGCGCTTGAACTCGTCCAAGCCTTCTTTCATGCTGATGGAGTTGACGATTCCCTTGCCTTGGATGCAACGCAAGCCGGCTTCGATGACGGACCATTTGGATGAGTCCACCATCACGGGTACCCGCGCGATGTCGGGCTCGCCGGCCATGAGGTTCAAAAAGCGCACCATGGCCGCTTGGCTGTCGAGCATGGCTTCGTCCATGTTGACGTCGATGATCTGCGCGCCGTTTTCCACTTGCTGGCGTGCGACCGCCAAAGCCTGCTCGTATTCGCCATTCAAAATCATGCGCGCAAAGGCTTTGGAACCAGTGACGTTGGTGCGTTCGCCAACGTTGACAAACAGCGAGCCCATGCCAATGGAGACGGGTTCAAGACCCGACAACTTCATGGGGGAAATGGCAGTGGAATTCATGGGGTACTCACCTGGGGGCTGACATAACAGGTGAGCGTCGTTGCAAAAAATTCGCCCCAAGCCTGACTTCACGCGCAAGTCCTCAAAGGACGGGTGAAGCTGCAACGCTCCTTGGGGTGGATTTATTTTAACCGCTCAGACGCATGCGCATGGATTGCCCCACCGTCCTGCGTTTTGTTCTGAGGAGCGGGTCGACTTAGACCAGCTTGGCTTCTAGACGAATTTCTGCGCCTGCCAAAAGCTTGGAGACGGGGCACCCGACCTTAGCCGCCAACGCCTGCGTCTGAAAAGCTTGCGCACTGATGCCCGGTATTTCAGCTTCACAGGTGAGCTCTATCAAGCTGATGGTGGGCCCTTCGGTCAGGTGGACGGTGGCAGTCGTGGCGATTTTCTTGGGAACAAATCCCTCATTGCTTAACAACGCGGACAAGAACATGGCGTAGCAACCCGCATGCGCAGCACCGATTAATTCTTCTGGGTTCGTGCCCTTGCCCGATTCGAAACGTGAAGCAAAAGTGAATGGGCCTTCGTAGGTTCCGCTGGCCAGTTTCATGGTGCCGGAGCCTTCTTTGAGTGTGCCTTGCCAGACTGCAGAGGAGGTGCGCATGGTCATTTGTGTTGCCTTTCTAAAGTTAAACGACTAAAACTTTTATCATAACTATAGCTTTGAAAAGCTGTGTGATTGCCTCTTGCATGACAACGTGAGTGCAAGCTAAGTTTGCAAGTTGATCGGGTGGTCGGTCCTTGATCCATCAAGGCTCAGAAACACCCAAACCAACATGCAGGGCGTGGGCCGCAGCCAATGTCAGCCCGTCCGCGCCCACCGCACCCACCACCTGCAAGCCCACAGGCATGCCGTTGGGCGCAAAGCCTGCAGGGATGTTGACCGTGGGCGTGTGCAACACCGTCCAAATGCGGCAAAACACGGGGTCGCCTGTGTTCTCTAGCCCCAGCGGGGCTGCGCCCGGTGCGCTAGGGGTCAGCAGCACATCGACGTCTTGAAACACCTCTGCCAATTGCGCCCGGCAGCGCGTCACCCACGCGTGCGCTTGGTCGTATTGCTCAAGCGTCACCGCCAAACCCGCCTGCATGATGCCCTGCAAACGTGGGCTGAGTTGCGCCCAATGGTTCAAGCGCTCAAAAGCAAATGACTGTGCTTGGTCTGAAAGTTGAATGGCGGTTTGCGCGCGCGCCAACTGTTGGTAGTCCACAGGCAGCAGCACGTCGCGTAGCGTCATGGCGCTGTTGGCTTGAACACAAGCCGCCGCATGTTGCATGGCCGCTTGGGTTTCGGGCAAGGCCTGCTCCCACTCATAGCTGCGACACAAGCCCACACGCAATGGACGAGACAGGTGCTGGCCCAGTGGTCGCACCAGCCATGAGGTCCGCCCGCTCAGGGCCGCCGCAAACAAAGCCGCATCGGGCACGTCGCGGGCCAAGGTGCCCAAGGTGTCCAAGGTATCTGACAAGGGCTTGGCGCCCGCGCGGTTGATGCCGCCAAAGCTGGGCTTGAAGGCCACCACACCACAGTAAGCAGCGGGCCGAGACAGCGAGCCCGCCGTTTGTGAGCCCAGCGCCAGCGGCACCATGCCGTCTGCCACCGCAGCAGCCGAGCCAGAAGACGAGCCCCCTGGTGTGTGCGCCAGGTTGCGTGGGTTACGGGTTTGGTTGGGCTGGAAGGTGGCGAACTCGGTGGTCACGGTTTTGCCCATCACCACCGCGCCAGCGGCACGTGCTAAAGCCACGCAGCTGGCATCGCTCGCGGGTTGATGGTCGGCATACACGGACGAGCCATACGAGGTGGGCATGTCAACCGTGTCGATGAGGTCTTTCACGCCAATGGGCAGCCCATGCAACAGGCCTTGATGCGCCCCTTGGTCCAAGGCCTTGGCTCTGGCCAAGGCGGCTTCACGCGCCACATGGGTCCAGGCTTGCACTTCTGGCTCGCGGGCGTCGATGCGTTCTAGGCAATCGTGCACCAAGTCTTCGGCTCGCAACGTGCGTTGGGCCAGTTGCTGGGCAGCCTCGCAGGCGCTGAGGGGGGGCTTGTGCATGGGCGGGTCTCCGTTACAAAAAAACAAAGTCCCATTTTGCTATGGCTGGCGATCCGCCGCAGTCATGGGCGTTCGCGGGTCTTTGCCTTCAACCCTACGGTGCAGAGCGGACATCTACGGACCCTCCAAACCTCAGTTTGTCAAAATCCTCATACAGATGGTGCGCCAGTATTTTCTGAACTTGGGCCCCACAGGCTTTGCTTTGACGACGCCTGAGCGCAGTAAAGGGCTGTTTGACTTCAGCAAGAGTTGATGCAGGGGATTTTTTAAAGGCCCGTCCTGCTAGGGCCGACGTTCAGCCGCAGTGATATGCGGTCACGCCGCTTCGCGATAAAAAGGCCCCGCGCTGAGGGCGCGCGCTTTTTGATCCGCCACCACGTTGCCAATGGCCGCGATGTGCTCGGGCGTGGTGCCGCAGCAGCCGCCCACAATGTTGACCCAACCTTCGGCCGCAAACTCGTGCAACAAGCGGCTGGTCACCTCAGGTGTTTCGTCAAAGCCGGTGTCGCTCATGGGATTGGGCAGGCCCGCATTGGGGTAGCAGCTGATAAAGGTGTCACCCGCGACTTTGTTGAGCTCTTGGATGTAGGGGCGCATCAAAGTGGCGCCCAAGGCGCAGTTCAGGCCAATGGCCAGCGGCTGAGCATGGCGCACGCTGTGCCAAAAAGCCGTCACGGTTTGGCCGCTCAAGATGCGGCCCGAAGCGTCTGTCACCGTGCCGCTGATGATGAGGGGCAAGCGCTCGCCCGAGGCTTCAAAGAATTCTTCAATTGCAAACAACGCCGCTTTGGCGTTGAGTGTGTCAAAAATGGTTTCCACCAGCAGCACATCTGAGCCGCCCTCAACCAAGGCTTTGACTTGGTCGTGATACGCGGCACGCAGTTCTTCAAAGTTCACATTGCGCGCGCCCGCGTCGTTCACATCGGGACTGATGCTGGCGGTCTTGGGCGTGGGCCCTAATGCACCAGCCACAAAACGCGGCTTGTCGGGTGTGCTGTATTTGTCGCATGCGGCACGGGCGATGCGGGCTGAGGCCAGATTCATCTCGTAGGCCAAATCCGCCATGTCGTAGTCAGCTTGCGCGATGGTGGTGGCGCCAAAGGTGTTGGTCTCTATCAGGTCAGCGCCCGCAGCGAGGTAGCGCTCGTGGATGTCTCGAATCACATCGGGCCGGGTGAGGCTGAGCAATTCGTTGTTGCCCTTGACGTCTTTGTGGAAGTCTTTGAAACGCTCGCGCTGTGCGCCTGGCCCCGTGTAGCCGGCACCTCGGTATTGGGCTTCGTCGAGCTTGAAGCGCTGAATCATGGTGCCCATCGCGCCGTCAAGGATGGCGATGCGGTGTTTCAAAATGTCGGGCAGCGCTTGGGCGCGGGTATAGGCAGGAACTTTCATACCACGATTGTAGAAGTGCGGCGAATCGGCAGTCAGCGACTCGCGGATAGCCCCATCAAGGCGCTGTCGAAATCAGCTCAAACGCCAGGGCTGCACCTGGCTGCACCGTCACTTTGACCGCACGCACATCGGAGGCACCCGGCACGATCAAGCGCGTGATATTAGACAAAGGCTGGCGGTTCAAACTAAAGGGTTGGTCCAACTTGAACTGGTGGCTGTCGCCGTGAATGACCAACACCGGCTTGCCCCAGCGCTGCGCCAAGGGCAACAAAGTTTCGCCCACACTTTTGCGAAAACCAGACCAGCCGGGAAAGTCTTCGTAGATGCTTTTGGAGTCAAACACATCGGCTTGAAACGCAAACACGATCAAGCTGGGATTTTGCGCAGCGGCTTCTGCAAAGGCCGACTGAATCCATGCAATGTTGGCGCCATCGCGTTCATAAAACTCTCGGCTCGCGGCAGCGTCGCGCGGCTCAAAGTTGTTGTTGCTGCCCACGATGTGCACGGTGTTGAACTGCACGCCTTGGTGCTGCCAACGCAGGTTTTCCACATAGGCGGCAAAGGCTGGCATGCGCTGGGCTTGGCTTTGCACGCGCAGGGGCTGGCTGCCGAGCGACTGTCCAGGCTTGAAAAAACCTTGACGCAAAGCGGCCAAACGCTCGAGCGGGTCATACGCACCGTTGTTGGCTCGGTGGCAATCGGTCCACTCATTGTCGCCAGGGGTGTACACCAGCGCGCCTTTGAAGCGCTGAAAGTGTTCACGTTGGTTGGCAAACTCCTCGTCGCTGCAGCGGGTCGAGCCCGATTTGAAATCACCCACATGGATCGAAAAATCGGGCCCTACTTGGTTGATGCGATCGATCAATGCGCGGTAGGGGCCAAACGCTTTTTCTGGTGAGCCATAAGGCAAGTCGCCCAAGGCCACGAACGAAAACGCCTGCTGCGCATTGACAACCGACAAGGAGAGACAAAGGCCAAAGGCTAAACAAGCGCGAAGCAGGGTGGTTTTCATCATGGGCGACGTTCTAAGTGTTGGAGGTGTGGTGCGTGATTTTGAAGGGCAATTGTGACCTCTCTCGCCGATCGGGCTGCGGATGCGCGCGATGTGAGAGCGGCACGCACATTGTGCTGAATCCAATGGGGGACAATGCCTGCTCTTTGTCTGTCACAGGTTTCAGTTTTGCCCTCTCCGTTGAGCATCTTGCGCGAGGTTTTTGGTTACAACGCGTTTCGCGGTCCGCAAGAGGCCATTGTCAACCACGTGTGTGGTGGCGGCGATGCGCTGGTGCTCATGCCCACGGGCGGTGGCAAATCGCTGTGTTACCAAATTCCTGCCATTGCACGCCAGCGTGCGGGACACGGCATCACCATCGTGGTGTCGCCGCTCATCGCGCTCATGCATGACCAAGTGGGTGCGCTGCACGAAGCCGGTGTGGAAGCCGCGTTTTTAAACTCCAGCCTCAGCGGCGAAGAGGCCAACGCAGTCGAGCAACGTTTGCGCCGTGGCGACATCACCCTGCTGTATGCCGCGCCGGAGCGCGTCACCACGCCTCGGTTTTTGGCGCAACTCGATGCACTGCATGCGCAAGGCCATCTGAGCCTGTTTGCCATTGATGAAGCGCACTGCGTGAGCCAATGGGGCCATGACTTTCGCCCCGAGTACCGAGCGCTCACCGTGCTGCACGAACGCTACGCCGGTGTGCCGCGCATGGCGCTCACCGCCACCGCTGATGCGCTGACACGCGCCGACATCGTCGAGCGTTTGCAACTCGAAGACGCGCAACAATTCGTCAGCAGCTTTGATCGCCCGAACATTCGCTACACCATCGTCGAGAAAAAAGACGCCACGCTGCAGCTGTTGCGTTTTATTCAGCGCGAACACGCCGGCCCCTATGGACAAGACAGCGGCATCGTCTACTGCCAATCGCGCAAACGGGTGGAAGAAGTGGCCAAGCAGTTGTGCGACGCAGGCATTGCCGCCTTGCCCTATCACGCGGGACTGGATGGGGCCATTCGCCAAAAGCACCAGAACCGTTTTTTGCGTGAAGAAGGCTTGGTGATGGTGGCCACCATCGCGTTTGGCATGGGCATTGACAAGCCCGATGTGCGCTTTGTGGCGCACTTGGACATGCCCAAAAACATCGAAGGCTATTACCAAGAAACCGGGCGTGGCGGCCGCGACGGTCAAGCTGCCCATGCGTGGATGGCCTACGGCCTGAACGACGTGGTGAACCAACGCCGCATGATTGACGAAAGCCCCGCCGCCGAAGACTTCAAACAAGCCATGCGTGGCAAGCTAGACGCGCTGCTGGCCTTGGCGGAGGCGACCGACTGTCGCCGGGTCCGGCTGCTGGGCTACTTTGATGAGACCTACGCGCCTGAAGATGGGCAAGTCAGGCTCACATGCGCAAATTGCGACAACTGTCTGCAACCACCAGAAATTTGGGACGGCACACAAGCCGCCCGCATGCTGCTGTCCACCATCTACCGCGTCAAGCAGCAAAGCGGCATGTCGTTTGGCGCGGGCCACATGATGGACATCTTGCGCGGCAAAGCCACTGAGAAGGTCCTCCAATACAGCCACGACAAGCTCAGCACCTTTGGCATAGGCGCGCATTTCAGCGAGGTACAGCTGCGCGGCGTGTTGCGCCAGCTGATTGCCTTGGGTGCATTGGGTGTGGACGCACAAGCCTTCAACACCTTGTATTTGACCCAAGCCTCACGTGCGGTGCTCAAAGGGGATGTGTCGGTGCGGCTGCGGGCATCGGTGTCGGCCCCCGCAGACCGCAAAGGCGACCGAAGGGCCAAGGGGGTCAGCAGCAGCGCCAAACCCGCACCCATGGCGCTGGACGATGCAGGCCAGCAACGCTACAACGCCCTCAAAGCTTGGCGGGCCGAGGTGGCCAAGTCGCACAATCTGCCGGCCTATGTCATCTTTCATGACGCCACCTTGGCCGCCATTGCACAAGCCGAGCCACAAGATTTGCAAGCGCTTCAAGGCATTGCTGGCATAGGCGTCAAAAAATTAGAAGCCTACGGTGACGAGGTGCTGCGCGTTGTGGCTCTGACGGGCTAGATGACTTGCGTCAGTTGTGTCAATTCATAGGGCTTCTCATTTCCCCTAGAATTCAGGTCAGTTTATCTATCCAGAGGAATTCCCCCATGTCCGACCACAAACCAGAACACAGCACCGAGCAAGACGTCGTCGAATCCATCGTGCCCATGATGCCCATCGTGCTGCCCGTCGTGGGTGGCGTTTTGATGTTTCTGATGATTTTCATTGCCATGTTCATGGCCTGAACCACCGGCTTGGCCGACGTTTCGTTGCCCTTGACCCTCCAAAAAGCGCCTCTTCAGGCGCTTTTTCTTTGTAACTTCTTACTCAGCCAAACCCTATAAGTTACAGAAAACCAGTTGAAAAGTAATGCTTTTAGGCCTTTGCAAGTAACTCTTAGGGTTTTTGCAAGCCTGCACCAAGGCAGAGTTTCATAAAATAGCCATCCCGCTGTTATAGGAAAACAGCAATGAATTGAGGTCAGCGCCTCGCACTTTATTCAAAGGCTAGACGCTGGCCTCAATTTTTTGACTTAGGAGCTTTCCATGAACATCCACGCACCCGCGTATGTAAAAAATCCCAAACTCATTGCTTGGGTTGGTGAAATGGCCGCCTTGTGCAAGCCAGACACCATCTACTGGTGTGATGGCAGCCAAGAAGAGTACGACCGCTTGTGCCAACAGCTGGTCGACCACGGCACCTTCAAAAAGCTCAACCCTGCCAAACGCCCCAACTCTTATTTGGCTTGGTCTGATCCCACCGACGTGGCCCGCGTGGAAGACCGCACCTACATCTGCTCTGAGCAAAAAGAGAACGCAGGCCCCACCAACAACTGGATGGCCCCCGCCGAGATGCGCGCCACCTTGCACCCCTTGTTTGATGGCTGCATGAAGGGCCGCACCATGTATGTGGTGCCCTTCAGCATGGGCCCCATGGGCTCACACATTGCCCACGTCGGCATTGAGCTGTCTGATAGCCCGTATGTGGCTGTGAGCCAAAAAATCATGACCCGCATGGGCAAAGCCGTGTACGACGTCATCGGCACAGACGGTCACTACGTGCCTTGCGTGCATACCGTCGGTGCGCCTCTCACTGAAGGCCAAGCCGACGTGACCTGGCCATGCAACAAAACCAAATACATCGTGCACTACCCAGAGACGCGCGAGATTTGGTCTTACGGCTCAGGCTACGGCGGCAATGCGTTGTTAGGCAAAAAGTGCTTTGCCTTGCGCATCGCATCCAACATGGGGCGCGACCAAGGATGGTTGGCCGAGCACATGCTCATCTTGGGCGTGACCAACCCGCAAGGCAAAAAGTACCACGTCGCAGCCGCCTTCCCCAGCGCTTGCGGCAAAACCAACTTCTCTATGCTCGTGCCGCCTGAAGGCTTCGACGGCTGGAAAGTCACCACCATCGGTGACGACATTGCGTGGATCAAGCCCAACGCCGACGGCAAGTTGTACGCCATCAACCCAGAGGCTGGCTACTTTGGTGTGGCGCCTGGCACCAACTTCCACACCAACCCCAACTGCATGGCCAGCTTGGACAAAAACGTCATCTACACCAACGTCGCGTTGACCGACGACGGTGACGTGTGGTGGGAAGGCATGGAAAAAGACAGCGGCCAATTGCCAGACCACTTGATCGACTGGCAAGGCAAAGACTGGACCCCCACCATTGCCAAAGAAACTGGCGCCAAAGCGGCTCACCCCAACGCCCGCTTCACCGTGGCTGCCACCAACAACCCCGCGCTCGACAGCCAATGGGACGATGCCAACGGCGTGGCCATTGACGCGTTCATCTTCGGTGGCCGTCGCTCCACCACCGTGCCTTTGGTGACCGAAGCACGCAACTGGACTGAGGGTGTCTACATGGCTGCCACCATGGGCTCGGAGACCACCGCTGCCGCTGCTGGCCAACAGGGCGTGGTGCGCCGCGACCCCTTTGCCATGTTGCCTTTCATGGGCTACAACATGAGCGACTACTTCCAGCACTGGCTCAACATGGGCGACAAGCTCAAAGCGGGCGGCGCCAAAGTGCCTTCCATTTACTGCGTCAACTGGTTCCGCAAAGGCGACGACGGCAAATTTGTGTGGCCAGGCTACGGCGAAAACATGCGCGTGTTGAAGTGGATGATTGACCGCATCGAAGGCCAAGCCCACGGCAAAGAAAACGTGTTCGGCGTGAGCCCCACCTACGAAGAAATCAACTGGACGGGCTTGAACTTCACGGCCGAGCAATTCAAGACCGTTACCAGCATCGACAAAGCAGCGTGGGTGGCTGAGTTGAAACTGCACGAAGAGCTCTTCACGCAACTGGCCTACCACTTGCCTGCTGAAATGACGACGACCAAAGCCGCTTTGGCCGCGCGTCTAGAGGCATAAAACGCCACGAATGACACGCCTTAAAAGCGGCGTGTCAAAAACAAAAAGCCCCGCAAGCTGCCAAGCTGGCGGGGCTTTTGTTTGCACCCTTGAATCTACAACCACCCGCGCTTGCGAAAACGCCAATACAAGAAAGCGGCCGTCGAGCCAATGATGCCCAACGCCATGGGGTAGCCATAAGTCCACTTCAACTCGGGCATCACTTCAAAGTTCATGCCCCAGATGCCTGCCAACGCGGTGGAGACGGCAAAGATGGCCGCCCAAGCCGCCAGGCGCTTGGTGACCTCGGACTCTTCAATGGTGACCAAAGACAGGTTGACCTGAATCGCCGTGGCGATGGTGTCGCGCACCGCATCGATCGCGCTGTTGATGCGCGCCAAGTGGTCGTGCACATCCCGAAAGTACGCTTGGCTGGCTTGGCACACCGCTGGCACGCGCCCGCCGTGCAGTTTGCCAAGCACCTCCAGCAACGGCACCACGGCGTGGCGCACGGTGGAGCTTCTGTGCTTGAGGGCATAGAGCCGCTCGATGTTCCAGCGGGCCGAGCCACGCTCAAAAATTTGATCTTCGACTTCTTCCAAGTCCGCCTCTATCGCTTCGACCAAGGGGAAATAGCGGTCCACCACCACGTCCATCAGGGCATAGGCCACGAAAGCTGCGCCCTGCTTGAGCAATTCGGGTTCGCGCTCACAACGCTCACGCACGCCTAGGAAGTTTTGCTGACTGCCGTTTCGCACAGACAACACAAAATTAAGGCCCACAAACACCGCCACTTCGCCCACGTGCACCGCGTCTTGCTGCATTTCCAACAGGTGCATAACCACAAAAACAATGTCGCCGTACTCTTCAATTTTGGGGCGCTGGTGACCCCGCGAGGCATCTTCGACCGCCAAAGGGTGCAGGTCGAACTCTTCCTGCATTTGTGCCAGCTCAGCGGGCGACGCATCGCGCAAAGCAACCCAAATGAAACAGTCAGGTTTTGCCAACCAATCGCTGATATCGGCAATCGCAATATCCGCTAATTTTTGGCCCTGTTGATAAGCCACGCAATTGACAAGCATGTGGGCAACCCTTGGAAGCGATAAAAAGTAATTACCCACGACTATAAGGTGACGCCTTGTTTGCAAGACAATCGCGTTTTATGCATCCTCTAGAGCTGATATGAACCTCTGCCTTGCCAACACCTTGCGCACCGCGGCACTCACCCTCACACTGAGTCTCGCGACGCTGCCCGCACTCAGCCAAAACGTCATCAAGATTGGCGAGATCAACAGCTACAAAGCCCAGCCTGCCTTTCTTGACCCCTACAAAAAGGGCATGGAACTGGCGGTGGAAGAAATCAATGCCGCAGGCGGGGTCAACGGCAAACAACTGCTGCTCATCACGCGTGACGACAACGCCTCGCCTGGCGACGCGGTGCGTGCCGCCGAAGAGCTGCTGAGCCGCGAGAAAGTGGATGTGCTCGCAGGCGCTTTCCTGTCGCACATTGGGTTGGCGCTGGGTGACTTTGCCAAGCAACGCAAGGTGTTCTTTCTTGCGGGCGAACCGCTGACCGACAAAATGGTCTGGCAAAACGGCAACCGCTACACCTACCGCCTGCGCGCCAGCACCTACATGCAAGTGGC
>NZ_DAIRSK010000024.1:0-40118 GCF_036804465.1 Limnohabitans sp.
ACATCAGCTTCAACAACACCCTCACCGGTGACAAGACACTCACTGTCAACACCGCTGGCACGACTCTGTTCGACAAGGCGGTGAGCATTGCTCAGTTGACAACGGATGCCCCAGGCGCAGTTCAAATCAACGCACCCACCGTGGCCACCACAGGGACACAAACCTACAACGACCCCATGACCCTGTTGGCTAACACGGTCCTCAGCTCCACAGGTATTGCTGCCGCTGGCAACATCAGCTTCAACAACACCCTCACCGGTGACAAGACACTCACTGTCAACACCGCCGGCACGACCCTGTTCGACAAGGCGGTGAGCATTGCTCAGTTGACAACGGATGCCCCAGGCGCATTGCACATCAACGCACCCACCGTAGCCACCACAGGGACACAAACCTACAACGACCCGATCACCCTCGGCGCCTCAGCCACCTTGGTGGCGAATCAAATTAACATGGGACGCGTCTCGGCCACCATCCCCGCCGTGGCACTCACGCTCATGAGTCAAGGCGCGCAAGCTTTGACCGATATTTCGATCACTGGCGATCTGAATGTCACCACTGGCATGGGCGGCGTGAATGGTGGCTTGTCCCAGGTCGTGGGCACGACCATGAACATCGCGGGAGCTTCCACGTTCACCGCGCACACCAAAACGTCGCAAGTGGCTCAGTTGTCGAGTGCAAGAAATAGCTTCGCAGGTCCTCTATCGTTTGTGACCGCGCGGGGGGGGTCGTGGTCGAATGCCACTGTCGTGAGCAGCTCAGCTTTGAAAATGGGCGCTACCAACGTGACGGGCGACCTCTCACTCACGTCCACAGGCGGTGACATCACGCAAGTCGGCCCCATCGTGGTGGGTGGTGTGACGGAAATCGTCGCCTCTGCGGGAGCGGTCCAGCTGACAGACCCTGCAAACAGCTTTGTGGGATCCGTGAGCGTGGATACCAGTGGTGCATTTAGCCTCAAGACTTTGGGTCCGTTGACCCTTGGCACGGTCAAAACGGAAGGTGACACAGAACTCATCGCCGTCGGCAAGGTTGATCTAGGGACTGGAAACTATGGCGGCAAACTCAAAGTGGACAGTGGTGATGGAGAGATCGTTCAATCTGGACGCATCAACTTCGACGGTGATGTGAACTTCAACGCTGGCACGGCCAAAATTGACCTGTTCAATCCTTTCAACCTTTGGAAGGGCTCCATCGTCTACAAGGGCGGCATCATCATGATCAACCACCCTCAATTGCTCAACGCCACCAATGCGGGCACATTGATTGTGCGGGTAGAGACAACCATGGCTGCACCAGCTCAAGCGGCCAAAACCAGCCCAGCAGCAGGCTCACCAGCTGCCAGCGCGGCTGAGCCTGCAGCGACGCCCAAGGGTGCAGATATTTCAATCAGCGTCAACCGCGCGCCTAGCTCGGCACAAAGCGGTTTGGTCACCGTGACGGTGTCCGCAGAGATTGCTGCCACTGGCAAAGGTTTTACCTTTGCATTGACCGACCACCTCCCTGTAGAAGCGGCCAAGAGCACACAAGTGTCGGTGAGCCAAATCGATGGCAAGCCTTTGCCAGAATGGTTGCGCTATGAGCCGTTGACCCAAAAAGTGGTGGCTGTTTCGCCGCCGCCTGGTGCGTTCCCGATTCAGATCAAAGCCAACCTGGGCGGGATTGAGACAGTCATCGTCATCACCGAACAGCCCAAGTAAAGCAAGCCTAAAATTTCCCCTTCATGACCGAAGTTTTATTTGTTGCCTACTTTTTGGTACTCATTGCCTCGCTGGTGATCAAGACCCCCGTCATCAAAGGGCCGTGGCTGTTTTTGCTGCGCGCGTTTTTCCCAAATTGGAAGTTCTTTCATGCGGTGGGCTATGTGCCGCATCTGTATGCGCGCTCATCTGTTGAACTGGCAACCGGTGAATTGCAATGGTCAGACTGGGTCTTGATCTACCCGCGTCGCGTGCGCCGCCTGCACCATCTGCTACACAACCCCGACACCAACATCGGCCTGGCCCAACAAAACATGGTGGACCACTTTTGGGCTGACTTGCACGACTTGCCCGAGGGTGATGATCCACGCGCTTTGGTGAGCTACCAAATGATGCAGCGCTTGGTCGAGCAAGTGCTGCGTGCACATGATCTGAACTTCACGCACAGCCAGTTTGAGCTGCGCATGGTGCTGGATGGCCCCAGTGAAACGGTGGACACACATGTGATGATGACTTCGCCCGTGGAGGCGGCATGCTGATGGCCATTCGCGCCACCGAATTGTTGTTGGCGTTGAGCTTGCTCATTCAAACCTTGGAGTATTTGCGCATGGGCAAGTACACCGCAGACGATGGGTTTTGGTCTTGGCACTTGCAGCGTGCAGATATTCCCAACGCCCCGATGCGTGCTTTGTTGGATGTGCTGTTCAAGCCGAAAGTGCATCAGCTGCATTTGGTCTTGCGCTTGCTAGCGACGCTTATGTTGTTGGTGCAAGGTGCATCGCTGCCCCTGATGGTTTTTTTGTTTGCCGGCAACTTGCTCATCCTCGTTCGCTGGCGTGGCGCGTTCAACGGGGGCAGTGATTTTTTTACACTGGTGGTGCTCACGGGCTTGCTTATTTCGCAAGTGATGGACGCATTGGGTCATGTGCAGTTGGGTTGGCAAGCCGGGTTTTGGTACATCGCCATTCAGGCCGTCACCTCGTACTTCATGTCGGGTGCGGTCAAGCTGCTGCGCCCTGAGTGGCGCAATGGGGCCGCCCTGACTATTTTTTTGAACGGCGCCATTTACGGCCCCCTGTCTGCCTCACACCCGTTGCGCAACAAGTGGCTGGCCATGATGGGCTCTTGGGGCTTCATCGGGTGGGAAATTTTGTTTCCCTTGAGCTTGCTTGACCCACGCTTGGCCGCCGTGTTTTGCGCTGTGGCGGCGTTGTTTCACTTCTTGGTGTTTTGGTTTTTTGGCTTGAACCGATTCTTTTGGGCGTGGCTGTGTTCATTCCCCGCCAGCATTTGGTGCAGTGCGCAGTTCAGTGCGCACCTGATTTAAGCCATCGCGGCTTCAATTGCCTCCATCGCCTCAGTCAGCTCTAACCAACGCAGCTCTAGCTTGGCCAATTCGTCTTCCACAACCTTGAGACGTTTACCTGCGTCGGCAATGTCAGCCGGGGGCAGGGGTGTGGCGAGTTTGTCGTGCAGCGCGGTTTTTTCAGACTCGAGCGTGGCCATGGATTTTTCAACGCCATCCATTTCTTTTTTCAACGGGCGTTTTTTCTCGTTGATGTCTTTGCGCTGCTGGCCATTGTCTTTGGCCAACCCCACTGGCGGCGCAACAGCAACAAGCACTGGCTTGGATGCCGCAGCATTGGCCGCCGCCACCGCCTCGGCACGCAAGCGTTTGCCTTCGTCCAGCAGGTAGCGTTGGTAGTCGTCCAAGTCGCCGTCAAAGGGCTCGACGCCACCACGTGAGACCATCCAGAACTCGTCACACACAGCACGCAACAACGCACGGTCATGACTGACCAGCATCACGGTGCCTTCAAATTCGTTCAGCGCCATGCTCAGGGCTTCGCGGGTGGCCAAGTCCAAGTGGTTGGTGGGCTCGTCCATCAGCAAGAGGTTGGGGCGTTGCCACACCAACATACACAGCACGAGTCGCGCTTTTTCGCCACCGCTCATGCTGCCCACGGCTTGCTTGACCATGTCGCCGCCAAAGTTGAACTGGCCCAGGAAGCTGCGCAAGTCTTGCTCGCGGGTGGCTTGGCCGGCTAGCTTGCCGTCGATGGTGAGTTTTTTGGCCAACCCAATCATGTGGTCGAGCGGATTGTCTGCGGGGTGCAAGACGTCGAGTTCTTGTTGCGCAAAGTAGCCGATGTTCAGGCCTTTGCCTTCGGTCATGTCGCCGCCGATGGCTTGCAAATCACGGGCAATGGTTTTCACCAGCGTTGATTTACCCTGACCGTTGGCACCCAAGATACCAATGCGTTGACCCGCCAGCACCGAGCGGCTGACGTTTTGCACGATGACCGTGGGTGGCGTGCCTGCAGGCGCGTCGGCAGGGGCAGGGTAGCCCACACTCACGCCTTGCATGCTCAGCATGGGGTTGGGCAAGTTGGCGGGTTCTTTGAACTCGAAGCTGAAGTCGGCATCGGCCAGCAAGGGCGCGATTTTTTCCATGCGGTCCAAGGCCTTGACGCGGCTTTGCGCTTGCTTGGCTTTGCTGGCCTTGGCCTTGAAGCGTGCAATGAACTTTTGCAAATGTGCAATCTTGTCTTGCTGTTTGGAGAAGGCGTTTTGTTGCAGCTCCATTTGCTCGGCGCGCATGTCTTCAAACTTGCTGTAGTTGCCGCCGTAGCGCACCAGCTTGCCTGCGTCGATGTGCAAGGTGACGTTGGTCACTGCATCCAAAAACTCGCGGTCGTGGCTGATGACGACCATCGTGCCCTCATAACGCTTGAGCCAAGCTTCAAGCCAGACCAAGGCGTCCAAGTCCAAGTGGTTGGTGGGTTCATCCAGCAGCAACAAATCAGACGGGCACATCAGCGCACGGGCCAATTGCAAACGCATGCGCCAACCCCCCGAGAAGCTGTTCACAGGGTTGTCTAGCTCTGTCGTTTTAAAGCCCAGACCCAAGATGAGTGCTTGTGCGCGTGATTGCGCATCGTGCTCACCCGCGTCGTACAGCGCCATGTAGGCGTTGCCCAAACGCTCGCCGTCGTCGGTGGTTTCGGCAGCGGCCACTTCGGCACGTGCGTCGTTCAACACCGTGTCGCCTTCAATCACAAACTCGGTCGCGCTTTGCTCAGTCTCGGGCATGTCTTGGGACACTTGGCCCATGCGCCATTGGGTGGGAATATAGAACTCGCCTGAGTCTTCTTGCAAGTTGCCATTGAGCAAGGCAAACAGCGAGGATTTTCCTGCGCCGTTGCGGCCCACGAGGCCTACTTTTTCGCCAGGGTTGAGGGTGACGTTGGCGCCTTCGAGCAACACCTTGGCGCTGCGGCGCAAGGTGACATTTTTAATCGTGATCATGGGGTAACAGCGCTTTCAGTGATCGCTTGGCGGGTGAGAAGTAAGACCTGGTCGTCACCCGCACTGGTCGACAGCCAGATGACATCTAAATTTGGAAAGGCTGCTTCAAAGTGATCGCGTTCATGGCCAATCTCGAGCACCAAAACAGCGTTGTCGCGCATGTGTGCAGGGGCGTCGCAGAGCATGTGGCGAATAAAGTCCATGCCGTCTTGGCCGCCGGCCAACGCCAGCGCTGGCTCGGCTTTGAATTCGGCGGGAAGCTCGGACATGCTTTGTGCGTTCACATACGGTGGGTTGCACAAGATCAAATCAAATACACCATCGGCTTTGGCCAAGCCATCTGACTCGGCCAGCGTCATGCGTCCTGCCAGACCGTGACGCTCTATGTTGATCTGCGCCACGGCTAAGGCGTCTTTGGACAAATCAAGCCCAAGCACCGTGATGTCTGGGTAAGCCAATGCCGCCAATATGCCTAAGCTGCCATTGCCCGTGCACAGGTCGAGCACGCGACTGGTGTGGGGGTCCAGCCAGGGGTCAATGCTGCCCTCAGCGAGCACTTCGGCAATCAGTGATCGCGGCACGATGGCGCGCTCGTCGATGTAGAACGACACACCTTGCAGCCACGCTTCTTGCGTCAGGTACGCGGCAGGCTTGCGGCTGGCAATGCGGTGGGCGATGAAGGCTTGCACGTGTGCAACTTGCTCTGCAGAGGGGCTTGTGTGGTGCGCCTCGTCCGACACATCGGTGTCGAGCGGCAAACCCAGCTTCCACAGCACCAGCCAAGCAGCTTCGTCGGCGGCGTGGGTGGTGCCGTGGCCGAAGCTCAACTTGCCTGCGGTGTGGGCAGCGTCAAGCTGATGCGCGCTCTGAGCAATGAGCGCGCTGAGTGTCATGGATGGGTTCATTGGGCGGACGTGTTGGCCACTGGGGCCAAGCCGTGCAGCTGTTCCAGCACACGGCGATAAATATTTTTCAAGGGGTCCAAATCAGCCACGGCCACACACTCGTTGATTTTGTGGATGGTGGCGTTGGGTGGACCGAGCTCGATGACTTGTGGGCAGACTTGCGCGATGAAGCGACCGTCACTGGTGCCGCCGGTGGTGGACAGCTCGGTGTCGATGCCAGTTTCGTCGCGGATGGCGCGTTGCACAGCACCGACCAAGTCACCGGGGGTGGTGAGAAAGGGCAGGCCGCCGATGGTCCATCGGAGGTCGAAATCTAAGTTGTGTTGGTGCAGCACAGCGGTGAGGCGCTGTTGCAATTGCTCTGGCGTGGATTCGGTACAAAAGCGGAAATTAAAGTCCACCACACATTCGCCTGGAATCACATTGCTCGCACCCGTGCCTGCGTGGAGGTTGCTCACTTGCCAGCTGGTGGGTGGGAAGAAATCATTGCCTTTGTCCCATTCAATCGCCACCAAGTCGGCCAATGCAGGGCTGAGCAAATGAATGGGGTTTTTGGCGAGTTGCGGATAGGCGATGTGGCCTTGCACGCCTTTGACGGTGAGCTTGCCGCTCATGGTGCCGCGGCGGCCGTTTTTGATCATGTCGCCCGTGCGCTCAACCGAGGTGGGCTCGCCCACAATGCACCAGTCGAGCTTTTCGCCGCGGGCTGTGAGGACCTCGCACACCTTGACCGTGCCATCTAAGGCTGGGCCTTCTTCGTCGCTGGTGAGCAAGAACGCGATGTGCAGGGATGGGACTTTGCAGGCTTGCGCAAACTCTTCACAGGCCACCACCATGGCGGCCAATGACGCTTTCATGTCGCTGGCACCACGGCCAAACAGTTTGCCGTCGCGGTGGCTGGGGGTGAAGGGGTCGCTGGTCCACTTGTCAATAGGGCCGGTGGGTACCACATCGGTATGGCCAGCAAATACCAAGGTTTTGGCGTTTGCATGTGCGCTGCGTTTGACCGCCCACAAGTTGCTCACACGAAAGTTGTCAGGGCCGCTGTCGATGCGCTCACACATAAACCCAAGCGGCTCAAGCCGCGCGGTGATGATGTCCAAACAGCCCGCGTCCTCGGGGGTGACCGACGGGCGCGAGATGAGTTGCTCGGTGAGCTGCAGGGTACGGGACATTTAGTCGCGCAACAAATCGTTGATGCTCGTCTTGGAGCGGGTTTGCGCGTCCACGCGTTTGACCACGATGGCGGCATACATGCTGTAAGGCGCGCCGTTGGCGGCCACTTTAGGAATATTGCCAGCCACCACCACAGAGCCAGAGGCCACGCGACCATAGCTGATCTCGCCTGTGGCGCGGTCAAAAATGGGGGTGGATTGGCCAATGAACACGCCCATGCCGAGCACCGAGTTTTCTTCAATGATGACGCCTTCCACCACTTCAGAGCGCGCGCCAATGAAGCAGTTGTCTTCAATGATGGTGGGGTTGGCTTGCAAAGGCTCCAGCACGCCGCCAATACCGACGCCGCCTGACAAGTGCACGTTCTTGCCGATTTGTGCACAAGAGCCCACGGTGGCCCAGGTGTCCACCATGGTGCCGCTGTCCACATAGGCACCGATGTTGACGTAAGAGGGCATCAAAATCGCACCCGCAGCAACGAAGCTACCGCGACGCGCCACAGCGGGTGGCACCACGCGCACGCCTGCGGCTTTCATTTCGTCTTCGCTCAAATGGGCAAACTTGGTGTCCACTTTGTCGTAAAAGGCCAAGTCGCCAGCCCTCATGACGCGGTTGTCATTCAAACGGAAAGACAGCAAGACCGCTTTCTTGAGCCATTGGTGAACTGTCCATTGGCCCACCGCTTCGCGGGTAGCGACGCGTAAGCGGCCTGCGTTCAATTCGGCAATCACGTGGTTCACGGCATCGCGCACATCTTTGGATGCGTCGGTCGCGCTGATGTTGGCGCGGTTGTCCCAGGCGTTGTCGATGACGTGTTGGAGTTGGTGTTGAGTCATGGTTGTCTTCTCTACGTTGAAATAAATTAAGAATGGTTGTTTTGGATGAACGCCACGATGCGTTGCGCGGCTTCTAAGCACTCGGCGGTTTCGGCCACCAAGGCCATGCGAATTCGACCTGCGCCGGGGTTGGCTTGATTGGCTCCGCCAAGGCCTCGGCCCTCACGCGCCAAGTAGCTGCCCGGCAGCACGGTGACATTGTATTGAGCCAGCAAGTCACGAGCGAAAGCCACATCATCGCCCACGCCACTGTTGGCGGCCTTGTGTTTTGGCACTGCAGCCCAGAGGTAAAAACCAGCATCAGGCAAGCGCACATCCATCACTTGGGCGAGCAAGGGCGTGACCGCTGCAAACTTTTGGCGGTATTGCTCGCGGTTGGCCACCACATGGGCTTCGTCATCCCAAGCGGCCACGCTGGCGGCTTGCACCATGCCGCTCATGGCAGAGCCGTGGTAGGTGCGATACAGCAAAAATTGCTTCAAGATGTGGGCGTCGCCCGCCACAAAACCACTGCGCATGCCGGGCACATTGCTGCGTTTGGATAAGCTGGTGAAAGCCACCAAGTTTTTAAAATCTGTGCGGCCCAATTTTGCTGCGGCTTCTAGGCCACCCAAGGGCGCTTCCTCGCGGAAATAAATCTCGCTGTAGCACTCGTCGCTGGCAATCACAAAACCATATTGATCGCTCAAGGCAAACAGTTTTTCCCAATCGCTCATGGGCATCACAGCGCCAGTGGGGTTGCCAGGTGAGCACACAAACAGCAGCTGCGTTTTGGCCCACACCTCGTCAGGCACGCTGTCCCAGTTGACGTTGAAGTTGAGCGCCGGGTCGCTAGGCGCATAAAAAGGAGTGGCACCCGCCAAAAGAGCAGCACCTTCGTAGATTTGGTAGAACGGGTTGGGGCAGACCACCACCGCTTCACGCGTGGGGTCAATCACGGTTTGCACAAATGAAAACAAGGCCTCGCGAGAGCCATTGACGGGCAACACTTGGGTGGCAGCGTCCAACTTCAAACCGTAGCGGCGCTGCATCCATTTCACGCACGATTCGCGCAAGGCTGGCAGACCCGCCGTGGCAGGGTAGGCAGCCAACTGAGCGGTGGCTTTGGACAACGCTGCCAAGACCAACTCAGGCGTGGCGTGGCGTGGCTCGCCAATGCCCAGGCTGATTGGCGCATAAGCAGGGTTTGGGGTGACGGTGGAGAATAGTTGCTTGAGCCGCTCAAACGGATAGGGCTGCAAACGCGAAAGAAGGGGGTTCATGGCTGCTATTATCCCCGCGCTTGTCACTCCAACTGAACGCTATGCCTACTAATTCCTTGCTTGATTTGACCCGTGCCAAAGAATTTGCTTTCGAGGCCGACCAACTCCGCGAGTTGGTGATGACGTTTGAACAAAGTTTGAGCCAAGAGATGGGCATCATTCGTGCCGGTTTAGCCAACGCTGACCCCTTGAAAGTGTCGCATTCGCTGCATGTCTTGAAAGGCTTCATGCCTTTGTTTGCCACACCGACTTTGGCCCAAGCCATGACCGAGCTCTACCAAACCAGCCGAGACATGCCGCTGGAGGTGACGGGTCCTGTCTTTACTGCATTAGTACCCAGTTTGGAGGGCTTGCTGGTTGAAGTTCGCTCGTGCCACAGCGCTTTATGATCGAGTCTGTGTCTAGAGAGGCTTTTCAGTGCGTCTGAATTCAATCAAGTTATCGGGTTTCAAGTCCTTTGTGGACCCCACCAATTTTCTGCTGCCTGGTCAACTGGTCGGTGTGGTGGGCCCCAACGGTTGCGGCAAATCCAACATCATGGACGCCGTGCGTTGGGTGCTGGGTGAGAGCAAGGCCTCAGAGCTGCGTGGCGAGTCCATGCAAGACGTGATTTTCAACGGCACCAACACCCGCAAAGCGGCCAGCCGTGCCAGCGTCGAGCTGGTGTTTGACAACGCCGACCACCGCGCTGGCGGCCAGTGGAGCCAGTTTCCAGAAATCGCAGTCAAGCGCGTGCTCACACGTGATGGCGGCTCAAGCTACTACATCAACAACCAAGCTGTGCGTCGCCGTGATGTGCAAGACGTGTTTTTGGGCACTGGGCTTGGACCACGCGCTTATGCCATCATTGGTCAGGGCACGATCAGCCGCATCATTGAATCCAAGCCCGAAGAACTGCGTTTGTTCCTCGAAGAAGCAGCGGGCGTTTCCAAATACAAAGAGAGACGCCGCGAAACCGAAAACCGCTTAAGTGACACCCGCGAGAATTTGACCCGCGTGGAGGACATCTTGCGCGAGTTGAACGCCAACCTTGAAAAGCTCGAAAAGCAGGCGGTGGTGGCCCAGCGCTACCACGCCTTGCAAACGGATGTGGGCTTGAAGCAGCACCAGCTTTGGTTCTTGCGCCGTGCCGAGGCCCAAGCCGACCAACTGGCCATCAAAACCCAAGCGGACCAAGCGGTCAACGCGCTTGAGTCGCGCATTGCCGACCTGCGCAACATCGAAGCCGACCTAGAAGCCGTGCGCCAAGCTCACTATGTGGCAGGTGACCAAGTCAACCAAGCGCAAGGCGCCTTGTATGAAGCCAGTGCCGAAGTGGGTCGTTTGGAAGCCGAAATTCGCTTTGTGGTTGAAGGCCGCCAACGCGCCGAGGCGCGCCTGATTCAAATCAAAGAACAAACAGCGCATTGGCAGTCGCAGTCTGAAACTGCCCAACAAGAGATAGAAAACTTGGCTGCCTTGGGCCTAGACAGCGAAGAAAAAGCCGTGATGCTTGCCGCGCAAGTGCAAGAGCTGGCCATGCAACTGCCCGAGCAGCAAGAAGCCCTGCGTGTCGCCCAGCAACGCAGCAACGAACAACGTGCGAGCGTGGTGCAAGTGCAGCAGCAGATTCAAGTGTTGGCCGCTGACCAGCGCAACATCGAAGAGCAAAGCCGCAACACCCACGCCCGCCAAGAGCGCTTGAGTACCGACAAAAATGCCCTGGACGCTCCCGATGAGCTGCACTTGAACAAGCTCAAAGATCAACTGCAAGAAGCCCTATCTCACGCCGAAGTGACGGCTGCTCAGCTCGAAGAGCTGCAAGCCCACGTGCCAGCGCTAGACGAGGCACGCCGCACTGCACAACAAGCGGTGAATGCCGAGCAATCGAAGCAAGCCGATTTATCGGCCCGCTTGGAAGCTCTCAAAGCGCTGCAAGAAAAGGTGCAGACCGACGACAAGCTCAAGCCTTGGCTCGCCAAGCACGGCTTGGAAGGTTTGCAGGCGTTGTGGAGCCGTATCCACATTGAAACGGGCTGGGAAAACGCCTTGGAGGCTGCCTTGCGCGAGCGCATGGCCTCGCTAGAGGTTTCTCGCTTGGACATCGTGCGCGCTTTTCAAACCGATGTACCGCCCGCCAAGCTGGCTTTTTACACCCCACCGAGCGCTTCTAATCCTTTGCCGCAGGGCCCTTCGCAAGATTCGCCTACCGCGCTGCCTTTGCTTTCATCCCTCTTGCGCTTGAACGATGTGGCCCAAAAAGCCCTGTTGAGCGACTGGCTCAATGGCTGCTTTACCGCGCCCAACCTAGACGAAGCTTTGGCCAAACGCGCCAGCTTGGTAGCGGGCCAAGTGATTTATGTCCCAAGCGGCCACGCCATCAGCGCACACAGTGTGAGCTTTTACGCGCAAGACAATGCGCAATCCGGTTTATTGGCGCGTGCCCAAGAGATTGACAACCTCGACAAGCGCAGCAAGGCCCAACACCTCATTGCAGACGAAGCCCGTCACACCTTGATCCGCGCTGAGGCTGCTTACAGCGAGTCCTCTCAGCGTTTGGTTAGCATCCGCGCCGAAGCTACCGCAGCGCAGGCTTCAGCCCACGTGTTGCAAGTGGAGACCCTGCGCCTGAGCCAATTGGCTGAGCAAACCCGCGCGCGCAGCGAACAAATCAGCGGTGATTTGGCCGAGGTCCAAACCCAATTGGCCGACTTGCAAGCGCGCCGTGCCTGGGCGGAGGTTCGTTTTGAAGAACTCGACATGCAACTGGCAGACAGCCAAGAGCGGCATGCGCAGTTAGACGATGCGGTGATCCAAGCCGAACGCCAGCTGAGCGACAGCCGAGAACAACAACGCAGCTTGGAGCGCCAAGCCCAAGAAGCTCAGTTTGCCCAACGCAGCTTGGCCACGCGTGAAGCAGAACTCAAACGCATCATCGACACAGCCTCGCAACAAGCGGCTTCGGTCGCCAGCGAAGAACAACGCGTGCTAGAAGACCTCACTCGCTTGACCGATGCTGCTGCCCAAGCAGGCTTACAAAATGCACTCAACATCAAGATGGAGCGCGAAGCCTCCCTGGGTGCCAAGCGCAGCGATTATGACGAGCTCACCACCAAGTTGCGTGCCAGCGACGAGCGCCGTTTGCAACTCGAGCGGGAGCTAGAACCCTTGCGCCAACGCATCACCGAGTTCCAACTCAAAGAGCAAGCCGCTCGCTTGGGTCTTGAGCAGTACACACAGTTGCTGGCTGACGCCGCGGCCGACCTCGAAGCGGTGTCAGCCTCCATCTCGGCCAACCATGTGCGCTTGGGGGGGTTGCAAGGCGAGATTGACCGGTTACACCGCGAAATCGCCGCCTTGGGCGCTGTGAACTTGGCTGCCTTGGAAGAATTGGCCAGCGCCAGTGAACGCAAGCAATTCTTGGACGCGCAAACCAAAGACTTGACCGACGCGATGAACACGCTCGAAGACGCCATTCGCAAGATTGATGGTGAAACACGCGAGCTCTTGGGCGGCACTTTCAGGCAAGTCAATGAACACTTTGGCCGCATGTTTCCCGAGTTGTTCGGCGGCGGTCATGCGCGCTTGGTGATGACGGGCGATGAAATTTTGGACGCTGGCGTGCAAGTGCTGGCCCAGCCACCCGGCAAGAAAAATCAAACCATCCACTTGCTCTCAGGAGGTGAAAAAGCGCTCACCGCAATTGCCTTGGTGTTTGCTATTTTTCAACTCAACCCAGCACCGTTTTGCTTACTTGACGAGGTGGATGCGCCACTCGATGACGCCAATACCGAACGTTATGCCAAGCTGGTGTCGAGCATGTCCAAAGAAACGCAATTCCTTTTCATTTCACACAATAAAATTGCGATGGAAATGGCGGAGCAACTCATTGGTGTGACCATGCAAGAGCAAGGCGTTTCCCGCATTGTTGCGGTGGACATGGAGTCCGCAGTGACCCTAGTCGATGCCGTTTGATAGCACAATAAAAACATGAGCACTCTTCAAATTGGTTTAGCGATTGCAGGTGGCGTGGTCCTTGCAGGCGTGGTTGCGCACAGCGCTTGGACCTCACGTAAAAACAAACCCCGCCAGGCCGAGCCGACGCTGCAAGAAACGCTGTCTGTGTCTCCTTCTTTCTTGACCCATCAAGACCAAGAACCTTCGTTTGATCCAGCACCTGCCAACGAGGCGCACAACGCATCCGACCTGGCAGCCAACCCACTGGCTCCCACTTACAAGACCAGCGGCAGCCTAGACCCCGTCTCAGATATGGCGCGCAGCATGATGGAAGAAGCCACCGCCCACGCCCAACGCGTGCCCGATGAGGCCGAAATGGCTCGCATTGCGCAAAGCAAAGCGGAAACCGCCAAATTGGCCGCCGAACGAGCAGCTCAGCCATCTTCTGCCGCGCATACCGTGAACACGCCCACGATGTCGCCCGCGGTAGCCAAGGTCATGGACACGGCAGGCGCTGAGTTGCCACAACCTGAAAAACGCCCCGCCTTAGACGCGTTGATTGACGTCATTGCTGCGGTTGAAATTGATTCACCAATCTCTGGTGATGCTGCGATTGCTGCGCTGCCAGCGACGCGCCGCGTGGGCAGCAAGCTGTTCAGTGTGGAAGGCCTCAATGCAGACACTGGCTTGTGGGAGCAACCTCGCCACGGTTTGCGCTACAGCGCATTTCAGTCAGGCGTGCAACTGGCTAACCGCACAGGCGCCTTGAACGAAATTGAGTTTTCTGAATTCGTCACCAAGACACAGCATTTTGCGGACGCCATCAACGGCGCGCCAGAGTTTCCAGACATGTTGGAAGAAGTGGCCCGTGCTCGCGAACTAGACAGCTTTGCCAGCGCCCATGACGCACAACTGAGCTTTACCTTGAAAGCGACCAAGGCCGCATGGAGCCCCGGCTACGTGCAGCAAAACGCCGCACGCTTGGGCTTCATCGCTGGCGTCTTGCCAGGCCGCATGGTGGTGCCTGCGCCAGTGCACGGCTTGCCGCCGATCTTGGGTTTGACCTTTGACTCGCAAGCTGCAATGTCGGAAGACCCCACCCAATCGGCGATTTACGAACTTGCCTTATCGCTTGATGTGCCGCAAGTCGAGCGCAAAGAAGAGCCTTATGCCCGCATGATTCAAACCGCCTACGAATTGGCGCGCGTGATGGACGGCGCCATCTCGGATGACAACGGCCAGCCTTTGTCTGAGGTCGCCATCGGTGCCATTGCCCGTGACTTGCTGGCTTTGTACGACACGCTCGAGGCCCGTGACTTGTCAGCTGGCTCGCCCCAAGCGCGTCGCTTGTTCAGTTAATTGCAAGGTCACGCCGCATGAGCACCGCTGCCCGCGCCGCAGCACTGCGCGAACAACTCCACCACCATGGTCACCAGTACCACGTGCTGGACGCGCCCACCATTCCCGATGCCGAATACGACCGCTTATTCAAAGAGCTGCAAGCGCTGGAAGCCGCACACCCCGAGCTCCTCACACCTGATTCGCCCACCCAGCGCGTGGGCGGCCAACCGCTCGACAGTTTTGTCAGCGTCAAACATAGGGTGCCCATGCTCAGCATCCGCACCGAGACCGACACCCAAGCCAGCGGCGCAGAGGCTTTTGACACACGCATCCGCAAAGAGCTGAGCCTGACCGACGGCGACCCCTTGGTGGACTATGTGGCTGAGCTGAAGTTTGATGGCCTGGCGATGAGCTTGCGCTACGAAAACGGTGTGTTGGTGCAAGCCGCCACACGCGGTGACGGTGAAATGGGAGAAGAGGTGACTCAAAACATCCGCACCATTGGCCAAATTCCTTTGCGCTTGCCCAGCGACGCACCCAAGGTGCTGGAGGTACGCGGCGAGGTCTACATGGCACGCGCTGACTTTGAAGCCTTGAACGAGCGCCAACGCGCGCGCATTGCAGCGGGTGAAAAGGGTGAAAAAACATTTGTCAACCCGCGCAACGCCGCCGCTGGTGCGGTGCGGCAGCTCGACCCCAGCATTGCTGCGCAGCGGCCTTTGAGCTTCTTTGCTTATGGCTTAGGCGACATCTCACGCCCTGCAGACACAGACCTGTTTGCCACAGCGCATGGCGATTTGCCATTCGCCACGCACTTCGACTTGCTCATGCAACTCAAAGCCTGGGGCTTTCCTGTGGCCGAACAAACCGCCTGTGTGCAAGGTGCTGCAGGCTTGGTGGACTTTCATCAGCGCATGGGCCAAGCGCGTGATGCGCTGGCGTTTGACATTGATGGCGTGGTCTACAAGGTCAACAGCTTGGCAGCGCAGCGACAGCTGGGTTTTGTCACCCGCGAACCGCGCTGGGCTGTGGCGCACAAATACCCCGCACAAGAACAACTCACCACCGTCCAAGCCATCGAAGTGCAAGTGGGACGCACGGGCAAACTCACCCCCGTGGCCAAACTCGCGCCCGTGTTTGTGGGCGGCGTGACTGTGACTAACGCCACCTTGCACAACGAAGACGAAGCCCGCCGCAAAGACGTGCGGGTGGGGGATACCGTGGTGGTGCGCCGCGCGGGCGATGTGATTCCTGAAGTGGTGTCCGTCCTTTTGGAAAAACGCCTGCAAGACGCGCAAATGTTCACCATGCAACACCAGTGCCCCGTCTGCGGCAGCCCCGCTGTGCGCGAAGAAGGCGAGGCCGATTACCGCTGCACCGGCGGCTTGTTTTGCAGCGCACAGCGCAAGCAAGCCATCCTGCACTTTGCCCATCGCCGCGCGGTAGAGATTGAAGACTTGGGCGATAAATTGGTGGACCAACTGGTGGACGCAGGCGTCGTCAAAACCTTGCCCGATCTCTACCGCATGGGCTTCACAGCCCTGGTGGCGCTCGAGCGCATGGCTGAAAAATCTGCCAACAACGTGTTGGCCAGCATTGAAAAATCCAAGCACACCACCTTGCCACGCTTCTTGTTTGGCCTAGGCATTCGCCATGTGGGCGAGGCCACGGCCAAAGAGCTGGCGCGGCATTTCGGCAAGATGGACGCCATCATGGATGCCACCGTGGACCAACTGCTGCAAGTGGCCGACGTCGGCCCCATCGTGGCGCTGAGCCTGCGCACCTTCTTTGACCAGCCTCACAACCGCGAAGTGGTGGAGCAGTTGCGGGCCTGCGGTGTCACCTGGACCGAGGGCGAGCCGACCGCGGGTGCAAGTCTGCCACTGGCCGGGCAAACCTTTGTATTGACTGGCGCACTGCCCACGCTCAGCCGCGACCAGGCCAAAGAAATGTTGGAAGCCTTGGGCGCCAAAGTGGCAGGCAGTGTGAGCAAGAAAACCCACTGCGTGGTGGCCGGTGCAGAGGCGGGAAGCAAGCTGGATAAAGCGCAAGAGCTGGGCATCCCAGTGCTCGACGAAGCGGGTTTACTGGCTTTGGTGGCTGAACACGCCTCGGATGAAAGGACT
Source organism: Limnohabitans sp. (assembly GCF_036804465.1). Lineage (GTDB taxonomy): Bacteria > Pseudomonadota > Gammaproteobacteria > Burkholderiales > Burkholderiaceae_C > Limnohabitans. Next base: position 16,592 of record NZ_DAIRSK010000024.1, read on the forward strand.
TGACATGACCGTGCGTGAAATTTTGAAAATGGGTGACGCACGACTGCTGCGCGTGGCGCAACCCGTGACCGCCTTCCATACGCCCGAGCTACACGATCTACTCCAAGACCTCGACGACACCATGCTGGCCGCCAATGGCGCAGGCTTGGCCGCGCCGCAAATTGGTGTGGACTTGCAAGTGGTGGTGTTTGGCTCAGGTGAGGTGAACCCGCGCTATCCCGATGCACCCGTGGTGCCATATACGGTGCTGATCAACCCAGTGCTCACCCCTTTCGGCGACGAGGAAGAAGACGGCTGGGAAGGGTGCTTGTCTGTGCCGGGCTTGCGTGGTGTGGTGCCGCGTTTCAAGCGTTTGCGCTACCAAGGCTTTGACCCGCTCGGCAACCCGATTGACCGCACCGTAGAGGGCTTTCATGCGCGGGTGGTGCAGCATGAGTGCGATCACCTCATTGGCAAGCTCTACCCTATGCGTGTGCGCGATTTCTCGCGCTTTGGGTTTACAGAAGTGTTGTTTCCGGGCTTGCGTGACGCGGACGATTAAGCCTGCAAAGCCGCTAACAACTCCGTCTCAATTTCCAACTGCGCTTTGTTTTGCTGCAAAGCTGCGCCGTCAATCAAGAAGGTATCTTCCACGCGTTCACCCAAGGTGCTGATCTTGGCGAGCAGCAAGTTGACTTGGTGGTTGGCCAACACACGCGCTATGCTGTAGAGCAGGCCCACGCGGTCGCTGGCGGAGATGCTCAACAACCACTTTTGGGCACGCTCATCCGGTTGCAAGCTCACGCGGGGCGCAATCGGGAAGCTCTTCACACGGCGTGATGCGCGTCCTTTGCCAACACTTGGCAGCGGCTTGGCTTGGGTGATGGTCTCAGTCAAGCCAGTCTCCACGAGATTGATGAGATCACGGGAGTGCTCGGCAAGATGGGTGCATGCCACTTGGAAGGTGTCTAGCGCATAACCATTGCTGGCGGTGTGCACTTTGGCGTCCCAAATATTGAAGCCCGCTTGGTCAAAGTAAAAGCAAATGCGGGCAAACAAGTCGGGCTGGTCGGGCGAATAGACCATGACCTGCAAGCCTTCACCTACCGAAGACGGACGCGCACGCACCGTCACATCCATGGCTTTGTTTTGTGTTTTGGCGATAGACAGGCTGCGCGATAACTGGCGTGTGTGCCAGGCAATGTCCGCGGCTTCGTGGCGCATGAAATAACCCACATCCAAGGTCGCCCACAAGTCTTTGTGTGCTTCAAATGGCAGCGCATAAAGCGCAAGCAGGGTGAGGGCTTCGGTTTTACGAGCCTCAATGACAGCGTCTGCATCGGGCGCTCGCCCCCCCAAAGCACGCAGGGTGTGGCGGTAGAGGTCTTCGAGCAGTTTGCCTTTCCAAGCGTTCCAGACCTTGGGGCTGGTGCCGCGAATGTCGGCCACTGTGAGCAAGTACAAAGCAGTGAGGTTGCGCTCGTTGCCCACACGACGGGCGAAGGCTTGGATGATGTCGGGGTCGCTCAAATCTTGTTTTTGGGCAATGTGGCTCATCGTCAAATGCTCTGCCACCAAGAACTCGATGAGCTTGGCGTCTTCTTTGGCGATCTGATGATCGCGGGCAAATCTGCGCACCTCAAAGCGTCCAAGTTGCGAGTGGTCGCCGCCTCGGCCTTTAGCGATGTCGTGAAACAAGGCACCTGCCAACAAAAGCCATGGCTTGTCCCAGCCAGCTGCCAGTTGCGAGCAAAACGGATACTCATGTGCGTGCTCGGCCATGAAGAAGCGGCGCACATTGCGCAGCACCATCAAAATGTGTTGATCCACCGTGTACACATGGAACAAGTCATGCTGCATTTGCCCGACGATGCGACGGAAAGGCCAAAGGTAGCGACCTAGAACCGATGTTTGGTTCATCAAGCGCAACGCATGGGTGATGCCAGCAGGGGCTTGCAAAATACGCAGAAACATCGCTCGGTTCACGGGGTCTTGGCGAAATTGTGCGTTCATCAAACCGCGTGCGTTGTAGAGAGACCGCAAGGTTCGCGCTGATAAACCTTTGATGCCGGGGGTTGATTCGTACAGCCAAAAGGTTTCCAAGATGGCGTGTGGTTCATTCACATACACCTCATCGTTGAGCACCTCCAACATGCCCGCTTTTTCGGCAAAGCGCGGGTTGATGGGTTGAAGCACTTGGGTGTTGCCATGCAAGCGCTCTTCAATGTTGAGCAGCAAAATTTGGTTGAGTTGCGTGACTGCTTTGGCGGCCCAGTAATAACGCTTCATCAACGCTTCGCTGGCCATGCGGGCGTTGAGCGTGCCGTCTTGCGCCACGCCCATACCCAAGCTTTGGGCCACGGCGTGTTGCAGGTCAAACACCAAGCGGTCTTCGCGCCGCTTGGCCGCCAAATGCAAACGGGTGCGAATCAGCGCCAACACGGCCTCGTTGCGCTTGAGTTGTTTCACCTCAAATTCTGTGGCCAAGCCTTTTCGACCCAAGCTCTCCCAGCTGTCGCCCAAGCCTGCAGCCTTGGCAACCCACAACACCACTTGCAAATCGCGCAGGCCTCCGGGCGACTCTTTGCAGTTGGGCTCAAGCGAATAAGGCGTGTTTTCAAACTTGACGTGACGTTGTCGCATTTCTGCAGTTTTCGCTAAGAAAAATGCTTTGGGCTCGAGTGCTTGGACGTATTGTTTTTGAAAGTTCTTGAACAGCTTGACGCTTCCCACCAAAAAGCGCGCCTCTAGCAAGGATGTTTGAATGGTGATGTCGGCTGAAGCTTCTTGCACGCACTCGGACACGGTGCGCACGCTGGCTCCAATTTCTAGGCCCGTGTCCCAGCAACTGCCAATGAACTTTTCAATCTGTGCTTTGAGCACCTCGTCTTTTTCGGGCGATGTGCCATCGTCCATGAGCAACAGCACATCCACATCGGAATACGGATACAGCTCGCCACGCCCATAGCCGCCCACAGCGGCCAAACACAAGTGGCTGTCAAAGCCCGCAGCGTCCCATAGCGTGCGCAGGGTGTCGTCCGTCATGTTGCACAAGGTGTGCAACAAGGTTTTCACACTGCGCGAGGTGCTGGAGTCAGAGCAAGCCAGCAGCAAAGCCGCCTTGTCCTGACGGTAAAGATGGGCCTTGGCATTCATCGCTGGGTGCTCAACAGCAGGTGGTGGTGACAAAATCGGGCAGGGCGGGACTGCCATCCGACAAAGTCAACACCTCATAGCCGGTGGCGGTGACCAAGACAGTGTGTTCCCACTGGGCCGACAACGAGTGGTCGCGCGTGACGATGGTCCAGCCATCGCCCAGCTCTTTGATGTCTTTTTTACCCGCGTTGATCATGGGCTCGATGGTGAAGGTCATGCCCTCTTGCAGCGTCTCGCCAGTGCCTGCTTTTCCATAGTGCAGCACTTGTGGCTCTTCATGGAACACCTGGCCAATGCCGTGGCCACAAAACTCGCGCACCACCGAAAAACCATGGCCTTCGGCAAAGCGTTGAATGGCAAAGCCAATATCGCCCAAACGCGCGCCGGGCTTGACCTTGATGATGCCGTGCCACATGGCCTCAAATGTCAACTTGGACAAACGCTTGGCCGCAATCGACACCTCGCCTACCGCAAACATTCGGCTGGTGTCACCATGCCAACCGTCCTTGATGACGGTGATGTCGATGTTGAGTGTGTCGCCTTTTTTCAGCGGCTTGTCATTGGGAATGCCGTGGCACACCTGATGGTTGATGGAGGTACAGATGGACTTGGGATAGGGGTTGTCACCGCTGGGGTTGTAGTTGAGCGGGGCGGGAATGGCATGCTGGACTTGGGTGATGTAGTCGTGGCAGAGTTGGTCGAGCTGGTTGGTTGTCACGCCGGGCACCACGTGCGGGGTGATGAAATCGAGAACTTCGGAGGCCAGTTTGCCTGCGATGCGCATGCCTTGTGCGCCTTGGGCGTCTTTGATAGAGATGGTCATGCTGGCAATTATCCCATTCGTTGAAATACATCTCCCATGCGCGTGAATTGTGTACAAATGCCCTCTCGCGCCACGTAAAATCACTGCATTGCCGACCAGCCCCAGTCAGCGGCCCGGCGCAAACAGATATCTGTCTTTTTCTCAAGGCTCCCTCGTGTCCCTGCACCTCAGCATTTTCGAAGGCGGCAACGCTCTCAGCGATTTCCGTGTTCAACAGCTCTTGCCCCGTTTGGCCGCTATTTCTCCACAAATCAAAGGTCTTAGCGCGCGCTTTGTGCATCTGGCAGCCACCGAGGCCATGCTGGACGCCAAGCAGCAGCACACGCTTGCCGCTTTGTTGACTTACGGCGAGCCCGCACACCTTGCCCCAGCAGCCACTTTGCTGGTGGTCACGCCACGTTTTGGGACGGTCTCGCCTTGGGCATCGAAGGCCACCGACATTGCGCACAACTGCGGTTTGCAGCTCAAGCGCGTGGAGCGCATCACCGAGTTCCACATCCAGCTCAAAGAGGGCTTGCTGAGCAAGGCCACGCTCACACCCGAACAACTGCTGGCTGTGGCCGATGTGTTGCACGACCGCATGACCGAGTCTGTGATGCGTACGCGCGACGAAGCGCTGGGCTTGTTCACCGAACTACACCCCGCGCCGATGGAGCAAGTAGACGTGCTCCATGGGGGCGAAGCTGCTTTGCAAGACGCCAACATACGCTGGGGCTTGGCCTTGGCCGAGGACGAGATGGCGTATTTGGTGAACGCCTTCACTCAGCTCAAGCGCAACCCCACCGATGTGGAGCTGATGATGTTCGCGCAAGCCAATAGCGAGCACTGCCGCCACAAGATTTTCAATGCCGAGTTCACCATCGACGGCCAAGCGCAAGCGCACAGCTTGTTTGGCATGATTCGCCACACCGAGAAGACCAGCCCCCAATACACGGTGGTGGCGTATTCGGACAACGCCTCCATCATGCAAGGCCACCAGGTTGAGCGCTTTCTCGCCACCAACAATGGCAAAGACTTGCCTCAGTACACATCCGTCTTAGCCACCAACCATGTGTTGATGAAGGTCGAAACCCACAATCACCCCACCGCCATTTCGCCTTACCCAGGTGCCTCCACGGGCAACGGCGGCGAGATCCGAGATGAGGGCGCCACAGGCCGTGGCTCCAAGCCCAAGGCCGGCATGTCGGGCTTCACGGTGTCTAAGCTGTGGGACAGCAAGTTGGGCCGCCCCTCGCACATGGCCAGCGCTTTGCAAATCATGCTGGAGGGCCCCTTGGGGGGCGCGGCGTTCAACAACGAGTTTGGCCGTCCCAACCTGACGGGCTACTTCCGCGAGTACGAGCAAGAGGTGGCTGGCGTGACACGCGGCTACCACAAGCCCATCATGATTGCGGGCGGCTTGGGCGTGATTGACAGCGAACAAACCCAGAAGATTCAGTTTCCTGCAGGCAGCTTGCTCATTCAACTCGGCGGCCCCGGCATGCGCATTGGCATGGGCGGCAGCGCGGCCAGTTCAATGGCCAGCGGCACCAACGCGGCTGCGCTCGACTTTGATTCGGTGCAACGCGGCAACCCCGAAATTGAGCGGCGTGCGCAAGAGGTGATCAACCATTGCTGGGCGCAAGGCCGAGACGCAGGCCCCTCTGCTAGGGGCAACCCCATCCTCGCGATTCACGATGTGGGTGCAGGCGGTTTGTCCAACGCGTTTCCAGAACTCACCAACGACGCAGGCCGTGGCGCACGCTTTGATTTGCGCGCTGTGCCGCTGGAAGAATCGGGCTTGGCCCCCAAAGAAATTTGGTCGAATGAAAGTCAAGAGCGCTATGTGATGGCGATTGCGCCAGAGTCACTGGAACTGTTCAAAGCCTTTTGCGAGCGCGAGCGTTGCCCGTTTGCGGTGGTAGGTGTGGCCACCGAAGCGCGTCACTTGACAGTTGCCCATGAAGATGCGGTGCTGGCTCACCACACAGGTGCCAGTGCAGAGGCGGCCGTCAACATGCCCATGAACGTGCTGCTGGGCAAACCACCCAAGATGCACCGCGATGTGACGCGCGTTGAACGCACCAGCGAACCCATGGACCTGACGGGTGTGAACTTGCAAGAGGCCGTCATCCAGGTGTTGAGCCACCCCACGGTGGCCAGCAAACGATTCCTCATCACCATTGGCGACCGCGCCGTGGGCGGCTTGACGCACCGCGACCAAATGGTCGGCCCGTGGCAAGTGCCGGTGGCCGACGTGGCTGTGACCTTGGCCGATTTTCAAAGTTTCGCGGGTGAGGCCATGAGCATGGGTGAGCGTACGCCGCTGGCTTCGCTCGATGCACCCGCCTCAGGCCGCATGGCCGTGGCAGAGGCCATCACCAACTTGTTGGCTGCACCGATTGAGTTGCCCCGCGTCAAGCTCAGCGCCAATTGGATGGCCGCTTGCGGCGAACCCGGTGAAGACGCGGCTTTGTATGACACGGTCAAGGCTGTGGGCCTGGCGCTTTGCCCAGCTTTGGGTATTTCGATCCCCGTGGGCAAAGACAGTTTGTCCATGCGCACGCAGTGGATCGAGAACGGCGAGACCCAAAAAGTGACCTCGCCAGTCAGCCTGATCATCAGCGCGTTTGCGTCCATCGCTGATGTGCGTGGCACGCTCACGCCACAACTCAACAACACCGAAGACACCACCTTGGTGCTGGTGCAGTTGGGCTCGGGCTTGCGCCGCATGGCCGGCAGCATTTTGGGCCAAGTGCTGAACCAAGCAGGCGAACAAGTGCCAGACCTCGATGATGCGCAGGACTTGGTCAAGCTCGTCAACGCTGTCAATGCGCTGCGCGCGCAAGGCAAGATCTTGGCCTACCACGACCGCAGCGACGGCGGATTGATGGCCGCTGTGTGCGAAATGGCTTTTGCCGGTCAAGTGGGCGTGGCGCTGAATGTGGACATGCTGATCACCGAAGGCGACGGCATTCACGACAGCCGCGCTGAGTATGGCGACACCAAAAACTGGGCATCACAGGTAAGCGCTCGTCGTGAAGAGCTGACGCTGCAAGCTTTGTTCAACGAAGAGTTGGGGGTGGTGCTGCAGGTGCGCACATCTGAACGCAACGAAGTGATGCAAACCTTGCGCGAACATGGCCTCTCGAAGCACAGCCATTTCGTGGGTAAGACACGCCCCGCATCGGCGGCGCTGGACCACGGCAAAGGCGCCATCAGCGTGTGGCGCGACACCAAAGAAGTGTTCACCGCCAAGCTGGCTGACTTGCACCAAGTGTGGGACAGCGTGAGCTGGAAAATTTGCCAACAGCGCGACAACCCGGTGTGTGCCGACGCCGAGCACGCCGCCGTTGGCAACCCCGCCGACCCCGGCATGCATGTGCATTTGCCAGCCGGCATCACCGACAACGTGGCAGCGCCCTTCATCAACCTGGCCGTCAAACCCAAAGTGGCCGTGCTGCGCGAGCAAGGTGTCAACTCACATGTAGAGATGGCCTATGCGTTTGCACAAGCTGGCTTTGATGCGTATGACGTGCACATGACCGACCTGCAAACCGGCCGTGCCAAGCTGCAAGACTTCAAAGGCTTGGTGGCCTGCGGCGGCTTTAGCTATGGCGACACCTTGGGTGCTGGCATTGGCTGGGCGCGTAGCATCACCTTCAATCCTGTGTTGTCTGAGCAAATGCAGCAGTTCTTTGCACGCACCGACACTTTTGGTTTGGGCGTGTGCAACGGTTGCCAAATGTTTGCCGAGTTGGCCGAGATCATTCCTGGCGCACAAGATTGGCCACGCTTCACCACCAACCAAAGCGAACGCTTTGAAGCACGTTTGAGCATGGTGGAAGTGTTGGAGTCACCTTCTTTGTTCTTCGCAGGCATGGCCGGTGCGCGTTTGCCGATTGCCGTGGCCCATGGGGAAGGCTATGCCAACTTCAGTCAACGCGGCCATGCTGCCAAAGCATTGCCAGCCATGCGCTTTGTCGACAACCACGGTGCTGCGACCGAAGCCTATCCATTCAACCCCAACGGCAGCGCAGGTGGATTGACCTCCGTCACCACAGCCGATGGTCGCTTTACCGCGATGATGCCGCACCCCGAGCGGGTGTTTCGTAATGTGCAGATGAGCTGGACCGACTTGGGCGCAACAGGCGGCATGGAGGCGTTCAGCCCTTGGATGCGCATGTGGCGCAATGCGCGTCAGTGGGTGGGGTGATCAACGCGTTTTGTAAAACGTGATCGGTGACTCAGCCATCTCTTTGATGCGTTGGTTGAGCACCGACTTTTTCATCTTGCCCACCACATGCATTTCGCAGGGCTTGCAGTCAAAACGCAAGGTGAGCTTTTCGCTGCCGTTGATCAGCATCAGCGGCTCGGCCTTGATCGTGCCTTGAACCCCTGTGACGCCCTTGGCTTGTTTGGGGCACAGGCTCATGCTGAAGCGCACGCAGTGTTTGGTGATCATCAAGCTGGCTTCGCCCAGCTCTTCATGGCTTTCATAAGCGGCTTCAATCACTTGAACGCCGTGTTTGGCATAGAAGTCGTGGGCTTTTTGGTTGTAGACGTTGGCCAAATAGGTGAGCGAATCTTCAGGGTAGCTGACAGGTGGCTCAAGGGCGGCAGCGCGTTGGGGACGCGCATAAGCGTCTAGACGCGCTTGCTCGAGCGCGGCCACAGCATCACGACGCAAGGCATTGAGCGATGAGGCAGGCACAAACCAAGCTTGGCTGAGCTTGATTTGAAGGTTCAGCAAGTCAAACACACTTGCGCCAAACTTGCTCAGGTGCTCGCGTAGGCTGGCATCGTTGCGCACCGCATCTTTGGCGAGTTCTTTGGGGCAGACAAGGGTGGCGCTGGCCGAGTGGCCGTCTTCATCGGTGAGACTGAGCACAAAGCCCTGCGGCGTTTCGGCAAACTCGACCCATGCGCCTATGCGTCGTTCGCTGGAATTTTTTTCAAGACCACGCACCCAATCCATGTCGCGGTTGCGGTTGATGACCATGCCTGCGCGCAAATCGCGAAAACCCGCCATCGGGTCTTTGGGAAACAGGCGCCATGTGTTGGTTGGCGCGCCTTTTTTGGAGTTGGGTTCTGCGCGGTTGATGGCCACGCCCACCAGTTCTTTTTGAAGATCGTAGTAGCACAGGCCGTCGCCGTTGTGCAACACCGTGGCTGGGTCATAGGGCTGCACTTCTAGCCAGTTAGGGCCCGTGCTGACCACCTCTCCCAGCACAATGCCTGGGTTCTTGGGTGAGTCAAACGCGCCAATGTCTTCTTTGCGGCCTTGCACAAAGTAGTCGGTGAATTCGCGGTTGAAGTTTTGCTCTGGGTTGGGCGTGAAGAACAAAGTGGTGTTGCCACTCGATGCGCGACTGATGGGTGGGCGCTCTGGGTCAGCCGAGTATTGGCGAGCTTCGATCAACTCGTCGATCAACACGCGGTAGTGACCGGTGATGTTTTTGACATAGGCCATGTCTTTGTAGCGGCCTTCAATTTTGAAGCTTCTCACGCCAGCGTCTACCAAAGCCGCGAGGTTGTCGCTTTGGTTGTTGTCTTTCATCGACAGCACATGCTTGTCGTGGGCAATGAAGCGGCCTTCGGCGTCGGTGACGTGATAGGGCAGTCGGCAAGCCTGGCTGCAGTCGCCACGGTTGGCGCTGCGCCCTGTGTGGGCGTGGCTGATGAAGCACTGGCCGCTGTAGGCCACGCACAAAGCGCCGTGCACAAAGAACTCAAGGTTGCAGCGCTCAGCGTCGAGCACTTCAGAGATGGCTTTGATTTGCGGCAGTGTCAACTCACGCGCCAACACAATTTGCGAAAAACCCACGTCTTGCATGAAGCGGGCTTTTTCCGGTGTACGAATGTCGGTTTGCGTACTGGCGTGCAATTGAATGGGCGGCAAGTCCAGCTCCAGCAATCCCATGTCTTGCACGATCAGCACGTCCGCACCTGCGTGGTAAACGTCCCACGCCATGTGGCGAGCGGCTTCAAGTTCGTCGTCCCGCAAAATGGTGTTGAGGGTGATGAAAATTTTGCTGTGAAAGCGGTGCGCCTCGGTACACAAGCGCTCAATGTCATGCAAGGTGTTGGAGGCGCTGGCTCGTGCGCCAAAAGCTGGGGCCCCGATGTATACCGCGTCTGCGCCGTGGTGAATGGCGGCAATGCCAATGTCGGCATCCCGCGCGGGCGCAAGCAGTTCGAGTTGGTGGCTGAGCAAAGACATCACTGGATTATCTAGAAAAAAACAAAAGCGGCCCGAAGGCCGCTGTGCACAGGGGCAAAGGTGAAATTACTCGACCTTGGCTTTGGCGCGCAACTCTTGTTGAAAATTGGCCATGCGTTGCTGGGTCATTTGTTGCACGATTTGCGGCTTCACCTCATCGATCTTAGGCAACTGGGCTTCGCGCACGTCATCCAAACGAATGATGTGAAAACCAAACTGACTTTTCACGGGGGCAGACAATTGACCTTTGTTCAAGGCGACCATGGCGTCTGAGAACTCTTTGACGTAGTTGCCAGCAGCGGCCCAGTCGAGATCGCCACCGTTGGCACCTGAGCCTGGATCTTTGGATTGCTTTTTGGCGATGTCTTCGAATTTACCGCCTTTTTTAAGGCTGGCAAGAATGGCATCGGCCTGGGCTTGCGTCTCGACCAAGATGTGGCGAGCGCGGTATTCTTTGCCGCCATTGGCAGCCACGAATTTGTCGTACTCGGCTTGCACGTCGGCATCGGACACCGCAGAGGTCTTTTGGAACTCCGCGAACAACTCGCGGATCAGAATGGTTTGACGAGCCAACTCGATTTGAGTTTTGTACTCGGGCGTGGCATCCAAGCCGCGCTTTTGCGCCTCTTGCATGAAGATTTCACGCGCAATGACTTCTTCTTTGATTTGCGCTTCCACATCCGGGGTGATGGGGCGCCCAGAACGGGCCACTTGCTGAGCCAAGGCTTCAACACGCGCTGTTGGCACGGCCTTGCCGTTGACGATGGCGATGTTTTGTGCGGCGGCGCTGAAGCTCAGAGTTGTGAGCACAGCGACTGCCACAGCGGTCCAAATCATTTGTTTTTTCATGTCAGGTCTCGGGGTTTTCGATCACTTCAATGGCCAGGGCATGCAAGCCCTGATCGATGAATTCTTGCAATGCATCATACACAAGGCGGTGGCGCGAAACGCGGGATTTGCCAGTGAAGAGGCTACTTTGGATTCGCACACGAAAGTGGGTGCCAAAGCCGCTGTCATTGGCGCCAACATGGCCTGCATGTGCTGCGCTTTCATCTAAAACTTCAACAAAAACGGGGGTTAAGCGTTCTTGTAATCGCTGTGTCAGTGCATTTGCGGTGATATTCACACGGAGTCCTCTGATTTGTCTTTGATGAAGCGGCTCATGTAGATGCCTTGGGCCACCACAAACACCAACATCAGGCCTAAACCACCAAAGAGCTTGAAGCTCACCCAAGTGTCGGTGTCAAAGTGGTTAGCCACCCAAATGTTGAGGCAACCCATGACGGCAAAGAAGCAGGCCCAACTGTGCAGCAGCACGCCCCAAGCGTGGGCGGGCAAGGAGACCTGAGCACCCATGAGTTTTTCAATGAAGTTGCGCTTGAACACATAGTGACCCAACCACAAGGCGCTGGCCATGAGCCAATACAGCACGGTGGGCTTCCATTTGATAAAGGTCTCATCTTGGGTCAGCAGCGTCGCTCCACCAAACACCACGATGACGCCCAAGCTGACCCATTGCATGGGTTCAACAAAACCGTTTTTTCGCCACATGTAACCGATCTGCAGCACGGTGGCCGCGATGGCCACCGCAGTGGCGGCCATGATGCCCCAAGTTTTGAAGGTGACAAAGAACAAGATGATGGGAAAGAAGTCGAGCAGTAATTTCATAAACGCTTTAGTTGTTTGGCACGAAGTCTAACGAAGCCGAGTTCATGCAGTAGCGCAGCCCAGTAGGCGCGGGGCCATCGTTGAACACATGGCCCAAATGAGCGCTGCATTGGCTGCACACGGTTTCTACGCGCACCATGCCGTGGCTGATGTCGCGGTGTTCGACAATGGCCGCTTCACTGGCTGCCGTGTGAAAGCTCGGCCATCCGCAGCCAGCGTCAAACTTGGTGGACGCGTCGAACAGTTTGGCATCACAACAGATGCAGTGGTAGCTGCCATTCTCCCAATGGTCTTCGTATTTGCCAGTAAAAGGTCGCTCGGTCGCGGCTTTGCGCGTGACGTCATAGGCCACAGGTTCTGCATTTTTGGCGGCGAGCAGGTCTCGCCACTCTTGTTCGGTTTTTTGAATGGTCATGAGGAGCAGCTGATTTCGATGGAAGAGGCCCATTCTGGCGCAAGGCCAGCCCACGCCTCATGGGTGGGGTGTTCGTCAAACGGCGCATGCAGCACGTGCAACAGTTCTTGCACCATCGCAAAGTTGCCTTGCTTGGCTTGGCGAATGGCCAATTCGCCCAAATGGTTGCGCAAGATGTATTTGGGGTTGGTGCGCAGCATGGCATCGCCTGCGGCTTGGCGGTGGCTTGATCCCAAGCGTTCTAGGTAGCGCTTGCACCATGCATCAAACACTTCGCGATGCATGAACAGATCGCGCACAGGCGCAAACGCATGGGTGCTGTTGGCAGACTCACGCACAGCCAAACTCAAACGACGCCAAAACACGGTGTAGTCCACACGGTCTTGCTGCATGGCTTGCAACAGGTCTTCTACCAAAGCTCGGTCGCCGTGGTGCGTGCCTTGAAGGCCTAGCTTGTGGCGCATGCCTTGGTCCATGGCCGCTGGAAAGGCTTGTTTGTAACCCTCAAGCGCCGCCAATGCAGGGGCTTGTTCATCGATCAGCGGCATGAGGGCTTGGCCTAGGCAAAAGAGATTCCAATAGGCGATTTGAGGCTGCCTGGCATAGGCGTAGCGGCCTTGGTGATCGGAGTGGTTGCAGATGTGGTTGGCGTCAAAACCATCTAGGTACTGATACGGGCCGTAGTCGAGCGTGAGGCCAAGCACGCTCATGTTGTCGGTGTTCATCACGCCATGGCAAAAACCCACGGCTTGCCACTGGGCCATCAAAACTGCAGTCCGCTGGGTCACCTCGTGCAATAAATCAACGTAACGCTCAGAACCTTTTTTGTGTTGTAACGCAGGGAAATGTGCGGTCACCACATGGTCAGCCAAGATCCGCAGCGCATCGATCTGGCCGTTGGATGAGAAATGTTCGAAGTGGCCAAAGCGCACAAAGCTTGGCGCCACGCGCGTGACCACAGCCGCGGTTTCAATGTCTTCTCGGCGTACATGTGCCGGTGAGCCAGTGACGCACAAAGCCCGCGTGGTGGGAATGCCCAAACCATGCATGGCCTCGCTGGCTAAAAACTCACGGATACTTGAGCGCAACACGGCGCGACCATCGCCGCGGCGCGAAAAGGGCGTGGGGCCAGCGCCCTTGAGCTGAAGCTCTTGCAAACCAATAGGCGTTTGGAGTGCACCTAAATTCAAAGCACGGCCATCGCCCAATTGACCTGCCCATTGGCCAAACTGATGCCCACTGTAGACACTGGCGTAGCTGGGGTGGTCGCGCAGGGGTAGATTGCCTGTGAACAACGCCATCGCTTCCAATTGTTCCCACAGATCAGATGGCAGCCCTAGCGCCTCTCGCAATGCATCGTTGCAGCCTACCCAGTAGGCAGCTGGCAAAGGTGTGGGCTCGGTAGGCGTTGCGAATGTTTCACCTAGGTGAGCAAACCCCGCCTCAAACACATGCAACCATGGCAGATCAGCCGTTGAGAGAGCAGGGTGGTGCAACATGAGTCCGATTGTCTCGGGTTATCCATAGGCTGGTTTTTTGTGGGCTTTACGCAAAACGCCACAAAGACTTGGCACAATGCATAAAAAAGCACGATCGTGCGAAAAAACAAACCATCTCTTGATCAAAGGAATCCAGATGAGTGCAGATTTCCAAATTCATGGCGATGTGGCTGTGATCACACTGAAGAACCCACCCGTCAACGGCTTGGGGTTAGAAACACGCCGAGCTGTTGTCGCAGGCATTGCGCAAGCCGTGGCTGATGCGTCTGTGAAAGCGGTGATCATCACCGGCCATGGCAAAGCATTTTCGGGCGGTGCCGATGTGCGCGAGTTTGGCTCCACAAAAGCCTTCCAAGAGCCTAACTTGCTCAGCGTCATCTCTTGTGTGGAGAACTGCAGCAAACCCGTGGTGGCTGCGATGCACTCGGTGGTGATGGGCGGTGGGCTTGAGTTGGCCATGGGTTGTCACTACCGCATTTGCGCACCCGACACCAGCATCAGCATGCCTGAGGTCAAGCTTGGTCTGATACCTGGTGCAGGCGGCACGCAACGTATGCCACGCGCCTTGGGTGTGGAGCCAGCCCTCAACATGATCGTCAGCGGCGAATCGATTAAAAGTGAGATGCTGAGTATGCTGCCCGGCCAAAAACTGTTTGACCAAATGGCCCTGTCCCCCCAAAGCCTGATGGACGAAGCCTTGGCCTTCGCCCGTGAAGTGGCCGATCTACGCCCTCTCCCCAAAGTGCGTGACTTACCTTGTAAACACCCACAAGGGGATGCTTATTTTCAGTTTGCCCGCAACATGGTCAAGGGCATGGCCAAGCATTTCCCCGCACCACCCAAGTGTGTGGACGTGGTGGAAATGGCCACCAAGAAAAAGTTTGACGAAGGGATGCTGTTCGAGCGCGAGCAGTTCATCAACCTCATGTGGACGCCCGAGAGCCGCGCCTTGCGCCATTTGTTTGGGGCTCAGCGCGCCGCCAGCAAAATAGCCGATGTGCCAAGTGACACCCCTGTCAGAGAGATTCACAGCGTGGCTGTCATTGGCGCAGGCACCATGGGTGGCGGGATCGCTATGAATTTTTTGAACGCAGGCATTGCGGTCAAACTGCTCGAAACAAAGCAACAAGCCCTCGACCGGGGCTTGGCAACGATCACTCAAAACTACCAAGCGCGTGTGAACAAAGGCACACTCAAAGCCAACAAGATGGCCGAGCGCATGGCCCTGCTGAGCACCACACTGCTCTACGAGGACATCAGCCAAGCTGACCTCGTGATCGAAGCGGTGTTTGAAGACATGGGTGTCAAAGAAGCGGTGTTCAAACAACTCGATGCAGTCATGAAGCAAGGTGCAATTTTGGCCTCCAACACCTCCACGCTTGATCTGAACACAATTGCCCACTTCACCCAACGCCCACAAGACGTGGTGGGCCTGCACTTCTTCAGTCCTGCCAACGTGATGAAGTTGCTTGAAGTGGTGCGCGGCCAAGATACCGCCAAAGACGTGCTGGCCACCGCCATGAACGTCGCCAAGACGATTAAAAAAATTGCCGTGGTGTCGGGCGTTTGCGACGGCTTCATTGGCAACCGCATGATTGACCAGTACGCCCGCCAAGCCGGCTTTTTGCTTGACGAAGGCTGCACGCCAGAGCAAGTGGATCGCGCCATGGAGCAATTTGGCTGGGCCATGGGCCCGTTTCGCATGAGTGATTTGGCGGGCAACGACATCGGTTGGGCCATTCGCAAACGCCAATATTCAGAAAACCCCAAGCGGCGCTACAGCAAAACCGCAGACCTGTTGTGTGAACAAGGCCGCTTTGGCCAAAAGACAGGCGCTGGCTGGTATGACTACAAGCCAGGCAAGCGTGAGGCGATTCCCAACAAAGACGTGGAGGCCATGCTTGCCAAGCACCGCGAAGCGCTGGGCATCAAAGCGCGCAAAATAAGCGACGAAGAAATCGTGCAGCGGCTGAACCTGGCTTTGGTCAACGAAGCTGCACATATTTTGCAAGAGGGTGTTGCCAGCAAGGCCAGCGACATCGACATGGTCTACATCAGCGGCTACGGCTTTCCCATGCACCGTGGCGGCCCCATGAACTACGCCGACGAGCTAGGCCTGTTCAACGTGGTTCAAGCCATGCAGCGCTTTGCCACCAACCCACATGATGATGCCGAGTTTTGGCAACCCGCCCCGTTGCTCGCTCAACTCGCCGCCGAAGGCAAGACCTTCAACTGAACCCGATTTAAGGAAAATCTATGACCCACGCAGTCATCGTCTCTACCGCCCGCACGCCGCTTGCTAAAAGCTGGAAGGGCTCTTTCAACATGACCCACGGCGCCACCATGGGGGGGCATGTGGTCAAACATGCCATTGCACGCGCAGGCATTGAAGCTGCCGAAGTCGATGACGTCATCATGGGCTGCGCTTTTCCAGAGGGCGCCACCGGCACCAACATTGCGCGACAGATCGCGCTCATGGCCGATTGCCCAGTGTCGGTCTCGGGCATGACCATCAACCGTTTTTGTGCTTCAGGCTTGCAAACCATTGCCACCGCTGCTCAACGCATCATGGCTGGCGAGGGCGATGTCTATGTCGCAGGTGGCGTGGAAAGCATCTCGTGCGTTCAACAAGAGATCAACCAACACATGCTGATGGACTTGGCGCTCAACAAAAAGAAGCCCGAGATTTACTGGAACATGCTGCAAACTGCAGAGAACGTGGCCAAGCGCTACCACATAGGACGAGAGGCCATGGACGCCTATGGTGTGCTCAGCCAACAACGCGCTTTCGCGGCGCAGGCTGCGGGCCTTTTTGATGCAGAAATTGCCAGCATCACCGTCAAAGCCGGTGTCGTCGATCAAGTGATGGGCTTGATGACCAAGCAAGTCACGCTCAGCAAGGATGAGGGCATTCGTGAAGGCTCAACTGCCATGGCCTTGGCCAACCTCAAATCCGCCATGCCCGGTGGTTTGATCACAGCTGGCAACGCCAGCCAATTTTCTGACGGTGCAGGCGCCTGCGTGCTCATGCGTGAAGATCTGGCCAGCAAACGTGGCTTGCAACCCTTGGGCCGTTTTCTGGGCTTTGCGGTAGCAGGCTGCGAGCCAGACGAAATGGGCATAGGCCCTGTGTACGCCGTGCCCAAAGTGCTCAAGCGCTTGGGGCTAAGTGTGGACGACATTGACCTGTGGGAACTCAACGAAGCGTTTGCCGTGCAAGTTCTTTACTGCCGCGACAAACTGGGCATTCCAGATGAGCGCCTCAATGTCAATGGCGGTGCGATTGCCTTGGGTCACCCTTACGGCGTGAGCGGCCAGCGCTTGACGGGCCATGCCCTGATCGAAGGCAAACGCCACGGCGCCAAGCGTGTGTGCGTGACCATGTGCATAGGCGGCGGCATGGGTGCCGCTGGCGTATTCGAAGTTCTGTGATTGATCGCACGCTCAGGCAAAATGGTCGGTTTTGACGAACGCGACCGACTGAGAACATGCAACAGCTGACCCGCCAACTGGCGGAAGAAATCAACATTTCCGAATCCCAAGTAAGCTCTGCCGTGGCGTTGCTTGACAGTGGTGCCACCGTGCCATTCATTGCGCGTTATCGCAAAGAAGTGACGGGTGGCTTGGACGACATTCAATTGCGCGAACTTGAAGCCCGCCTGGGCTATCTGCGGGAGCTGACCGAGCGCCGCACTGCGGTGATCAAGAGCATCCAAGAACAAGGCAAGCTCACGCCGGAACTGTTGGCCGCCATCGAAGCCGCACCCACCAAGCAAGAACTAGAAGACATTTACTTGCCTTTCAAGCCCAAACGACGTACCAAGGGCATGATTGCCAAAGAAGCTGGCTTGGAGCCGCTGGCAGACAAGCTCTTCGCCGATCCCACACGCCACCCAAATGTGGAAGCTGAATCGTTCCTCTTGCCCACAGGGGCAATAGAGGGCGCAGACTTCACCACCGTGGCCGCTGTGCTGGACGGCGTTCGCGACTTGTTGAGCGAGCGCTGGGCCGAAGACGCTGCGTTGGTTCAAAGCCTGCGCGAATGGCTGTGGGCCGAAGGCTTGTTTCGTAGCAAGCTCGCAGCAGGCAAAGACGAAAACAACCCTGACGTCGCGAAATTTCGCGACTACTTTGATTACGACGAACCCATGGCTCGTGTGCCATCACACCGCGCTTTGGCGGTGTTTCGCGGTCGTGCGCAGGAAATGTTGGATGCCAAACTGGTCTCACCCGAGGTCGAGTCCAACAAGCCCACTGACCCGAAGGCAAGCACACCCTCATTGGCCGAAGGAAAAATCGCCCTGCACCTTGGCTGGAACCATTCGGGCAGGCCAGGGGACGAGCTGATTCGCAAATGCGTGGCGTGGACCTGGCGCGTGAAGCTGAGTCTGTCGACCGAGCGCGACTTGTTCACGCGCTTGCGGGAAGACGCCGAGAAGGTGGCCATCAAAGTGTTTGCCGATAACCTGCGTGACTTGCTGTTGGCGGCCCCCGCCGGCCCGCGCGTGGTGATGGGCCTAGACCCAGGCATTCGCACAGGCGTCAAAGTGGCGGTGGTCGATGCCACAGGCAAACTGGTGGAAACCTCCACCGTCTACCCACACGAGCCCCGCAAAGATTGGGACGGCTCGCTCCACACCTTGGCCAAGCTGGTCGAAAAACATGGCGTGAACCTGATTGCCATTGGCAACGGCACAGCCAGCCGCGAGACCGACAAATTGGCGGGTGAACTCATCAAGCGCATGGACCAACACAACGAAGCCAAGAACGCTGCATCCAAGGTGATCGACAAAGTCGTGGTCAGCGAAGCCGGCGCATCTGTCTACAGCGCCAGTGAATACGCCAGCAACGAAATGCCCGATGTGGACGTGAGCCTGCGCGGCGCTGCCAGCATTGCGCGTCGCTTGCAAGACCCCTTGGCCGAGCTGGTCAAGATTGATCCCAAATCCATTGGCGTAGGCCAATACCAACACGATGTGAACCAAAGCGAACTGGCCCGCACCTTGGAGGCGGTGGTGGAAGACTGCGTGAACAAAGTGGGGGTCGACCTCAACACCGCCAGCGTGCCACTGCTCACCCGCGTGTCGGGCCTCAGCACCACCACCGCCAAAGCAGTGGTGCGTTGGCGCGAAGCCAATGGCGCGTTTGCCAACCGTCAACAATTGCTCAAAGTCACGGGCCTAGGCGCGAAAACCTTTGAGCAAAGCGCGGGCTTCTTGCGTATCCGCAACGGTGACAACCCGCTCGACATGACCGCCGTTCACCCCGAAACCTACCCCGTGGTGGAGCGCATCATGGCGCAAACCGGCAAGCCCGTGGCCGAGCTGATGGGCCGCGCCGACATGCTCAAAGCCCTCAAGCCCGAGCTATTTGCCAACGACACCGTGGGCGTGATCACCGTCAAAGACATCTTGAGCGAACTCGAAAAGCCAGGCCGCGACCCGCGCCCCGACTTCAAAGTGGCCAAGTTGCAAGACGGGGTGGAGGACATCAAAGACCTGAAAGTCGACATGGTGCTGGAAGGCACGGTCAGCAACGTGGCCGCCTTTGGTGCGTTTGTGGACTTGGGCGTGCACCAAGACGGTTTGATTCATGTGAGCCAACTCAGCAACAAGTTCATCAGCGACGCCCGTGAAGTGGTCAAGACCGGCGACATCGTCAAAGTGAAGGTGTTAGAGGTCGATGTGGCCCGCAAACGCATCAGCCTGACCATGAAAATGGATGCTGCACCCGCCCACAAAGGCAGCCCTCATTCGCCACGTTTAGACAACCGCTTTGAACATGCAGGGCGTGACAATCGCCAAAAAGGCGGCGCAGCGGCAGCGGGCTCAGTCATGGCATCAGCCTTTGCCAAACTGCAAGGTTTGAAAAAGTAAGTCGGTTGACAATGTTATTACCAAGTAATAACATTGCAGAAATTTCACTCAGCATGAGGAGTTCCTATGCACATTGCCATTCGCCCCTTTGGAAACTCACGAGGCATCGTCATTCCTAAACCCTTACTCATACAGCTAGGCCTGGAGGACGAGGCTGAGGTGAGTATTGAAAACGATGCTTTGGTCATTCGCAAACCAGCCCAAGCTGCAAGAGCTGGATGGAGTGAGGCCGCCAAAGCCTTGGCTCAGGCCCATGATGATGTGTTGGAGATGGGCGACTTTGGCAACGAAGCCGATAAGGACATGAAGTGGTAAGTCGCGGCGACGTTTGGCTTGTCAATTTAGACCCGACGATCGGGAGCGAAATTCGCAAATCTCGTCCCTTTGTCGTCATCTCGCCGCCAGAGCTGAACGACCACCTGAAAACTGTGATCGTGGCCCCCATGACTTCACAAGGGTTTCAAGCGCCATTTCGCATCCAACTCACATTTCAAGGCAAGGCTGGCCTGGTATTGCTTGACCAGCTTCGCAGCATCGACAAATCGAGGCTCAACAAAAAGCTAGGGCGTCTTCAATCTAAAACATTGAATGCAACGCTGCAAAAGCTTCATGAACTGTTTGAGGTTTAAAACGATGAATCACGCCTACGTTGTGGGTCAAATGACCGTGAAGAACCAAGCCAAATGGGCAGAGTACCGAAGCCACGTGTTGGCGACTCTGACACCGTTTGGCGGCGAAATTGTCTTTCGCGGCAACCAAGTCAGGGCGCTGTCCGGCAAATGTCCGCATGCCGACATCGTGGTGATTCGTTTTCCCTCGCTGGCCGAGGCCGAAGCTTGGCACAACTCGCCAGCGTATCAGGCGCTACTCCCGATACGCCATGAGGCGGCGGATGTGGTGCTGACCACTTACGAGGCCTAGCCTCACGCCTCAAGGATAATCGGGGCATGACAACTGCTCTCATGTACCTGACCGCCGCCCTTTATAAATTTGTTGACCTACCCGACTTCGCCGCGCTTCAACCGCCATTGCTGGCCTGCTGCGAGGCTCATGAGGTCAAAGGCACTCTGCTGCTGGCGCACGAGGGCATCAACGGCACGATTGCGGGGCCAGAGGCGGGGGTGCGTGCCGTGCTTGATTTTCTGCATGCCGATCCGCGTTTTTCTGATTTGGCGCACAAAGAATCATGGAGCCCCAAACCCCCTTTCACGCGGATGAAAGTGCGGTTGAAAAAAGAGATTGTCACCCTGCGCGTGCCCGAACTCGATCCCAACAAAACCGTCGGCCAATATGTCAAACCCGCGGATTGGAACGCTTTGCTGACAGACCCAGAGGTGATGGTGATCGACACCCGCAACGATTACGAAGTGGCGATAGGCACCTTCAAGGGAGCGATTGACCCCAAGCTCAAAAACTTTGTGCAACTGCCTGCCTGGTTGGATGCACAAGAAGCCTTGCAAGGCGAGGCCGCCAAAAAAACCAAAGTGGCGATGTTTTGCACGGGCGGCATTCGCTGCGAAAAATCGACCGCTCTCATGAAGATGCGTGGCTTTGACGAGGTCTACCACCTCGAAGGCGGCATCCTCAAATACTTGGAAGAAATTCCGCCTGAGCAAAGCCTGTGGCAAGGCGATTGTTTTGTGTTTGACGAACGTGTGAGCGTGGGCCACGGCTTGGGCCTAGGTCACCATGAGTTGTGTCGTTCTTGCCGTTGGCCACTCAGCGAGGAGGACAAAAAATCAGCCCACTATGTTCTGGGCGTGAGTTGCGCGCACTGCCACGACCAACGCACGCCTGAGCTAAAGGCGCAAATGGCAGAGCGTCAGCGCCAAGTGGAATTGGCCGAGGCCCGAGGTGAGATTCATGTAGGCGCCAAGATGCCTGGCCACCACCCCGCGCACCCAGCAAGCGAATAAACAAGCAGCGTTGGGGGGCTACATTGCCGCTTGCAGCATCTGGCGGTAGTCCTGCTCAGTTGCCAAGCGCGGGTTGGTTTTGTGACAGTGATCGGCCATCGCACCTTCGATGATTTTGTCAAACTGCGCCGTCGCTACGCCCAAGTCGGCCAAGCCTTTTAGCAATCCTAAATTGGCATTCATGGCCGTAATGGCTTGAGCGATGGTCTGCGCAGCAACGAGTGGGGCGTGAATTTCGCCCAAGCCCATGGCATAGGCCATACGCTGCATGCGGCGCTCTTTTTGTACCGATTCAGCTTGCGCATTGAAACGCACCACCGTTGGCAAAAAGATGGCATTCAAAGTGCCGTGATGCAACCCTGGATTCACGCCACCCAAGCTGTGGCTGAGCGAATGCACGCAGCCCAAGCCTTTTTGAAACGCCATCGCGCCTTGCATGGAGGCGCTCATCATGTTCAGGCGTGCGTCGCGGTCTTGGCCATCGTGGGTCGCGCGTTCAATGTAGGCCCAGCCGCGGGTCAAGCCGTCCAGCGCAATGCCGTCAGCAGGCGGATTGAACGGCGCGGCCATGAAGGTTTCCATGCAGTGCGCAATCGCATCCATGCCGGTGGCAGCGGTCAGGGCAGGGGGCAAACCCAGGGTGAGTTCGGGGTCAAGCAGCGCGGCTTTGGGCACCAAGTGCCACGAATGAAAACCCAGCTTGCGCCCATCATCCACGATGAGGATGGCCCCACGGGCCACTTCGCTGCCCGTGCCGGCTGTTGTGGGCACCGCGATGATGGGCGACACGGCCGCCGTGATTTTGGGCGAGCCGCCTTCGATGGTGGCGTAGGTTTTGAGTGCGCCTTCGTGCGTCGCCAAAATGGCCACGCCCTTGGCGCAGTCGATGGATGAACCGCCACCCAAGGCAATCAAGCCGTCACACTGATTGGCGTGATACACCTGCACGGCAGAACGAATGGCCGCTTCGTTGGGATTGGCAGGGGTTTGGTCAAACACAGCCACCTGTTGAATGTCGCTTTGGCCGAGCAAGACATCCCGTGTTTTTTGCAAAATGCCCACAGATTTGATCCCTGGGTCAGTCACGATCAGCGGGCGTTTGATGTTGGCTTTGTCGCACTCCGAGGCAAGCGTGGCGAGCACGCCAAAGTCAATCTGGATGTGGGTGAGGTAAAAAATTTGAGCCATGGCACACTATAAAACATGAGTCACCCACGCAACCCGCAAAGCCTACTCACCCCCGCCATGCGCGATGTACTCCATGCCATTGCCAAAACCGGCCGCCCGCCTTTGGCTGCGCTGAGTGCCGAGCAGGCCAAACAAGCCTATGCCTTGGGCGCTGGGGTGTTGGAGGTGAACGCGCAACACATGGTGCGTGACGACACGCTGCACATTCCCACCCGAGATGGTGCCACCTTGCGCGCCAAGTTGTGGGCCGAACACGCCAAGCCCAACTTGCCCGTGTTGCTGTACTTTCATGGTGGTGGCTTCATGGTGGGAAGTCCTGAAACCCACGAAGCGCTGTGTAAACACTTGGCCCATTTGGCGCACTGTGCTGTGGTGTCGTTGGACTATCGGCTTGCTCCCGCGCACACCTTTCCCACGGCCCACAACGATGCGTTGGATGCGCTTGAATGGTTGGCGGCCAACGCTGCGAGCCTTGGGCTAGACCCCACGCGCATCGCGATTGGCGGCGACAGCGCGGGCGGCAATTTGGCCGCAGCAGCCTGTCTGGGTTTGCGGGATCTGGGCCTCAAGCCGCTCATGCAGTTGCTGATCTACCCCAGCACTTTGATGGCGCCCGACACCGACTCGTACAAGACCAATGGGCAGGGTTACATGCTCACGCGCGATTCGATGGCCTGGTATAGCGGCAATTACCTGCGCGGGCCACAAGATGCCCAGGACTGGCGTGCCTCGCCGCAGTTGGCCGCCAGCCACGCCAACTTGCCGCCGGCTTTTGTGATAACGGCGGGGTTCGACCCATTGCGCG
>NZ_DAIRSK010000025.1:0-35228 GCF_036804465.1 Limnohabitans sp.
AAAACGGCAACCGCTACACCTACCGCCTGCGCGCCAGCACCTACATGCAAGTGGCCATGCTGGTGCCCGAGGCCGCCAAGCTCAAGAAAAAACGCTGGGCCGTGGTGTATCCCAACTACGAGTACGGGCAGTCTGCTGCTGCCACCTTCAAACAGTTGCTGAAGGCTGCACAGCCCGATGTGGAATTTGTGGGCGAGCAAGCGCCGGCCCTCGGCAAAATTGATGCAGGCTCGGTGACCCAAGCCTTGGCCGATGCCAAACCTGATGCCATCTTCAATGTGTTGTTTGCCACCGACTTGGCCAAGTTTGTGCGCGAAGGCAACACACGCGGGCTGTTCCAAGGCCGCGAGGTGGTGAGCTTGTTGACCGGCGAGCCCGAGTATCTGGAACCCCTCAAAGACGAAACGCCCAATGGCTGGATCGTCACGGGCTACCCTTGGTACGGCGTGCAAACGCCCGAGCACAAGGCCTTTTATTTGGCCTACCACCGCAAATACAGCGACCACCCCCGCCTAGGCTCGGTGGTTGGCTACAGCATGATCCATGCTTTGGCCGCAGGCATGACCAAGGCCAAGAGCACGGAGACTGAAAAGCTGATCACCGCATTCAGTGGGTTGAGTTTTGGCACCCCATTTGGCAAAGCCACCTTCCGCAAGCAAGACAACCAGTCCACCATGGGGGCATTTTTAGGCCGCACCAAAAACGAGGGTGGGAGGGGCGTGTTGGTAGACTACCGCTACATCGACGGGGCCACCGTGCAACCCAGCGATGACGTTGTGAAAAAACTCCGACCGAGCAACTAAGCGGCCCTCAAACACCCACACAACGCCCGCCTTTTGCGGGCGTTTTAATTTCAAACCCCACACACCATGGATGTCGCCAGCTACCTCGTGCAAGCCCTCAACGGTTTGGCCGCTGCATCGTCTTTGTTTTTGGTGGCAGCGGGTTTGTCGCTCATCTTTGGCGTGACGCGCATTGTCAACTTTGCTCACGGCTCTTTTTTCATGTTGGGTGTGTATGTGGCTTACGCGCTGGTGTCGCATGCCGCCCCCTTTGTGTCTGCCGGTTTGAGCGTTTTGTTGGGTGAGGTCGCGAGTCAAACAGCCGCCTATTTTTTGATGCTGCTGTGTGCGGGTCTTGTCACGGGCTTGTTGGGTGCTTTGGTAGAAGTGTGGGTGCTGCGCCGGATTTACAAAGCGCCTGAGTTGTTTCAGCTGTTGGCCACTTTTGCCTTGGTGCTCATCATCCAAGACGGCACACTTTGGCTGTGGGGCGCGCAAGATTTGCTGGGGCCACGCGTACCGGGCCTGGGCGGCGCGGTGGATATTTTGGGCCGACGCTTTCCTAGCTATGACTTGGTTCTGATCGCCATAGGCCCCTTGGTCTTGCTGGTGATGTGGTGGTCGTTGCAGCGTACCCGCTTTGGTGTTTTGGTGCGCGCCGCGACGCAGGACCGAGAGATGCTGGGCGCTTTGGGTGTGAACCCGCGCCACTTGTTTACCGCGGTGTTTGCACTGGGCTGCGCACTGGCAGGCTTGGGCGGCGCACTGCAACTGCCACGCGAGCCCGCGCACTTGGGCCTGGACATGGTCACCATTGGCGACGCATTTGTGGTGGTGGTGGTGGGCGGCATGGGTTCTATCCCTGGCGCGTTTGTGGCGGCCTTGCTGATTGCCGAAATCAAGGCCTTGTGCATTGCCGTGGGTACCGTGGACATCTTGGGCGTGTCATTTGCGTTTTCTAAGCTCACCCTCGTCGCCGAGTTTTTGGTGATGGCTGTTGTGCTCATGATTCGCCCTTGGGGCCTGCTGGGCCGCCCACAAAATGCCCCACGCGCAAGCACCGAACAAGTTGCACCGCTGACCTTGGGCGGCACCCGCACGCAAGTGGCATGGTTGTTGGTCGGCGCTGCATTGCTGACGCTGCCGTTGTTGACCACTGACTCGCCCTACACCTTGGTGCTGGCCATCGATCTGATGATCGCCGCGCTGTTCGCGGCGAGTTTGCACTTCATCATGGGGCCAGCAGGCATGCACTCGTTTGGCCATGCGGCTTATTTTGGAGTGGGCGCCTATGCGGCGGCGCTGTTGGTGTTGCGTGCAGGTTTTTCCAGCGAAGCAGCACTGTTGGCAGCACCACTTGTCAGTGCCTTGGTGGCTGCACCGATTGCGTGGTTTGCGGTGCGTTTGTCGGGTGTGTACTTGGCCATGCTCACCTTGGCGTTTGCGCAAATTGTGTGGTCTATCTGTTTTCAGTGGGACGACTTCACAGGCGGCAGCAACGGCGTCACAGGGGTGTGGCCCAGCGCGTGGTTACAGGACAAAACCGCTTATTACTGGCTGGTCCTTTTGCTTGTGACGCTCAGCGTTTATGCTTTGCGCCGCATGTTGATGTCGCCTCTCGGCTACGCCTTGCGCGCCAGCCGCGATTCGATCGGGCGCGCCCAGGCGATGGGCCTGAACGTGGCGCATGTGCAGTGGCTAGGCTTTGTGGTGGCCGCTGGCTTTGCGGGTTTGGCGGGCGCGCTGTTTGCGTTTTCAAAAGGCAGCATCTCGCCAGATGTATTGGGCGTGCGTCTCTCGGTGGATGGCTTGGTGATGGTGATGCTGGGTGGCCTTCACACGTTGGTCGGCCCGTTGGTAGGCGCGGTGACGTTCACTGCGCTGCAAGACAGCTTGGCGCGCAACACCGATTATTGGCGCGCGGTATTGGGCGCCAGCATGCTGTTGATGGTGTGGCTCTTTCCACAAGGCATTGCAGGGTCGTTGCAGGCGCTGTGGCAACGTGCGGTGATTGCAAAGGCTTCAAACAAGCGAGGTGTGGCATGACAGCCAACCGCTCCGCACTTTTGAGCGTGCAACATGTGCACAAGGCCTTCGGTGGTAACCAAGCGGTCAACGATGTCTCATTCCAATTGCAGGCGGGCGAGCTGTTGGCCCTGATTGGGCCGAACGGCGCGGGCAAATCCACCACCTTCAATTTGGTCAACGGCCAGCTCACGCCCGACAGCGGCAGCATCAGTTTCGACGGCGTCTCCATGGCGGGCCGTCCACCGCATGCGTTGTGGCACATGGGCGTGAGTCGCACATTTCAAATCGCGCAAACCTTTGGCTCGCTCACTGTGGCCGAAAACGTTCAGATGGCGCTGCTGTCTGCCGACGGCCATGCCCTTTCGCCCTGGCAACGCGCCACCCACTACCGGCGAGCCGATGCACTTGAGCTGCTTGCACAGGTACAACTTGGCAGCCAAGGTTCACAGCCCAGCAACGCCCTTTCCTACGGCGATGTGAAGCGCCTTGAGCTGGCCATGGCACTGGCCAATGCGCCGCGTTTGTTGTTGATGGATGAGCCCACCGCAGGCATGGCGCCTGACGATCGCTTGGCGCTGATGGCCCTCACACGCCGCTTGGTCAACCAACGCGGCGTGGCCGTGCTGTTCACCGAACACAGCATGGATGTGGTGTTTGAACACGCAGACCGCGTGCTGGTGATGGCGCGTGGCGCCCTCATAGCCCAAGGCACGCCAGCCCAAGTGCAAAAAGACCCAGCGGTGCAGGCGGTGTACTTTGGCAGCGGCAAGATGTTTGGTACCAACCACCCCTCCAAGACAGGCCCGCAACCATGACGCAAACACCCAGTCTCATCGACACACCATCGCTGCTGAGTGTGCAAGGCCTGAACGCTTGGTATGGTGCAGCTCAGGTGCTGTTCGATGCGCAGTTGCAGGTGCGTCGTGGTGAAGTGGTGGCGCTCATTGGGCGCAACGGTGCGGGCAAGTCCAGCACGCTCAAAGCCATCATGGGTCTGATGCCACGCCGAACTGGGCATGTGGTGTTTGCAGGGCACGACATCTCCAAGGCAGAACCTTTTCAAGCGGCACGCATGGGGCTGGGCTATGTGCCTGAAGACCGTCGGATCTTCACGGACCTCACGGTGCTGGAAAACTTGCAACTCGGTGTGCAAGCCCCACGCCACGCGGATGAAGATACGGTTGCCACGCGATGGTCATTAGAAAAAGTCTTTGCGCTGTTTCCCAATCTCGCGCCCATGCAGCGACGCCTTGCCAGCCATATGAGCGGTGGTGAACAACAAATGCTCACCGTGGCGCGCACGCTGATGGGCAATCCGCTGATGGTGTTGCTAGACGAACCATCTGAAGGCGTTGCGCCTTTCATCGTGGAACAAATGGGTGTGACGATATTGGCGCTCAAAAGCCAAGGGGTGAGCGTGTTGCTGTCTGAACAAAACACGCACTTCGCCCAATGGGTGAGTGACCGCAGCTACACGCTAGACCGCGGTGTGCTCACTCCCTAGACTTGGTCAAGGGAACAGGCTGAGTTGCTTAAGCTTGAAAAACGACATCCATCCCGCTTTGGACCAAGAGCTGGTGTGTGTTGTCAAACACATACAAATCGTAGGCGCCTGCGGTCTCTTTGCCGATGGTGCCGCGACCAGCGACATGAACCGTATCTGCAGACCCACCTCGCACAAACAGTTTATGAATGCCGCCATCTTGATCTGCCTGCATCAAGCTAGACATGTTCAATTTCACCGTGTAGTTGTTGGCACCCGTCAAATCAATGGTTTCAATGCTGTTTAACTTTGTATGTCCCGCCGCTTGCGTGTCCCCTGTTAAATCTAATGTGAGACTCGGTTCTGTCAGTCCACTCAACACCAAGGTGTCTTTGTAAGAAGCGCTGCCATCAACCGTTAGACCCACCGTGTTTTTGGTGTTGAATATCTGCGTGCCATCGTTGACGCCTGTATTGATGGCCACGTCGATTGTCTTGTAAGCAAGGCCATCGAAGGAACGCACCACTTGCAAATCATGTGCTGTGGTCGTCAGCGCATCCAACTTTTCATTTTTTGCATTTCCGCTGATGGGGTCCAATGTGTACTTCCACGCAAAAACATCGCCCGCGCTTTTTGCAGCATCGTATTCAAATTTGCCATACGTGCCTGTTTCGTTCTGCGTGCTGTAGAGCTTAGCTTCGCCGCTGTCTTGGTCTTCTACTTGCACTGACCAGGTTTCCGCAAGAACAGATGTTTTGCCAGTAAATGCGCCCGGTTCTTTTTCGAATGACAACTGAGCGGCCTCAGGGGTATTGAGCA
Source organism: Limnohabitans sp. (assembly GCF_036804465.1). GTDB lineage: Bacteria > Pseudomonadota > Gammaproteobacteria > Burkholderiales > Burkholderiaceae_C > Limnohabitans. Next base: position 5,113 of record NZ_DAIRSK010000025.1, read on the forward strand.
CCCTCAAGGTCACCGCTTTTTCAGACACTTGACCAACAGCATCCTCTGCTTGTACGGTGAATACATAGCTGTTTTTAGCCTCAAAATTGGGTGACTCTTTGAGTCTCAGCTCTCCCGTGCTGTTGTTGATTGTGAGCGCGTCGGCATCACCTCCGCGCTTCAATTTGTAAATCACACTCTGTTTGTTGGCAGGTGAATTGAAGTCGGTGTCTGTTGCCAGCACTTGGTAGACCACCGTTTCCTTTGAGATGTTTTCGTTCACTGGTGCTGGTGTGTCGGACGATGTGATGGTGGGGGCAACTTCGTCTACGTTTCGAATCTCTAGTGTGATGGTTTGCTCTGCCGTGTTGCCCACCGCGTCTTTGGCGATGACCACGAAGGTGTAATTTGCCTTCGTTTCGTAATTGGGTGATGTGGTCAATTTCACTTGTCCACTCTTGGCATCTATCGTGAACGTGCCGCTGTCATTTCCCGCTTGGAGGCTGTAGCTCACCGTGTCGGCAGTTGCGGGGGCAACAAAGCCAACATCTGTCGCCTTGACTTGGTGCACCAGGCTGCCTGCTTCTATGTTTTCCAGGACGGCGTTCGCCACTTCAGAGGTTTCAAACCTTGGTGGCTTGACGTCCACCAAATAGGGTTTGGATGAGTTCACGGTGCCCATATTGCCAGCCGCATCGTGTGCAGCCAAGCTTGCATCGATGGTCTTGTCTAGATCAGCGACCAGCACCTGGTACGGCACTTGAATGCTGAATTTTCCATCTGCGCCCACCTTGCTTGTGTAGTTTTTATCGTTGATTTTGAGTGTCACCTCGTCCCCCGCCGTGAAGTCGCCTCGGGCGGTGCCTGAGACCATGCCAGTGCTTGGCACCTCATCCAATGTCAAGCTGGCTTTTCCTGGGGACGGATTCAGCGGGTTTTGTGTGTCGGTTTCTGGGGCAGTTGTATCCAACATAAATGTTGTTTGCGCGGGTTTGCTCACATTTTTTGCCGCGTCCATCACGGTCGTGACTACTGTCCACGTGCCGTCCATGTACTTGTCGTTTTTGTCTTTGAGCTGGGCCGCAGCAATGCGTTGCACAAGGCTTTTGTTCTTGAAGTCATCCGCAGTCAGCACATGGGTCAAGCTCTCTTTGCTGCCATCGGGTTTGGTGAGCACGCTTGTCACGGTGTCACCCACCACGGCATCTGCGGGCCATGTGATTTCCAGCGCGATGCCATCATTTGCTTCGATGGCATTGACGCCGCCGTTTGCAGCTTCTGGCACAGCCAATGCCGCCTGGCTCGGCGCTGTCACATCAGCTTGCGCATTGTCTCCGCCTGGACCTGCACCTGCACCTCCCCCACCACCACCACCACCGCCACCTGCCAATGCCGCGGCACCCAAGACGCCCGCTGCAACCGTCCAACCCCCTATGCCGCCAGCGGCTGCAGCAGCGGTCACCACGGGCAAGGCTGCCAGCGCAAAGGTTTCGCCCAAGGCGCCACCGCCCAAGGCCATCAGCACAGGTGCTTTGCCATCGACCAAGGCTGGGGTGACGCTGCTCAGCGCAGGGTCTTGTGGGATGTATTCGTACACCCCCCCGTTTTCTGCCAAGCCTGCCAACACAGGCAGGCTGCCATCGTTGACGCTGCCCACGGCGTAAAAATTCTCCAGCACCACATCGACGTTTTGGCTGCCATCGAACATCAAGGTCAGGTTTTTTCCATCGCGTTTGACGCGGACTTGGTCTGGTGCAGCGCCGCTGCCTTTGGCTTCATCTTGCAGCTCATACCGCACACCCCGCCGCGCCATGATCCTCAGAGGCGCGTCCTTGTTGTTGACGCTTTGCGTGATCTGGATGATTTGGCTCTCACCCCCAGCACCTTCATTGACCCGTATTTTGTAAATCTTTGACATGTTGAGCCTTTCACTCTTTTGCATCAGCGGCTTGGGTGCCATGAACCGTCACGACCACACGGCGATTTGGCTTGTTGCACGCCACGTTTTCTGGGGTGAGCTTGGTGCCACATGTGGTGACTATGCGGACTTTGTCTCCTCGCCCATCGGTTTTGATGTTGCTGGCAGACAAGCCCCCCTTCACAAAATAGGCCTTGATCGCTGCGGCCCGCTCTTTAGACAGTCGCATATTGGTGGCGTCTGAGCCAAAGCTATCTGCAAAGCCAACAATCTGAATTCGCACGCGGTCGCCCCGACCAAACTCTGTCTTGATGCGGTCCACCAAATGGTCCAAGATGCGATGGCCTTTGGGGGGAATGGACGCCACATCTGATTTGCCAAATCCAAACAACGCGTCTGCTTCCAAGGTGATGGTTTGCATCTTGCGGATGGTTTCTTTTGGTGGCGCCTGAATCGCCGCGCGCTCTACTTTGGGCGCATCTTGGCAAGCCTTTGCATTTGGCACACGTGAAAGTGTGTGCTGTTGCTCCCTGAGCGTGACCAACTCTGGCAGCGCTTGCGCAGCACGAACCGACACAAACATGGCCCTTCCGTTTTGCAGCTCGGACACGCGCACAAACAAGTCCTCACCGCCTTTGAGGATGAGTGAATTCACCACATCCCATGCGTCGCTTGGGAGTGCGGCATTGCTCACCCGGCGTGCGCCCACTTCAATGGTGGTTGGCGGCAAACACAGCTCGGTAAATGCGCCGCGCTGCAAGGAGGCTTGGTACACGCCGTTGATGTAGACACTGGTGACGCCAGCCCCTGCGTCTGAGTCTGGGTCGGTGAGTTGGCGATAAAAAACCAGTCGGCTTTGCTCTTTGACCAACAGAGGGGGCACCTTGAAAACACGTCCCAACGGTGTCTCCACACTTGGCACCGCTTGCTGCGCCGTTGCTGCGGTTACCCATACAAGCCAGCTCGCCATGAGCCACGCTTTCAACCTTATATTTTCCATATCAGCTGCCATCAAGTGAAGGAGATGGCAGTATATGTCGTACTTTTGTATTAGTTAGTCATCGTTTTCCGAGTTCCAGACACGCGTCCACTCGGTATAAAAGGCGTGACAGACCCCAGGTGCTGCGGCATGAGGCGCCATGGCGGTTTGATTTCAAGCGCGGGCCTAGTTGCCCTTCATGCGTTCACTCTTCCAATACACATCGTCCCCGCCATCTAAGCGGTTGAGCACGCGGGCCAACACAAACATCAGGTCGCTCAATCGGTTGAGGTATTGGCGGGGTGCGTCGCCAATCGCCTCCTCGTTGCCCAAGGCCACCACAGCGCGTTCAGCGCGACGTGCCACGGTGCGACAGACATGTGCGAGTGCAGCGGCGCGGGTGCCTGCAGGCAAGATGAACTCTTCCAACTTGGGAAGTTGGGCGTTGTAGGCTTCAAGCGCATCGTCCAGGGCTTGCACCGCTTCTTCTTTGAGAAGCTCAAAACCGGGAATAGACAGCTCGCCGCCCAGGTTAAAGAGCTGGTGCTGAATGTCAACCAACATCTGACGCAGCGCTTGCGGCATGTCTTCGCACAAGAGCACGCCGATGTTGGAATTGAGCTCGTCGACCTCACCCATGGCGTGCACCCGCAGGCTGTTTTTAGAGACCCGTTGGTTGTTGCCCAAACCCGTGGTGCCCGCGTCACCCGTGCGGGTGGCGATTTGAGTCAGTCGGTTGCCCATGTGTATTGCCTTGTGATTGCGGTTTGATTGTTTGCCACCCTATTTTGCCTGTCGCGCAGGGGCTATTGGCGACAGAGGGCTTCTTCATAGAATGCCTGATCTGAATGCACCATCGCTTAGGAGACGCCGCATGAATGCCCCCATCACCCTCCAACACCTGGCACCCACCATTGCGCAACGCGAAGTGCCCGCGCCATTGATGGCTGCGCTGCAGACGCGGTTTGGAGCCAACTGCGCCACTGCGTTGGTCATTCGTGAGCAGCACGGGCGAGATGAGTCAGCATTTACCAAGGTTCCGCCCCCTGCGGCTGTGGTGTTTGCTCAGTCCACCCAAGATGTGTCGGATGCGGTCCAACTCGCTGCGCAATACCACGTGCCCGTGATTCCTTTTGGTGTGGGGTCGTCACTCGAAGGCCATTTGCTGGCGGTTCAAGGCGGCATCAGCATCGATGTGAGCCGCATGAACCAGGTGCTGAGCATCAACGCCGAGGACCTGACGGTGACGGTGCAAGCGGGCGTGACGCGCAAGCAACTCAACGAGGAGATCAAAAGCACGGGGCTGTTCTTCCCCATCGACCCAGGTGCTGACGCTTCCATTGGCGGCATGAGCGCCACGCGAGCCAGTGGCACCAACGCCGTGCTTTATGGCACGATGCGTGAAAATGTGTTGGCCCTCGAAGTGGTGACCGCCAGCGGCGAGGTGATTCGCACCGGCACACGGGCCAAAAAATCAGCAGCGGGCTACGACCTCACACGCTTGTTGGTGGGCAGCGAAGGTACCTTGGGTGTGATGACGGAAATAACGCTTCGCATTTACCCCCTGCCAGAGGCGGTGTCGGCAGCGGTCTGTTCGTTTCCCAGCATCGAAGCAGCGGTGCACACCACGATTGCCATCATTCAAATGGGCGTGCCCATTGCGCGCGTCGAGCTGTTAGATGGCAACACCATTGGCATGGTCAACAAGTACGCCAAGTTGAATTTGGCAGAAACGCCCATGCTGTTGATGGAGTTTCACGGCTCACCTGCGGGTGTGAAAGAGCAAGCCGAAACGGTGCAAGCGATTGCGGCTGAACATGGCGGCCTGTCATTTGAATGGGCCACCACGCCCGAGGAGCGCACCCGTCTGTGGACGGCACGTCACAACGCTTACTTTGCAGCCATCCAAAGCAAACCAGGCTGCCGCGCCATCAGCACCGACACCTGTGTGCCCATCAGCAAGTTGGCCGATTGCTTGCTGGACTCTATTGTTGAAGCCGATGCCACAGGCCTGCCCTACTTTTTGGTGGGCCATGTGGGTGATGGCAATTTTCACTTCGGCTATTTGATCGACCCCGACAACGCACAAGAGTGCGCAACCGCAGAAGACCTCAACCACAAACTCGTCACGCGCGCTTTGCGCTTGGGCGGCACGTGCACAGGCGAGCACGGCATTGGGTTACACAAAATGGATTTCTTGCGCGTCGAAACTGGCGAAGGCGCAGTCGACATGATGCGCACCATCAAGCGGGCACTGGACCCGCACAACATCATGAATCCTGGGAAGATTTTTTCTCTTTGATCAGCTGCGCCACCTGAGCGCAAACCTTCTGCGCATCAAAGGGCTTGAGCACCACCGCGTTGACGCCGGCAGCGAGGAACCGTTCTAGGTCTTGGGGGTTGACGTTGGCGGTGAGGCCCAATACGGGCGTCTCCCGCGCGGGCAAGTCAAGTGTTTGGCGCAAGGCCATGGTGGCCTCAATGCCATCCATCTCGGGCATGACCATGTCCATCAAAATCACATCAAAGTCTTGCAAGCGCAAAGCTTCTATGGCTTTGCGTCCATTGTCAGCCTCTACCAATTCGCAATTTTTCCAGTGGTTTTTTAAAATTTGGCGAACCAACAAACGGTTGATGGGATGGTCATCCACGACCAAAAAGCGCTGCATGGCTTGCGTTGGCGTGGCGAGTTGGCTCGTGTCGGCGACGTCCACGGTTGGCGGCGCCACCTCGACCAAAGGCAAAGAGAAGGAAAACTCAGAGCCCACGCCCAACTTGCTCACAAAGCCAATGTGCCCACCCATCAACTCCACCAAACGCTGTGTGATGGACAGCCCCAGCCCGTTGCCACCATAGCGCGATTGAATGTCATCCTCGGCTTGCACAAAGCGCTGAAAGATTTTGGGCTGCTGCGCCTCTGAAATGCCAATGCCGCTGTCGCTCACAAAAAAGAGCACGCACAAGGGCTGCAGGCGCACATGCAAGGTGACGTGGCCTTGGTGCGTGAACTTGATGGCGTTGCCCAACAAGTTGACCAAGATTTGCATCAAGCGGTGACGGTCTGCACACACCCATTGCGGTACGTTGTCATCGATGATGCAGGTGTATCGCAGATGCATGCTCTCCACGCGCTGGGCAAACAAATCAAACGCCGAATGCACCGTGTCGCGCAATGCAAATGTTTCTGCATGCACATTGATCTTGCCCGCTTGAAGTTGTGAGTAGTCCAGCACATCGTTGATGACGGTGAGCAAGTGGTCAGCAGAGTGGCGGGTGTGATTGAGAATTTTCATCGCCTGTGGGTTGTCCGACACACGCGCCAACAGCATGTTGTTAAAGCCCAGAATCGCGTTGATGGGCGTGCGCAATTCATGACTGACAGTGGCAATGAATTGCTCGCGCAACGCCGATATACGCAACAGCTCTTTGCGCTTTGCTTCGAGTTGTAAATTGCGTTTTAAGCTGGCTTTGTAGGCCTGACGGAACAAGTTGTCATACAACAACGGCACCATGATGAGCATGAAAGTCACCACCGAATAATTCACAAAAGACGACATGGCTAGCACCGTCACGACGCTGGTGTGGACGGGCAGCCAACCTTGCCAGGTGAGAAATGACATCAGCAAAATATCAAGCAACACCACCCCCAGCCAAACCAAGCCAGACAGACGGCTCACCGCATAAAACGCAAGCAAAGGAATCAAGGTCATCCACGCCATGCGCGGGGAAAAAACGCCGGCATGCAGCCAAGCGGCATAGCTGATGAACAACAAACCTACCAACAGCCCCAAGTTGAATGCGACGCGCCATGGCACGCCCCAAATGAGCAACCGTTGCCTGATCACCAGAAACAAGTGGGGCAGGCGACCCTCTCTCAAGCGCGAGGGTAGATACGGTTTTGCCAATTGAATCAGCGCTTCAACACGATCGCGACTCATACGGCAGCCTTGGCCGCACGTGCGGCAAGCGTGTTGGAGATTTTGGTGATCAACTGCTGCTCTGCCAATGGCTTGTGTAGCACATCGTCCATGCCAGAAGCCAAACAGCGGTCGTGGTCCATCGGGTTGGCGCTGGCTGTCAGCGCCAGCACAGGCGTGAGGCTGGCGGGCGCTGAAAATTCTTGGCGCAAGACCTGGGTCACCTGCATGCCGTCCATCTCCGGCATGACCATGTCCATCAAGATCAAATCAAAGGCTTGCTGACGCAGAATTTCCAAAGCCATGACACCCTGGTTGGCCTCTACAACTTCAGCTTTAGGAAAACATTTTTTTAGCATCATGCGTGCCACCAACAAGTTCACCGCGTTGTCATCGACCAACAAAATTTTGATGGGGTTTTCAACCATCAGACGGGCCATTGCTGCTGCTGCTTGTGCTTCTTTGACCGCCACACTGCGAAGCGGCAGCTCAAACCAAAAACGCGCACCTTGGCCTTTTGCACTGCTCACACCGATGGTGCCGCCCTGCAAAGTGACCAAGCGCTCGCAAATCGATAAGCCCAGTCCCGTCCCCCCGTATTGACGGTTGGTTTGCACATCGGCGTGTTCAAAGCCGTTGAAGATTTGTTTTTGTCGATCGGCCGCGATGCCAATGCCTGAGTCTTGGACCTCAAACAACACGCCCCCGCCCATGCGCTGGACGCGCACCACAATGCGGCCTTCGCTCGTGAATTTGATGGCGTTGTCGAGCAAGTGATTCAACACTTGCTTCAATCGCGGCTGATCGCCCTTGACCCATATGCCTTGCACACCGCTGGCTTGCAGGCTGAGTGCGATGTTTTTTGCTTGGGCTTTTTTTTCATAAGCTGTCACGATGGTCGACACCGTTTCTGGCAAAGCAAACTCCTCTTCGTGCAAGGTCAGCTTGCCTGCTTGCAATTGTGAAAAGTCCAAAATGTCATTCACGACTTGCAAAAGTTGTTCGGTGGAGCGCCGTATGTGATCAACCACTGCCGCATCTTCTGGCTGTGCCTGTAATTCCGTGCGAAGAATGCCGTTCAAACCCAAGATGGCATTCATGGGCGTGCGCAGCTCGTGGCCCACAGCGGCGATGAACTCATCTTTGTGTGCATGCACACGCATCAGGGCTTGATGTGTGCGTTCTAGCTCCGCGTTACTGTCATCTACCTCCAAAGTTTGAATGCGGTGCATGCGCTCGGTCACAAACACCACATACAAGGCGAGGCAAACGACGAACACTTGATTGGCCACCGTCCAAGCCATGACCTCGTTGGCCGTGTTGAAGTCACTGTTGACCAACCCACTTTGGCTGATGAACAGCAACAGCAAGTTGGCAATAAAAACCAAGATCACCCAAAAAAAAGCGGGGACGCGATCCAACAGCAAAACCGCTGGCAAGGTGGCCGCAGTCATCCAAACCATCATCGGCGAGTTGATGCCCCCCGTCATGATCGCTAAAAAGCCGACGTAAGCAATCGACCACACCATGGTGGCGTGTGCTACCCACAAATAGGGCCCACCCAACATCAAGACCAACAGCAGGCTCCAATGCCCGATTGCGCCAATCAGGTTGGCGTTGTGGTCGTAGCCTGGGTGTGGAATAAAGTAAAACGGCAATGAGCACAAGCCCACCCACAGCAGCACGAACATTAACAAGCTGCGCCGACGCTTGGATTGCGTGCCTTCGAAAAAGCTCTTGGGCAAGAAGACCTTGCGCAGCTTTGCAAACATGTGTTTTATGGCTTGCGTAATTTTTCAATCATGGCATTGAGCTCATCAAGCGACCCAAACTGTATGGCGAGTTCCCCCAACTCCTCGACTCTGCCATGGCGCTTGACACGTTTTTTTATGCGCACTTCGACTTGCGCGGTGAGCAAGTCGGAGAGCTCTTCTTCCACGCGCTTGATGTCGCGCGATTTTTCGCTCTTTGGTTTTTGCGGCACAAGATTGAATTCAGCGCTGAGTTTTTTAACCAAGCTTTCAGCCTCTCGCACCGACATTTTTTTGGCGCTGATTTGGTTCGCTGCCGTGATTTGTGTGCCGCGGTCAAGCGCTAACAATGCACGCGCATGGCCCATGTCGATGTCGCCAGCCATCAACATGGACTGCACGGGGTCTGCTAAGTTGAGCAGACGCAACAGGTTGCTGGCGGCGCTTCGCGAGCGTCCTACGGCTTGGGCGGCTAATTCGTGCGTCAGGCCAAACTCTTTGATGAGACGCTGCAGGCCCTGGGCTTCTTCGAGTGGATTGAGGTCTTCGCGCTGGATGTTCTCAATCAACGCCATCGCAGCGGCTGACTCGTTGGGCACATTGCGCACCAGCACGGGCACTCTGTCTAGGCCAGCCAGTTTAGCGGCGCGGCTGCGGCGTTCGCCTGCGATGATTTCGTACTTGCCTGCATGAGGGCCGTCGATGAGCTCTCGCACAAGAATAGGCTGCATGATGCCTTGTGCTTTGATGCTTTCGGCGAGTTCATACAAAGCGCCTTCGTCCATGCGTGTGCGCGGCTGGTACATGCCCGGTACGAGTTGGCTCAGGAGCAAGGTGTTGGGCAAGCCGTCCGCCGCCGCGTTTTGTGCGGCCATGCTGTCGTCCACCTTCGGCCCAAGCAAGGCTTCAAGACCGCGGCCTAAGCCTTTTGTTTTTTTAGTGACCATTTTTCTCTTTCAAAATATTTTGTAACAAAGCAAAGCCTTCGGGCCAATCGCCGAGTTTTGATTCGGTGTTGATGTGTCCACTCATCCCACAGTCTGCCAAACTTGATCCCCATGTCTGGGCCAGCACACTGGCGCGCATGAAACTGCAAAAAGGGTCATTGCGGCTGGCAGCCACCATGCTTTTAAATGGGAGACGCTCTCGCACAATGGGGCTCCAGCTGTGCAGCATTTGTTGCATTTCGGGCCGTTCCACATCGGATGGGGCCACCAACAATGCAGCCTTCACGCGATGCGCATGGATCGAGTGTGCCGCCCAAGCCGCCACCAAGATACACCCCAAACTGTGCGCCACCAACACCGCGTCTGGGTGGGTCAAAACCGCCTCTTCGAGTTGGATCATCCAGTCGCCGCGAAGCGGTAAATCCCAGTTGTGCTGCTCCACGCGAATGAAGCCATGCGCGCTTTGCCATCGGCTTTGCCAATGGTCAGGCCCGCTGTTGTGCCAGCCGGGGATCAATAGAACAGGCGCAATCACAACAGGGTTTAGATCTTCTTAACGCGCTCAACCATTTCCTGCGCAAAGTCCACGAATGCATGGCTGCCTTTGGCCGACGGGTCAAACACCACACCAGGCAAACCGTAGCTCGGCGCTTCCGCCAAACGCACATTGCGTGGAATCACTGCGGCAAACACTTTGTCGCCGAAATGGTCTTTGAGCTGATCGCTGACCTGCTGCTGCAAAGTGATGCGCGGGTCAAACATGACGCGCAAGAGGCCGATGATTTTGAGGTCACGGTTGAGGTTGGCGTGGACTTGCTTGATGGTGTTGACCAAGTCGGTCAAGCCTTCAAGCGCAAAGTATTCGCACTGCATTGGCACGATGACACCATGGGCAGAACACAGCCCGTTGAGGGTGAGCATGGACAAAGACGGCGGACAATCGATCAACACAAAATCGTACTCGGACGACACCGCCGCCAAGGCTTGCTTGAGGCGGTTTTCACGTCGCTCCAAAGACACCAGTTCGACCTCCGCGCCGGCCAAATCTCGGTTGGCGCCTAGCACGTCGTAGGTTGGGATTTTGGCGCGCACACCATCGGTGCCCCAGTTGCTGCGAATGCGTGCTTCGGCAATGGTGGCCTCCTCAAGCAACACATCGTAGACAGACAAGGACATTTCACGCTTGTCGACGCCCGAACTCATGGTGGCGTTACCTTGCGGGTCCAAATCGACCATCAACACACGCTGGCCCACAAATGCCAAACCTGCCGCTAAATTAACGGTGGTGGTGGTCTTACCAACGCCACCTTTTTGGTTGGCGATACAAAAAATTTGGGCCATGCGGTGCTTTCGTCAATGACTGATAAAAAATTAAAACAAGACCAGCTTCAGACCAAAACCGATCAGCAATGCGCCCGCAATTTTGTTCAAAATTGCCGTCGCTAACGGGCTGCTGCGCACCCGCTCCGACAGGTGATGGGCCAGCAAAACAAGGACCAAACCATATGCCATCGTCAACGCTGCAATGGTGGCCGCCATGACAGCAAATGTGATCAAGCCTTGGTGAATTTTTGGATCCACAAACAAAGGAAAGAAGGCCATGTAAAACACAACAGCTTTGGGATTGAGCACAGTGATCAACAAGCCTTGGCGAAAAAAGCGATCTGACTTCATTTCCAAGACCGGCGCACTCCCCAGCTTTGCATTGAACAAAGAGTAACCCAAACCTATTAAATATGCAGCACCCGCCCATTTGAGCGATCCATAGAAACTGGGGTAGCTCAAAAGCAAAGCAGACAAACCTGCCACCGCCAACCACAGCAACACCTGGTCGCCCGCAATCACACCGAGCGTGGCCGCCAAGCCCCCACGCACACCGCCTTTGCCCGTCGCTGCGAGCAAGGCCAAGTTGCCGGGGCCGGGAATAGCCAGAAAAACAATGATGGCCACGACAAAAGCGCCGTAGTCCGCGATACCGAACATAGATGTCTCAGAAGTAAAACTGAGAGAAGTTTAACCGCGCATCCAAACGATACAGCGTTCTGCATCCAGGCTTGGCACATGGAGCTGTTCCACGTGAAACACGCTGACCTTGTCAGGCAAAGCCTCCAACTCTTGGCTTGGGTGCTTGCCCTTCATCGCCATCCAAACGCCATGGCTGGCTAATGAAGGTTTTGACCAGGTGGTGAAATCAAGCAGCGAAGCAAAAGCCCGCGAACACACCACGTCATAGGCTTGCGTGAGGTTTTCTACCCGAGCATGCAGCCCTTGAAGGTTGGAGAGCTTCAGCGTCACAGCGGCCTGTTGGATGAATGCGGCTTTTTTGGCCACTGTATCCACACACGTCACGGACACGTCGGGACAGGTGATGGCAATCACAACGCCCGGCAAACCAGCCCCCGCGCCCACATCTAGCAGGCTGAATTTGGCTTGACTGGTTTTGGTCAGGTTTGGCGTGGCTACGCCCTGTTCGAGCGAGCCATCCAACATCGGCCCCTTGAGCTTTGCCAACTCTCGCCGCAGAGGTGCAATGACGGCCAAGCTGTCGAGCAAATGATGGGTGAGCATTTCATTGGCATCGCGAACTGCGGTCAAGTTATAGACCTTGGTCCACTTGCCTATCAGGTCCATGTAGTCCAGAAGTTGCGTCTGTTGCTCACTCGCCAGAGGCAGGCCCAAACCTTCAAGGCCTTTTTGCAAGGCAGGCAACAACGCCGCCATCAAACAGCCTCGGCCGCGTTGCTGGTGGCGCTATCTTGGACAAAACCCTTCACACGGGAGCGCTTCAAGTGAATAAGCAACAAAGAAATAGCGGCAGGCGTGATGCCCGACATGCGCGAGGCCTGACCCAATGTTTCGGGCCGCTGGCGGCTTAGACGTTGACGCACCTCGATCGACAAAGCAGTGACTTGGTTGTAGTCCAAGTCTTCAGGCAGCTTGAGGTTTTCATAGTGGGCGGCACGCTCGACCTCGTCGCGCTGACGGTCAATGTAGCCAGAATACTTTGCTGTAATCTCAATCTGCTCAATGATGGCGCGGGTGGTTTCACGTGAAACATCGTCACCCGCAAAACCATCGACCACGTCTTGATTTTGATGCTTGGCGCCATCCAAAGACATCAAGCCTTGGTAGCTGACATCAGGGCGTCGAAGCAATTCGGCCAAGTTGTACTCGCGGTCAATCGCCTTGCCCAGTACCCGCTCGGACTCTGCAGCGGGCAGGTTGCGCGGACTGACCCAGATAGATTTGAGGCGCTCTGTTTCACGTGAAACAGCCTCTTGCTTTCGGCTAAACGCCGCCCATCGGGCGTCGTCCACCAAGCCCAGTTGGCGGCCCACCTCGGTCAAGCGCGCATCCGCGTTGTCTTCTCGCAGTTGCAGGCGAAACTCCGCGCGGCTGGTAAACATGCGGTAAGGCTCTGTCACGCCCTTGGTTGTGAGGTCGTCGACCAACACACCCACATAGGCCTGATCGCGCCCAGGCACCCAGGAGCCACCAAAGTCGTTGGCCGCACCATCCAAGCTGCGGCATTGAAGTGCTGCGTTGATGCCGGCGAACAATCCTTGGGCTGCCGCCTCTTCGTAACCCGTCGTTCCATTGATTTGGCCGGCAAAGAACAGGCCTCCAAGGGCTCGGGTTTCAAAACTGCGCTTCAGCTCCCGCGGGTCAAAGTAGTCGTACTCAATGGCGTAGCCAGGGCGAATGATGTGGGCGTTTTCCAAGCCTTTCATGGAGCGAACCAAGTCGTACTGAATGTCAAACGGCAAGCTGGTGCTGATGCCGTTGGGGTAGTACTCGTGCGTGGTGAGACCTTCCGGTTCTAAGAAAATTTGATGGCTGTCTTTGTCAGCAAAGCGGTTAATTTTGTCTTCGACACTGGGGCAATAGCGCGGCCCCACGCCTTCAATCTTGCCGGTGAACATGGGGCTGCGGTCAAAGCCTGAACGAATAATGTCGTGCGTGCGCAAGTTGGTGTGCGTGATCCAACACGGCATGTGGGGCGGGTGCATAGAGGCCCGGCCCATGAAGCTAAACACCGGCACCTCATCGAGCACACCCGCAGAGCGTGCGCCCGTTTCGGTTTGGTTGGCCACCCCATCACCAGGCTGCTCGATGCATTGACTGAAGTCAATTGTGCGGCCGTCGATGCGGGGAGGTGTTCCTGTCTTCAAACGTCCTTGTGGCAACTTGAGTTCCTTCAGACGAGCGGACAGGCTGGCAGCAGGCGGGTCACCCGCACGACCGCCAGCATAGTTGCTCAAGCCCACGTGTATCTTGCCATCTAAGAACGTGCCCGCAGTCAGCACCACGGTGCGGCTGCGAAATCGGATACCCGCTTGGGTGCAGGCACCCACCACACGATCGCCCTCCACCATCAGGTCGTCCACCGCTTGTTGAAACAGCCACAAGTTGGGTTGGTTTTCCAGCATGCGACGGATGGCTGCTTTGTACAAAATACGATCTGCCTGCGCACGGGTGGCTCGCACGGCAGGGCCTTTGGAGCTGTTGAGTATGCGAAACTGAATGCCCGACTCGTCCGTGGCCAAAGCCATGGCGCCGCCCAAGGCGTCTACCTCTTTGACCAAGTGACCTTTGCCGATACCGCCAATCGACGGGTTGCAGCTCATCTGGCCCAAGGTTTCGATGTTGTGACTTAAGAGTAAAGTTTTAGCACCCATGCGCGCTGCAGCCAAGGCGGCTTCGGTACCCGCGTGGCCGCCGCCTACAACGATGACATCAAACTCTTGGGGATAGAACATAAGACAACCTTTGGGTGAGCGCGGAGCGAATAAGCGAAAGCTGCGAGCCGCCCCGCGCAGCAATCTATGATTTTACTAGGGCGTGCTGGCCGTTGAAGCGCCGTAGGTTTATCGGTCAAAATTGCCAAATGAAAGACACCAGGTGAACGCATGCACAAAACCGTTTGGACCCTCCTTTTCACGCTCACCGCATCCAACGCGTGGGCAACAACTGCCGAAGAAACCTACAACGCCGTTTGCTCCGCCTGCCACACACAAGGCCTCGCAGGCGCACCCAAGCTAGGAGATGCAAAAGCATGGGGCAAACTGATCAAAGAAGGCCAAGTCAACCTCAGCGCCGACGGCTATCTAGGGGTTCGCGGCATGCCCGCACGTGGAGGACGTGCAGATTTGACAGTGGCACAGTTCGCCAACACAGTGGTCTACATGGCCAACCAAGCTGGGGGCAACTGGCGAGAGCCAGATGAAGCCATGCTCAAGAAAATGAACGCACGCATCGACAAACGAAGCGCGGCAAAAAAATAAACCGCAGGACAAAAGCGTAAACGGCAGACAAGGTCGCCAAATTGCCGCTTAAGGCTTCCACCGTTTTAGCAACAACGCGTTGCTGATCACACTGACAGAACTCAAGGCCATCGCAGCGCCAGCGACAACTGGGCTCAGATAGCCCAAAGCCGCCAGTGGAATGCCCGCTGCGTTGTACACAAAAGCCCAAAACAAGTTTTGCCGAATTTTGGCCACGGTGCGCGAGGAGATATCCAAAGCAGCGGCAACCAAGCTCACATCGCCGCGCATGAGCGTGATGCCTGCCGCTTGCATCGCCACATCCGTGCCGCCGCGTTGACCATCAACATTCAGATTGGCCATGGCAAACCCCACATCGGCTGCTGACAAGGCGGGCGCGTCATTGATACCGTCACCCACAAATGCAAGCACATGGGGCGAGCCGTTTGGGTTGTTTTGCAAAGCTTGCACCCAGGCCGCTTTGTCACTCGGCATTACTTCAGCATGAACCTCATCCGCATGCAAGCCTAAACGTGCGGCCATGGCATGGGCGGCGCCGAAATTGTCTCCCGAGATCATGACCAATCGCAGACCGCGAGCCCGCAACTTGACCAGCGCCTCTTGAACCCCAGGCTTGGGTTCGTCACCGAATGCCAACACAGCCAGCGCAACCAGCCCTTGCGGGGTACGTTCTGCCAAAACAGACAAGGTAGCACCTTGCGCCTGCAACGCTTGTGCACGGGCTTGCCACACGCCCAGGTCGAGCGCAAACGTGGACATCCAACCCAAGCTGCCCAACAGAAGCTGTCGACCATGCACGGTGCCCTCACTACCCAAGCCAGGCACAGCTTGGACATCTTGTGGTGCGGCCAAGAGAAGGCCCTGTGCTTTGGCTGCTTGCACCACCGCATGCGCCAAGGGATGTTCAATGCCACTTTGCAAGCTGGCAGCCAGACACAGCAAGGATTGCTCGACATCACGCATGGCAACGGGCAGCGCATTGCGGGGCGCATGCAGCAATGATGCCGCGGCGAATGGCGCAGATGACACCTCATCGTCGCTCACCGCCAAGAGAAAAAGCAAACGCAGTTGGCCAAGCGTGAGCGTGCCTGTTTTATCAAACGCCACCGTATCTACCTTGTGCGCCAATTCAAGCGCGTGCGCATCTTTGATAAGAATACCGTGCTTGGCAGCGACGCCCGTACCTGCCATCACAGCCGCGGGTGTCGCCAAGCCCAACGCGCATGGGCACGCAATCACCAACACGGCCACGCTATGAATCATCGACACCTCAAAGCTGTGCCCAGAAAACCACCAAGCTAGCAAAGTCAACAACGCCAACAACAAAACCGCGGGCACAAACAGCGCAGACACTTGGTCAACCATGCGCTGAATCGGGGCCTTGGCGGCCTGCGCATTTTCCACCCACCGGATGATGTTGGCTAAGACGGTGGCTGTGCCCGTCGCGGTCACACGCACAATCACGCGACCATCGCCATTGATGCTTCCACCGGTCACATGCGATTGGACGGCTTTGTAAACGGGTAAGGGCTCGCCGGTGAGCATGGCTTCATCCACCTGGGTTTGACCCTCGGTCACCACGCCATCCGCAGCAAAGCGTTCACCCGGCAAGGTCACCATGTGGTCACCGACCAAAAGTTCTGCAATGGGGAGGTCCACCTCGCCGGCTTGCGTGATGACACGCACACGCGCAGGACGCAAGGCATGCAAAGCACGAATGGCATCGGTCGTTTGTCGCTTGGCACGCGCCTCGAGCCACTTGCCCAACAACACCAAGGTGATCACCACCGCCGAGCCTTCGAAATACAAATGCACCATGTGCCCAGCAGGGGCGGTGAGCCACAACCAAACCGACAAGGCCCAACCAGCAGTGGTTCCAAGGGCCACCAACACATCCATGTTGCCACTACCCGCCAACAAAGCATGCCAGCCCGCTTTGTAAAAACGCGCGCCCAACACAAACTGCACTGGTGTCGCCAACAAAAATTGCCACAAAGCAGGAAGCATCCAATGCTTGCCCAACAGATCACCCAACATGGGCAACACCAAAGGAGCGCTCAACAAAAGACCCATGGCCACAGGCATAAAGCCCACCCAAGGGCCCTCGGGCATTTGTTCCAGATGTTGAACAACACGTGGCTCGTAACCCGCATCACGCACAGCTCGGCTCAGGCGGGCCTGTTGGGTATGGGTGTCTTCTTTGCTTGCAGAAGATGCCCAAATCACACGCGCCGATTCTGTTGCTAAGTTCACACTCACCGATTCAACACCTGGGGTTTTGGCAATCGCGCGCTCCACGCGGGCCACGCACGAGGCACAGGACATACCGCCAATACCGATATCACTGGACAATTCAGACATGCGTTAAGGTTACATCTTTCAAAGGAGCAATTGGTGAACAACAAATTTGATATTCGAGACATGGCACACCAGGAGTGCCCCGTTTGATGAGCCAGATCCATCAAGCACGCGGCGTCGAACAGTTGGTGCTGGGCCAAGACACCCAAGACGGTGCTGGCGTGCGCTTAACGCGCTTGCTCAGCCAAGGACTGCAACATCGGCTAGACCCGTTCTTGATGCTCGACGCATTTGCCAGCGACAGGCCTGACGAGTACATGGCTGGCTTTCCCAATCACCCACACCGCGGCTTCGAGACCGTGACCTACATGATTGCAGGTCGCATGCGTCACAAGGACAGCCGCGGCCATGAAGGTCTGCTGCAAAACGGGGGTGTGCAGTGGATGACGGCTGGACGCGGCCTGACGCACAGCGAAATGCCCGAGCAAGAACAAGGTGTGATGGAAGGCTTTCAGCTATGGCTTAACTTACCTGGCAATAACAAACTGTGCGAGCCTTGGTACAAAGACTTTCAAAGCGACGAGATTCCCGAAGTGACCACCCACGAAGGCGTGCGGGTGCGTGTGATTGCTGGCGAATCGAATGGCACAGCAGGCGCTGTACAACGCCCAGACACCGAGCCGCTGTTCTTGGACCTTCACTTCCCCAATGAGGACGGCGTTGTGTTTGAACAAGCACTCCCAACAGGGCACAACGCATTTGTGTATGTGTATCGCGGCGAGCTCTTTGTGGGGCAAGAAAGTGAGGCCACTGCTGTGAAGATCAAACACATGGCCGTGCTAACGAATGGCGGAGACGGCTTGGTACTTCGCGCACAACACAACACAAAGGCCATTGTTGTTGCAGGTAAACCTTTGAACGAACCCATCGCACAACACGGCCCGTTTGTGATGAATACCCAGCAACAACTGATACAAGCAGTCGCTGACTTTCGCGCCGACCTGATGGGCTAACCAAACCGTTAGATATCGATATTGGCAGCGCGCAGTGCATTGCTTTCAATGAAGTGACGACGCGGCTCTACCTCATCACCCATCAACATCGTGAACACACGATCTGCCTCGATCGCATCATCGATTTGCACGCGCAACAAACGGCGCACGGTCGGGTCCATTGTGGTTTCCCATAGCTGCGCGGGGTTCATCTCGCCCAATCCCTTGTAGCGTTGGCGAGCCGTGGCGTTTTCCGCTTGTCCGATGAGCCATTTCATGGCTTGGCGAAAGTCCGACACTTTTTCTTCTTTGGCCTTCTCACCCTCACCGCGACGCACCTTGGAGCCTTCTGAGACCAAATCTCTGAAGGTCAGCGCTGCTTCTGCCAAAGCCGCGTAGTCCGCACCATGCACAAAGTCTTGCGTGATGACGCTGCTCTTGACGTTGCCATGGTGGCGACGGCTGATGCGCAAAATAGGTTTGTCGGTGCGCACATCAAACTCGCCCGTGGCTTCTGAACCACTGCCAAGCTCGCGAAGTTTTTCTTGCATCGCTGCGGCAGATCGTTCCGCATCCAATACCGTATCCAAATTCACGGCCACACCATCCGCCATCGCACGCAACGCCTCAGCATCCATGAATCCGCTCAGACGCGCAATGACGGCTTCAGCCACCTGGTGCTTTCGCGCCAATTCATTCAATGTGTCGCCGCTCAACACTTGAGCATTGGGGCCGGCGGTGGTAATGCTGGCTTCTTTCATGGCAATGCGCAGCAAAAAGCCATCCAAAGCGGATGCGTCTTTCAGATACAACTCTTCTTTGCCTGCCTTCACCTTGTACAAAGGCGGCTGAGCAATGTAGATATGACCGCGCTCAACCAATTCTGGCATCTGACGATAAAAGAAAGTCAGCAACAAGGTGCGGATGTGCGCACCGTCCACGTCGGCGTCTGTCATGATGATGATGCGGTGGTAGCGCAATTTGTCGACATTGAAGTCATCGGTAGCAGACTTACCAGACTCCGCACTGGCTTTGCCAATACCTGTCCCCAAGGCCGTGATCAGCGTCAAAATCTCATTGCTGGTCAGTAGCTTTTCATAACGTGCTTTTTCAACGTTCAAAATCTTGCCCCGCAAAGGCAAAATTGCTTGAAATTTACGGTCGCGACCTTGCTTAGCAGAGCCACCCGCAGAGTCACCCTCGACGATGTAGATTTCGCACAAGGCGGGGTCTTTTTCTTGACAATCAGCCAACTTGCCCGGCAAGCCCATGCCGTCTAAAACACCTTTGCGACGTGTCATCTCACGGGCTTTGCGCGCCGCTTCGCGCGCACGCGCCGCTTCAACAATCTTGCCGCAAATGATCTTGGCATCATTGGGGCGCTCTTGCAAATAATCGGTCAAAGTTTTGGCCACGATGTCTTCGACAGGTGCACGCACCTCACTCGAGACCAACTTGTCTTTGGTCTGGCTGCTGAACTTGGGCTCGGGCACTTTGACGGACAAGACGCAACATAAACCTTCGCGCATGTCGTCACCCGTGACTTCGACCTTGGCTTTCTTTGCAAATTCGTTTTCTTCGATGTACTTGTTGATCACGCGCGTCATAGCAGCACGCAAACCCGTCAAGTGAGTGCCGCCATCACGCTGAGGGATGTTGTTGGTAAAGCACAGCACATTTTCGTTGTAGCCATCATTCCACTGCATGGCGACTTCAACACCAATGCTGGTACCTGCAATGCCACCATAAGTTTCGGCAGCGCGCTCACCTTCGGCGTAAAACGCATTGGGGTGCAACACTTTCTTGCCAGAGTTGATGAAGTCAACAAACCCCTTCACACCACCGGCCCCCGAGAAATCATCTTCTTTGCCGCTGCGTTCATCCAATAAGCGGATACGAACACCATTGTTCAAGAAGCTCAGTTCACGCAAACGCTTGCTCAAAATTTCATAATGAAAATCTGTGTTTTGCGTGAAGATCTCTGTGTCTGGTAAAAAATGAACTTCTGTCCCGCGTTTTTCTGTCGTGCCCGTCACACGCATGGGTGACACTTCAACACCATTCACCACTTCAATCAAACGGTTTTGTACAAAACCTTTGGAAAACTCTAAGGTGTGTACCTTGCCGTCCCGGCGAACAATCAAGCGCAAAGATTTGGATAACGCGTTCACGCACGAAACGCCTACACCGTGCAAACCACCCGAAACCTTGTAGCTGTTTTGATTGAATTTTCCGCCTGCATGCAACTCAGTCAGTGCAATTTCAGCTGCACTGCGCTTAGGTTCATGCTTGTCATCCATTTTTACGCCTGTGGGAATTCCACGGCCATTGTCAGTGACACTGATGGAGTTGTCACTGTGAATAGTGACCACAATATCATCACAATGGCCTGCGAGTGCTTCGTCAATGGAGTTGTCAACCACCTCAAACACCAAGTGGTGCAGACCCGATCCATCGGATGTGTCACCGATATACATACCTGGACGCTTACGTACAGCTTCGAGGCCTTCCAAAATTTGAATCGATCCCTCGCCATAACCTTCACCAATCGGTGGTATCTCTGGGGTTTGAGGGCTCTGTGTGGGTTCTGTCATAACAAGTCTTCGTAGGTGAGACAAAAAACAGTCTCACAAGGTCTATCAGAAAAAAAGAAAAAATAACAACGCGCTAGATTCGCATTGGCATCACCACATATTTAAAAGTGGTGTTCTCTGGAATCGTAATAAGTGCAGAACTATTTGAATCTGCCAAATCAACTTGCACCATGTCTTGATCCATGTTGGTCAAAGCATCAATCAAGTAGGTCACATTAAAACCAATTTCAATCGCGTCACCGCTGTAGTCAATTTCAAGCTCATCCACAGCCTCTTCTTGCTCTGCATTACTCGAAGCAACCCGCAAAACGCCAGGCTCTAAATTAAGGCGCACACCCTTGAACTTTTCGCTGGTCAAAATAGCGGTGCGTTGCAGTGTTGCCAACAAAGCTGTGCGGCCCATGGTGATGGTGTTTTTGTGATTCTTTGGAATCACGCGGTTGTAATCAGGGAACTTACCTTCCACCAGTTTGGTAACAAACTCCATGCCATCAAATGTAAATTTAGCCTGATTGCCAGCAAACTGCATTTCAATTGCACCTTCTTTGTCACTCAACAAGCGCTGCAGTTCCAACACTGTTTTGCGAGGCAAGATCACTTCTTGACGTGGCACTTCAACATCCAAAGTAGCAGACGAAAAAGCCAAGCGATGACCGTCGGTTGCAACAAGGCTGAGTTGCTTGCCTTCGGCCACAAACAAAATACCATTCAAGTAGTAACGGATGTCGTGAACAGCCATAGAAAAAGAGACTTGGTGCAGCAACTCTTTCAAAGTCTTTTGAGGCACGCTAAATGAAGGCCCAAAATTAGCAGCCTCTTGCACCAGGGGGAAATCTTCTGCAGGCAAGCTCTGCAAAGTAAAACGGCTTTTCCCACCTTTGAGAATTAATTTGCTTTGGTTCGATTCCAAACTCACGGTTTGATCGGACGGCATGGTCCGCAAGATATCAATTAATTTACGCGCACCGACCGTAGTGGTGAAGTTGCCAGCATCACCATCGAGTTCTGAAGTGGTTCGAATTTGGATTTCCAAATCACTGGTCGTGAGTTGCAAAGAACTGCCAGTCTTGCGAATTAAAACATTGGCCAAAATTGGCAGTGTGTGCCGGCGTTCAACAATGCCTGCAACAGATTGCAGAACTGATAAAACCTTGTCTTGTGTTGCTTTCAGTACGATCATCTCTTCCTCTTGTTTTCTTTATTTAAATTAGTAGTAGTAGATAAGCAAAGCATCTTTCTGTGGACAACAGCATTTTCCTCTTTTTTTTCAAGCACTTGGATGCGCTCTGAAGGTGTTGGTAAGCATGCTATTTTGCTGTCGTTCAAAAGGGGATAACTTATAAATTTCTACTTTTCTGTGGATAACTCTTGCGTTGTCCAGAAACTATCCACAAGGTTGTTGGTTGGTAATTCTTAGCCCTTGAGTGTTTGTTCTAAAACATGCAGTTGTTGATTTAAATCCGCCATTTGCTGGCGTTCTGTGGTGATTTTGCGAACTGCATGCAACACGGTGGTGTGATCACGCCCACCAAACAACTCACCGATCTCGGGAAGGCTCTTTTGTGTCAGCTCTTTGGCAAGGTACATGGCAATTTGGCGCGGCCTTGCAATCGACGTCGGGCGCTTTTTAGAATACATGTCCGCCACTTTGATCTTGTAATAGTCAGCTACTGTTTTTTGGATGTTTTCAACGGAAATCTGGCGGTTTTGGATAGACAGCAGATCACGCAATGCGTCGCGCGCCAGTTGAATTGAGATCTCTTTTTGGTTGAAGCGTGAGTAAGCCAAGATTTTTCTTAAGGCGCCCTCTAATTCCCGCACGTTGGAACGCACGTTTTTAGCCACGAAGAAGGCCACTTCTTCGGGCATCTCCGAGCCCTCAGCGCGCGACTTGCTGATCAAGATTGCAACCCGCATCTCAAGTTCAGGCGGCTCAATCGCCACCGTCAACCCCGCATCAAACCGAGACACCAAGCGCTCGTGGATGTCGGTGAGACCTTTTGGATAGGTATCACTGGTCATGATGATGTGTGATTTTTTAGCCAACAAAGCCTCAAAGGCATTGAAAAACTCTTCTTGGGTTCGTTCCTTGTTGGCAAAAAACTGAACATCATCAATCAACAACAAATCAAGTGAGTGGTACCGCTCTTTGAATTCATCAAAGGTTTTGCGTTGATAGGCTTTGACCACATCTGAGACAAATTGCTCCGCATGGATGTAGAGAACTTTGGCATCTGGCCGCTCTGACAACAACTTGTTGCCGACGGCATGCATCAGGTGAGTCTTTCCTAAACCCACACCACCGTAAATGAACAACGGGTTGTATAGCTGGCCTGGCATGGTGGCCACATGCATGGCAGCAGCACGTGCCATGCGGTTGGCTGTGCCTTCTACCAATGTATCGAATGTCAGTGCCGTGTTGAGGCGCGTGCGTGGCCCACTCGGAATACCTTCTTCCAAGCCCACAAAGCTTTCCGGCAAGGATTCAAGCTCTTGAGAAAATGAAACAGGCCTTGTTTTTACGGGTGTTTCTTTGGGAGTGATCGCTAACTCAACTTGAATTGGTTGCCCATAAAGTTGTTGCAACAGACCCGCAACGCGACTGGCATATTGAGCACGAATCCAGTCCAATTTGAAGCGATTACCGACAAAAATAACAACTTTGCTGAAATCATCAGACACATTGGCAACCAGTGGTTTGATCCACGTGTTGAACTGTTGCTGTGGCAACTCTTGCGCCAACTGGTCCACGCAGGCTTGCCACAAGCCTTCGCCCGAAGGGGAGATGAGGGCTTCAACAGCAGGTAAAGGGTGACCCTGATTCATGAGTTATTTTTCTGTGGATAGGTGCCTTTAAAACACAGGCAATCAAGCACTTTATCAAAAAATTATCCACAGGCCACAGAAATTTATTTGTCTTTTAGCCAAGTGACGTAAAAAAGAGTGTGAACAAGCGCTGCAAGTGTTGCAAAAGTTTGAGATAATCATTGGTTTCCCTGATCTCACAGGGCTTAGCTTTTTGGAAATATCATGAAACGCACTTACCAGCCTTCAAAAACCCGTCGCGCCCGTACCCATGGCTTTTTGGTCCGCATGAAAACCCGCGGTGGTCGCGCCGTGATCAATGCACGTCGCGCCAAAGGCCGCAAGCGCCTGGCTGTCTAATTTTTGACCGCTGAGCAGGCCCGCGACCTAAGCGCCGTGGAACGTCTGAAACAGTGGTCAGAATTTCAGGCCGTCATGTCAGCAGGATCCGTGGCCAAAACGCCGCATTTTGTTTTGCATCAGTGGCAGCCTTGTGCCAACACCTCACCAGGGTCTGGGTTTGAACAAACCCCGACCCTGTTTGTCGCTGGTGTTTTGATGATGGGCGCCCTCACACCCAAGCGTTGGGCCAAACGAGCGGTCACGCGCAATTTGATCAGACGACAAATTCACGCGGTGTCGCAAGAGTTTGAAAAAGACTTATCCCCCACCGCTTATGTGGTCCGCTTACGGGCACCTTTTAGCCCTCAACTGTTTGTCAGTGCATCATCGGACGCACTCAAGCAAGCAGTTCGTGAGGAATTGAAACAATTGTTTGGCAAAGTGGGTCGGACATGATGAAGTCGGTTTTGATCACACTGGTGCGCGCTTATCGCCTGCTCTTGAGCCCTTGGCTTGGATCGTCTTGTCGTTTTGAGCCCACTTGCTCTGTGTATTCGCTGCAAGCTTTAGAACTTCACGGCGCGACACGGGGAAGCTATTTGACTTTGCGCCGTTTGGCTCGCTGCCATCCTTGGTGCGCTGGCGGGCACGATCCTGTGCCCACGGCTTTGTTCCGCTATTTGTCCCTTGCTCCACAGGAAAGAAAACTTCATGAATGACATTCGCCGCACCATTTTGTGGGTGATTTTTGGCTTCTCCATGGTTCTTTTGTGGGACCAATGGCAAGTTCACAATGGCAACAAAGCCACATTCTTCCCAACACCTACTCAGCCAGCCAATGTTGCTTCGCCGGCAGCGCCGCAGGCATCTCAGGCCGCAGGCGTTCCCGCCCCTGTTTTGCCACCAGGAACACCCACCGCGCTGCCAGTCCTTGAAACACGCGCACCCACCAAAGAGCTGGTCGAGGTGCAAACCGATGTTGCCAAGCTCAGTTTTGACACCGAAGGCGCTAGCTTGGTGCGCGTGGAGTTGTTGAACCATGCGGATGAGCACAAACCCGGCAGCAACATCGTGTTGTTAGATGACAGCAAAGAACGCATCTACACGGCGCAAACTGGCTTGATTTCCAGCATCGCCAACTTGGCCTTGCCAACTCACAAAACGCTGATGAACGTGCGCCCGGGCCCGCGTCAGTTGAAAGACGGCAGCAACGAACTCACCATCACGTTTGAGTCACCCGTGATCGGTGGCGTGAAATTGATCAAGAGCTACACCATCAAACGTGGCGCCTATGACATGGTGGTCAAACACGACATTGTCAACACGGGCACACAAGACGTGACGCCTCAGTTGTATTTCCAACTGGTTCGTGACGGCAACAAGTTGGCCGGTGAGTCGTCCTTCTATTCGACTTTCACAGGCCCCGCGGTTTATACCCAGGCGCAGAAATACCAAAAAGTAGAGTTTGCGGACATCAAAAAGAAAAAAGTAGAAATAGAAAAGCAATCCACCACCGGCTATGTGGCGATGGTGCAGCATTACTTTGCAAGCGCTTGGGTTTTGCCTGATGGCATGAGCCGCAATATTTCGATGGACGCGGTAGACATTGGTGCCAACATGGCCGACTGCTGCTACCGCGCCACTTTGATAGCGCCCCTCGAAGCGATCAAACCCGGCCAAACCCACAGCGTGAGCGCCAAGTTTTTTGCGGGCCCACAAGAGGAAAACAAACTCGAGGCTTTGTATCCTGGGCTGGAGCTGGTCAAAGACTACGGCTGGTTGACCATTTTGGCCAAACCTTTGTTTTGGTTGTTAGACCAACTCTTCAACATTCTGAACAACTGGGGATGGTCTATCGTGGCTTTGGTGGTGTTGCTCAAAGCGGCCTTTTATTGGCTCAATGCACACGCATACAAAAGCATGGCCAAGATGAAAGCCATCAACCCGAAAATCATGGACATGCGCGAACGCCTAAAAGACAACCCGCAGCAAATGCAAACCGAGATGATGAAAATTTACCGCGAGGAAAAGGTCAACCCCATGGGTGGTTGTGTTCCTATCGCGCTACAAATTCCCGTCTTCATTGCCTTGTATTGGGTGCTGCTGTCGACAGTTGAAATTCGAAATGCACCATGGGTGGGATGGATCCACGACCTGTCAGCCCCTGATCCTTATTTCATCTTGCCGCTGGTCATGACATTGACCACCATGCTTCAGACGGCCTTGAATCCTGCGCCCCCGGATCCCATGCAAGCCAAGCTGATGTGGATCATGCCGCTCGCGTTCAGCGTGATGTTCTTCTTCTTCCCTGCGGGCTTGGTGCTGTACTGGATCACCAACAACGTGTTGTCGATTGCACAGCAATGGCTCATCAACGTGCGCATGGGTGTGCCGCCGCAATTCAATTTGCCTAAGTTCTAACTTAGACATTTGGGCTCACCAAAACCCGCCACCTTCGGATGGCGGGTTTTTTTCTGGACAATCGCCACATGCTTTCACGCCACGACGCCCCCATCATTGCCATTGCCACTGCATCTGGCCGAGGCGCGGTGGGCATTGTGCGCATCAGCGGCAAAAGTTTGGAAGCGCTCGTTCTGGGCCTGTTTGGTCGACTGCTCAGGCCACGAGAAGCCACCTACCTAGCGGTGCCAGATGCTGCAGGCATCGCCATAGACCATGTGCTGGCCTTGCATTTTCCAAGCCCCAACAGCTACACCGGCGAAGACGTTTTGGAATTACAGGCACATGGGGGCCCCGTGGTGTTGCAGCTCATCGTGGCGCGTTGTTTGCAAGCGGCCACCGCGCCTGATGCCCACGGCAAGCCTAGGCTCAGTGGTTTGCGCTTGGCCCAGCCCGGCGAGTTCACACAACGGGCGTTCTTGAACCACAAATTGGATTTGGCACAGGCGGAAGCTGTGGCGGATTTGATCGATGCGAGCACCGAGGCCGCCGCCAGAGGCGCTAGCCGTTCTCTGGCTGGGGGCTTTTCCAAAGAAATACATCAGTTGCGCGATGCGCTGATTCACCTGCGCATGTTGGTGGAAGCGACCTTGGATTTTCCCGAAGAAGACATCGATTTTTTAAAACAAGCCGATGCGCAAGGCCAGCTAGACCGCCTGCAACAAAACCTCTCGCGCGTCATGGCGCAAACCCAGCAAGGCGCTTTGCTGCGTGAGGGCATTCGGGTCGTCATCGCCGGCCAGCCCAACGCTGGTAAAAGCTCCTTGCTCAACGCCTTGGCCGGTGCCGAGTTGGCCATCGTCACGGCAATCGCGGGAACCACGCGCGACGTGGTCCAACAAACCATTCAGATTGAGGGCGTGCCCCTGCATGTGGTGGACACAGCGGGGTTGCGCGATCACCCCGATGTCGACGAGGTTGAACGCATTGGCATTGCGCGTGCGTGGGAACAAATTGGCCAAGCCGATGCGGTGCTTTTTTTGCATGACCTCACCCGCCAAGAAGACGCTGCATACATGGCCAACGACGCGCAGATAGAACAAAGTCTGCAAGAAAAACTCAACAACCATGTGCCCGTTTTGCATCTGTGGAACAAGGTTGACGCAAGCCGCGTGCAGGCGCCGACACCCGTGCTTGCTGCACTTGCGGGACAAGCCAACAAGCCAAAGCACACACACATCACCTTGTCTGCCAAAACAGGCGATGGTCTGCCTGAATTACGTCAACAACTGTTGCAAGTGGTGGGATGGCAAGGAGGCAGTACCGAAGGCATGTTCATGGCCCGCGAGCGCCATGTGCAGGCGCTGCATGAGGTGGACGCACATTTGATGCAAGCCAATGCATGCTTGCAGGCCCACGTGCCAGCGCTAGACCTGTTGGCCGAAGAGCTGCGACTGAGTCAAAATGCGCTCAGCGCCATCACAGGCGAGTTCTCGTCGGACGATTTGCTCGGTGTTATCTTCTCCAGCTTTTGCATTGGCAAGTAAGCCAACCCCGTCAATAAAATGAACCCATGATTCTCAACCACGCTCCAACGGTCAAGCCCATCGCGCAGGCAGATGACCAACGCATTTTGCAACTGGCCCATGACACGCTCGAGATCGAGGCCGATGCGGTGCGTCATCTGCGCAACGGCTTGTCGCCAAGCTTTGTGCAAGCGGTGCATGCCATCCTCAAAGTCACAGGACGCGTGGTGGTGATGGGCATGGGCAAGAGTGGCCATGTGGGTCGCAAAATCACAGCCACGCTGGCCTCCACGGGCACCCCTGCCATGTTTGTTCACCCTGCTGAAGCCAGCCACGGCGACCTTGGCATGGTCAAAGACACGGATTTGGTGATTGCCATCTCCAACAGCGGCGAGAGCGATGAGCTCGCCGCCATCTTGCCTGTGCTCAAGCGTCAAGGCGTTCCATTGGTAGCGCTGACCGGTGGGGCGCAATCGACGTTGGCCAAACACGCCGACATCGTGCTCGACACGGGCGTGCTCAAAGAGGCCTGTCCACTCAACCTCGCGCCGACGGCCAGCACCACCGCGCAAATGGCCATGGGAGACGCCTTGGCTGTCGCCTTGCTTGATGCGCGGGGCTTCAAGGCAGAAGACTTTGCGCGCTCCCATCCGGGGGGTTCTTTGGGTCGTCGCTTGTTGACACATGTCAGCGATGTCATGCGTCGCGACCGAGATGTGCCCAGCGTATTGCCCACAGCCAGCTTCAGCGATTTGATGCGCGAGATGAGCGCCAAAGGCTTGGGCGCATCGGCCATCGCGGATGCGAACCAAAAAGTGATGGGCATCTTCACCGACGGCGACCTGCGACGCTTGATCGAAACCGGCACTGACATGCGCCAACTCACGGCGCAACAAGTCATGCATGCCAATCCCCGCACGGTGCGTGCCAGCGCGTTGGCAGCCGAAGCGGCAGAACTGATGGAGCTGTACCGCATCACCAGCGTGCTGGTGGTGGATGAACACGGCACCCTGTGTGGCGCCATCAACACCAATGACCTGATGCGCGCGAAAGTGATTTGATGCACACCCCTGCTTTGAACTTTGACCCCGCCTTGTTGTTAAAAGCACAGGGCGTGCGCGTGGCCTTTTTCGATGTGGACGGGGTACTCACCGACGGCGGCTTGCTGTTGACAGACCATGGAGAAACCATCAAAAGGTTTTGCACCCTCGATGGCCACGGCCTGAAGATGTTGCAAAAAGCGGGCATCACACCCGCCGTCATCACCGGGCGCGACAGCGCACCTTTGCGCGCACGTCTGCAATCGCTCGGCATCAACCATGTGCGTTACGGCACCGAAGACAAAGCACCTGCTGCGCAAGAAATAATGACCGAGTTGGGCCTCGATTGGTCTCAGTCTGCGCACATGGGGGACGATTGGCCCGACATCGCCGTGATGACGCGGGTTGCTTTTGCCTGTGCGCCAAGCAACGCGCACGTGGAAGTCAAGGCCATTGCTCACTATGTGACTGAGCGCGAAGGTGGCAGTGGCGCAGCGCGAGAGTTTTGCGATTTATTGCTGGTGGCTAGCGGTCGGTATGCCGCTCTTTTGCAAAGTTACTTTGCATGAACGCAGTTGCGGCGCTTGCGGTGTGGGTCAGGTTTCGCCGGTGGCTGGACCGGTTTGCTACCTATTTGCCCATCTTGTTGATGGGACTGATGGCCATGACCACGTATTGGTTGGTACGCAACACCCCCGTGACGCCTTTGGTGCCAACGGTGCAAGCCCCCAAACATGTGCCCGACTACTACATGCGTGACTTCTCAGTCAAAGTCTTTGGTGCGGATGGCAAACTCAAAAGCGAGGTCGTGGGCAAAGAGGGGCGGCATTTTCCAGACACAGACACCTTGGAGATTGATGAGCCGCGCATCCGTTTCTTGAATGCAGATGGGCGGCTCACAACCGCGGTTGCAAAGCGCGGCTTGATCAATGCAGATGGCTCAGAAGCACAGTTGTTTGAGAAGGCGGTGGTTGTGCGCGAAGCCAGCATCAACAAACTAGGCGTGGCGGTGCCGCGCACTGAGCTGCAAAGTGATTTTTTGCATCTGTTCACCAACACCGAAGAGGTGCGTTCGCACTTGCCAGTGGTGATGCTGCGGGGTGCAGGCAACCGCTTCACAGGCGATGCGATGGCCTATGACAACCTGGGCCGTGTGATTCAACTCACGGGGCGCGTGCGCGGCACCTTGCTGCCGAGTCAAGACAAAGATAAGAAATGACAAAGGCTCCCATGGGAGCCTTTTGTTTGGTTGCGAAGCGGAAAAATCAGTAGCTGTTGCCACCACCAAAACCACCGCGACCACCACCGTCGCCGCGGCCACCACCGCCTTCACGACGACCGCC
>NZ_DAIRSK010000026.1:0-35072 GCF_036804465.1 Limnohabitans sp.
GCCAACGCCAAGTCGTTGGGCATCGATGCAGCACGAATCGCCATCGGCGGCGACAGCGCGGGTGGCACGCTGACAGCGGCCACGGCGATTGCCGCGCGTGATGCCGGCATTGATTTGAGGCTGCAGCTCTTGTTCTACCCCGGCTGCTCGCCCGTGCACATGGCATCTGCCCACACGTTTGAGAAAGGTTTCTTGCTTGAAAAAGAGAGCATCGATTTTTTTTACAAGCACTACCTGCCCAACGCCAAAGATCGCCACGACCCTCGCTTTTCGCCCCTTTTGGCCGATGTCTCAGGTGTCGCCCCTGCCTGGCTAGGCTTGGCCGAGTGCGACCCCTTGATAGACGATGGTGTGACCTATGCAGACCATCTTCGCTTGAGCGGTGTGCCTGTGGACTTGGAGATTTACAAAGGCGTGGTGCACAGTTTCATCCAAATGGGACGCGTGATTCCTCAAGCACTGACGGCGCACATGGATGCGGCGCGCGCTGTGCGGCATGCATTTGACCGTTGATGTGTTGACAATGACTTACCTCGAAATTGGCGATTGGTCTCACATGCAAGCCGCTGCACAAAAGGTGCGCAACGCGGTGTTTATCCAAGAACAAGGCATCTCCCCAGAGGACGAATGGGACGCCGATGACGCCACTGCCTTGCATGCGGTGTTGTTTGATGCAGAAGGGGAGCCGCTGGGAAATGCCCGCTTGTTGCCAACATCAGCGAATGTTGCCAAAGTGGGGCGCATGGCGGTGTTAAAAGAGGCGCGAGGACAAGGCTATGGCGCTCGTTTGCTCAAAGCCTTGCTGTTAGAAGCTCGCCGATGTGGCCACCAAGAAGTGCGCCTGAGCGCGCAACTCACAGCTGAGCAGTTTTATGCCTTGCATGGTTTCACCGCAATCGGCGAGCCGTTTGTGGAGGTGGGTATTGCGCATGTGGAAATGCGTTTGATGTTGAAATCTTTAGATATCGTCGCGTAGCGCGTAGGGCAAGGCTTGCAGGGACAACTGGGGACCATTTGCCGCACCCAAATACAACGCACCGACGTCAGAGACACTGAGCTGCAACTCCAATATCGCCACGTGGCAATCAGCCACGCTGGCAGCTTGCGCCACCAAGCCACATGGTTGGGTAGCGTCTAAGCTTGAAAACACCTCTTGCCCAGCGGCCATTGGCACCGTGCTTTGCGCAATGAAGGCGCGACGCTTGAGGGTGCCGCGGAACTGACTGCGCGCCACGATCTCTTGGCCAGGGTAGCAGCCTTTTTGGAAGTCCACGCCCGCCACCGATTCGTAGTTGAGCATCTGCGGCACAAAGGCTTCGAAGGTGGCCAGCTCGACCCATGCAATGCCGCTCATCACCTCACCGAGTTGCCACACATCTGCACCGAGCGCTGAGCCTGCAGGTCCAGCCATATCTTTGGGGGCAATCCACAACGCGCGTGGCTGGCCCACCGCAGGGTAGAGGGTCAACACATCTGCAGCGCCTGCTGCGTGGCGTTGCCATGGCGCAAATGACAACGAAGCAGCAGAGGCAGCACCGCTCAAGGCATGAGCCACAGCGTCACCCGCCAAGCCAAGCAGCTCAAACTCCTCACTCGCATCGCTCAGCTTGGCTTTGGCGCGCAGCACAAACATGGACAAGCGCTTGATGGTTGGGGCCATCAGGTCTTTGCGGCAAATCAGCAGCACGTCTTCGGCGCTGCGTTTGTAAACCACAAAGCTCGCTTGCATGCGGCCCTTGGCATTGCAAAAGGCGGCCAAGCGACACTGGCCGTCTTTAATCAACAGCACGTCGTTGGTGAGCTGGTTGTGCAAAAAGCGAGCAGCGTCTGCGCCCACAGCGCGGATGATGCCAAGGTGGGGCAAGGGGGCAATGCCCTGCAGATGGATGGATGCGGTAGTTGAATTCATTGCTTCATTATCCAGAATCATTTGCAAACCACCCTGACCCACACCGCGACACATAAACGCCCCTATAATTTGCCAATCGTTGGGGAGTAGCTCAATCGTGGGGTGTTCAGACAATGGCTTAAGTGCCGCACTTCAGGATCAAACAGTCGTCATCACGAAGTCAACACTTCCGGCTGTTTGGGCATATAACTGAATCATTACAAGCTAAGCAAGACCTTCGATCCGTGGCTCTTTGTTATTCAAAGAGCATTGATCGATCTATTGAGGTTTTGCTATGGAACTTTTTTCTCTCCCGTGGTGGTCAGCGCTGCTCGCCATTATTCTTATTGACTTGGTTTTGGCTGGCGATAATGCCATCGTCATCGCCCTCGCGGCAAGAAAACTCCCACCCGATCTTCAGAAAAAAGCCATCATTTGGGGCACCGTCGGCGCGATTGGTGTCAGGTCCTTGATGACTTTTGCCGTGGTTTGGCTGCTTCAAATACCTGGCCTCATGCTGGTGGGCGGCTTGGGTTTGCTTTGGATTGCTTTCAACCTCATCAACAGTGACGCTGATGAAGATCACGGTGATGTGGCGGCGTCCACATTTTGGGGCGCCATGAAAACCATTGTGGTCGCAGACGCGCTCATGGGCATTGACAACGTGCTTGGCGTGGCCGGCGCAGCCAGCGGTTCATTTGAATTGGTCGCGCTGGGTTTGATGATCAGCATTCCTATTGTGATGTTTGGCAGCCAGTTGGTGCTCAAGTTGGTGGCGCGTTGGCCCATCATCATTCCCTTGGGTGGTGCGGTGCTGGCGTTTACCTCAGCTCAAATGGTGGTCAACGAGTCCTTGTTCAAAGATTTTTTCAGCACCAAGCTGTGGTACCAAGAAGCTGTTTGGTGGGGGGTGCATATTGTCTTTGTCGCTGCTATTCTTGCCATCAGCTGGTTACATAAAAAACGCCAGCAGGCGCAAACCAACGCAACAGATTTAGAAACGGTTTAACGCTAGTCCACAACTCAAGGAGATCATCATGGAAACCTACGTCATCTTCGTCAACGACAAAGTGCATGCGATGAACCAAGTTCTTCCCTTGTTAGAGGGTAGCCAACCCGCTCAATGGGTGTTGGTCGGATGCCCGCCACGCTTTCACCGCCACTCAAGCAAATGGTTGACCCAACGAGCGTTGAAAAAATACAAAACCGAATGGACCGATTCAAATCTCAATGACATCGTGCAACTCCTCAAAGAACGTGGCAACAGCGTGCTGACGCGTGTTGCGCAAGGTCCTTTGATTGAGCTGACCAAGGCTTTGCAGTCTGAATTTGCGCATTCGCGGGTGTTGGATGCTCGCAAAACCCACGCATTTGAGAACTTACCCGCGGTGGTTGAGCAGCAAAAAATGGAAACAAACTCTTGGATTGTTCCAATTGGTGCCATTGCCTTTGGCACGGCTGCAAGCTTGGTTGCAGACTGATTGACCTTGCCCAGAGCCCCAACAGCTGGGGCTCTGTGGGTCGATCGATATAATTTTGGGGCGAACCAAGCCCTTGGAGCGCAACTGACTAAGGATGCGGTGTTGTGCTCAAGCGATGTATTTGGTTATTTTTTGCGCTGGTTTTGTTATCGCTAGTCGCCAGCGCCTACTGGGTGTACCGTCCATTGCCCATGATCAGCCAGACGGTGGACCTGTCGATTGAGCCGCAAACCACAGTCAGGGGTATTGCCAGAGCCTCTGTGAGTGCTGGTATCGAGGTTGATCCGCAGCTTTTATTTGTTTTCTTCAAGCTCAGTGGTCAATCCAGAGCGCTGCGCGCAGGAAGCTATGAGATCTCGCAAGGCGAATCTGCATTGGACTTGTTGCGCAAACTCAGCCGAGGGGAGGAAAGCCTCAAAGCCATCAGCCTGATTGATGGCTGGACTTTTCGCCAGTTCCGCGCTGCCCTGGCCAAAGCAGAAGGCCTCAAGCATGACACCCAGGACATGGGTGATGATGAGCTCATGACGCAGCTTGGCATGCCAGGTGTGGCACCAGAAGGGCGGTTTTTTCCTGACTCCTACACTTACGGCAAAGGCACCTCTGAGCTGCATGTGATGCAACGCGCAGCCAACGCCATGACCAAACAACTGGCTGCCGCTTGGGGCCAACGCCAACCCGACATTCAAATCAAAACCATCGACCAAGCACTTATTTTGGCCAGCATCATCGAAAAAGAGACTGGCCGCGAAAGCGACCGCACCACCATCAGCCGTGTGTTTCACAACCGGTTGGCGCTTGACATGCCGCTGCAAACTGACCCCACCGTCATTTATGGCATGTTTGATCACTTCGACGGCAACCTGCGCCGCGCTGACCTGCGCACCGACCACCCGTGGAACACCTACACCCGCAAAGGCTTGCCGCCGACGCCAATTGCCATGCCAGGTCGCAATGCGCTGAAAGCAGCCGTCAAGCCCGCACCCAGCAATGCCTTGTACTTTGTGGCCAAGGGGGATGGCACCAGTCACTTCAGCGCCACTTTGGATGAGCACAATGCAGCGGTTAACCGTTATCAGCGTCGCATCACAGGTGCCAGCTCGGGGGCCTCATCAAGTGCAGGGCCATGATTTTGGACAACCCCATCTTGGCGAGCTGGCAAAATCACGGGCTATGACATCACACGGCCTGTTCATCAGTTTTGAAGGCATCGACGGTGCGGGAAAATCCACGCACATCGAAGGCTTGGCAGCAGCGTTCAAAGCGCAGGGCCGCCAAGTTACCCTGACCCGCGAGCCAGGCGGCACGCCATTGGCCGAGAAGCTGCGTGAGATGGTGCTGCACGACGCGATGGATGCGCTGACTGAAGCTTTGCTGATCTTTGCCGCCCGCCGTGACCACCTCAACCATGTGATTGAGCCCGCCTTGGCGCGTGGCGATGTGGTGTTGTGCGATCGCTTCACCGATGCCACCTTTGCCTACCAAGGCAGTGGCCGTGGGTTTGATGGGGGGGTGTTGCAGCAGCTCGAGCGTTGGGTGCAGGCGATGCCCGCTGACACAGCGAGTTCTTGTGCCAATGGCCTGCGCCAGCCGGATGTGACCGTCTGGTTTGAACTCGACCCCGCCATCGCCGCCGAGCGCTTAGCGGGCGCACGCGTGCCCGACCGCTTTGAGGCGCAGCCTGTTGCGTTCTTTCAAAAAGTGTCTGACGGCTATGCCAAACGCGCCCTTGCCGATGCGCAACGTTTTGTGCGCCTAGACGCCGCCCAAACCCGCGAGGTGGTTTGGCAGCAACTGCAGCGCCACTTTGTGCAGCGCGGCTGGTTGAGCCCAAATTGAGCCGTCCCAACGCATGACCGAAACCACCGCATCACAAGTCAGGCCCGTCTTGAGCCCTTGGCTGCAAGACCAGCTGACCCAGTTGCTCGCGCGCCGCGGCCACGCATGGCTGTTGCAAGGCCCATCGGGTTTGGGGCAATACACACTTGGCCTTGAACTGGCCCGCGCTTGGCTGTGTGAAGCGCCAACCCAGCAGGGCGCTTGCTACCAGTGCCGCAGCTGCCACGCGGTGGATGTGCGCACCCAGGCGGACCTGCGCACGCTCATGCCAGAAGCCTTGGCCCTAGAGTTGAATTGGCCCTTGGATGAGAAAACTCAAAAAGACCTGGACGACAAAAAGCGCAAGCCCAGCAAAGAAATTCGGGTCGAAGCTGCACGCGACATGGTGGCTTTCAGCCAACAAACCCGCTCTGGCGGCGCCACCAAAGTGGTGTTTATTTACCCCGCCGAACGCATGAACCATGTCACGGCGAACACCCTACTCAAAACACTTGAAGAACCACCAGGCGAATGCCGCTTTGTGCTGGCCAGCGAAGCTGCCCACCAATTGCTACCCACCATCCGCAGCCGCTGCCAGACCCACACCATGACCTGGCCCACAGAGTCGCAGGCTTTGCGCTGGCTACAGACCCAAGGCCTGCCCCTTGCTGATGCTGCCGTCTTGCTGCGTGCCGCTGGCGGTCGTCCTGAAGATGCCCTAGACCTCGCCAACGCGGGCCTCAAAGCTGCACATTGGGCCGCTTTGCCCAAAGCCGTCATGCGTGGCGATGTAGGCGCGGTATCGGATGCCACCCCCACGCAGGCCATCGCCACGCTTCAAAAGATCTGTCATGACTTGCTGGCTTTGCGCATGGGCGCTGAGCCGCGCTTTTTTATGGGGGCAGATTTGCCAACTGCAGGCACCACCGTCTCTCTCA
The DNA here is from genome assembly GCF_036804465.1 of Limnohabitans sp. GTDB lineage: Bacteria > Pseudomonadota > Gammaproteobacteria > Burkholderiales > Burkholderiaceae_C > Limnohabitans. The sequence goes on from NZ_DAIRSK010000026.1 coordinate 6,126, forward strand.
CCCAATGGTCCAAGGACTTGATGGACGCCGCACGCACCTGCGAGCACCCCTACAACGCGGGTTTGATGTTTGAGGCCTTGGTAGCGCGTGCTCAAACGGCCTTGCGTTCCAAAGAATAAGAGAGAACGATGTTCACCGATTCACACTGCCACTTGAACTTCCCAGAGCTGGCTGACAACATCCAAACCATTCGCGATGACATGGCCAAAGCCCAAGTCACGCGTGCCTTGGTCATCAGCACCACGCTGGAGCGCTTTCCTGAAGTGCACGGCCTCGCCACGCAGTTTGACAACTTTTGGGCGACTGTGGGCGTGCACCCGGACAACGAGGGCGTGCAAGAGCCCACGCTCGATGACTTGCTGACCCGCGCCAAACTGCCCAAAGTGGTGGGCATTGGCGAGACTGGCCTCGACTATTACCGCTTGGGCGAACGCACCGTGGCCGACATGGAATGGCAACGCAACCGCTTTCGCATCCACATCGAAGCGGCACAACACGCCCAGCTGCCATTGGTGATTCATACCCGCAGCGCGTCTGCAGACACGGTGGCGATTTTGAAAGAGCAGGGCGAAGACGGCTCAGCGAACAGTGCAGGCGGCGTCTTTCATTGCTTCACTGAAACCGCTGAGGTGGCCCGTGCGGGCTTGGACCTTGGCCTCTACATCTCGTTCTCAGGCATCTTGACCTTCAAAAATGCCCAAGACTTGCGCGATGTTGCCCAATTTATTCCCATGGATCGACTGCTGATTGAGACCGACAGCCCGTATTTGGCGCCCATGCCGCATCGCGGCAAAACCAATAATCCGTCCTATGTGCCGTTTGTCGCAAAACAAATTGCAGACATCAAAGGCATCTCAGTTGAGGCAGTGGCCGAGGCCACCAGCCGTAACTTTGACCAACTTTTCAGCGCTGTTTTAAAATGAGAAAATACTTTAAGTATTGTTTTTATCTATATGTTTTCATTGCATTTTCTTCATCCAATGCAGGCTCTTATGAGGATTTCTTTTCAGCTCTTCATTTCGATCGCCCGCAGATCATTGAAAAGCTGTTGGCACGAGGATTTGATCCCAACACCCCAAACGAAAAAGGTGTTCCAGGCCTGTTGGTTGCCATTCAATCCGAGTCGCCCAAGTCCGCCTTGGTTTTAGCCAAACACCCCCAGACGCGCGTCAATGTGCAAGATGCATTGGGTGAAACACCGCTGATGTTGGCCGCCATCAACAACCAGCTTGAGTTGGCAAAAGTCTTGATAGAACGTGGGGCCGATGTCAACAAACCTGGTTGGACACCCTTGCATTACGCCGCCACGCGCGGCCACCGCCAGATGATGCGCTTGTTGCTTGAAAACGAGGCTTACATCGACAGCGAATCTGCCAATGGCACCACGCCATTGATGATGGCGGCTTATTACGCTTCGCCACTGGCTGTGAAGTTGTTATTAGAAGAGGGGGCCGATCCCGTTTTGGTCAACAGCAGCAATGCCTCTGCCTTAGATTTGGCCTTGGCCAAAGACCATCACCAAAGCGCGATGTACATCCGTGTGTTCACAGAGTCTTGGTTTATTCAGAACCCGATCAAGCAAGAGAGTGTGAACACACCGCGCTAAGGGGCGGTTTTCACTGCTTGCTTAACTTTACATAATATACATCGTATAAAATATTAGATCATCCAGATCAGTGGTCGGTATGCGCCCACAGCAGCAAAGCATCTCGATCTTCAACCAACAAATCAATCCTTTGCCCCACTGGCAAACACAGCTTGGTAGCCACATGGCCAAAGGGTAAGTCGGTCAAAACAGATGGTTTGATGTGTGTGCGTAGCCAATCGACCACGCTTTGAAGTTTGAAGCCTTTGTCATGCGGCGTGAGCTTGTAGTGGCTGAACTGGCCAAACACAATGGCTTTTTGTTGAGCCAACACACCGGCGTGCAGCAGCTGTGTCAGCATGCGTTCAATGCGATAAGGGTGTTCGCCCACATCCTCTAGGAACAACACGCCGTTTTTGATTTGAGGGAAATAAGGCGTGCCGAGCAAGGACACCAGCACAGCCAAATTGCCTCCCCATAAAACTGCATCATGAGCCCACACGCCAGAGCGACGATTTTGATTCGCGACAACGCAAGCTTTTGACAATTGCCAACCCGCGCCCTCACCCTGCCCGCTGACCATGTCGTCAAAACAGGCCTCCATGATGTCGTCTGGTTGCTCTGCGCCAAAGTCTTCGCCCAACGCAGGACCCGCCCATGTGACAGCGCCGGTTTTGGCTAACAACGCATTTTGGAATGCGGTGAAGTCGCTCAGGCCCACAAACTGCATGCCCCTGGCAATGGCTTTGGCCACTTGCTTGTATTGGATCCCGGGCAAGATGCGCGTGAGGCCGTAGCCGCCGCGCGAAATAAGCGCCACATCTGCGCCACTGTTGGCTGCGCGATGGATGGCAGCCAATCGGGTGGCGTCATCCCCAGCAAAACGGGTGTGGCTGCTGAGTGCATCGGCGTCAAGCTCCACCTCATGTCCGAGTTTTTTCAAGCGCGCCACGCCACGTTTGAAAGCGGCTTTGTCACGCACCGCGCCGCTAGGGGAATAGATGTAAATATGAGCCATGGCCCACATTGTCGTGGCAAATTTGCAAGTTCAGCCGCGTTTGTAGTGCAGCAATCGCCCGCGATAAGCGCTCAAGTCTTGCAGCGGCTCATTCATCACCAGCTCTGTCACACCAAACCCCATGTTGGCCATGTCCTTGTGAAAGGCGTTGCGGTTGCTGCGGTTGGGGTCGATGATGAGCACCTCGGCGCCCTCAGCAGCATGCAACTGAATAAAGCCAGACAGCTGCGCAGGGTGGCTGCGCTCGTACAGCACGTCGCTGGCGATGAGTAAATCAAATGCGCCTAGTCCTTTGTTCACCCTGCCCCAGTTGCCTGTTTCGTAATGCAGCGGAGGCAAACCGTTCAACAGCACATTGGCTTTCAAAAAGGTTTCTGTCAAGGGATGGCAATCGCTGGCAATGATGTTGCCCTCGCGTCGGTGCACCACCAAACTGGCCAGCCCCAAACCACAGCCCACTTCTAAAATGCGCTTGTCTTTGAGCACCCAGGTTTGCATGAGGTCAGCCAACTTTTGTGCCGATGGCCAAAGCAAACCAAACAAAGGCCAAGTAGCGGACGAAATACCCGCTGCCAGCGCCAAGCCCAAAGGGTCAAAAAATTGTTGCCTGTCGAGCAAGGAGCGGATTTTTAAATCCGCCCCTCCTCCTACACCGACCCTCTGAAACTTCACTTCGTAACCGAGGGGTGGTGTGGTGTTAGACATGTTTAACTTCGGTCAGGGGGAGGCGTGGGTGCCTCCAACAAGGTGCGCAAGGCGCGTGGGCCGGCCAAATGGCCATGGTCTGGGTAAGGCGCATCGCGCAAAGCATTGGGCAGCGCGGGTGTCATGACCCAATGGATGGGCAATTGCAGACCCGCCAGCAAAGGTGCCATCACACGGGGTGCGTGCAAGGCCACTGGCGCAGGTTGCACACTGGCCAAAAACTCGCGCAGCACTTGTGCATGCCATGCCACACGGTGTGTGGCGATTTTTTTGGGTTTATCTGACAACCCAAACCCAGGCAAGTCCAAAGCGAGCGCAGGCTCTGCCTTTTGAAGTTGCGCAGCGTATTCCACGCTCCAACCTTCCAACCCGTGTAGATACACATGGGGGGCGGCTTGAACTTGTGCGATGCTGTCGCGGTTGTCAAACCAATGAAGACGCAAGCCTTCTAACGCTGGCAAATCGGCTGTGAAGTGCGACAGTGCAAGTGGCACACCCAAGCCCACGAATGCGCCTTCAGCGGTGCGCAAAGCGTCTTCGCGCAAAGGTACTTTGGTCAACTGTTGTTGCGCACGACGTTGTTCAAAAAAGTCTTGCAACACCCGCGCACATGCTTCATCCAAAACGCCGCCTGTGAGCTTGGTTTGGTGATTGATTTGTTCATTCGCAAAAAGGTTCAACACCGAACCCGCAGCTCCTGTTTTTGGCTCTGCCGCACCAAACACCACGCGCTTGACACGCGCATGTAGTGCTGCGCCACTGCACATGGCGCAGGGCTCTAGCGTCACGTACAAAGTGCAGTCGTCCAGTCGGTAGTTGCCCAGTGCTTGTGCCGCGGCGCGAATGGCATTGACTTCTGCATGCGCCGTGGGGTCATGGCTGGCCAAGGCTGCGTTGTGGCCCGAAGCAATCACCTGCCCTGCCCTCACCACCACCGCGCCCACTGGCACCTCGCCCGATTCAGCAGCGACTTGCGCTTGACGCAGGGCCAACTGCATAAAGCCCAAGTCTTCGGGTGAATGAACTGGCGTCATGGCTGAACCATGCCGAGCTTGACCATCCAATCGGCCAAGGCTTGCTCATCCGTGGAGCCTTGCGCATAAGCGGCATGCATGGCCAGGTGCGCCTCTGGTCGGTGCTGGTTGAGCTTGATGGCACATTGCAAATCCGTGATGCGCAGCTCAAATGCCACGATGGCATTGAGCATTTTGTGTTGGTAGTCCTCAGCCAAACCACGCCATTGCATTGCATAAGGCGGCTCGTGGTCGCCAATGAGTTGCTTGAGCAAACGGTCTTTGGCCACTGGGTCATCCACCAACGAAGCTTCAACCTTGGCATGCACACACAGGTAGCTCCAAGTGGGCACGCGCGTGAGATCGGGGTACACCTTGGGCGACATATAGGCCTGCGGCCCCATAAAGGTCACCAATGCTTGAGGTCGCGACTGCAAATAGCGCCAATGCGGATTGGCTTTGGCGCAATGGCCTTGCAGCACATGCTGGCCATCGTGATGCGTCAAATGCAGGGGAAGGTGTGTGACGACTGGAAACCCTTCGTCATCCACACTGATGAGGCTTGCCAACGGATGCGCCCGCATCAGCGCGAGCGCATGGGCCTCATCTTTGGCTTTGAACTGCAGGGGCAGGTACACGCCAATAACCGCGAGGCGGTCCGTTTAGAAACGACGTTTGACGGCGGGGCCTGGGCCCTTGCCTTCGATGTGACGGAAGGTCACACGGGCTTTGTTCATGTCGTAGGGTGACAGCTCTACCGTGACTTTGTCGCCTTCGATGATGCGAATGCGGTGCAAACGCATTTTGCCGGCGGTGTATGCGATCAGTGAGTGACCGTTTTCTAGCGTGACGCGGTAGCGAGAGTCGGGCAAGACCTCGTGTACGACACCCTTCATTTCGATCATTTCTTCTTTGGCCATGTACTCAGTGTTCTCTTATTAAAAAATTGAAGCCCAAATAGGGCATTTGCAAACAACCCTTGATTGTAGGGCGTTTGCAGTTCAAGCTAAACGCCACGTCTAAAATGCAAGTTAGCAAGTGAACAAGGGATAAAACTATGAAAACAGTCATTGGTATTGCATTGGCTGCAGTGGTCCTTTTTGTGAGCGCAGCTGACGATTTACCAAAAACATCCGTACCTGCGACAAAACCTTCGCTCACGGTCAATGTCAGCAGCCCAACACAGCTCGGCATCAGCCAGCGTGTGTGGGCCAATGGCTCGCTTGCGGCTTGGCAAGAAGCCGTCATTGGTGCTGAAGCCAATGGTTTAAAAATCACCGAAGTACGCGTCAATGTCGGCGACCGTGTCAAGCGCGGCGATGTGCTCGCCGTGTTGCAGTCGGACACCTTGAAAGCAGAGTTGGCGCAAGCTGAAGCCACTTTGGCTGAGGCGAACGCCAGTGCCTTAGATGCCAAGGCCCAAACCGATCGCGCGAAATCGCTGCAACAACAAGGGTTTTTCAGCAATGCCCAGCTGAGCCAAACACTGGCTGCAGATGCCATCGCCCAGGCGCGTGTTCAATCAGCGCGCGCTGCAGTTCAGTTGCAAGCCGTTCGGTTGTCTCAAACACAGGTGAAGTCACCCGATGCGGGTGTCATTTCTGCCCGACTAGCAAGCGTTGGCAGTGTGGTCAATGCGGGCACCGAGTTGTTTCGCCTCATCCGACAAGGCCGGCTGGAATGGCGGGCAGAGGTAACTGCATCAGACATTGGCCGCATCCAAGTCGGAGCACCCGTGCAAGTCACCGCAGCCAGCGGCCATGTGTTGCAGGGCAAGGTTCGCATGGTCGCCCCTTCGGTGGATCCACAAACCCGCAACGCCTTGGTCTATGTGGACTTGTTCAGCCCCATCGGCTCAGCCCGAGCGGGCATGTATGCCAAAGGTGAAATCATGCTGGGACAAAGCCAAGCCATGACTGTGCCTCAAACCGCGGTGGTGCTGCGGGACGGTTTCAGTTACGTCTACACCGTGGGTGCGGACAACAAAGTCACACAGACCAAAGTGCAAACGGGTCGTTTGAGCGGTGAACGACTTGAGGTTCTCAGTGGGTTGAAATCAGATGCGCTGGTGGTCGTCAGCGGTGGTGCGTTCCTCAACCACGGCGACACAGTGCGTGTGGTCAACGCCGCGCCCGCAGCCAATCTGCCTGTGACCAAGTAAAGGCCTGGTCATGTTCAACTTGTCTTCTTGGTCGATCCGCAACCCGATTCCTGCGGTCATGCTGTTTGTGCTGCTGACAGTGGCGGGCTTCATTGCCTTTGGCTCGATGAAGGTGCAGAACTTTCCCGATCTGGAGTTGCCCACCATCACCGTGAACGCCAGCTTACCCGGCGCTGCCCCGACCCAGCTAGAAACCGATGTAGCCCGCAAGCTTGAAAACGCGTTGGCCCCCTTGCAAGGTTTGAAACACATCACCACCAAAGTCCAAGACGGTGCCGTGTCCATGACGGCCGAGTTCCGCATGGAAAAACCCGTGCAAGAAGCCTTAGACGATGTGCGCTCCGCCATCCAAGGCGTGCGGGCCGACTTGCCAGCCGACTTGCGCGACCCGATCGTGCAAAAAATCAACCTTGCGGGCACACCCGTGCTGGCCTACACCGTGCGCTCCAGCCGCATGGACGACGAGGCCTTGTCGTGGTTAGTAGACAAGGAAATCACCCGAAAACTCTTGTCTTTGCGCGGCGTGGGAGCGGTCAACCGCGTGGGCGGCGTCACGCGTGAGGTGCAGATTGCGCTGGATGTGAACCGCTTGCAGTCTTTGGGCATCACTGCGGCCGAAGTCTCTCGTCAGCTCAAACAAATTCAACAAGAAGGCTCCGGCGGGCGCATGGATTTGGGCGTCGGCGAGCAAGCGGTGCGCACCTTGGCCACCGTTAAAACCGCACAAGAAGTCGGCCAGATCGAGTTGGCCACGTCTCGTGGCAGCCGAATTCGTCTCGACCAGGTCGCCACCGTCAGCGACACACTGGCCACCCCCCGCTCTGCGGCCAGCTTGAACGGAACGCCCGTGGTGGGCTTTGAGGTGGTGCGCAGCAAAGGAGAAAGCGAAGTGGCCGTGGGCCGTTTGGTACGCAAAGCATTGGCCGAGTTTCGCTTGCAAAACCCCGACATTGAGATCACCGAAGCCTTTGACTTTGTGACTCCAGTCGAAGAAGAGTACACCGGCTCACTGCAACTGTTGTACGAAGGCGCAATTTTGGCAGTATTGGTGGTTTGGCTGTTCTTGCGCGATGTGCGCGCCACCGTGGTCTCGGCCGTGGCCTTGCCTTTGTCGGTCATCCCTGCTTTCATTGGCATGGCGTATTTGGGTTTCTCCATCAACGTGGTCACCTTGCTGGCCTTGTCTTTGGTCATCGGCGTGCTGGTGGACGATGCGATTGTGGAAGTCGAAAACATCGTGCGTCACCTGCGCATGGGCAAAACGCCTTACCAAGCGGCCATGGAAGCGGCGGATGAAATCGGCCTTGCAGTCATCGCCACCACTTTCACCTTGATTGCGGTATTTTTGCCCACCGCTTTCATGTCGGGCATTCCCGGCAAGTTTTTCAAACAATTTGGCTGGACAGCGTCACTCGCGGTTTTTGCATCACTGGCGGTGGCACGGATACTCACGCCCATGATGGCAGCCTACATGCTCAAACCCATCGTCACCCCCGAGAAGCAGCCGAAGTGGATGACCCACTACCTGGTGTGGGTGGCTTGGTGCATGAAGCACCGCGTGGTCACCATGGTCATGGCCACGCTGTTTTTCGTCGGCTCCATCATGCTGGTGCCGCTGTTGCCACAGGGCTTTATTCCACCCGACGACAACTCGCAAACCCAGGTGTATGTAGAGTTGCCGCCCGGCTCGACGCTGCAGCAAACTCAGGCCAGCGCCGAGCATGCCCGAGCACTGTTGGGCGATGTCAAAGACATCCAAAGCGTCTACACCACCATTGGGGGCGGCAGCGCAGGCGCAGATCCGTTTGCGGGCAGCGGCGCTGCCGAAGTGCGCAAGGCCACCTTGACGATTCAGCTAACCGAGCGCGGCACCCGCCCGCGCAAGCAAGAAATTGAAAACAACATCCGCACCGCCTTACAACAGTTGCCTGGCGTGCGCACCAAGGTGGGCTTGGGCGGCTCGGGCGAAAAATACATTTTGGTGCTGACCGGCGAAGACCCGCAAGCACTGCAAACAGCGGCCATGGCTGTGGAGCGTGACCTGCGCACCATCAACGGCCTAGGCTCCATCGCGTCCACCGCCAGCTTGGTGCGCCCCGAAATCGCGGTGCGCCCCGACTTTGCGAAGGCGGCCGATTTGGGTGTGACCAGCGCCGCCATCAGCGACACCTTGCGCGTGGCCACCTTGGGTGATTACGACGCGGCCTTGCCCAAGCTCAACCTGTCGCAGCGGCAGGTACCCATCGTGGTGAAGCTCAGCGACGACGCCCGCAAAGACCTGGACGTGCTCGAACGCCTGAGCGTGCCCGGCAAACGCGGCCCTGTCATGCTGGGCCAAGTGGCCAGCATCGAAGTGGCCAGCGGCCCGGCGGTGATCGACCGCTACGACCGCCAACGCAATGTCAATTTTGAAATTGAGCTGTCTGGCGTGCCCTTGGGTGATGTGACGCAGGCAGTGCAAAAACTGCCCACGCTGCAAAGCTTGCCACCAGGTGTGAAGGTGGTGGAGGTGGGTGACGCCGAAGTCATGGCCGAGCTCTTTGCCAGCTTTGGCTTGGCCATGATGATTGGCGTGCTGTGCATTTACATCGTGTTGGTGCTGCTGTTCAAAGGCTTCTTGCACCCTGTCACGATTTTGGCGGCGCTGCCACTGTCCTTGGGCGGCGCCTTTGTGGGCTTGCTGATCGCGCAAAAGAGTTTATCCATGCCTTCGCTCATTGGCTTGATCATGCTCATGGGCATCGCCACCAAAAACTCCATCTTGTTGGTGGAGTACGCCATCGAAGCGCGGCGCGGCAAAGCTGCGACCAACGACCACCCTGCCGTGCCCGGCATGAGCCGCTGGGACGCCATGATGGATGCCTGCCACAAACGCGCTCGCCCGATTGTCATGACCACCATCGCCATGGGCGCCGGCATGCTGCCCATTGCCGTGGGTTGGGGGGCGGCCGACACCAGCTTTCGCTCACCCATGGCCATTGCGGTCATTGGCGGCCTGATCACCAGCACGGTGCTCAGCTTGCTGGTGATCCCCGTGGTGTTTAACTACCTAGATGATCTGGGGCAATGGGCGATAAGAATTTATGCGCAAGTGCTCAAAAAATAGACTTTATTCCCACTCGATAGTCGCTGGGGGTTTTGAGGACACGTCATACGTCACGCGGTTGATGCCAGGCACTTCGTTGATGATGCGGCCCGACACTTTCTTTAGCAAGGCATAGGGCAACTCGGCCCAGTCTGCGGTCATGAAGTCGCTGGTTTGCACGGCGCGCAAGGCCACCACGTAGTCGTAGGTGCGGCCATCACCCATCACGCCCACGCTCTTGACGGGCAAGAAGACGGTGAAGGCTTGGCTGGTCAAGGCGTACCAAGATTTGCCAGTGGCTTCGTCTTTGAAGTTGTGCAACTCTTCGATAAAGATCGCGTCCGCACGGCGCAACAAGTCGGCGTATTCTTTCTTCACTTCGCCCAAAATGCGCACGCCCAAGCCGGGGCCGGGGAACGGGTGGCGGTACACCATGTCGTGTGGCAGGCCCAAAGCCACGCCCAGTTCGCGCACTTCGTCCTTGAACAGTTCGCGCAAGGGCTCCAACAGCTTCAATCCCAATTGTTCTGGCAAGCCACCCACGTTGTGGTGGCTCTTGATGGTGACGGCTTTTTTACTCTTGGCGCCGCCGCTCTCGATGACGTCGGGGTAAATCGTGCCTTGGGCGAGGAACGTCGCGCCTTTGACAGCGGGTCCACCGTCATTTCTGTTGACGCCACCGGCTGCCTTGAGTTTGGCTGCTTGTTCTTTGAACACGTCCACAAACAAGCCGCCGATGATTTTGCGCTTGGCTTCTGGCTCGCTCACGCCGGCCAACTTGCCCAAGAACAAATCGCTGGCGTCCACGCGAATGACTTTTGCGTGCAACTTGCCCACAAACATGTCCATCACCATGTCGCCTTCGTTCAGGCGCAACAGGCCGTGGTCCACAAACACACAGGTGAGTTTGTCGCCAATGGCGCGGTGAATCAGGGCTGCAGCGACGGACGAATCCACACCGCCCGACAGGCCCAAGATGACTTCTTCGTCGCCCACTTGTTGGCGAATGGCGGCCACCGCTTCTTCGATGTAATTGCCCATGATCCAGTCGGGGCGTGTGCCGCAAATGTCCAACACAAAGCGGTTCAACAAGGCTTGGCCTTGCACCGTGTGCGTGACTTCGGGGTGGAACTGCACGGCGTAAAACTTGCGCGTCTCGTCGGCCATGCCCGCAATGGGGCAAGCAGGCGTAGACGCCATGACCTTGAAACCCTCAGGCAGCTGGGTCACCTTGTCGCCGTGGCTCATCCACACTTTCAACATGCCGTGGCCCTCAGCCGTGCTGAAGTCTTCAATGCCTTTGAGCAGTTCGGTGTGGCCGTGGGCTCGCACTTCGGCGTAGCCAAACTCTCGCGTGGTGCCCGCCTCCACCTTGCCGCCCAATTGCGTGGCCATGGTTTGCATGCCGTAGCAAATGCCCAGCACGGGCAGGCCCAACTCAAACACGGCGTCAGGTGCGCGGTCGTCCACCTCGTACACGCTGGCGTGGCTGCCAGACAAGATGATGCCTTTGAGCTTGCCGTCTTTGGCGTAATCGCGCACCCAGTCGCTGCTCACATCGCAGGGATGAACTTCACAAAACACATGGGCCTCGCGCACGCGCCGGGCGATGAGTTGAGTGACTTGAGAGCCGAAATCGAGAATAAGGATTTTTTGGTGCGACATAAATAAAAAAGGGCCTTCAAATGGCCTGTTGCCGTATTGTCTCAAAAAACAAAGCCACCCCGAGGGGTGGCTTGGCAAGCGGTGCTGCTTGAACGCTTACTCTGCTCGGTAATTTGGCGCTTCTTTGGTGATTTGCACGTCGTGCACATGGCTTTCACGAATGCCCGCTGCCGTGATTTCCACAAACTGCGATTCTTCGTGCATGGCCTCAATCGTGGCGCAGCCGCAGTAGCCCATGCTGGCCCGCAAGCCGCCAGCCATTTGATAAATGATGGACACAACCGAGCCTTTGTAGGGCACGCGGCCTTCAATACCTTCGGGTACGAGTTTGTCGGCGTTGGGGTTGCCCGTGCTGGACTCTTGGAAGTAACGGTCGGCGCTGCCCTGCTGCATAGCGCCAATCGAGCCCATGCCGCGGTAGCTCTTGTAGCTGCGGCCTTGGAACAACACAATTTCGCCAGGCGCCTCTTCGGTGCCCGCAAACATGCCGCCCATCATCACTGTGCCAGCACCTGCGGCGATGGCTTTGGCGATGTCGCCGCTGTAGCGGATGCCGCCGTCCGCAATGAGTGGCACGCCGGTGCCCTTGAGTGCGTTGGCCACGCTGTCCACCGCCATGATTTGTGGCACGCCTACGCCAGCGACGATGCGGGTGGTGCAAATAGAGCCAGGGCCAATGCCCACCTTGACCGCGTCAGCACCCGCCTCGACGAGTGCCAAAGCCGCTGCGCCCGTGGCAATGTTGCCGCCAATCACTTCGATGTGCGGGTAGTGTTGTTTGACCCAACGCACACGCTCAATCACGCCTTTGCTGTGGCCGTGCGCCGTGTCCACCACGATGGCGTCCACGCCCGCGCGCACCAAAGCCTCTACGCGTTCTTCTGTGCCCTCGCCCACACCCACGGCAGCACCCACGCGCAATTTGCCTGCAGCGTCGCGTGCGGCGTTGGGGAAGTTGAGTTGTTTGGTGATGTCTTTGACGGTGATCAGGCCTTTCAGCTCAAACGCATCGTTGATCACCAACAGTCGCTCAAGCTTGTGTTTGTTCAGCAGGTGTTTGGCTTGCTCAGGCGTGGTGCCCTCGGGCACAGTGACCAGGCGCTCGCGCGGTGTCATGATTTCGCTCACCTTTTGGTCGTAGCGGGTCTCAAACCGTAAATCGCGGCCCGTGACAATGCCCACCACCTGGCGGCCGTCACAGACTGGAAAACCCGACACGCCCAGCTCCTCTGAGAGGGCCATGACCTGTCGCACCGTGGTGTCGGGCGTGATCACCACTGGGTCACGCAACACACCCGATTCGTAGCGCTTGACCTTGGCCACTTGCGCGGCTTGTTCTTGCGGGGTGAGGTTTTTGTGCACGATGCCAATGCCGCCCTCTTGTGCGATGGCAATGGCCAAGCGGGCTTCGGTCACCGTGTCCATGGCCGCAGAGACCAAGGGCAAGTTCAGGCGAATATTGCGGGTAAATTGAGTTGCAAGCGAGGTGTCCTTAGGCAGGACCTGAGAGAAGGCGGGCACCAACAACACGTCGTCGAAGGTGAGGGCTTTGCCGAGCAGGCGCATGGTGATGGCTCCAAAAGCAATATTGTACTTATTGGTTAAAGACGGCTTGTATACATCGCCTGAGTTGTGGTAATCCCTAATGCATGGATGGCATTGACGCATCCACGACAATACATCTTTAAGTTTTCCAAATCTGCCTTTTTTACTTTTTTAAGATGATCCGTTTGCCATCTCTCCCAAAAAAACAATTGATATCCCTGCTGCTTTGTATTCCTGCCATTTTTGGCAATCTGGCCTACGCAAACAGCACAAAACTGAGCTTGCCTGATTTAGAAGCCATGATGTTCAGCCAAAGCCCCGCTTTGCGCGGTGCTGCCAATGCGGTGGATGCGGCACGGGCAGCGGTGGACACGGCCCGCGCCCTCCCTAACCCTGAAGTGGAGGTGATGAATGGCAACCGCAATCCCCGTCTTGGCAACACCAACCCAATTGGGACGCTGAAAACCATCAGCATCACGCAAGACCTAGACATGCCTTGGCACCGCTTTCCGCGTATCGACGGCGCGCTGGCTGGATTGAGCGCAGCTCAGGCCAACGAACAATCATTCAAATCCGACATGCGCGCCTTGCTGCGCCTGCGCTATTACGACTTGGTCCGCCGCACAGCCGAAAACCGAGCAGCGTCTGAGGATGTGAGGCTGATGAACGGCATCCACAAGCGTATTGAGTTGCAAGTTGAGACGGGTGAGAAAGCTCGCTTCGAACTGGTCAAGGCCAATGCCGAGCTGCTGATTGCGCAAAAATTGCAAGAGTCTGCCAATCTTCGGGTCCGCCAGTCTCGCGGCGCCCTGCGCGCATTGGTCGGCGTGCAGTTGTCAGAAACATTTGAAATTCAAGAACAAACTCACATCTTTGAACCCCCTGCCCCCTTGGCAGCTGTGCGTGACGAAGTGCGCAGAACCAACCCCGAACTGCAACGCACCCGTGCCGAGCGTCAACAACTTGATCGCAAGCTCAGCGAAGAAAAAGCCCTGCGTTTTCCCAAATTTGCTTTGCGAGCTGACCAAGACTCAGACCCCGAGTGGAGAAGCAAGCGCGTGGGCATTGCCATGAATGTGCCCTTGTGGAATTGGCGTGGCGGCCCCATTGGTGAAGCGGCGGCCAAGCTGTCTCAAACAGACAACCAATTGGCCTACCAAGAGTTTTCTTTGTTGCAGTCACTTGAAGCGGCTTATCAACAATACGACATTGCAAATGCGCAAACGGTGGCACTTGAAGGTGGCATCGTTCGCAATGCGGCGAACGCGCTGCGCATTGCCGAGCTGGCCTACAAAGCTGGCGAAAAAAACTTCCTAGAAGTGATGGACGCACAACGCGTGTATCGCGCAGCCCGCAACGAACTCATCACCGCGCAGTTTGAATTGGCCAGTGCTTGGGCCGAGATTGAACGTTTGCGTGCCAACACACCTTAAGGCCACTCCAGATGCACACACGCTCTTCCAAAATTCACACCTTCATCGTGGTGGCGCTGAGCAGCGTCCTGGCCCTGTCAGCTTGTAAAAAAGCAACGACCCAAGAAGCAACCAGCAATCAAAACGATGTGATGCGAGTTTTGGCACCTGAGAGCCTGCAAGCGCAAATCAAGGTGTCGGACGTGGTCAGCCAAGAAATGTCTGACATCCTGCGTGCAGCTGGACAAATTGATTTTGACGAACAGGCCCTCACCCGCATTGGCGCCAGTGTGACGGGGCGAGTGACGCAAATCCAAGCATCGCTTGGCCAAGTCGTCAACAAGGGCGATACCTTGGCCCTGATCAACAGCAGCGAGTTGTCAGGCTCCCAGTTGGCCTTCCTCAAGGCCCGCTCTGAAAAAGAACTACACCGGCGCAACTTGGGCCGGGCCAAGACGCTGTTTGATGCAGATGTGATCAGCTCGGCAGAGCTGCAACGTCGTGAAAATGAATATGAAATTGCCTCGGCAGAAACTCGCGCAGCCCAAGACCAGCTTAGGGTGCTGGGCGTGAGCGCTCAGTCGATAGAGCGCTTAGCCAACACAGGCGCGATTGATTCTGTGGCCAGCGTAGTCGCCACCATCAAAGGCGTGGTGGTGGAGCGAAAGGTTGCTGCAGGCCAAGTGGTTCAGCCCTCCGATGTGCTGTTTGCCGTGGCCGACCTCAGCCGTGTTTGGGCCTTGGCCCAAGTACCCGAACAGCAAGTGGGCCAGGTCAAAGTGGGCCAGTCGGTGACCATCGAAGTGCCGGCTCTGAACAACGAAAAGCTCCAAGGAAAACTCATTTATGTGGGACAAACCGTCAACCCCGAAACGCGCACCGTGCTAGTGCGCACCGAACTGGACAACAGAGGCGGACGCCTCAAACCCTCCATGCTGGCCTCCATGCTGATCGAGTCGGCGCCCGTCAAACGCTTGGTCGTGCCTATCACTGCAGTGGTGCGTCAAGACGATGCCGACTATGTCTTTGTGCAAGAAGTTGACAACTACTTCAGGCTCACCCCCGTCAAGTTGGCAGCCGAACAAAACGGACAGCGCGTGGTCTTAGGCGGCCTCAAGCCTGGCGCGCGCATCGTGTCCGAAGGGGCGTTTCATCTCAACAACCACCGCAATTTAGCGCAAATGAAAAACGAGAGCTAAGCCATGTTGCAATCTCTCGTTCGCGGTGCGCTCAAGCAGCGCTTGGTGGTCTGCGTCATTGCGGTGGTGCTGCTGTTTTTTGGTTTGCATGCCGCCACCAAACTGTCGGTAGACGCTTTTCCCGACGTGACCAACGTGCAGGTGCAAATTGCCACCGAAGCCCCTGGCCGCTCTCCCGAAGAGGTGGAACGCTTTGCCACGGTGCCTATTGAGGTGGCCATGACTGGCCTGCCTGGCTTGACCGAGTTGCGCTCACTCAACAAGCCAGGTCTCTCGCTGATCACACTCGTGTTTACCGACAAGACCAGCGTGTACTTTGCACGTCAATTGGTGATGGAACGCCTGATGGAAGTCAGCCAACGCCTGCCCCCCGGCATCACGCCAGTGCTCGGCCCTGTTTCTTCTGGTTTGGGCGAGGTTTACCAATACACCCTGGAGCATGCAAGTGACGGCAACCGCGAACTCAGCGAAGAAGAACTGACCCAACGCCGCGTGGTGCAAGACTGGGTGCTGCGTCCCCTGCTTCGCTCAATCCCCGGCGTGGCTGAAATCAACTCGCAAGGCGGTTTCGTCAAGCAGTACCACGTGTTGGTCAACCCTGAACGTTTGCGCCACTACCGCATCAGCCTCTCCGAGGTTTACGACGCTGTGTCGCGCAACAACGCCAACTCGGGCGGGGGGGTGCTGCCCCAAGCGTCTGAGCAATACCTGATTCGCGGTGTAGGCCTGATTCAAGGCGTTGGCGACCTCGGCCAAATCGTGTTGAAAGAGGTCAACGGCACGCCGGTGTACATGCGTGATGTGGCTGAGGTCAAACTCGGCCACGATGTACGACAAGGCGCTGTCATTAAAAACGGCGACACCGAAGCGGTGGGTGGCATTGTGATGATGATGACCGGCGGTAACGCCAAAGAGGTGGTGAGCCGCATCAAAAAACGCGTGAAAGAAATCAACGACCGCGACATGTTGCCAGGTGATCTGAAAGTGGTGCCGTATTACGACCGATCCGAGTTGGTCGATGCGGCGCTGTGGACCGTCACCAAAGTGCTGATTGAAGGCGTGGTGCTGGTGGTGATCGTGTTGTTTTTGTTCTTGGGCGATGTGCGCTCGTCGCTCATCGTGGTGGCCACTTTGGTGCTGACGCCGCTGCTGACCTTCATGGCCATGAACAAGTTGGGTATTTCGGCCAACCTCATGTCGCTGGGCGGCCTAGCCATTGCGATTGGATTGATGGTGGACGGCTCGGTGGTGGTGGTCGAAAACGCCTATGCCCGCTTGGGCCGCGCCGCAGAACTGGGCGAAACCAAGGTGCGTGGTATTTTGAATGCAGTGACCGAGGTCGCCACACCGGTGATCTTTGGTGTGGGCATCATCATTTTGGTGTTCTTGCCCTTGATGACCTTGCAAGGCATGGAGGGCAAGATGTTTGCACCGCTTGCCTACACCATTGCGATTGCGCTGGCGGTCTCACTGGTGTTGTCCATGACTTTGTCGCCTGTGCTGTCCTCGTATTTGCTCAAGCCGCCTGTGGGCGAAGGCGACCACGACACCAAACTGATCCGAGTGCTCAAGTCGCGCTATTTGCAGTTGCTCAGCTTGGCCATGGCCAACCAAAAACGCACGGTGCTGGCGACGCTGGCCACCTTGGTGTTGGCAGTGGCGATCTTGCCGTTTTTGGGTACGGCGTTCATTCCAGAGATGAAAGAGGGCTCGGTGGTGCCTGGCATCAACCGCGTGCCCAACATCTCCTTGAATGAGTCCATCAAGATGGAAATGCAGGCCATGAAGCTCATCATGACGGTACCTGGCGTGAAGTCAGCCATCTCTGGTTTAGGCCGTGGTGAATCGCCCGCTGACCCACAAAGTGTGAATGAGTCCACCCCCATCGTCAGCTTGAAGCCGCGAAGCGAATGGCCCGCGGGCTGGGACCAAACTGACATCACCCAAGCCATGAGTGAAAAACTCAAGGTACTGCCCGGCGTGCAAATTGTGATGGCGCAGCCTATTTCTGACCGCGTAGACGAGATGGTGACGGGTGTGCGTTCAGACATTGCGGTGAAGGTGTTTGGCGACAATTTGGACGAGCTCCGACATGTGGCCAACCAAATTGCCAAAGTCGCACAAACCATTCAAGGCGCACAAGACTTGCGCGTGGAGCGCATCTCGGGCCAGCAGTATTTGCAAATTGACATCGACCGCCAAGCCATTGCACGTATGGGCTTGAACGTGTCGGACGTGAATAACATGATAGAGACCGCGATTGGCGGCAAAGTGGCATCTGAGGTGTTTGAGGGCGAGCGCCGTTATGCAGCCGTGGTGCGCTTGCCTGAGCGTTTTCGCAACAACATTGAAGCCATCTCCAACATCATCCTGAGCTCTGCCACCGGTGCTCAGGCCCGCTTGGACGATGTGGCCAAAATACAAGTGCTGGATGGCCCTGCTCAAATTTCGCGCGAAATGGCCAAGCGCCGCATTGTGGTGGGCATCAACGTGAAAGACCGCGATTTGGGCAGCTTCGTGGCTGAGCTGCAAGCCAAGGTGGACGACAAAATCAAACTGCCCGAGGGTTACTACCTCGAGTGGGGCGGCCAGTTCCAAAATATGGAACGCGCCTTGGGCCACCTCAAAATTATTGTGCCCATCACGGTGGCGGCGATTTTCTTTTTGCTGTTCTTGTTGTTTAACTCGGTCAAGTTTGCCACGCTCATCATCACGGTGCTGCCGTTTGCATCGGTGGGTGGTGTGATTGGGTTGTTCATTTCAGGCGAGTATTTGTCGGTGCCCGCGTCCGTGGGCTTCATTGCGCTGTGGGGCATTGCGGTGCTCAACGGTGTGGTGCTGGTGTCCTACATCCGCAGCTTGCGCGAGGGTGGCATGTCGGTCCAAAACGCGGTGCTTGAAGGCGCTCGCCAGCGCTTTCGCCCTGTCATGATGACAGCCACTGTGGCCATGCTGGGCTTGATTCCGTTCCTCATTTCAGACGGCCCTGGCTCAGAAGTGCAGCGCCCGTTGGCGATTGTGGTGATTGGTGGTCTGATTACTTGCACCTTGTTAACCTTGGTGGTGGTGCCTACGATTTACCATTGGTTCGACGAATCCGAACCCGAAGCTTGAAGGAAAGTGTTCCATGAAAGAAATCAAAGCCATCATCCGCCCTTCCAAGCTGCCCACCTTGCGTGAAAAACTGCGCACCCTACCCGGCTTTCCTGGCATGACTGTGAGCAAGGCTGAGGGGTGTTCCGCGACCAAAATGCACAGCCCAGCCAATTTGAAAGAAGAGCTGACCGACTACACACCCAAGGTGCGCATTGAAATCGTCTCGCCCGACGAGCTGTGCGACAGCATCGTGGACTTGATTGTGCAAACTGCACAAATTGGCCAAATTGGCGACGGCTTGGTGTGGGTGACCGACATCACACGCGCGGTGTTTTTGTACAAGTCGGTGGCGGGGCCTCTCGAGCGGCCTTGACGCTAGGGGTTTTTTAGGACCGTTTGGCCAACGGCAAATTGAGCAACAGGTTTTGCGGCTTGAGCTTCAAGCGCTGATCGGCATCGACCGCCATCGCTAGGTAAACGGGCTTGCCCCGCACATCTGTCAGCATGTCGTTGGGCTCCACAAACTCAAGTTTGAACAAGCACAGCAAACGCTCCATGCGATCGGCATCCACCTCTTTGCCTTGGTAGAGGTCGTTCAACACGCCGCTGGCTTGTGCGTCTAGCCCCACATGCCAGACCCAGTGGTCGTCATTGATTTCGCGCTCGGTTTGAATACGCACCCGCACGCCTAAGAAGTGCTGCACCCACTTGGCCATCACCTCACACAGCGCTTGCAAAGCGGGCTGACCGCGGTTGAGGCTCACCACCCAGTCAAAACTCTCACTGCGGGGCCAATAAGCGTCTTGGTTGTCCTCGTTGAGCACATCCAAGTCCACACTCCGCAGCTTGATGCCGCCTTGCTTGAGCAACTCGCCAATCGAGCCAAAGCCGCTTTGAGTGGCGTGACGCTCGACTGTTTCATCATCAGCCGCCATCACTGAGCCGTCGTCGAGCACGGTGATTTTTTGGGTGTGCATCAGCATCTCAGCGGCACGCGCTTGCATGGCTGTGGGCGCTTGGCCCAACACATGGCGCAGCATGATGTGGGTGATGTGTTGCACCAACAGCGGCGGCACGTCTACCCCCTCGCCTTTGAACAAAGCAAGGTAGCTGGCCTCTAACGTCGGCAAAGAGGTGATACGTTGGCGAAAGCGCAGCCACACGGCGTAGTTGTCAACCGCATCTTTGTCCTGCAGTTGAGCCAATTCTTGCGCCGGCACTTCCCGGCGCGGCTGCTCAACTAGGCTGTGGTGCAAAGCGACTTCTGCGCGACACGAGGTGGCAATGGGGGCCAACTCTGGGCGTTCCAAAAGAAAGCGCAAAAAGTCGTCCGTCACCACCAAGTGACCCGCCTCGTTGTGTGTCAGCAGGGAGTAGCCGCAGGTGGGCCAAAGGGGTTGCGTCATGTTTAGTAACCAGGTTTAGCGCCCACGCGGCGCTTAGAGAACAAGCCTGCGCGGCTGGATCCTTGTTTTTGGAAGCGCTCACGGCGTGCAACTTTAGGGTCGACGGTGAGTGCACGGCAAATTTCGATGCGGTCTAGATCGCGCAGCACATGATCAGGACTGGTTTTTTTGCCCCAAATAAAAACCATGAATGCATCGGGCTGGCTCAGGTTGATCTCGGGGCATTTGGACAACAAGCCGCTTTGTTGCAGAGCTTCTAAGACCGTGGTACCAGCGCTCAGTGGCAGCAGCTGCTCATGCACCACACGAGGCGCGGGTGAATACATCACGGTGATGTGGTTCATTGAACATACACCTGGTCGGCACGTTTCACAAAGGCATCCACCAAAGTGGCGGCGATCTTGTCAAACACGGGACCTACCAAAGCGCCAAACATGCTGTCAAACGCGTAGTTCAACGTCAGCTCAATGCGGCAGGCGCGTTGGGGCTCTTGGGTGTTGGGGTCGAGCAGCGGATGAAAATCCCATGTCCCGTCCAAGTGTTTAAACGGGCCATCGACCAGTTCTAGCTTGACTTGACGGCCCTCAATATGCAGGTTGCGCGTGGTGAAGCTTTTGTGGAAACCTCCAAAGGTCATCCCCACCTCAGCCGTCATGCCATGGGCGTGACCGTCACGCACACCCGCTCGGTCACACCAAGGTAAGAACTCTGGATAACGGGCGACATCGGTGACCAGCGCAAACATTTCTTCGGCGCTGAACCAGATCAAAACGGACTTGTGTACGGTTTTCATAGAATGGGTCATATTGTAAGAAGCTCTTCCGTCCCCACATCATTCAATGGCTACCAAAAAACCTGCAACCTCATCCCGCATCGCTGACAACAAAAAAGCCGCTTACAACTATTTTTTCGAAGAAAAGTTTGAGGCAGGCATGGTGCTGGAAGGCTGGGAGGTCAAATCTGCCCGAGAAGGCAAAGTGCAGCTCACCGATGGTTATGTGGTGGTGCGAAACGGCGAGCTTTTTTTGATCGGCTGCCAAATCAACCCGCTGCACACAGCGTCTAGCCACGTCAATCCAGACAACGTTCGCACCAAAAAACTGCTTCTCAAAAAAGAGGAGATCAAACGTCTGATTGGCAAGGTCGAACAAAAAGGCCACACCCTGGTGCCCATCAACCTGCACTGGAAGAACGGCAAAATCAAATGCGACATTGCGCTGGCCAAAGGCAAGGCCGAGCACGACAAGCGCGACACCATCAAAGACCGCGAAGGCAAGCGTGAGGTGGAACGGGCGATGAAGTCGCGCAGCCGCTAAATCTGATTTATTTTTTCGCGCGCGGCGGCAAACCTGTGTGTTGCGTCAGCAAACGGCCTTTTGCGACACCCGTGCTGTTCTTGCGTCGCGCACTGACATAGCCGCCTTGCGTTTGAGGCTGGAAGGTGGGAATCAAATGCTGCTTGCCATTGCCAATCAAATCGGCTCGCCCCATGGACTTCAGAGCTTCACGCAACAAAGGCCAGTTGTTGGCATCGTGGTAGCGCAAAAAAGCTTTGTGCAAACGACGGCGGCGTTCACCGCGCACGATGTCTACGCTCTCGCTGGTGCGCGTCACGCGCCCCAAAGGGTTGCGGCCTGAGTGGTACATGGCTGTGGCCGTGGCCATGGGGCTGGGATAGAAGGTTTGCACTTGGTCGGCGCGAAAGCCATTGCGCTTGAGCCACAGGGCCAAGTTCATCATGTCCTCGTCGCTGGTGCCGGGGTGGGCGGCAATGAAGTAAGGCACGAGGAATTGTTTTTTGCCCACTTCAGCGCTGTACTTGTCAAACATTTGTTTGAACTTGTCGTAGCTGCCGATGCCCGGCTTCATCATCTTGGACAGCGGTCCGCCCTCGGTGTGTTCGGGCGCAATTTTGAGGTAGCCGCCGACGTGGTGCTGTACCAACTCCTTGACATACTCGGGCGACTTGACAGCCAAGTCATAGCGCAGGCCCGAGCCAATCAAAATTTTCTTCACGCCCTTCAGCTCACGCGCACGGCGGTACATGTGAATGAGTGAGCTGTGGTCGGTGTTGAGGTTTTGGCAAATGCCAGGGTACACGCAGCTGGGTTTGCGGCAAGCGGCTTCAATCTCGGGTGTCTTGCAACCAATGCGATACATATTGGCCGTGGGGCCGCCGAGGTCGGAAATGACGCCGGTGAAGCCAGGCACTTTGTCGCGGATGTCTTCGATCTCACGAATCACCGAGTCTTCGCTACGGCTTTGGATGATGCGGCCTTCGTGCTCGGTGATCGAGCAAAAGGTGCAGCCGCCAAAGCAGCCACGCATGATGTTGACGCTGAAGCGAATCATTTCCCACGCAGGAATTTTGGTCGCGCCGTCGTGGCTGCCGTTTTCGTCTGCGTAAATCGGATGCGGGCTTCTTGCGTAGGGCAAGTCAAACACCAAGTCCATCTCCGCTGTGGTCAGCGGGATGGGCGGCGGCGTGACCCACACATCGCGTGCGGTGTGGCCTTCGCCGTGAGCCTGCACCAAAGCACGCGCGTTGCCGGGGTTGGTTTCTAAGTGCAGCACACGGTTGGCGTGGGCGTACAGCACGGGGTCTGACTTGACTTGCTCGAAGGCGGGCAAGCGAATCACGCTGCGTTCGCGCGGCGGCACTTTGAGCTTGCCCTTGCCTTGCAGTGCAGGGTTGGCCACGAAATTCAAGGGGGAAATGGTAAAGCCTGCTTCGACTTTGGAACCTGCGGGCACATTGCCCGCATTGGCGTTGGCCGCATTCGCCACCGCATTGGCTTCGTCTTCGCGTGCGCAGGTTTCGCCTTGTGCTTTGGCTTGGTCACTCACCATCAAATACGGATTGACATGGGCCTCTACCCTGCCCGGCACGTCAATGCTGGACGAATCAATCTCAAACCAACCTTCGGGCGTTTCGCGGCGTACAAACGCCGTGCCGCGCACATCGGTGATGTCTTGCACAGGCTCTTTGGCAGCCAAGCGGTGGGCAATTTCCACAATGGCGCGCTCGGCATTGCCGTACAGCAGCAAATCGCATTTGCTGTCCACCACGATCGAGCGGCGCACTTTGTCTGACCAATAGTCGTAATGCGCAATTCGGCGCAACGAGCCTTCGATGCCACCCAACACAATGGGCACATCGTTGTAGGCTTCTTTGCAGCGCTGGCTGTACACCAGCGCAGCACGGTCGGGGCGTTTGCCACCGATGTCGCCAGCCGTGTATGCATCGTCACTGCGAATTTTGCGATCGGCCGTGTAACGGTTGATCATGGAATCCATGTTGCCAGCGGTCACGCCAAAAAACAGGTTCGGTTTGCCCAGCACTTTGAACGGATCGGCGCTTTGCCAATCTGGTTGGGCAATGATGCCCACTCGGAAACCTTGGTTCTCGAGCATGCGACCAATCACGGCCATACCAAAGCTCGGGTGATCCACATACGCGTCACCCGTGACAATGATGATGTCGCAGCTGTCCCAACCCAGCTGCGTCATTTCTTCGCGCGACATCGGCAAAAACGGGGCCGTGCCAAAGCGGGCCGCCCAGTATTTGCGATAACTGTTCAGTGGCTTGGCGTTGCGGGGAAAAAGGGAGACGTCGGCGTAAGCGTTCATGGAGGCCCGAGTGTAAGGGTTAGCCCCATTCCTTCAGGTTCGCGGGGCTATCGCCAGCGCATCATGGCAAGGCATGCACCGTGAGTGACGCGTCCCACAGGTGTGACATCACCGTTTGAGCTAGCACCGCATCGCCTGAGCTGAAAAACTGCACTTGACCCGGCGCTGCTTGGCGAGACAGCTCACCGCTATCGGATAAACGGCGAGAGAGCTCTCGTGCCACGGCTTCGGCGGGGTCGATCAGCATGATGTCGTCGCCCACCACCCGCTGAATGGTGTCGCGCAAAAACGGGTAGTGCGTGCAGCCCAGCACCAAGGTGTCAGCCCCCTGCTCTAGCAACGGCGTGATGAACTGACGCAGCAAGGCCTCTGTCTCAGGGCTGTGCAAATCAGCTCGTTCCACCTGTTCAACAAGACCCGGACAGGCTTGAAGCAAGATGCGTTTATTGGCGCCATAGCGCTCCACCAAGCTCGCCACTGAGGCGCTTTGCACAGTTTGGCGCGTGGCCAACACCCCCACCACACCGCTTCGGGTGAGTGCGACAGCGGGTTTGATGGCGGGCTCAATGGCCACCACCGGCAAATGCATT
This sequence comes from Limnohabitans sp., assembly GCF_036804465.1. GTDB lineage: Bacteria > Pseudomonadota > Gammaproteobacteria > Burkholderiales > Burkholderiaceae_C > Limnohabitans. Next base: position 30,236 of record NZ_DAIRSK010000026.1, read on the forward strand.
TGTTCACGCAGGGTTTGAGCCGCCACCACCGTGGCCGTGTTGCAGGCGATGGTGATGGCTTTGACGCCTTGATCAGCCAACCATTGGCCCACGGTGTGTGTGCGTTGGGTGATGTGCGCAACAGATTGGTCGCCATAAGGCGCATGGCCTGAATCAGCCACATAGACCAAATGCTCGTGCGGCAAGGCGGCGTGGATGGCGCGCAAGACAGACAGGCCACCAACGCCTGAGTCAAACACGCCGATGGCATCCCGCAAGGTGTAAGTCAAGACGAACTCCTTACACAGTTGATCCGCGAATCACCAAGGAGGTGGGCAAATGTTTAGATTCAGCCAAGTGTCCATCCAAGACTTCTTGCAACGAATCCATCAACATACCACCAGCCACATCGATCGGCTGTCGAACCGTGGTGAGGGGTGGGAAGCTGTGCGAAGCCATGTCTATGTCGTCATAGCCTACGACACTCACCTGCTGTGGAATCGAAACACCCTGACCTTTGAGGACGCCCATGGCGTTAATCGCAATCAAATCACTGGCTGCAAATATCGCATCAAAGGCCACGTTGCTTTTCAAAAATATATGAAGCGCGGTCTGAGCTTCTTCCGCTGTGAACGGTGATTTGATATACAAAAGAGGGTCAATCTCCACGCCAAATTTCTGGTGTGCCAGCAAATAACCTTCATGACGTTGCGCGGCCTCAGGCATGTCCACATCACCCATGAAGACAATGCGACGCCTTCCTAAACCTAATAAGTGCTCAGTAGCCAACGCACCACCAGACACGTTGTCACTCCCTACGCTGCAATACATTTGACGTGGCAACTGTGCGCCCCATACTGCGATCGGCACATGGCGACGTGCCAATTCATTCAATTGATCATGATGGCCCCATTGACCAATCACGATAAGACCACGAGCGCGACCTGTGTCATACAAAGCTGCCATGTCGTCTAAATGGTCTGCATCGACACGCGAAAGCAACAAGTCGTAATTGCGATCTGTCAAAGCATCAGCCAAAGTACCGAGCATGCCCAAGAAGAAGGGATCGGAAATGTGTTGCCGAGTTTTTTTGTCATACGGAATCACAACACCAATGGTGCGGTTGTCGCCCATCCGCAAGTTCTTTGCGCTTTGGTTGATGGTGTAGTTGAGCGAACGGGCAAGTTCGATGATGCGCTGACGGGTTTCGTCATTTGTCAGCGAGCTCCCGTTCAAGGCACGCGAGACTGTAGATGTAGACACGCCAGCCATGCGGGCAATGTCGATCATTTGAATCTTGCGTTTGTCGTTGTCTAAACTGGCCATGCGTATGGAATGAGGTTTCACCACTTGAATACCTTCCCATCATAGGGCGTCATTTCGCAAGTGAGATCCACAAAGTGGCCATTTGCTCGTAAAAAGCATCACCAGTCACGCTTTGCAGCATGGATTTAGCGGCTTCAGTCTGCTTGAGCTTGATTAGTGCGATGCCACAGTGCAAGCGCGCTTCACCCTCGCGCTTGAGCCCTCCTTTTGAAAGAGCCTTTTGGTAAACCTCAGCCGCCTCATGCCATTGACCCATGGACAACAACACATCGCCCAGCTGCGCCAACATGGGACCATTGTCAGATGCGACATTGAGTAAGTGAAGGGCTTTGTCATCCTCAGCCGCGCGTTGTTGCGCTTGTTGTTTGAGCTTGGACGCATTGGCAGCCAAAGCGTCTTTGACCAAACCAGAGGCTTGCCCTTGATTTAACACACGCAATGCCTCATGAGGTAAGCCTGATTTGATGGCGAATTGCGCTGTATCTAAATAGTCTTCCCCCTCTTGCATCGTGTCAGATGCCTCCATCAAACGCGACAGGTCGAGTTGCATACGTGCGTTTATACCGGGTGCACGCCCCATGATATTGAGCAAATCTGACCAGTAGTCTTTGGATGGGAAGCGTGTCACCAACTGGGTCAATGTGGTGAGATAGCCTGCATCATCCTTGAGCTGCTTTTGGCTGAACGCGTAAATACGCAGTTCTGCTTCTTGCGCGAGGTAACCCACTGAACTCCGAACTTCAAACATGTCTTGCAGCACCTCTTTGTGCAAGCCCTGCAGGACCAAGGCTTGTAATTTCATGATGCGTATGCTTTGATTTTTTCCGCCTTCTTGCGCATAGCGACGGGCCCATTGCACGACCTTGGCATGGTCTTTGTTGCGCTGACTCAAGCCCACCATCGTCTCCGTCAAACTCAGGCGGTCTGCGGCTGTGAGCTTTTGACTTTGCAACAAATAGTCCAAAGAGCGAGCAGCCAAATCAAACTTTTGAGCATTCATAGCCGCCACCACTGACAAACGCTCTAAAACCATCATTTCTTCTTCGGTGAGCTGAGGTGTAAAACGGGCCTCTTGAATCTTTTGTATAGCCACTTCGGGCTGATTGGATTGAATTGCCACTTGTGCCGCTTGCAGGTGCTTTGCCACTTCAGGACGCATACTGACTTGCGCAACCGTGTTCAAAGCGACTCCTAATACGCTCAATAGAAACAGTTTTTTCCAAGATGGTGCCATTTGCTCACTCCTTAAAAAAATGCCTCTTCCTGTGAAGGAAGAGGCAAAGGGTTCCCATTTAAAGAACCTTGAAGAATTTAATTCACAAACTGCTCAGACCCTACGATACCAAGCTTATTCAAACCCAAACGCTGCGCATTAGCCATCACCGCAGCCACTGCCTCATACTTGGCTTTGGCATGAGAGCGCAAATGAAGCTCGGGCTGTGGCTCCATCTTGGTCGCCTCTTGCAGCTTGAGGTCCAACTCTGCCCGCGTAGCCAAGGGCTTGCCGTTCCAATTGATCACACTGTTGGCGTCCACTTCAATCTTGATCACCACAGGGTCTATCTTTTTGGTGGGTGGTTTGGCCACTGGCATGTCCAAGTTCACGCTGTGCAACTGCGCAGGGATGGTGATGATCAACATGATCAACAGCACCAACATCACGTCAATCAAAGGCGTGGTGTTGATATCCATCATCACTTCAGGTTCACCGCTGCCTGATCCTTGCCCAATATTCATTCCCATATGTCGCTCCTTAGATCAGTTCGGTTCTGTGATGAAACCGACCTTGACAATGCCTGCGCGTTGCACGGCATACATCACACGTCCCACCGACTCGAAATCGCTGCGCGCGTCACCACGAATTTGAACTTCGGGTTGCGGATCTTTGATGGCAAAAGTTTTCATGCGGTTAACCAAGTCGGCTGAATTCTTGATCGGCGTGTCGTACAGATAGATATTGCCCGCGGCATTCACCGAAATAATCACGTTTTCTGGTTTGGTTTCTCGGATCAGGTTTTTCTCTTTGGGGAGATCGACCTTGACCGATGTGGTCACTACAGGAATGGTGATCAAGAAAATGATCAGCAACACCAACATCACATCCACAAGGGGCGTGGTGTTGATCGCGCTGATGATTTCGTCATCTGCATCAGATCCAACATTCATGGCCATGGGGGACTCCTGAATTACTTGCTGTTGGTGCCGAGCAGCACAGCATGCAAGTCGGAACCAAATGCGTTCACATCTTCCATGGCTGACTTGTTACGTCGCACCAACCAGTTGTAACCGAGCACGGCTGGCACCGCCACTGCCAAACCGATGGCAGTCATGATGAGTGACTCACCCACGGGTCCAGCTACTTTGTCAATACTGGCTTGGCCAGACATACCAATCTTGACCAACGCGTTGTAGATCCCCCAGACCGTACCAAACAAGCCCACGAATGGCGCAGTCGAACCTACGGTGGCCAACAAAGCCAAGCCATCTTGCATGCGACTTTGAACGTTATTGATGGCGCGCTGAATACTCATGGTCACCCAATCGTTGAAGTTGATCGCGCCCAACATACCCGTATGCTTACTTGCGCCTTCCAAGCCTTTTTCAGCAATGAAACGAAATGGACTGTCCTCTGTTAGCATGTCTGCACCTTGGCGTACATTGCCTGCTGACCAAAAGCTATCTTGAGCGGCCTTGGCAAAGCGCATGATCTTGGCTTGCTCAAAGTACTTCGCGAAAATCACATACCAACTGCCCATGCTCATGATCACCAAGATCAGCAAAGTACCTTTGGCCACCACATCGCCTTGTGCCCACAGAGCGCTCAGACCGTAGGGGTTTTCTTCACCAGCGTGCACAGCAGGCGTTGAAGCTGGTGCTGCCACAGGGGCAGGTGCCGCGACTTCTGCAGCAGCAGGCGCTGCAGCAGGTGCTTTGTCTTTAGACGCTTGCGCTGGACCCACCATGCCAAACAGCAAGCCAGCCACCAGGCCAGCACTGAGCGCGAGAGTTTTGAGTTGTTTCATCATGATGCGTGACTCCTAAGAAATTAATTGAATTCAGTTGTGTATGACGTGTCGCTTATTCCAAGCGCCATGTGTATTTCATGCTGGCCCAGCTTTGTTCCGCCTTGCCATTGAGCACGCCAGGTTTGAACTGACAGCGTGACAAAGCAACACGCGCGGCCTCATCAAGGCGTGTATAGCCAGAGCTTTTTTCGACTTGCGACTCCAACACCTGGCCTTCAGTTCCAATCAAGAAGCGCAACTGAACCGTGCCCTCCTCTTCGTTGCGGCGGGATGAACTGGGATATTCGGGCTTGGGACAATTGACCGCTGCATTGATCACAGGCGCCACCCTGACTTGAGGAACTGGGGCAACTTGCGCGACAGGCGCAACTGGCACAACTGGCACATTTGAAACAGAAGCAATGGCATTTGCGCCCGTTGTGGCGTTCACTGAAATGTCCACAGGCGGTACATATTCAGGTGGCGGCGGTGGGGGGGCATTCTTGGGCGGCGGCGGCGGGGGCGGC
>NZ_DAIRSK010000027.1:0-27523 GCF_036804465.1 Limnohabitans sp.
TGCACCAAACGATAGCGGTCTTGGGTGTCTTGCCAAAAGCGTTGGAACACGGGCTCTAAATCGCCGTGCAACACCACGCTGGCCGATGTGCCAAGGTAGTCAAATACCGTGGCAGTTTCTTCAAAGAACAAAGGCAGGTAGTACTCTATGCCTGCCGTGGCCACACCGTTTCCAATGTCTTTGTAGATTCGGCTCTTGGTCGGGTCGCCATCCAGCATTTCGCGCCAACGGTTGCGAAACAGCGCACGCGCCGCATCATCCATCGGGAACTCTCGGCCTGGCAGCAGGCGCACTTCGGGTACTGGGTAGAGGCTGCGTTGGCTGTCCGGGTCAAAGGTGCGAATGGAGTCGATTTCGTTGTCAAATAAATCCACGCGATAAGGCACCAATGAGCCCATGGGGAAGAGGTCAATCAAGCCCCCTCGCACGGCATACTCGCCTGGGCTGACCACTTGAGTGACGTGGGTGTAACCTGCCAGCGTGAGTTGTGACTTGAGCTTGGCCTCGTCAAGCGCTTGCTTGACTTTGAAGTGAAAGGTGTAGCCTGCCAAGAACGCTGGCGGCGCAAGGCGGTACAGTGCAGTCGTGGCGGGGATCAGCACCACATCGGCATCGCCCTGCGAAATGCGCCACAGCGTGGCCAAGCGTTCGCTGATCAGGTCTTGGTGGGGTGAGAAACTGTCGTAGGGCAGGGTTTCCCAGTCAGGGAACAGCACACATCGCAAGTCGGGGGCGAAAAACGACATTTCGTCTTGCAGGCGTTGGGCATCCACGGCATCGGCGGTGATGATGGCCACACGTTGTTGCTTGGTTTTGTCGCGCTTGCCTAACTGTGCGAGCAGCAATGCGTCCGCAGAACCGACAGGGCGGGGCATGGCAAATCGTTTGCCGGGACTCAAGGAGGGTAGATGCATTGGTCTAATTCTAGAATGGGGGCTGGGCTTTCTTCACGATGGGTCTCAAAGCTATTCAATGTCCTTACACCTACCCACCCCTAATCGCTTCTTTGCCGTCATTCCTTGTGCGGGGTTTGGCAGCCGTGCAGGCACAGACAAGCCAAAGCAATACCAGTCCATCGCGGGCTTGCCCATGGTGGTGCATACGCTCAACGCTTTTGCTGGCGTGACCCGCTTGGCGCACGGCGTATTGGTGTTGGCGCCAGACGATGTGCACATGGATGGCGTGCTGGCAGCGCACCCGCAGCCTTTGTTTGAGGTATCGCGAACGGGAGGCCTGACACGCGCACAAAGTGTGCTGGCCGGTTTGCGTGAACTGGTCAGGCAAGGCGCGCATGACACCGATTGGGTCTTGGTGCATGACGCTGCGCGCTGTTTGGTCACGCCTGAACAAATCAACTTCTTGATAGATGCCTGCCAACACGACTCGGTAGGTGGCTTGCTGGCTCACAAATTGGCCGACACCTTGAAGGTGGAGTTGAATGGCCGAGTGGCTCAGACGGTAGACCGTGTCGACAAGTGGTTGGCGCAAACACCGCAAATGTTTCGTGCTGGTTTGCTGTTGCGTGCGTTGACACTTTCGGGCTCTGAATTGACCGATGAAGCCAGTGCCATTGAGGCACTAGGACTATGCCCGCTTCTGGTGGCCGGCACTGCGCAGAACTTCAAGGTGACCTACCCAGAAGATTTCGCTTTGGCCGCCGCTATTTTGAATTCGCGTCATTGACGCCATTGATTGAATGAAGGAGCACAAGATGACTCTACCCACATTTCGAATGGGTGAAGGCTGGGATGTCCATGCCTTGGTTGAAGGCCGCCCGCTCATACTGGGCGGTGTGCGCATTGAGCACACGCATGGCTTGCTCGGTCATTCTGATGCCGATGTGTTGCTGCATGCGATCACCGATGCCTTGCTCGGTGCTGCGGCGCTTGGGGACATAGGCAGGCACTTTTCAGACACAGACCCGGCCTACCACGGTGCAGATTCTTGGGTGTTGTTGAAAAAGACCGCAGAGTTGGTTCGTGCTGCAGGTTTTCAGATAGGCAACATCGACAGCACCGTGATTGCGCAAGCGCCCAAGCTAGCCAGTCACATGCCAGCGATGTGCCAGCGCATTGCGACGGCGTTGGACGTCGATGTGTCTCGTGTGAATGTGAAGGCCAAAACAGCTGAAAAAATAGGCCCTGTGGGACAGGGCCTGAGCATGGAGGCTCGCGCAGTTGCGCTGATTTATTGATGGTTAGAAGGCTTGGTGCTCAGTGCTGCCAAACCTTCCACCACTTCTCGCACCACCCGACGATGTTCGGGTTGCAGTGCAAAGTAGCGGGAAATCAACTGTTGGTCCACCAAGTTGATGCGGTCATCTGGCAAGGCTTCATCCGCTGGACGCGGCGGTGGTGTGCCAAACAGCAGGCCTTCGGGTGAAATCTTGAGCCACTTTGATAAGACAAGGAGTTTGTCTTGTTTGGGGATGGACACACCCATGAGCCAATTTCGCGCTGCATGGGAAGAGATTCCTTCCCCCCAATATCGCAAGTTGAACTCGTTTGCGACCACCGTTGCAGAGACTCGAACGCCCGCATCTTTAAGCGCAGCACGAAAACGATCTGCAAATTTGCTGGTTTCTTTTGGGTAGATTTGTGTCATACCTCAAAGGTAATTCATAAGTAGCCTTTTTATTTTATATACAAGTACAAAAATATTGAATAAATGTTAATAAAGACCCGCGCTTGGTCCCTTAACTTTATTGGGCAGTCCAGCCCCCGTCCATATTCCAAGCTACGCCGCGCACGTTGTTGGCGGCTTGAGAGCAGAAGAAAACAGCCAATTCGCCCAACTCTTCGGGTGTTGTGAACTGCATAGAGGGTTCTTTTTCCCCCAACAGCAGCTTGGTAGCCTCTTCGTTGGTGATGTTCAAGGCGTTGGCTTTGGCGTCGACTTGCTTTTGGACCAGTGGCGTCAGTACCCAGCCTGGACAAATGGCGTTGCAAGTCACACCCGAGGTGGCGTTTTCAAGTGCCGTGACCTTGGTCAGCCCTACGATGCCGTGCTTGGCAGCGACATAGGCTGATTTTTGGGCTGAACCCACCAAGCCATGAACAGAGGCCACGTTGATGATGCGCCCCCAGTTTTGAGCTTGCATGTAAGGCAAGGCCAACCGCGAAGTATGGAACGCACTGGTGAGGTTGATGGCGATGATGGCGTCCCAGCGCTCGACGGGAAAGTCTTGGACCGAAGCCACATGTTGAATGCCAGCGTTGTTCACCAAGATATCTACGCCACCAAAGGTGGTGGCAGAAAACGCCATCATGGCTTCGATGTCGGCAGCTTGACTCATGTCGGCGCCGTGATAGGTCACTTTCACGCCTAAAGCGGCAATTTCGGCTTTGGGGCCTTCAGTGTCACCAAAGCCGTTGAGGATGATGTTGGCACCTTGTCGAGCCAATGATTTGGCGATGCCAAGTCCAATCCCACTGGTTGAACCTGTGACCAAAGCTGTTTTACCGATGAGTGTGCGTTCAGACATTGTCAAAACTCCATGCATTACGATGAGAAAACAAATGACATTATGCGGTTCAGAGTCTGACATGAAACATAACGAAGAAGCGCAGTTGGGTTCACTCTTAGGTGATTCGCTGCAAGAGCTGCCTGAGCAGCCGGAGGCGTTGACAAGGGCGCGCGCTTTTGCACAGCCTTTGCTGATCGATGCGACCTTGGATTCGGGTGAGGATTCGCTGGCACATGCCGATGCCGTCACAGCCATCCTGCGTCAAATTGGTGGCTCTGAGGCGATGCAAGCCGCTTGCTATTTGGTGTATGCCGCCGAGCATTTGCAAAAACCCCAAGAGGTGATTGCCAAAGCATTCGGCGCGAGCTTCGCCGAGCTGGCGCTAGAGACAACGCGCTTGATTCGCGTTCAGCGCCAAGCACGTGCTGCGGCTGCGCAGGCGCAGTCGGTTGCGCCACAAACCGAGAACGTGCGCAAGATGCTGTTGGCTTTTTCGCGCGACCTTCGGGTGGTCATGCTGCGTTTGGCCTCGCGTTTGCAAACCTTGCGTTTCTACGCTGCCAGCAAGACAGATGTCCCGTACAGCTTGGCTTATGAGTCCTTGCATGTGTTTGCCCCGTTGGCAAACCGTTTGGGCATTTGGCAAATCAAGTGGGAGATGGAGGATTTGTCCTTCCGCTTCCTGGAACCCATCACTTATCGTGAAATTGCCGCCTTGCTGGACGAAAAACGTGTGGATCGCGAGAGCTACATGGTTCAGCTGCGCCAACACGTACAAGATCAGCTCAAGGAACAAGGTATTGACGCCCAAGTGGCAGGGCGGCCAAAGCACATCTACAGCATTGTCAAGAAAATGCGCGGCAAGTCTTTGGCTTTTTCAAACGTGTTTGATGTTCGTGCACTGCGCGTGTTGGTGCCTTCTGTGCCTGATTGCTATGCTGCCTTGAGCATGTTGCACACCCAGTTTGCACCGATCGATTCTGAGTTTGATGACTACATCGCCAAGCCCAAATCGAATGGCTACCAATCGTTGCACACGGTGGTGCGCGATGCCCAACAGCGGACGATTGAAATTCAAATTCGTACGCAAGAGATGCATGCCCATGCGGAGGACGGCGTGGCCGCACATTGGGCCTACAAAGAGGCGGGCACCAAAGGTTATGCTGGTGTGAGTGCCTCAGGTGATTACGACGCCAAAATGGCAGTTTTGCGTCAACTTCTGGCTTGGGAGCGTGAGCTGTCAGCCGATGCACAAAGCCAGGCCACCACCGACACACTGAGTGACCGCATTTATGTGCTCACGCCGCATGCTGCTGTGGTCGAGTTGCCCCAAGGGGGTACCCCCATTGACTTTGCCTACACCTTGCATACCAACCTGGGTCACCGATGCCGTGGGGCCCGTGTCGATGGGGCATTGGTTCCTCTGAACACGCAACTAAAAAACGGGCAGACCGTGGAAGTGACCGCCATCAAAGAGGGGGGGCCTTCTCGTGATTGGCTCAACCCAGAATTGGGCTTCTTGGCCAGTTCACGGTCACGCTCTAAAGTGCGTGCGTGGTTCAACGCGCAGGCCATGCAAGAAACAGCAGCCAAGGGGCGTGAGGCCGTGGAAAAGCTCTTGCAACGCGAAGGCAAGACCGCAATAAAACTGGATGACTTGGCCTCGCAGTTGGGATTCAAGTCTGCCGAGGCTTTGTTTGAGGTGGTGGGCAAAGACGAGTTTTCGCTGCGCAACATTGAAATCCTCTTGAACCCCCCTGCTAGCGCAGGGGATGCAGACGATTATGTGCGTCTGAAGAAGGCCAAGCCCAGCGACAAAACCTCTAAAAGTGGTGTGTTGGTGGTGGGCATTGATTCCTTGCTCACGCAACTCAGCAAATGTTGCAAGCCTGCGCCCCCAGATGACATTCGAGGGTTTGTGACACGCGGCAAAGGCGTGAGCATTCACCGCGCTGATTGTGGCAACTTTCGTCAAATGGCCATTCGCAGTGGCGACCGTGTGATTGAAGTAGATTGGGGTCAATCAGCGTCGGCGAAAGCCTTGGTTTATCCAGTGGATGTGAACATTGAGGCAGTGGACCGTCAAGGTTTGTTGCGCGATATCTCAGAAGTGTTTGCGAAAGAGAAGATGAACGTCATTGGCGTGCAAACCCAGTCCGTCAAAGACCTTGCGTGGATGACCTTCACCGTGGAAGTTGGCGATTCGCGGCGCCTGCAAAAAGTCATGGGCTTGGTCAAGGAAGTTCGCGGTGTGCGCACCGCAAAACGTCGTTGAAGTCTGCTATACTTTTTGCTTCGAACAATGTAGGCGCGTAGCTCAGTTGGTTAGAGCACCACCTTGACATGGTGGGGGTCGTTGGTTCGATTCCAATCGCGCCTACCAAATTGTTCCCCGTCAAGCCCGGCACTGTTTGAACAGTACTGGGCTTTTCTCTTTAAACGGGAGCTGACTTCGATGAGCAGCAAAAAATCAACGACTTTTGATGACTCGCAAGACCGATTGATCAAGAAGTATCCGAATCGGCGCCTGTACGACTCCGCGTCGTCTAGCTATGTGGCCTTGGCGGATATCAAGCAACTGGTGATGCACAACACCCCGTTTCGGGTGGTTGATGCCAAGTCAGGGGAAGACCTGACACGAAGCATCTTGTTGCAAATTATCTTAGAGCATGAATCCCACGGGGCCCCCATCCTGACGGAACAAGTACTGGCCAACATCATTCGCTTTTATGGGCATTCGATGCAAGGCTTCATGGGTTCATATTTAGAGAAGAACGTGCAAACTTTCATGGACAACGTCCCGCAGTTGCCTATCGTGCCCACACTGATGAGCAGCTATGCCGAGCAACTGAAAAAACAAACTGAACAGATGATGGATGTGATGGGGCTGAAACGCAAATGACTGAAGTAACTACTCCTAAAGTTGGCTTTGTGAGCTTGGGCTGCCCCAAGGCCTTGACCGACTCTGAATTGATCTTGACGCAACTCAGCGCCGAGGGCTATCAAACCTCTAAAACTTTCGCTGGCGCTGACTTGGTGATCGTCAACACCTGCGGCTTCATTGATGACGCCGTGAAAGAAAGTTTGGACACCATTGGCGAAGCCCTGGCCGAAAACGGCAAGGTCATCGTCACAGGTTGTCTGGGTGCACGCCAAGCCGATGGTGGCGTGAACCTCGTGAAGCAAATGCACCCCAGTGTGTTAGCCGTCACTGGCCCACACGCCACCCAAGAGGTGATGGATGCGGTGCACGCGCATTTGCCCAAGCCACACGACCCCTTCATTGACTTGGTGCCTAACAGCTTTGGTGAGGCTGGCGTGAAGCTCACGCCCAAGCACTATGCGTATTTAAAAATCAGCGAGGGGTGCAACCACCGTTGCACGTTTTGCATCATCCCATCCATGCGTGGTGATTTGGTGAGCCGCCCGGTTGGTGATGTGCTCAAAGAGGCTCGTGCTTTATTTGAAGGCGGCGTGAAAGAACTGCTGGTGATCAGCCAAGACACTTCAGCCTACGGCGTGGATGTGAAGTACATCACAGGTTTTTTTGATGGCCAGCCGATCAAGACGCGCACCTTAGAACTGTCGCAAGCCTTGGCCAAATTGGCTCAAACCTATGGAGCTTGGGTGCGTTTGCACTACGTGTATCCCTACCCCAGTGTGGATGACATCATTCCCTTGATGGCTACCGGTCATGTGTTGCCCTATTTGGATGTGCCTTTTCAGCACAGCCATCCCGATGTTTTGAAGCGTATGAAGCGGCCTGCCAGCGGTGAAAAGAACCTCGAGCGCATTGCGCGTTGGCGTGAACTTTGTCCGCAAATTGTGATTCGCAGCACCTTCATTGCAGGTTTCCCCGGCGAGACAGAAGAAGAGTTTGACCACTTGCTGAACTTCGTGCGTGAAGCCGAAATTGACCGCGCGGGTTGCTTTGCCTACAGCCCCGTGGACGGTGCTGCTGCCAACGACATTGCAGGCATGTTGCCAAAAGAAGTGCGTGACGAGCGACAAGCGCGCTTCATGGCAGTGGCAGAAGAGGTGTCGATTGCCAAGCTCAAGCGACGCATTGGCCAAACTATTCAAGTGTTGGTCGATTCAGCGCTTGCGGGCGGGCGCAAAGGCGGCGTAGGCCGCAGCTATGCCGATGCGCCTGAGATTGACGGTGTGGTCAAGCTCTTGCCATCTGAAAAACTCAGCAAAGTTTTAAAAGTTGGCGAATTCACCCGTGCCAAAGTGGTGGCGACAGATGGTCATGATCTTGTCGCATTACCGATTTAAATTAACAAAAACAAAAGCCACCTCAAATGGTGGCTTTTAATTGACTTATATTGGTGCCCAGGAAGGGACTCGAACCCCCACGATGTTACTCGCTAGTACCTGAAACTAGTGCGTCTACCAATTCCGCCACCTGGGCATTTCAGGAAAGAGAGCATTGTATCAAGAATTCCGTTCAGACCAGTGGATTGCTGGAAGAGTTTGTCGGCACCGTCTCGGGTCACCGTGATGGACATGGCTTTGTGCAACGAGACGATGGTGCGCCTGACATCTTTTTGCCACCCAACGAAATGCGTGCCGTTTTGCACCGCGATCGCGTCAAAGCCCGCGTTGTTCGTCAAGATCGAAAAGGCCGTCCCGAAGGGCGTGTGGTTGAAATTTTGGAGCGCTCTAAACAGCCCATTATTGGGCGTTTGTTGCAAGAGAGTGGTGTGTGGTTGGTGGCGCCTGAAGACAAGCGCTATGGCCAAGATGTGTTGATCAACAAAGGTGCGACAGCCAAGGCCATGGTCGGCCAAGTGGTGGTGGTTGAATTGACCGAGCCCCCCAGTTTGTATGGCCAACCAGTGGGCCGCATCAAAGAGGTGCTGGGCGAGGTGGATGACCCCGGCATGGAAATCGAAATTGCTGTTCGCAAGTACGGCGTGCCTCATGAATTCTCTGACGCTTGTTTGGCGATGGCTCGCGGACTGCCCGACAAGGTGCGTCCCCAAGACAAAAAAGACCGCGTGGATTTGACCGATGTGCCTTTGGTCACCATCGATGGCGAAGATGCGCGCGACTTTGACGATGCTGTGTATTGCGAGCCCACCAAAGTGGGCAAGGGCAAAGGTTGGCGTGTGTTGGTAGCCATTGCTGACGTGAGCAACTATGTGGAAACCGGCAGTGCGATTGATGTCGACGCCTATGACCGCGCCACCAGTGTGTATTTTCCGCGTCGTGTGATTCCGATGCTGCCCGAAAAGCTCTCAAACGGTTTGTGTTCATTGAACCCTGATGTCGAACGCTTGTGCATGGTGTGCGACATGATGATCAATGCATCTGGTGAGGTGGAGGCGTATCAGTTTTATCCCGCTGTGATGTTCAGCCATGCGCGTTTCACCTACACCGAAGTGGCGGCTATTTTGTCGAACACACGCGGGCCAGAGGCTGCCAAGCGCAAAGACCGCATTGACGATTTGCTTCATTTGCACGATGTGTATGGTGCCCTGAACAAAGCCCGCCGTGCACGGGGTGCAGTGGACTTTGAAACCACCGAAACACAAATCGTGTGTGACGAAAGCGGCCGCATCGACAAAATCGTGCCGCGTGTGCGCAACGATGCCCACAAATTGATTGAAGAGGCCATGTTGGCCGCCAACGTCTGTAGCGCTGACTTCATCTTGCAAAGCAAGCACCCTGGCTTGTTCCGTGTCCACGAAGGTCCATCACCGATGAAGATTGATGTACTGCGTGGCTACCTCAAAGCAACTGGCGTGGGTTTGACGGTGGGTGACAAGCCCAAGCCGGCAGAGTTTCAAGCGATCGCCGAGGCCACCAAAGAACGCCCGGACGCACAGCAAATCCATTCGATGTTGTTGCGCTCCATGTCTCAAGCGGTTTATACGCCTGACAACAACGGCCACTTTGGTTTGGCCTTTGATGCCTACACCCACTTCACCAGCCCCATTCGTCGCTACCCTGACTTGTTGGTACATCGGGTGATCAAGGCCATTTTGCTCAAGCGCAAATACACCTTGCCAGCGTTGCCAACCCCAGGCGAGGCGCATGCCAAACTGGCGCGTCGTTTGGCATCTCGCGTGCGAGAGCCAGACAACACATTGATTGGAAAAGTCAAGCCTTCGATTGATCTGCAAGCGTGGGAGGCCGCAGGCTTGCATTGCAGTGCCAACGAGCGCCGCGCCGATGAGGCAAGCCGCGACGTCGAGGCTTGGCTCAAGTGCAAATACATGCGTGAGCATTTGGGCGAAGAATATGGCGGTGTCGTGAGTTCGGCGACCAGCTTTGGTTTGTTTGTGACCTTGGATGCCATGTATGTGGAAGGCTTGGTACACATCACTGAGCTTGGTGGTGAATATTTCCGCTTTGACGAAATGCGTCAAGAGCTGCGCGGCGAGCGCACAGGCATTCGCTATGGCATTGGCTCGCGCGTGCGCATTCAGGTCAGCCGCGTGGACCTCGATGGTCGCAAGATTGATTTTCGTTTGGTACGCGAGGCTGATGAGCTGTTGCCGCGCAATGGCAAAGATGCTGCTGGTTCATCCATGCAAAATTTCAAGAGCGCGGTTAAAAAAGCGTTTACCAAAATAGGTGGCAAGGACGGCCGTGGCGAGCCCAAGTCTGCTTCCGTCGCACCGCGCAAATCGGCTGAAAAAAAAGCGGCAGCCAAAAGCCGACGCTCTCGCAAGTGACGCGTTGCTCTGGCGGCCTAGCTTGAGCGTACCGATGCTGCCAGTCCCGCAGCATCGAGCGGTGGCCCATCATTTGGCCATTCATCGGCCACATGACCGTGTGCAAACACTGCGTGGCAAGCGGCTTCAAACACATCGTCACTGCGTGCGATGTAAGCGCCCATCAAACCTGCCAGCACATCCCCAGTTCCAGCACTTGCCAACAAAGCATTGCCCGAGCCGTTGATGACGGCGCTGCGGCCCGGGCTTGCAATGATGCTGCCTGAGCCTTTGAGCACGACAGTGCATTCAAACGTGTCGGCCAGACCTTGCGCTGCTTGCAAACGGTTGCTTTGCACGTCTTTGGTTGTGCAATGCAACAGCCTTGCGGCTTCCAGCGGGTGCGGTGTGAGTACGGTAGGTTTTTGGCGTTGGCTGCGTTTTTTGAGCAAGATTTGCAACGAGGTGTCAACAGCAATCGCATTCAACGCGTCGGCATCTAGCACCAATTTCTCTGACGATGACAGCACGGTGTGCAACAAGGCATGCATGCCGTCGCCGCCTCCGCAGCCGCATACCACCGTGGATGTTGTGAGATCCAACGCAGCAACTTGGCGCACCATCAACGCAGGATGTGCCGCTGTGACGGCATGATGTGCCGCCTCATCCAACAAGCCCAGCAGCACACGGCCTGCGCCGCCATGCAGCGCAGCTATACCCGCTAGCATTGCTGCGCCCGCCATGCTTGGCGCGCCGCCCACCACAGACACATCGCCAAAGCTGCCTTTGTGGCTGTTGTGTGGTCGGTTGGCGGGAGCATCAACATGTTGTTGCAGCCAGGCGGCTGGTTGCGGCAAAGGCGCTACGCCTAAGTCGTTGAACCACACTTGGCCAGCAGCATCTTGGCCGTGCGCCGTGAACAGGCCTGGTTTGAGCGTGAGCAGGCTCAACGTGTGGCGTTGCGGGCATACATGACTGCCCTGCGCTGGCGAAAGGCCTATCCATTCACCTGTGTCTGCTAACAAGCCTGTAGGAATATCCACACACAAAACGGGTACCTCACTGGTTTGAATAGCATCGAGCCATTGCGCCATCAAACCTTCGGGGCTACGTTGTGCGCCGATCCCAAGTAGGGCGTCGATGGCGAGGTCAAACGCTAGGGGTGGATGCTGCAAAAAGGTCACGCCTGCTGATTTGGCGCGAGTCCAGGCTTGCTTGGCATCTGACGAGGCTTTTTCCTCGCTGCCAAGCCAAGTGACGATAGGTTTTTTGCCCCAGGCTTGTAAATGAACGGCTGCCTCTAGCCCGTCGCCGCCATTGTTGCCGTGGCCGCAAGCTATCCACACCTGATGTGCATGCGGCGCAATAGCCATCGCGAGTTGCGCAGTGGCTAGGCCTGCGCGCTGCATCAGCGCGTAGCTTGGCAGTTCCGCCCGAGCTTGGTGTTCTAAAGTGAGTGTCTGCGCAACGCTGTGCAGTGGCCATCGGTCTTGGCTATTGATGTGTTGCGTCAGGCCTGATGTTGTCATCGCCGCAGATTCAATCGCTCAAGGCCCAAGCCTTGCAAATCGATGTCAGGGCTTTTGCCATTGATGCTGTCTGCCAACACACGTGCGCTGCCGCAGGCCAAGGCCCAGCCGCTGGCACCGTGGCCCAAGTTGAGCCAAACCCCTGAGACGCCGCTGGCACCAACGAGCGGCGGGCCATCGGGCAGCATGGGTCGTGCGCCTTTCCACACTTGCACGTTGTCTTGCGTTCGTGCAGCACCTGGAAACCAGTGGTCGAGCACACGGTAAAGCGTTTTGATGCTGGCAGGGTTGTGGCGTTTGGCGTTGCCGCCAATCTCAGAGCCGCCTGACACGCGCACACGATGGCCCAATCGGCTGATGGCCACTTTGTATTGCTCATCAATGACGCCGCTGCGAGGCGCATCCAGCGGTTCGCGCACGGCAGCGCTGATGACGTAGCCATGGACGGCAGCCAAAGGGATGCGCAGCCCTAAAGGCCTCAACAGCTGCGAGCTGGCAAGCCCTGCGCAAACCACCACCGCTTGAAACGTCTCGCCCGTCTGATCCTCAGTGGTGCGAATGGTGTTGGGCTGGGCCTTGGAGAGCGGGAGCACGCTCGCGTTGAAGTGAAAGTTCACACCCAAAGTTTCTGCTTCGCTTTTGAGCAGCAGCGTGAATTGGCGGCAATTGCCCACTTCATCTTCAGGAAAATGAATGGCTTGTGCCAGGAGGGCTTGTGGGTCGAGCGCAGGCTCAATCACGCGAGCCTCTTGATCGCTCAGCGTTTTGAAACTCAGGCCGGCGTCCCGCATCACTTGCAAGCTGCCTTGCATGCGTTCAATATCACGTGCTGAGCGCAGAAGAACCATCAGACCTTGGCTTCGCTCATGTTCCAAATTCAGGGTGTCAGTCAGTGTGCGCATGCGGTGGCCGCTGTACTCGGCCAAGCGTAGTATGTTGGTGCGATTGCGCGCAAACGTGGCGTTGTCGCAGGCTTTGCGCATCTGCCACAGCCACTTCCAATCGCCCATGCTGGGGCTTGAGATGCGCAAGGGTGTGTCGCGTTGCCAGAGGTGAGTTAGCACGTGTTTGATCATGCCGGGATGCGCCCAAGGTGCGGCGTATCCTGCTGAGGCGATGCCTGTGTTGGCAAAACTGCCTTCTTCGGCGGCCGCGCCGTGACGCTCAAAAACGCTGACCCGATGGCCCATAGCTGCCAATTCATAGGCGGTGGTGATGCCAATCACGCCCGCACCAATCACAGCGATATTCATGAGCGAAACCTTGCTAAAGGAAGCTGGTTGGGGTAAGGAGGTATGAAGGGCTGTGCTAGAATCATTGGGTTTTTCCGAGGTAGGGGGTTTGCCTCGCGCTCGGACAAACATCACTCGCAAACCAGTCCAATTAAGGTGTTGCCAAGAGTTTTAAAGAATTAAAACTTGCGGTGATGATGGGCTGGATTTTAGACCCAACCTTCGGAGTTTTTATTATGTCAGTCACTATGCGCGATATGCTGGAAGCAGGCGTCCACTTTGGTCACCAAACCCGCTTCTGGAACCCCAAGATGTCACCGTTCATCTTTGGTCACCGCAACAAAATTCACATCATCAACTTGGAAAAATCGTTGCCGATGTTCCAAGATGCCATCAAGTTCGTCAAGCAATTGTCTGCGAACCGAGGCAC
This sequence comes from Limnohabitans sp., assembly GCF_036804465.1. Classification (GTDB taxonomy): domain Bacteria; phylum Pseudomonadota; class Gammaproteobacteria; order Burkholderiales; family Burkholderiaceae_C; genus Limnohabitans. The sequence continues at coordinate 13,323 of NZ_DAIRSK010000027.1, forward strand.
CGTGTTGATGATCGGCACCAAGCGCCAATCTCGCGAAATCGTTGCCGCAGAAGCACACCGTGCTGGCGTGCCTTATGTTGACCAACGTTGGTTGGGCGGCATGTTGACCAACTTCAAAACGGTCAAAACATCCATCAAACGTTTGAAAGACATGAAGATCCAGCAAGAAGCTGGCTTGGACACCTTGTCTAAAAAAGAACAGCTGATGTTCAAGCGCGAAATGGAAAAGCTCGAGAAAGACATTGGCGGCATCCAAGACATGGCGGTATTGCCTGATGCGATCTTTGTCATCGACGTCGGTTACCACAAAATCGCCATCGCTGAAGCCAAGAAATTGGGCATTCCGTTGATCGGCGTGGTGGACTCCAACCATTCACCCGAAGGCATTGACTACATCATTCCAGGCAATGACGACTCGTCAAAAGCTGTGACTTTGTACGCTCGCGGTATTGCAGATGCGATCATCGAAGGCCGTGCCAACGCTGCCAACGACTTGGTCAAAGCTGTGACTGAAGGCGATGAAGAGTTCGTTGAAGTTGCTGCTTAATCACGCGGCCCAAACTTGAAAAGGGGCTTGTGGAGCCCCTTTTTCACACCCAAATTGTTTTGAACTGAAGACGGAGAAATTAAATGGCAGCAATTACCGCAAGCATGGTCGCTGAGTTACGTGCAAAAACCGACGCACCCATGATGGAGTGCAAAAAAGCTTTGACTGAGGCCGAAGGCGACATGGCCAAAGCAGAAGAGTTGCTGCGCGTCAAGCTCGGCAGCAAAGCTGGCAAGGCCTCTAGCCGCGTGACCGCCGAAGGTGTGGTGACCAGCTTCATCACGGGCAACACGGGCGCTTTGTTGGAAGTGAACTGCGAAACCGATTTCGTGACCAAGAACGACAGCTTTTTGGCTTTGGCTCAAGCGGCCGCCAAGTTGGTGGCAGAGCACAACCCAGCCTCGATCGAAGCCTTGGGCGCTTTGCCTTATGCGCAAGACAGTTTTGGTCCTACCCTTGAAGACGTCCGCAAAGGCTTGATCGGCAAGATTGGTGAGAACATGAGTTTCCGTCGTTTCAAGCGTTTTGACGGTGCACACAAGCTGGCTTCTTATTTGCACGGCACGCGCATTGGCGTGTTGGTTGAGTTTGATGGCGACGAAACAGCCGCCAAAGATGTGGCCATGCACGTGGCTGCGATGAAGCCCGTGGCATTGACCAGTGCCGATGTGCCTGCCGACTTGATCGAAAAAGAGCGCTCGGTCGCTGCAGCAAAAGCGGCTGAATCTGGCAAGCCTGCTGACATCACGATCAAGATGGTGGAAGGTTCTGTGCAAAAGTACCTCAAAGAGGTGTCTTTGTTCAACCAAACGTTCGTCAAGAACGACAAGCAAACCGTGGAACAAATGCTCAAGGCTGCCAACACGCAAGTGGCTTCTTTCACTCTCTATGTGGTGGGCGAGGGCATTGAAAAGAAGGTCGACGACTTCGCTGCCGAGGTGGCCGCACAGGTCGCCGCCGCCAAGCAGTCTGCTTGATCACACAGGGGGCTTAGGCTCCCTTTTTGATTTTCCTCTCGCACATCAATTTACACCTACACATCAAGGAGCCTTTTCATGACCTCACCCAAGCCAGCCTACAAGCGTATTTTGCTCAAGCTGTCCGGCGAGGCCTTGATGGGCGATGATGCGTTCGGTATCAATCGCGCCACCATCGTTCGCATTGTGGATGAAGTGGCTGAGGTCATGGGCCTTGGTGTCGAAGTGGCCATCGTCATTGGCGGAGGCAATATTTTCCGTGGTGTAGCAGGTGGCTCTGTCGGTATGGATCGTGCCACGGCTGACTACATGGGCATGTTGGCTACGGTGATGAACTCATTGGCCTTGGCTGATGCCATGAACAAGACTGGCCTCACGGCGCGAGTCATGTCAGCCATTGCGATTGATCAAGTGGTCGAACCCTATGTACGCCCCAAGGCGTTGCAATACCTTGAAGAGGGCAAAGTGGTGGTGTTTGCTGCCGGTACAGGTAACCCTTTTTTCACCACTGACACAGCCGCTGCTTTGCGCGGTGCAGAGATTGGTGCTGAAATAGTGCTCAAGGCTACCAAGGTGGATGGCGTTTATTCAGCTGACCCGCAAAAAGACCCCCATGCCACGCGTTACACCGAACTCAGTTTTGACCAAGCCATAGGTCAAAACTTGGGCATCATGGACGCGACAGCATTTGCCCTGTGCCGCGATCAAAAATTGCCCATCAAGGTGTTTTCTATTTTCAAAAACGGTGCGCTCAAGCGCGTCGTCTTGGGAGAGGACGAGGGCACTTTGGTGCACGCGTAATTTCCCCAGTTTTTCGACCCACTCCCTGCGCTGCTTCAGGAGCACAACATGACCATCGCTGACATCAAGAAAACCACAGAAACCAAAATGGGCCAGTCCATCGCGGCCTTCAGCAATAGCTTGACCAAAATACGCACGGGTCGTCCCAGCCCTTCGTTGCTGGACACCGTGCAAGTGGACTATTACGGCTCGATGGTGCCGATCAGCCAAGTGGCTAACGTGTCTTTGCTGGACGCCCGTACCTTGAGCGTGCAACCTTGGGAAAAGCCCATGGGTGCCAAAATTGAAAAAGCCATTCGCGACAGCGATTTGGGCTTGAATCCCTCGTCCATGGGTGAGTTGATTCGGGTGCCCATGCCGCCCATGTCGGAAGAGCGCCGAAAAGAGTTGACCAAAGTCGTTCGCACCGAAGGTGAAAATGCCAAAGTGGCTGTGCGTAATTTGCGTCGCGATGCCAATGAGTCTGTGAAAAAGTTGGTGAAAGACAAACTCGCGTCTGAAGACGACCAAAAACGCGCAGAAGCCGATACCCAAAAAATAACTGACAGCCACATTGCTGAGATTGACAAACTCATTGCTGGCAAAGAGCAAGAAATCATGTCGGTCTAAGCTGGATGTTGAAGCAACGCGTCATCACTGCGCTGGTCTTGTTGGCGCTCTTGTTGCCCGCCTTGTTGGCCGACGCTGCAGAACCGTTGGCAGGCCTCACTCTTGTTCTCATTGCTGCTGGTGCGTGGGAGTGGGGGCGTTTGAATGGTTTTGACATGCGAAGTGCCTTGCGTGTGTCAGCCGTGTGCGTGATGCTGTGTCTTTTTGCTTGGTCTGCCCGTTGGGCGTATGAGTCGCCCGCCAATATTTGGACCATCACAGGGGCTGCTTGGGTGTTCGTTGCCGCTTGGTTGATTCGCCATGGCATCAGCCGTTGGGTTTTGATTTCACGCTGGTTGCGTTTGACGGTCGGTGTGTTGGCGTTGTGGCTGTCTTGGGTTGCCATTTACCAAGCCAAGGTCATCGGCGTGAATTTCTTATTGTCTTTGCTGATGTTGGTTTGGGTCGCAGACGTCGCCGCTTATTTCTCTGGCCGTGCTTTTGGCCGACGCAAACTTGCACCGGCCATTAGCCCAGGTAAAAGTTGGGAAGGTGTGTGGGGTGCCATGGTGGGCGTGTTGGTCATGGCCTGTGTTTGGATTTGGATTGACACGCAATTCGCTTTGGATAGTCAAAGTTTGTACACCCTTTTATACCGCCGTGGCGCAGCGTTCCTGGTTGTAGCTGTGCTTTTCTTGACCATGATGAGTGTGGCAGGTGACTTGGTCGAGTCTTTGGTCAAGCGCAGTGCTGACATGAAAGACAGCAGTCACTTGTTGCCTGGACATGGCGGTGTTTTGGACCGAGTGGACGCGTTGCTGCCCGCTTTGCCCTTGGCCATGATGTTGGTGCAATCGGTATGACAAACAAGCTCCTCAGAATCACAGTGCTGGGCTCAACGGGCTCCATTGGTACCAATACCCTAGACGTTATTGCGCGACACCCCGACAGGTTTGAGGTGTTTGCCCTCACCGGTGCGCGCCAAGTGGACTTGATGTTGCGCCAATGCGCTCAGTTCAAACCCCGCTATGCGGTGATGGTGTCTGATGATGCCGCCCAGCAACTCAAAGACAAAATTCAAGCAGAGGGCTTGCGCACGCAAGTGCTCTTGGGTACAGCGGCATTAGACGAAGTGTCATCGCATCCAGAGGTCGATGTCGTGATGGCTGCGATCGTGGGGGCTGCAGGTCTGTCGCCGTGCCTAGCGGCCGCTCGTGCTGGCAAACGTTTGTTGTTGGCCAACAAAGAAGCCTTGGTGGTTGGTGCCGAGGTGTTTTTAGATGCCGTCAAACAAGGTGGCGCAACGCTGTTGCCGATTGACAGCGAACACTCAGCTATTTTTCAGTCCTTGCCAGAAGATGCGCTGACTTGGGAGACGCGCGTCGAGAAAATCATCCTCACAGCCTCTGGGGGGCCCTTTCGCACCCGAGCAGTGGCGACGCTCAAAGACGTCACACCAGAGCAAGCTTGCGCACATCCCAATTGGGTGATGGGCCGTAAGATTTCTGTGGACTCCGCCACCATGATGAACAAAGCGCTGGAGGTGATTGAAGCCCGCTACTTGTTTGGCCTGCCGCCGGAGCGTTTAGAGGTGGTGATTCATCCACAAAGCATCATCCATTCCATGGTGCAGTACCGTGATACATCGGTGCTAGCCCAGTTGGGATCGCCTGATATGCGGGTGCCGATTGCCTATGGTTTGAGCTGGCCTGAGCGGATGGCATCAGGTGCCCAAGCCTTGGATTTTCACGCTTTGTCTGCCATGACTTTTGAAGCCTTGGACGACCACGGACACCCCGAGCGCTTTGCAGGCATTCATTTGGCGTGGACGGCACTGCGTGGTCCGCGCGGCACAACGGCGGTGCTGAATGCGGCCAACGAAATTGCGGTCGCCGCATTTTTAGAGCGTCGCATACGCTTTGATCAAATTCATGATGTGAATCAAAACTGCATGGCGCATTTGTCACCCTCTGCGCCACACAGTTTGGATGATTTGTTGGCCTTGGATTCCCAGGCCCGTGCCGTGGCTGAAGATGCCGTGCGTTTGTTGGCCAAGTAAGCCATGACGGTTCTTGCATTTTTGCTGGCACTGGGTGTGCTGATCACTGTGCACGAGTGGGGCCACTACCGGGTGGCGGTGGCATGTGGTGTGAAAGTGCTGACGTTTTCTATTGGCTTTGGCAAACCATTGTGGCGCTGGAAATCACGCACACCGCATGCGGGGCAAGATACCGAGTTTTGCATCAGCCTGATTCCCTTGGGCGGCTACGTCACGATGCTCGATGAGCAAGCTGGAGAAGTCTCTGCACAAGACGCTCCCATGGCATTTAACCGTCAGCCCTTGTGGGCGAGAGCTGCCATTGTGTCGGCTGGTCCTGTGGCGAATTTGCTGTTGGCTGTGTGTTTGTTCGCTGTCAACTTTTGGGTCGGGCAATACGAGACGCAGGCCACTTTGGCTGCGCCTGTTGCTGGCTCGATCGCTGAGGCTGCTGGTTTGCGCAGTGGGGATACGGTGCGACGGGCTGGTACGTCTGCCGATGACTTACAGGAAGTGGTCTCGCTTGAAGCCTTGCGCTGGCAGTTGCTTGAGCAAGATACAGCCTCGCTTTATCTTGAAGTGCAGCCGCAGGATAAGCAAACCTTGCGTCTGGTGAGCTTGCCAGCTCTCGCGCCAGACGCTGTCGCAAAGGGCAGCACCGCTTGGCAAGCATGGGGTTTGACAGGTGCTTGGAGTCGCGCAGTGTTGGGTGACGTGCAAAAAGGGCGGCCTGCGGAGATGGCGGGTTTGCAGCGAGGCGACGAAGTGCTTCGCATCAATGGTCAAGTGGTGAACGACGCCAGCGCTTTGCGTGCGCATGTGCGTGCCAGTGGTCAACACCAACAGCCACTGATGCAAACATGGCTTATCTCTCGTGAGGGGCGTTTGTTGCACATCGATGTCACGCCTGAGCGCGTGCCAGACGGTTCGCAATACATGGGGCGAATTGGTGCGCAAGTTGGCGAACCGCCAGCCAAAGTGTGGGTGCAATTTGGTGTGTTCGATGGGCTTGGTCAAGCAGCGATCAAGACCAGGGAAGTCATCGATTTGACGCTGGACATGTTGTGGCGCTTGTTGACCGGACGCGCGTCACTGGATAACCTCAGTGGGCCACTCACCATGGCTGACTATGCCGGACGTTCAGCGAGTTCAGGATTGGGTGCCTATCTCAGTTATTTGGCTCTCGTCAGCGTCAGTTTGGGGGTGTTTAATCTACTCCCCTTGCCGATGCTCGATGGTGGGCACCTGTTGTATTATCTTTATGAAGCTTGCACAGGACGTCCTCCTTCCCCCGCATGGCTTGACGCGTTGCAGCGTGTAGGCCTGTTCATCCTTGTGTCACTGATGGTTTTTTCTCTTTTTAACGATGTGGTTCGCCTGGGTTGGCTTCCATGAGTCCCCCTAAACATCCCATGACTATGCAACTTTCACAATTCCGTCGCACCACTTTGGCTCAGTCTGCTGCATTCATTGCGGCCACCCTGATGACTTTCAATGTGCTGGCAGCAGACCCTTTCAATGTGCGTGACATCCGGGTCGAAGGTTTGCAGCGCGTCGAGCCTGGCACCGTGTTTGCCTCTATTCCGTTTCGTGTGGGTGACGATTACACCGACGAAAAAGGCGCCGCTGCCATTCGCAGTTTGTTTGCCCTCGGTCTATTCAAAGACGTGCGCATTGAAGTCAACGGTGATGTTTTGGTATTGATCGTTGAGGAGCGCCCCAACATCGCCCAAGTTGAATTCATTGGCACCAAGGAATTTGAAAAAGATGTGTTGCGCAAAGCTTTGCGTGACATTGGTTTGGCAGAAGGTCGTCCGTTTGACAAAGCCTTAGCCGACCGCGCTGAGCAAGAGTTGAAGCGTCAGTATGTCAACCGCAGTTTGTATGGCGCGGAAATCATCACCACCATTACCCCTGCTGACAGAAACCGCGTGAATTTGTCATTCACTGTGATCGAAGGTGATTTGGCCAAGATCAAAGAGATGCGTGTGGTGGGAAGCAAAGCCTTTGACGAGTCAAAACTGCTGGACCAGTTCGATCAAGGTAGAGGCAACTGGTTAAGTTGGTACACCAAGTCCGATCGTTATTCACGCACCAAACTCAATGCCGATTTAGAGACTTTGCGTGCCTGGTATTTGGCGCGGGGTTACTTGGAGTTTCGTATTGACTCCACGCAAGTGGCGATTTCTCCCAACAAGCAAGACATCAGCATCACCATCAACGTGACAGAGGGAGATCGCTTTGTGGTGTCTGAAGTCGTCATGGACGGCTATTACTTGGGCAAAGACGATGAATTTAAATCCTTGATTGAAATTCAAGCAGGCAAAGTCTATAACGCCGATGAAGTCACACGCACCACCAAAGCTTTTAACGAGTATTTTGGTAATTTTGGATTTGCCTTTGCACGAACAGAGGTGCGTCCTGAAATTGACCGCACCACCAACCGCGTGAAACTGGTGTTGGTGGCTGACCCCGCACGTCGCGCTTATGTGCGCCGCATCAACATTGTGGGCAACAACCGCACACGCGACCAGATCGTGCGCCGTGAATTTCGCCAAACCGAATCGTCTTGGTATGACGGCGAAAAAATTCGCTTGTCGCGCGATCGGGTAAACCGTTTGGGGTATTTCAAAGAGGTGGATGTAGACACCCAAGAAGTTGCGTCATCGCAAGATCAGGTCGATTTGAATGTCAATGTGGTGGAAAAGCCTACGGGTATGTTGACCTTGGGCGCCGGTTTCTCCAGCGCAGAAAAAGTGTCTCTGTCCTTTGGTATCCAGCAAGACAACGTGTTTGGTTCGGGTCACAACCTTGGTTTGCAGGTCAGCACCAGCAAGTTCAACCAATACTACGTGTTGAACACCACCGATCCTTATTTCACTGAAGACGGTATTTCACGCACCTTTGAGCTCTATCACCGATCCAGCAAACCCTATGTGCAGCAGGGCGGTAACTACCGCATGATCACCTCTGGACTCGGCGTGCGTTTTGGTTTGCCATTTAGTGAGTTAGATCGTATTTTTTTAGGCTCGGCAGCAGAAAAAACCGAATTGGTACCTGGCACCAACATGTTGGGGGTACACGCCAAGTTATGTCAGCAGTTTGGATGCGTGGCTTCCAACGTGCCCGTGACAGCAGGCTGGGCGCGAGATAGCCGAGACAGCTACTTGAATCCCAACAACGGCAAGTTCATTCGTTTGAACAGTGAGTTAGGTGCGTTCGGTGACGGGCGCTATGCCAAATTTGGCGGGCAGTACCAGCAGTACTTTCCTATTACCAAACAATACACCTTTGCATTCAATGCTGATTTGGGAATAGGCAAGGGCTTGAATGGTCAAACCTTGCCGTTCTATAAAAACTATTATTCGGGCGGTTTAGGCTCGGTGCGAGGGTTTGAGCAAGGCACACTTGGACCGCGCGACATCACAGGCCCAGTCATTGGCGGCGCTAAAAAAGTCACAGTCAATACAGAGTTCCTTTTGCCTTTTCCAGGAGCTGGTAACGACCGCTCCCTGCGTCTCTATGGTTTTTACGACATGGGCAATGTGTACGGAGAGTTTGAAAAAATTGACGTCGGGCAGTTGCGTAGTGCCTACGGTATCGGTTTGAGCTGGGTCTCACCCATGGGCCCCTTGCGGTTTGCTTGGGCGCGTCCAATCCGTTCATTCGCAGGCGATAGAATCCAACAATTGCAATTCCAAATCGGGACCTCTTTCTGATGACTATGTTTACCCGTCAAATTTTCGTTGCGCTTGTGTTGGGCTTCGCAGCTTGCTGCGCTCAAGCTCAAGAAATTCGCATTGGATTTATCAATACCGACCGTATTTTCAAAGAATCCACCACAGCCAAGCAAGCGCAAGCCAAGCTGGAACAAGAGTTTTCTAAACGCGAAAAAGATTTGGTGGATGCTGAGAAATCTTTAAAAACTGCGGTTGAAAAGTTTGAGCGTGAAGCCCCCACTTTGTCTGAGTCACAACGTCTTTCACGCCAAAAGCAATTGGGCGAGCAAGACCGAGACTTTCAACGCAAGCGTCGAGAGTTCCAAGAAGAGCTCAATGCCCGTAAGAATGAAGAGTTCCAACAAGTGCTTGAGCGTGCTAACCGTGTGATCAAGCAAGTGGCTGAAGCTGAAAAATACGATCTGGTTTTGCAAGAAGCCGTCTATATCAACCCCAAGCACGACATCACTGACAAGGTGCTCAAGGTCATCAACGCGGCTAAATAAGTAGACGTGGCACTGCGTCTAGGCCAGATCGTTGAAAGTTTGGGAGGTCGCCTCGTAGGTGACCCCAATCACCTGATTCAAAAACTCGCGCCGCTTGACACCGCACAAGCCGATGCGCTCAGTTTTCTAAGCAATCCCAAATACCAATCCCAACTTGCCATCACGCAGGCGGGTTGCGTGGTTGTGTCGCCTGAGGTGGCAGCTGTCATTCAAGCGCGTATGGCGTTGATTGTGGTGGACAACCCTTATCACTACTTCGCGCGTCTCACGCAGCTGTGGCGTCAACACACACGTGTGAGTGATGAGCCATTGGTTCATGCCAGCGCTGTGATTCACCCGCTGGCTCAGGTGCATGCCACCGCACGCATTGGCCCACTTTGTGTGATCGAGCGTGGTGCCCACATCGGTGCCAACAGTTGGCTCAAATCGGGCATCACGGTGGGTGAAGACTGTCACCTGGGTGAGCGCTGTATCGTGCATGCAGGCGTGGTGATTGGGGCTGATGGTTTTGGCTTTGCTTTGTTTGAAGGCCGCTGGGAAAAAATTGAGCAGTTGGGTGCTGTGCGCATTGGCAACGATGTGGAAATTGGTGCCAACAGTTGTATCGATCGCGGCGCTTTGGATGACACCGTCATTGAAGATGGCGTTAAATTGGATAACCTGGTGCAAATCGGCCACAACGTGCATGTGGGTGCCAATACGGCCATGGCTGGTTGTGCGGGCGTTGCGGGCAGTGCGCGCATCGGTGCCAACTGCACGGTGGGTGGCGGTGCCATTGTGTTGGGCCATTTGGAGTTGGCTGATGGTGTGCACATTTCGGCCGCTTCGGTGGTGATGCGTTCCATCCGCCAACCCGGTCAATACAGCGGCGTGTTCCCCATCGACGACAATGCTTCATGGGAAAAAAATGCCGCTACCTTGCGCCAATTACACCGCCTTCGCGACCGCATCAAATGCCTTGAGTCTGTTTTAGAAAGTCAAAAAAAATGAGCATGGATATCCACCAAATTCTCAGGCAGTTGCCGCATCGTTATCCATTTTTGTTGGTTGACCGCGTCTTGGAATTGGAAAAAGGCAAAAGTATCAGGGCGCTCAAGAATGTGACGATGAACGAGCCTTTTTTTGGTGGTCATTTTCCGCACCATCCAGTCATGCCAGGTGTATTGATTTTGGAAGCCTTGGCGCAAGCCGCCGCTTTGTTGGCGTTTGACACCTTGGGTGCGGCGCCCGATGACAAGACGGTGTATTACTTTGCGGGTATTGATGGCGCGCGTTTCAAGCGTCCTGTGGAGCCTGGGGATCAGCTCATATTGGAGGTTGAACTCGACCGAATGAAAGCTGGCATCTTCAAATTCAAAGCGCGTGCCAAGGTGGGTGATGTGGTGGCGACCGAAGCTGATTTGATGTGCACCATGCGCGCCATCGCCTAATGACACACAAGTCCATTCATGAAGCAGCAGACGATGAGCCTGATTCACCACACCGCCATTGTTGACCACAAGGCCGAGCTCGACAGCTCGGTGCAGGTGGGGCCTTACAGCATCATTGGCCCTCATGTGCGCATAGGTGCCGGCACCAGCGTGGGTCCACATTGCGTGATTGAGGGGCACACCACGATTGGCAACGACAACCGTATTTTTCAGTTCAACTCGCTGGGTGCCATTCCGCAAGACAAAAAATACGCGGGTGAGCCGTGCCAACTGATGGTTGGTGACCGCAACACCATCCGTGAATTTTGTACTTTCAACATTGGTTCGCCCGGTGACACAGGTGTGACCCAAGTCGGTAACGACAACTGGATCATGGCCTACGTCCATTTGGCCCACGATTGCGTGGTCGGCGACCACACCATCTTTGCCAACAGCGCACAACTGGCAGGTCATGTGCATGTGGGTGATTGGGTCATCTTGGGCGGCTTCACCGTGGTGCATCAGTTTGTTCGCATCGGGGCACATAGTTTCACGGCCATGCATTCGCTCTTGTTTGCCGATGTGCCGCCGTTTGTGATGTGCCAGGGGCAGCCTGCTGAGCCTCGCTCTATGAATTTCGAAGGCTTGCGTCGCCGCGGCTTTTCTGCCGAGCGCGTCAGTGCGGTCAAGGCCATGCACAAAGCTTTGTACCGCGACGATTTAACCTTAGACCAAGCCAAAGTGCGCATCGCTGAATTGACCCAAGAAAAACCAGAGGCGGCTGCTGACGTGGCCATGATGCTGGATTTCTTAAACCACACCTCGCCGCAACGCGGCATCATTCGCTAAAACCTATGGCCGAGGCATTGTCTTTCTCGTTGGCCGCAGGCGAGGCCTCGGGCGATTTGCTGGCGAGTCTATTGCTTGGTGGCATGCGAGATAAGTGGCCTGAGATGCGCAGTGCAGGCATTGGCGGCCCCAAGATGGAGGCGCTTGGGTTCAAGTCTTGGTGGCCTTACGAAAAACTTGCGGTGCGGGGCTATGTTGAAGTGCTGCGTCACTACCGTGAAATTGTGAGCATTCGCCACCAACTGCGTCAACGCTTGCTGGCCAACCCGCCCAGCGCTTTTATTGGTGTTGATGCACCAGACTTCAACCTCGATTTAGAGCGTGACCTCAAGGCACAAGGCATTCCAACCATTCATTTTGTTTGCCCCTCGATTTGGGCCTGGCGGGCTGACCGCGTGGACAAGATTCGCCAAAGCGTGGACCATGTCTTGTGCATTTTTCCGTTCGAGGCAGACTTGCTAGCCCAGCACGGCATTGATGCCACTTATGTAGGCCATCCAATCGCCAACAGTATTCCTGATGTGCCAGACCGTGCCGCAGCCCGCATGCAACTTGGCTTGCCACAAGACGCCACCGTGGTCGCTTTGCTACCAGGCAGCCGCCGCTCTGAGATAGCGTATTTGGCGCAGCGGTTTTTGCAGGCAGCGCAGCGCATGGCCAAGTTGCAACCGGGCTTGCACTTTGTGCTGCCCGCCATGCCTGCTTTGCGTGCGCGCATTGAAGCCATTGTGAAGGACGTGGGCGGGGTGCCCCATCTCACGGTGCTCAGCGCTCAATCACACACTGCGTTGGCGGCCTGCGATGTCACGCTGATTGCCAGCGGCACTGCCACGCTCGAGGCCGCACTGTTCAAGCGCCCCATGGTGATTGCGTACAACATGAATTGGCTCAGCTGGCAAATCATGCGTCGCCAAAAGTTGCAACCATGGGTGGGTTTGCCCAATATTCTTTGCCAAGAATTTGTGGTGCCCGAGTTGTTGCAAGATGCCGCCACGCCTGATGCTTTGGCACATGCGGTACTTCACTGGCTGGCTAACCCAAGCGCTGCTGCTGCTGTTCAACAGCGTTTTGCTGCGCTGCACGACACGCTGCGCCGCGACACCCCCTTTTTGGCTGCACATGCGATTGAAAAAGTTCTTGCGCGCTGAACAAGTCGCACTCATTTGGGACGCCCCAGGCTTGATGGCAGGTGTGGATGAGGCGGGCCGTGGTCCCTTGGCTGGACCTGTTGTGGCGGCTGCCGTCATCTTGGACGACTTGAATCCCATTGCGGGCTTGGCCGACTCCAAAAAACTGACCGCTCTGAGGCGCGAGCGTTTGTACGACGACATTCGTGCCAAGGCCTTGTGCTGTTCGATTGCCCAAGCCTCAGTGGAAGAAATTGACACGCTCAATATTTTGCAAGCCACGATGTTGGCCATGCGCCGCGCAGTAGAAGGTTTGCGCTTGAAACCCGCCAAAGTGTTGGTGGATGGCAACCGCTTGCCCGTACTCGATGTGTTGGCAGAAGCCATCGTCAAAGGCGATAGCAAAGTACAAGCTATTTCTGCAGCCTCCATCTTGGCCAAAGTACACCGTGACCGCTGGTGCCTAGAGCTGCATTCGCATTACCCTCAGTATGGATTTGATGCCCATAAAGGCTACGGCACAGCGGCACATTTGCAAGCACTCAAACAATATGGCGCAACGCCCTGGCATCGCAAATCTTTTTCGCCCGTGGCCGAGGTGTTGCGATGAATGTGATCACCTCGCGTGACAACCCCTTGATCAAAGAACTGCGCCGCTTGTCGCAAGACAGCACGGCTTACCGCAAACTTGGTCGCGTCTGGCTAGAGGGTGATCATCTGTGTCGCGCTGCGCTCACCCGTGGCATCAAACCTGAGCAAGCGGTATTTGCTGAATCCTTGTGGGCCACTGCACCGCGTGACTGGGTGCAGGCTGCTGCGCACATCACCGTGTTGCCCGATGCGCTGTTTGCCGAAATCAGCAGCCTCGAGTCGCCTGCCAAGATGGGTTTCATCCTCACTGCGCCTGCCTCGCTGGACATGCGATTGACCTTGCCCACTGTGGTGTTAGATCGCGTGCAAGACGCTGGCAATGTGGGGTCTATTTTGCGTAGTGCATCAGCTTTTGGATTCAAGCAAGTGCTGGCCATCAAAGGTTCTGCCGCGTTGTGGTCGCCCAAAGTTTTGCGTGCAGGCATGGGGGCGCACTTTGGTCTGCATTTGGTCGAGGGCTTGAGTGGCGATGATTTGGATGCTTTAGAGATGCCTTGGTTTGCCACCAGTTCTCACCATGGCCCGTTTCTACACACCTTGTTGGCTGAGGCTCAGTTGCCGATGCCGTGTGCGTGGCTGATGGGTCATGAGGGGCAAGGTGTCTCTGCTGCTTTGGCTGAGCGTGCAACGCTGCATGTGCGCATCGCCCAGCCGGGTGGCGAAGAATCTCTCAATGTGGCATCCGCTGCTGCGATCTGTTTACACGCCAGCGCCACCTGCCATTTGCGTTAAATCGAGCGCAATCACTGGGGAAAACCAGTGCCTCGGATATAATGAGAGGCTTTCCCGCATCAACCTGTACGCCACAGCTCAAACTTAGGCAAATTCCTCGAACAAAGTAGCCAAAGAGACACGTTCTCTTGTGAGCGCTGAGGCGTACCCGAACTATTCCGGAGAACCCAGTGCTTTTGTCTCTTCAGGGAACATTCCCGCCCGCCATCTTGGCGCTCGCAGACGGCACGGTCTTTATCGGCAACTCGATCGGAGCC
>NZ_DAIRSK010000028.1:0-23099 GCF_036804465.1 Limnohabitans sp.
CTCAGGCGGAGGCGGCGGCGGGCGCTCAGGCGGCGGCGGTTACGGCCGCTAAATCGCAAACCCCTCCAATTGTTTGCGCAGCGCGTTCATATGACCAACCCCACTCCTGCCCCACTCGTTACAGATGTCATGATCAACGGCGGAGGTCCCGTGGGTCTTGGCTTGGCCATTGAATTGGGCCAACGCGGTATTCGCTGCATCTTGGCAGAGCGCCACATACAAAACAGCCTATCCCCAGATTGAATTTCTTTGGCCGCTGCCGCAGGATCTTGGGGAGCGACCGCAATCATGCCCACCAAACGATCGGGATGGCGGCGCATGGCGTCTGCCAAGATGTCGTTGGCCACGGGAGCAAACGCCACCGCAGTGTCTTTGTCCATGATCTGCACACCGGGTGAGGTCAAGCCAATGACTTGGACATCCGCGCCCGCCTCATCCATGTGCTGCAAGCGCAGCGCATTTAAGTCGGTCAAGCAGCGCATGATGTGCGTGGCTCTCTCACTGGGGCTGCTCAAATAAAAGCCCATCAGATGTTTGAAGCCAATGTCCACATCGTCTTTGGCCAAGATGCGTTTGTAAATGTCCAACATCTCGGGCGGCGAAAACGCCTCTTCGGTGGCAATCCGTCGATAGGGCCGCGCAGGCAAAGACGACGAAATGATGCTCATGGACTTCCTCAAATTATTGGCACTCAGGCACTGGTGTGGGCAATGCTTTTCCTTCATAGAAGGCTTGCAAATTATCAAGGGTCAATGCTGCCATGGCTTGACGTGTTTCCATTGTCGCGCTGGCGATATGAGGCGTCAGCACCACATTGGGCAAGCGACGTAACTCGGGATCCACGATCGGCTCATCCCAAAACACATCCAGGGCTGCGCCTGCAATGGTTTTGTTTTTTAAGGCCTGCACCAACTCAGGCTGGTCGACCACCGAACCCCGGGCAATGTTGATGAGATAACCCTTGGTACCCAGCGCTTGCAACACCGAATGACCAATTAAATTTTGGGTGCTGTCTCCGCCGGGTACGGCCACTACCAAGTAGTCAACATTCGCAGCCAAGTTGGTCACTGTTTGGTAGAAGGTGTAGGACACGTCAGACTTGGCTTGTCGACTGGTGTAAGCAATGCGCATGTCAAATGCCGCCGCACGCTTGGCAATGGCGCGGCCAATGCGCCCCATGCCCACAAGACCTAGACGTGCGCCCGACACTTGATGCGTCAAGGCAAACATGTCGTCCACCCAGTCGCCGTTGCGAACAAACTTATCGGCTTGCGGGATGCGTCTGCCGATGGACAACACAAGGCCCATGGCCAAGTCAGCCACATCATCCGTCAACACGCCAGGCGTGTGGGTGACCGTGATGCCCTTGTCGATGGCGGCCGCCACATCCACCCCGTCATAACCCACGCCGCAAATGGCAATCAATTTGACATGAGGCAGCATTTGCAGCAACTTTTGATCGACCTTCGCTGAGCCCGTCCCCACGATGGCTGTGACCTTGCTCAAGGCGCCTGGGTCTTTGATGTGGGTGTGGTCGTGCACGATGTAATCTGCTTCATGCAGCGCTTTCAGCATGAACGGTGGCAGGGGCGAGATTTGCAAAATGTCGTGGGCCATGGCCAGATCCTCCAATTGCCTATTTGTATTCGCCTACTCTACTCTTGGATTGGCTGACATCGCAGTCGATGGCACTCAGGCTCTTGCACGCACACATTGACTTGTCCAAATGCAGCGATGCCGCAAAAAAAGGGAGCCAAATGGCTCCCTTTTTTGGATGTGCCCATGCACCAAACAAATGCTGAAATTAAGCCTTCTTGGCGTAAGCCGAGCACCAGCCTTTGCCTGCGACCTGCTTGCCAGCAAACAAGGGGCAACCAGCGGCGGCATCACTGACCTTGCCTTGGTACAAGGCGCAGTTGTTGCACAGCTGGCCGGCGGCGTATTTGGGCTGCTTGGCTTTGTCCACTTTGGTGGCATCCGCTTTGTAGCTCAAGGCAACAGCTTGTGGGTCTGCTTCGTTCACCATGGCGGCTTGGGCAGAGGCCGTTGTTGCGAAAGCAGCAACGCCTGCGGCTGACATGGTTTGCATCATGAATACGCGACGGTTGGTTGGTTGATTCATCAATGTCCCCTTGGAAAAGTTTGAAATTGGGCCAGAAAATGCTGGCTGGTCGATATCTTAACGAGAGAATAAATCGATCGATTGATTGACATCAAATAAAGGCTTTATGTCAACTGAAAGCGTTATCCTTGGCGCTATGAACGACATAGCCAACCTACGCAAAAGCTACGAACGCGCTGAACTCAACGAATCTGCCTCAGCCGCTGACCCCATGGCGCAGTTTGACCTTTGGCTCCAAGAAGCCATTGCCAGCGAGGTCCCCGAACCCAATGCCATGACCCTGGCCACCGTGGGCAGCGACTTGCGACCCAGCACGCGCGTGGTGCTGATCAAGGGCTACGACGCACGAGGCATGGTGTGGTTCACCAACTACAACAGCCGCAAAGGTCAGCAACTGGCGGGCAATCCTTTTGCCGCCCTGCAGTTTCATTGGGTGGCGTTGGAGCGTGTCGTGCGCATCGAAGGCCGTGTGGAAAAAATCAGCGATGAAGACAGTGACGCTTACTTCCACAGCCGCCCGCTCGACTCGCGCATTGGCGCTTGGGCCAGCCCTCAAAGCCAAGTCATTGATGGGCGCATGACCTTGGTCAGCAACGCCGCCAAATTTGGTGCGCAGTTTTTGTTGCAACCGCCACGCCCACCGCATTGGGGAGGGTACCGGCTCGTCCCTGACCAATGGGAGTTTTGGCAAGGTCGCAAAAGCCGTTTGCACGACCGCTTGCGTTACCGTCAAACGGTGGATGGCCAATGGATTCGCGAGCGACTGGCCCCTTAAAAGCTCACCTGCGCACCTAGTTTGATGCTGCGTCCTGCTAGCGGGGGTGCATTTTCACGCAGGGTTTGCGTCAACACCGAGGTGGACGAATACGCCAGCTGGTTGGTCAGGTTGTCGAGCTTGGCAAACAGCAGCCAGTGTGTGAGCCCGCTGTGTGTGTGGTAGTTCAGACCCGCATTCCACAGGGTGTGGCTTGCGGTGGTGATACCAAGTTGAGTGCCGACGTTGGGCACTCGGCTTTGGGCAGCGGCATGCATGAAGCCAAAACGAGCCCCCCACGCATGGCGTGACCACACCGCGTCAGCGCCCACACGCATGGGGGCGATGCGCGGCAGGGGGCTGTTGTGGGTCAAGTCTTGGGCGCGCACCACGTCGGCACGTAACTCAAGGTCCATCGCGCCGTGCGAACCATTTGAAGTCAGCACGGCATCTTGGCCTGCCACCATGCGGATTTTTGCAGTGGATTCGATGCCGTAGAAACGGGCACGGACGCCTTCGAATCGATAGTCAGGCATCCCGCCGACGAAGCGATCGGTTCCCGTGGGCAGCAACGATATGTAGTTGGAAAACTGCGAAGCAAATCCAGTGATGCCAAATTTGTGCGCTCCAAGTTTCCACTCACCGCCCACATCGAGCTGCGTGCCTTTTTCCAAGCCGTTGGTGGGCTGACCCATTTCATAGGTACCCGTTGCCGCGTGCTCACCGTGGGCGAACAACTCATAATCTTTTGGTGCACGCTGACTGGCGCTCAGATTGGTTGAGAGCTGCCATCCGTTTTGCGCCTCACCTTGACGCAAATGACGCATGGCCCCCAAGGCCAAGCTCTGGGGTTTAAATTTTTTTGTTTGCGCCGAATGGCCTTGATGATCTTGCAGTGACGAGACCTCTACCTCTTCAACGCGTGCGCCTGCACTGAGCTGGCCCCAGCTTGTTTTTAAAGCTTGGTAAGTCAACACACCCGTGCTTTGTGTGCGACTGGGTGGCAAAAGTGTGTTGCTGCCATCGGCGGCTTTGGCTTGCAAATTGTTTCGCTCACTTTGAATGCCAACAACCCCATCCCACTGCATGGCATTGCTCAAACGCATGGTGCTTTGACGCCCCTCCAAGCGCAGCGCATAACCTTTGTTTTTAAACGTTGACTCTGGACTGCCCGCATCAAATTCGGTGTGCGTGTAATCGGTGCGGCCGAGTTGAAACTTCACCTCTTTCAACGCACCCACCTCACGCAACAAACCTTCCATCACATGATGGCGACGTTGCATGCCAATCGTCACCTCGGGCGCGGCCACCGTGCCATAGGTGCTGCGGTATTCGCTGCTGGACAAACCCAAATAACCACGGTCAAACAACAAGGTCGCGCCCACCGCACTGCCTTTGCTGTCGCTGGCCGAGTTGCAGACGCGGCGGCCATTCGACGGGCCACCATCACCGCATGTCATGTCTTTAGGCACGCGCAAGTTTTGGGTGCTGCGGTCAAACGCATCCACATGCAGCACAAATCGATCGTTGCCCGCCTCCACCACTGCGCCCGTGCTGCGCTCGTCGGCTGCACCGCCGGCACGCAGTTCGGCTTTGCCCATCACGCCGCCTTTGGCGTCAAACGAAGGCTCGCGCGCGATGCGGTTGTCGATCACGTTGACCACGCCGCCAATGGCACTGCCGCCGTACAGCAAAGTGGCAGGGCCACGCAAGACTTCAATACGTTCGGTGGTGAGTGGGTCAATCGGCACCGCATGGTCGTTGCTCAGGCCAGACACATCCATGTTGGCCCCGCTGTTTTGCAAGATGCGGATGCGGTCGCCGTCCATGCCACGAATCACAGGGCGGCCTACATTGGGACCAAACGAACTGTTGGCAATGCCAGGCAAGTTGTCGAGTGTTTCACCCAAGGTGCTGCCTTGGCGCTGGGTCAGTGCTGCACCTGACAGCTGCTGGGCAGGCACCATCAAGTCGCTGCGCTCCAAGGTGCGTGCGGTGATGGTGACTTCATCCAAACGGTGAGCCTCTTGTGTTTGCGCCCAGGCATTGGCGAGGGTGACAGATAGAAATGAATAAGCAGCCGCCGCCACGGCGCTGCGTTGAAAAACGTGTGTCATATAAGTTTCCTGCGAGGCATCTATGACGCCTCCTATGTGCTTTGCAAAAAATCTCAGCGCGCCAGCGATGTAGCGTGGCGAGCTGGCTCAAAGTTCAAAGCAAAACAGCAGGGGGCCCTCGGGCCGCATAAAAGCGCTCAAACAGCGCAAAGCGTTCGTGCAGGGTTGCCGCTAGCCAGCTTATGGCGGGCATCACGGGCATCACTGGCAAAACAGGTGTGTGCAAGGCATCTGGACAACTTTGGTCAAACAGCTGACAGTCCACCGCGTTGATGTGCCCGCCCCATAGCCGCTGCAAGCTGGTGAACATGCCGGGGTTTGAAGCGGCTGCTGTATTCGAATCAAAGGCAGAGGCAAACTCTGGGTGCGCGATGTGCGCATGCGCCACCCTGTGAAGCACGCCCAAGGTTTGCACCAACACCAAAGCGGCAAGTAACGCCAACAACCTGTGTCGCCAAGTGCGCAAACTGAAAGGCACAGGCACAACGCGCCGCATGTCAGCCTTGCTTAACTTTGTCGGCAAAGGTCTTGACAAACTTTTGCACCTTGGGAGCGACCACAAAAGCGCAATAGCCTTGGTTGGGGTTGTGCTCAAAGTAGTCTTGGTGGTAGGCCTCGGCGGCTGAATAGTTGTCCAAGCTGGTGAGCTCGGTCACCACGCGGCCAGACAGGGCCGCATTCACCTCGTTCAGCACCTGCTGCGCCACCACGCGATCGGCCTCGTCGCTCAAGTAAATACCGCTGCGGTATTGCGTGCCCGCACACACATCTGCGTAGCTTGGCTTTGATGTATGGCCGTTGCAATAGCCCGACTCCACATCCAGCACGCCTTTGACACGCACAAACACCGCCTCGGTACACCAAAAGCAGCCGCCCCCCAAGGTGATGGTGGGGGAGCTTGCCTGAGGTGACGAGGTGTTTGTCATAGGCTTTGATTCTATGATTGTTTGCGCCATGGAACAGATGCGTATTTTGTTTGAAGGCACACTGGAAAAATCATGGACATATTGCTCGCCCTCAAACCTATGTTGACCACCTTGGTCTTGCCCGCCACAAGCGGCTTGTTGGCCTTATTCGGCTTGTTGTTTTGGGCTTGGCGCAGGGGTGGGCGTGCGGCCCGCTTGCCTGTCGCATGTGCAGGCCTTGTCACTTTGCTGATGTGGCTGCTCAGTTGCCAAGCCGTGGCCATTTGGCTCTCGTTGCATCTGCTGCCGCAAGTCAGCCCCATCACGCCTGAAGACTTGAAACAACATCGTGTGCAAGCCATTGTGGTCTTGGGGGGCGGCGTCGACAACGCGGCACTGGAATACGGCAGTCCGACTTTGGCACCCGATGCCATGTCGCGCTTGCTCTACGGCGTGTATTTGTCACGCACCACAGGCCTGCCCATGGCCTACAGCGGCGGTATTGGCTGGTCCGGTCTCAGTGGCCAAGCGCCTGAAGCCGAGGTGGCGGCATTGACCTTGAGCCGCTTGGGTGCGCCCGCGCTGCGCTGGCAAGAAAAACAATCGCGAGACACCCGCGAAAACGCGTTGTTAACAACCGCCTTGCTGAAAAGCGAAGGCATCACGCATATTGCCTTGGTCACCCACGCTTGGCATATGCCACGCAGTGTGCGCCAGTTTGAAGCCGCGGGTTTGCGCGTGATGCCCGCCCCCATGGGCTTTGTCCGTAGCGATCTTGCACCGTTTTTGCAATGGTTACCCAGCGGCACCGGTCTGCGCGAGAGTGCTTGGGTCATCAAAGAACGGCTGGGGCTGTGGCTGATTTAAGTGCCTCAAAAAATTAAACTGGTACATTGCTAACCAACCAGTCATTAGCAGCTTATGGCCCTTCAAACTCTGATCAGCTCGATAGAAAACACGCACAAACGCGAGCGTCGCAAACAGGCGCGTCCTGGCGAATTGCTGGACGCGGCATTGGACTTGTTTGTTGAAAAAGGGTTTTCTGCTGCCCGCGTGGACGAGGTGGCCGCGCGAGCAGGCGTGTCCAAAGGCACTTTGTTTTTGTACTTTCAAAGCAAAGAAGATTTGTTCAAAGCGGTGGTGCGAGAAAACATCGTTCACCAATTTCCTAAATGGCAAGAAGAATTTGTCTTGTTTCAAGGCTCGAGTGCCGACATGCTGCGCTACGCCCTGCTGTCTTGGTGGGAACGCATTGGCAAGACACGCGCCAGCGGCATCGCCAAGTTGGTGATGAGCGAGGCACAAAACTTCCCAGAAATTGCCGAGTTCTACCAAGAAGAGGTCATCCAGCCTGGCAACGCCATGATTCGCCGCATCTTGGAGCGCGGCATGCACAGTGGTGAGTTTCGACTGCTTGATTTGGAACAAGCAGTGCACATCATCGTCGCGCCCATGATCTTTTTGATGATGTGGAAACACTCCATGGGTGCTTGTGCCGCCTCGGCCAAGACCTTAGATCCTGAACAATTCATTCATATGCAAGTCGATGTCCTGTTGCACGGCATCACAACCCCAAAAACATGAAATACATCAAACTGCGTTGGCTCGTCCTGGGCTTCATTGTTTTGGCCTTGGTCGCGGGCGTGTGGCGCGCCATGAATCAAAAGCAGGCACAAAAAGCCGCTGCCTCAGCCCCTGCGACCGCCCCTACACAACTTGAATTGGCCAGCACAGATGTGATGAAGGCCGAATTGCGCGATATCACCCAAGGTTTAGCCATCTCAGGCACTGTCAAAGCAGTGAACTACGCAGTCATCAAAGCGCGCGTCGCAGGTGAGCTCAAAGACATCATGGCGCGCGAAGGCGATACCGTCAAAGCAGGCGACGTGCTGGCCCGCATCGATCCCACCGAGTACCAACGTCGTTGGCAACAAACCTCCGAGCAAGCCACTGCCGCCATGGCTCAAATGGAAATTGCCAAGCGCGCATGGGAAAACAACCAATCGCTTGCTGCACAAAACTTTATCTCTCAAGCCGCCATGAACAACTCGGAGGCCAACTATGTGGGCGCTGTCGCTAGCCACAAAGCGGCCATGGCAGGTGCTGACGTGGCACGCAAAGCGCTAGATGACGCCACCTTGCGTGCGCCTTTTGCAGGCATCGTGTCTGGCCGCGCCGCTCAAGTGGGTGAACGGGTGAGCATTGACGCCAAGATCATGGAGTTGGTCGATTTGAGCCAACTCGAAGTGGAAGTGCCCCTGAGCCCCAGCGAATCGATGGATGTGCGCGTGGGTCAATTGGCCGCCCTGCAAGTGGAAGACCGCAAAACAATGGTCGGGGCCAAGGTCAAGCGCATCAGCCCCAGCGCCCAAGCGGGCAGCCGCAGCGTGCTGATTTATTTGGCGCTCGACAAAGCCGACGGCTTGCGTCATGGACTTTTTGCCAAAGGCATCTTAGGCATGGGCAAGAGCCAAGTGCTGGCGGTGCCTTTGTCTGCTGTTCGTACAGACCGTGCACAACCCTATGTGCAAGTGGTCGAACAAGTGGGCGATCAGCTGCAGGTGATCCACAAAATCGTCACCCTGGGGGTGCGCGGCATGGACATGGGCCAGCCTGAATCGGAAACCATGGTGGCGGTGACTGGCCTGAACGAAGGCAGCACCGTGCTCAAAAGCAATGTGGGTGCTTTGCGTTCGGGCATGGCGGTGCGCTACACCCCAGTCGCAGCAAATGCTGCATCGACCTCTGCCAGCGCGGCACGATAAGGCGACAGACACCCCATGTGGTTCACCCAAGTCAGTTTAAAAAATCCGGTCTTTGCGACCATGATGATGCTCGCATTTGTGGTGCTGGGCTTGTTCTCCTACCAACGACTCAAGATTGACCAGTTCCCCAACATTGATTTCCCTGTGGTAGTGATCACCACGGAGTACCCAGGTGCTTCGCCTGAAATTGTGGAGAGTGAAGTCAGTAAAAAAATTGAAGAAGGGGTCAACTCCATCGCAGGCATCAGCGCCCTCACCTCGCGCAGCTATGAAGGCATGTCGGTGGTGGTGATTGAGTTTCAGCTCCACATCGACGGGCGCAAAGGTGCAGACGATGTGCGCGAAAAAGTGGCAGCGCTACGCCCCTCTTTGCGCACCGAAGTGAAAGAACCCAGGGTCTTGCGCTTTGATCCGACAAGCCGCGCGATTTGGTCGCTGGCCGTGGTGCCCGCCTCGGGGCAAGGCCATTCACCGCTCTCTTCAGTGGAGCTGACCAACTGGGCCGATCAAGTGCTGAAAAAACGGCTTGAAAACGTGCGCGGTGTGGGCTCGGTGGCCTTGGTGGGAGGCACCAAGCGCGAAATCAATTTGTACCTGAACCCTCAAGCCATGGAGTCGCTCGGCATCAGTGCGGACCAAGTGGTGAATGCGGTGAAAAACGAAACCCAAGACTTGCCCGTGGGCAGCTTGCGCTCACTGCAGCAAGACCGCGTGATTCAAATCCAAGGCCGCATGTTGCGCCCTGAAGATTTTGGCCAAATCATCGTGGCGCGCAAAAACACCACGCCTATTCGCCTCAATCAAATTGCGACCGTCAATGATGGGGCTCAAGAGGTGGAGAGTTTGGCGCTCTACAACGGCCAACGCACGCTGTTGATGACGGTGCAAAAGGCCCAAGACGAGAACACCATCGATGTGATTGACGGATTGAACAAAACAGTTGCCGAAATGAAAGACCAGCTGCCCCCTGGTCTGCATCTAGAGCAAGTACAAGACGGTTCGCGCCCCATTCGCGTGGGTGTGGCCAACGTTCGCCAAACCCTCATGGAAGGGGCCTTACTGACTGTGCTGATTGTGTTTTTGTTCTTGAACTCTTGGCGCTCCACCGTGATCACCGGGCTGACGCTGCCGATTGCCATCATTGGCACGTTTTTATTCATGTACATGTTTGGTTTCACCATCAACATGATCACACTCATGGCCTTGTCGCTGTGCGTGGGTTTGTTGATCGACGATGCCATTGTGGTGCGCGAAAACATCGTGCGCCATGTGCAAATGGGCAAAACGCCCTACCAAGCCGCCATGGACGGGACACAAGAAATAGGCTTGGCGGTGTTGGCCACCACGTTGTCCATCGTGGCGGTGTTTTTGCCCATTGGTTTCATGGGCGGGGTCATTGGCAAGTTCTTCCACGAGTTTGGCATCACCATCGTGGCGGCGGTTTTGATTTCGATGTTTGTCAGCTTCACGCTCGACCCCATGCTCTCCTCCATCTGGCACGACCCGACCATTCACGCGCATGGTCAGCACGGCAAATCGAATACGTTTTACGACCGCGTCATCAGCCCCATCACGGCTTGGTTTGAGAGGACAACAGACAGGCTCATCGCGTTATATCAACGCATTTTGAAATGGTCGCTCTTTCATAAACGCGCGACCTTGGCCTTGGCAATAGGTACCTTTTCATTGAGCATCTTTATGGTTCCTTTGTTGGGAACCGAATTCATACCCAAGGCCGATTTCTCTGAAGCCACGGTCAACTTCTACACACCCGTTGGCTCATCATTGGAAGTCACCGAGGCCAAAGCCAAGCAGGTCGAGGCCATCATCCGCGAGTTTCCCGAGGTGCGCTACACCCTGTCCACCATCAACACAGGAATGGCCAACGGAAAAATCTACGCCAACATCTACATCCGCTTGGTGGACCGCAATAAGCGACAACGCAGTGTGGAACTCATGTCATCCATCTTTCGCGACCGCTTGCTGCAAGTGCCTGGCATCACCCTCACCCACGTAGGCTTGATGGACACAGTGGGCGGCAACAAACAAGTGGAGTTCTCGCTGCAAGGGAGCGACTTGCACGAGCTAGAACGATTGGCCGTCCAAGTGATGGAAAAGATCAGCACCGTTCCTGGCTTGGTCGATTTGGACTCCAGCGTCAAACCCAACAAACCCACCATCGAAGTGAAAGTGCAACGGGAAGCTGCCAATGACCTGGGACTGTCGCTGGGCACCATTGGCAATCAGTTGCGCATCTTGGTGGCGGGCAGCACCGTGACCAACTGGCGCGCCGCCAACGACCAAACCTATGACGTGAACGTCCGCTTGGCGCCCAACGCCCGCAACGCCGTGCAAGACCTAGAGCGCCTGCCCTTCACGCTTGGCACCAACCCCGACGGCAGCCCGCGCGTGGCACGCTTGAACCAAGTGGCACAAGTGGTAGAGGGCACAGGACCCAACCAAATTAACCGCCGAGACCTGATGCGTGAAGTGGCCATCAACGCCAACGTTTACAACCGCTCAGCGGGCGAGGTGTCTGGTGACGTACGCAAAGCCTTGGACACCATTCAAATGCCGCCTGGCTACCGCTACCAATTTGGCGGCTCCACCAAAAGCATGGCTGAATCGTTTGACTATGCCTTGTCTGCCTTGGTGCTGGCTATTGTTTTCATCTACATGATTTTGGCCAGTCAATTCAAGAGTTTTTTACAACCTTTGGCGCTCATGACCGCCCTGCCCCTCACGCTGATTGGCGTGGTGCTGGCCTTGTTGATGTTTGGCTCGAGTTTGTCAATGTTTTCCATCATTGGGGTCATCATGCTGATGGGTTTGGTGACCAAAAACGCCATTTTGCTGGTGGACTTTGCCATCCGTTCGCGTGAGCCCCAAGTGCAACCCGATGGTTCGCTCAAACCCGGTCTCAGCCGCCACGATGCCTTGCTGCTGGCCGCCGAAGTGCGTTTGCGCCCGATCTTGATGACGACACTGGCGATGATTTTTGGCATGGTTCCCTTGGCATTTGCCCTGTCCGAAGGCGCAGAACAGCGCGCACCCATGGGCCAAGCGGTGATTGGCGGGGTCATTACCTCATCCCTGCTGACACTGGTCGTCGTGCCCGTGGTGTATTGTTATTTGGACGACTTTGCTCAGTGGATGAAACGCCAATGGGCGTCAGGCTCTGACAGAACTGCCCGTTAAAATTTTCTAAGCATTAATTGAACACAACTGAACAATTTCGGAGTTTTGAGATGAATACCCAACAAGCCCGCTTCAACATGGTTGAGCAACAAATCCGTCCTTGGCAAGTGCTTGACACCCACGTGCTGGCGGTGCTGGCTGAGGTGCAACGCGAGCTTTTTGTGCCCCAGGCTTACCTTGCCCTGGCTTACACCGACACAGACATCCCTTTGGGTCATGGCGAATTCATGGCACCTCCTCGCGTGGCTGCACGTTTGATGCATGACTTACAACTCACGGGTGTAGAAAAAGTACTGGAAATCGGCACAGGCAGCGGCTACATGGCGGCTCTGTTGGCTGGCCGCGCGCAACGTGTGGTGAGCCTAGAAATCAACCCAGAGTTGGCCAGCAATGCCCGCAACAACTTGCAACGCGCTGGCATCAGCAACGTGGATGTGCGTGTGGCTGATGGCAGCACTGGCGCTTCGGGCGATGCACCCTTTGACGCCATCGTTTTGGGCGGCTCAGTGGCCGAAGTACCGCAAGCTTTGCTCGAACAACTGGCGATAGGCGGACGCTTGATGGCCATCGTGGGCCATGACCACGTGATGGTCGCCACGCTGATGACGCGCACCGGGAATGACGCGTGGCACAGCCAAGCGTTGTGGGACCACACCGCACCACGCTTACACGGCTTTGCTGAACCCAGCCGCTTCAAATTCTGAGAGCGCCGCATGATTGATCAAGTCCAACCTGCCCAGTTGCAAGACTGGATGAGCGCTCAAGCCCCCAACGGCATCACCGTGGTGCTGGATGTGCGTGAACCTTGGGAAGTGCAAACTGCCAGCGTCACTGCGAAAGGCTTTGAACTGATGGCGATACCCATGCACACCATCCCGCAGCGACTGGCTGAACTCAATCCCGAACAACCCATTGCGGTGCTGTGTCACCACGGCAGCCGCAGCATGCAGGTGGCTGCATTTTTGGAGCAACAAGGTTTTGGCCACGTGGCCAATATCGCGGGTGGCATCCACGCTTGGTCGTCGCAAGTGGACACCACTGTGCCCACCTATTGATTTTTGAAAGAACTGAATGCCGCTCACACACCCCTTGTTTCGCACCCTTGCCCTCACCACTGCTGTGATGCTGACTTTCGCGACCAACGCCCAAGCGCAAAGCTTGGTCGAGATGTACGAATCAGCGCGCGGCTACGACGCAGGGTTTATTTCGGCCAAAGCGCAGTTTGAAGCCAACTTAGCGCGAGCCAACCAGTCGTTGGGAGGCATCTTGCCAAATATCGCACTGTCGGTGAGCCAAATCAAAACTGACTTTCAGCGTCAGGTGATAGGTGTGGATGCCGCCAGGTCATCCGCCGAACTAGAAACCAAAACGACCAGTGCAACATTGGTTCAACCCATTTACCGACCTGCAGCTTGGGCAGCCTACAAACAAGGGGATCGCCAATTGCAACAAGCGGCGGCTCTGTATGAAGCCGCCGAACAAGACTTGCTGATTCGGGTCTCGCAAGCCTACTTTGACGTTTTGACGGGTGAGGACAATTTAGAGCTGGTCCAAACCCAAAAGAGAGCGGTCAGCGAACAACTGGCTTCCGCACGACGCAATTTTGAAGTCGGCACGGCAACCATCACCGGTGTGCGCGATGCGCAAGCCCGCTTTGACTTGGCCACTGCCCAAGAAATCACGGCTCAAAATGATTTGCGTACCAAGCGTTTGGGCCTCACCATGGCCGTGGGACTCCCACAAGCCACGCCCAAACGGCTTGCAAACAACACCACGTTGATCGCGCCACCCAAAGAGGACGTGATGAGTTGGGTCAGCCAATCCCAAGCCAACAGTCCAGCCGTGCGGCAAGCACAATTGGCCGTCGACATAGCCGACTTAGAAATTGACAAAGCCACTGCGGGTCACAAGCCCACGCTGGATGCGCAAATGACCTATGGACGCACAGAGAACTTGAAGGGTACTTTTATCAGCAGCTATTCAGCCACTCCCATCACCACTTGGAACCCAAGTGTCGGACTGGTTTTAAACGTTCCCTTGTTCGCAGGTTTTAGCACCACCAACAAAATCAAAGAAGCCAGCGCCTTGAAAAACAAAGCGCAATCGGATTTGGAAAATGCACGCCGTGTCACTGAACAGACGACACGCAACACCTACTTCGGCTTGCTCGCAGGCCTGAGCCAAGTCAAAGCTTACGAAGCGGCAGAGGCCTCTAGCCAAAGTGCGTTGGATGCCAACAAGCTGGGTTACTCGGTGGGCGTGAACATCAACATCGACGTGCTGAACTCACAAAGCCAGCTCTACCAAACCAAGCGCGACTTGGCCAAAGCCCGCTACGACGTGTTGGTGACCAACCTCAAACTGCGCCAAGCGGCTGGCACCTTGACACCCGCAGACTTGCAGCCTATCAACGCTTTGCTTGCGCCTTAATTCGTGGTCAAGTAAGGCAGCAGCGCTTGCACGGTGCGCTGTGCAGCTCCTCGGTGGGCCAATGAAAACACCTGGCATGCCTGGACATGGGCGTTGGCATCCGGGCTAAATCTCACCATTTGTAAAGCTGTGGTCACGGCTTGGGCCATGTCTTCGGTGCGCAAGGCTGCACCCGCCTCTTGCGCCAGCTGGGCGGCTTGCGCAAAGTTAAAGGTGTGGGGCCCCATGATGACGGGGCAGCCACAGGCGGTGGATTCAATCAAGTTTTGGCCACCCAAGGGGGCAAAACTGCCGCCCAACAGCGCGGCATCTGACAAGCCGTAATACAAAGCCATCTCGCCCAACGAGTTGCCCAGCCAAAGCGTGTTGGCGTCATTTGCATTGTCGGTGTCTGGCCCGTCCACCCAGTGGCTGCGGCGAGATACTTGCCAGCCGCGCTCGACCATCAAAGCAGCCACCTCTTCAAAGCGTTGGGGGTGGCGTGGCACCACCAACCAATGCACGGCATGAATGTGATCTTGGTGGTCATGCGGTATTTCTTTCAACGCTTGGAGCGTGTCCAGCCACATGGCCTCTTCGCCTTCGCGTGAACTGGTGAACAGCACCACTGGGCGCTTGAGGGTTTGCTTCCATGCATGGGCCTTTGCCAGCTGTGCCGCATCGGGTTGGGCATCAAATTTCAAGTTACCCAACACCGCATCTACCTTGGCACCTAAGGACTGCAAGCGATCGGCATCGGCCTGGGTTTGCGCCAGCACCGCTGACAAGCCTTGGTACGCAGGGCGCGACAACCAAGCCAAGCGCTGCGCTTGATGCATGCTTGTCTCGCTCATGCGGGCATTGACCAACACCAAGGGCACTTGGGCCTTGTTGCACTGCGCCACCCAGTTGGGCCACAACTCGGTTTCTAAGATGATGCCCACACGCGGTTTGAAGTGCGCTAAAAAACGCTGCACTGCCCCAGGCGTGTCCCACGGCTGCCACACTTGCACATCGCCGTCTTGCAACACGCTCACACCTTGTGCACGCCCTGTGGCTGTGCCGTGGGTCAACACAACACGCATGCCAGGTTGTGCAGCGCGCAGCGCGTTCAGCAACACAGCAGCTGCGCGTGTTTCGCCCAAAGACACCGCATGCACCCACACCAAGCCGCCATCACTGGCTGGCTGTGTGTATTGGCCAAAGCGCTCTTCGATGGCGAGCCAATAGCCCGCCTCTGCTCGACCACGGCGTTGCAGTTTGCGGCGCAACAAAGGCTGTAGGGCCCACATGAGCAAACTGTAGATTTTGAGCATCACTGGGGACTACCGGCTGCCATACAGACGGTGAGCGCTTGGTAAGCCTCGTCAACAGACGGCACATGGTCACCTCCCACCGCACACTGATGTGACGCGCCAACTGGCCCCGCACGCGCAATGCGTGGCTGACTGAAAAGCTGAACCACTGGCAAGTTCAGTGCAACCGCCAAATGCCCCAAACCTGAGTCAACTGAAACAACCGCACGGCAATTGGCCATGTGTGACAGCACATCCGACAAGCGCATGCGAGGCAAAACCTGCGCATGCGCTCCCAAGACCTCGGCCAGTCGATGCACCAAATCAGCTTCGCTGTCATTGGCCTGAGGCAACAACAAGATCTCACCTTGTTGAATCAAGCGCAGCCCTAAGTTCACCCATGATTCAAAAGGCCACTCATTGTCCAAACGCGTGGTGCCATGGGCAAACATCACGCCTGTGCGACGTTCATGCGGCGCAGCCACCACGGGGTAGCTTGGCATCTGCTGCAACACACCCGTCGACTCATAGTTCAGCGCCCTGGCCGCCAACGCCCGATAACGCGCGACGGCATGTATTTTTTTCTCCATGGGCACCGTCTTTTGGAGCAGCCATTTGACAGGCCATTCATAGGCACACAAATCACTTTTGTTTGCATAGGTGACGCTAAAGCCTCGAGGTGTGAGACGTGCGCCGCGAGCAATGCGCGCGGATTTGATCAATCCCTGAAAGTCAATCACCGCGTCATACGGCAGCTCACGCAATGTTTGCCAAAACTGTGCCCACTCGCGTCGCGTTTCACGCCGAAGGGGGCTTTTTCGCCACCTTCGTTCCGCGCAGGGGATCACGCGGGCGAGGCCGTTTGCTTGGTTGAGTAAATCTGCAAACGCCTCTTCAACGACCCAGTCAATCGTGACCCCGGGCAAACATGCTTTCATGTCTTCAATCACAGGCAAGGTTTGAATCACATCTCCTAAGGACGAGAGCTTGACGATCAATACCCTCAATGCGCAGCCTCTTGAAACTTTGCATCGGGCTTGACGCGGCGCAGCAGCGAGAGCATGTCGTGCTCAATGCGGTCCAGCGCGGCTTGGGTTTGTCCCTCAAAACGCAAGACCAACACCGGCGTGGTGTTGGAGGCGCGAATCAATCCAAAGCCGTCAGCCCAGTCGATGCGCAAGCCGTCAATCACACACGCCTCAGGCTTGAACTCGGGCGACGGTAGATCACCCGATGCCACCAGCTGCTGCAACTCAGCGCTCAAGCGGTGGGGCTCGCCCTCGGCACAGCCCACATTCAACTCTGGGGTAGAAAAACTCGACGGCAAAGCCTTGAGCACCACATTGGCATCGGGGCTTCGGCTGACGATTTCTAGCAAACGGCAACCGGCGTAGGTGCCATCATCAAAGCCAAACCAACGCTCTTTGAAAAAGATGTGGCCACTCATCTCACCGCCCAAGGGAGAGTTGACTTCTTTCATCTTGGCCTTGATGAGCGAATGGCCTGTTTTGAACATCAAGGCTTGGCCGCCGGCTTCACGAATGGCGGGGGCCAAACGCTGCGAACACTTGACATCAAACACAATCGCACCGCCTGGCACGCGTGACAACACGTCTTGCGCAAACAGGGCCATTTGACGGTCGGGGTAAATGTTGTGGCCGTCTTGGGTGACGATGCCCAAGCGGTCACCATCGCCGTCAAACGCCAAGCCCAACTCGGCGCCCGTGGTTTGGAGGGCAGCAACCAGGTCTTTCAAGTTCTCAGGCTTGCTCGGATCGGGGTGGTGGTTGGGGAAGTTACCGTCCACTTCGCTAAACAGCTCCACCACCTCACAGCCCAAAGCGCGAAAGATGGCTGGTGCGGTAGCACCCGCAATGCCGTTGCCGCAATCGACCACCACCTTCATGGGGCGGCTCAGGCGCACATCGCCCACGATGCGAGCCACGTAATCAGCCGTCACATCGACGTGTTGGATGCTGCCCCCCGCTTTGAGGGTCCAGCTCTGCGACTCCATGATATGGCGCAGGCCTTGAATCTCGTCGCCGTAAATGGCACGGCCGCCCAAGACCATTTTGAAACCGTTGTAGTCCTTGGGGTTGTGACTGCCAGTGACTTGAATGCCACTTTTGCACAGCGTGCATGCTGCAAAGTACAACATGGGCGTGGTCACCGCACCCACATCCATGACCTGCACACCTGCAGCAACCAAGCCGCGCTTGAGCGCTTCGACCAACGACGGACCGCTCAAGCGGCCATCGCGACCCACCGCCACCATGGTTTCACCAGACGCAGCGGCGTGCGTGCCAAAAGCGCGCCCTAGCGCTTCAGCAACTTCAACATTCAGGGTGGAGGGCACGACACCGCGGATGTCGTAGGCTTTGAAGATGGAGGGGTTAACTTGCATAGTGATGAGATTGTAGAGAGCCAGATACCCCCCTAATCCGCCGATTATGATGACCCAAAACCCGCCTCTCCAACACCACCGTGCCTGCTCAACCCACACCTCGTCTTGTCAAAAGCCATAGCGCCTCGCCCTTAGGCGATGTGATGTTTGCCGCTACTGAGCAAGGCTTGGCAGGCGTTTGGTTTGTGCACCGCCAAGCACACATGCCCGACAGTCGTCCGTGGCTGACCGATGAAACACACCCCACTTTATTGGCGGCTGCCCAGCAACTGCACGGCTACTTCTCAGGCCAACGCCACAGCTTTGATCTGCCACTGCACCCTGCTTGGGGCACACCGTTTCAGCGTGCTGTGTGGCAAGCCTTGCAACAGATTCCTTATGGCCGCACCCGCACCTATGGCGAGATTGCGCGAGACATCGGCAACCCCAAGGCCGTGCGTGCCGTGGGCGCTGCCATTGGGCAGAACCCTCACACCATCGTCGTGCCCTGCCATAGGGTCATGGGTGCAGGCGGTGCGCTCACGGGCTTTGCGGGCGGCTTAGACCGCAAACAGCAGTTGCTCGCACACGAAGCCGCACACGCATGAGCGATCGACAGTTGCCTTGGCGCGAATGGGTGCCTGACTTTGTGCTGCTGGCCGCGTTGTGGGGTTCGTCGTTTTTGTTCATGCGCGAAGGGGCGCATGAATTTGGCCCCTTCCCCACGGCGTGGGTGCGCGTCACCCTCGCAGCACTCATCCTCACACCTGTGCTGGTGTGGCGCAAAGAAGTGCCTGTGCTCGCCGTCCACTGGCGTCAGGCGATGTCTGCAGGTGTACTCAATGCTGGCATCCCGTTTGCCTGCTATGCCTATGCGCTGATGCACATCAACACAGGCCTCACCTCCATCTTGAATGCCACCACGCCATTGTTTGGCGCACTCATCGCTTGGTTTTGGTTGGGCGACAAACTCAACACCACGCGCGCCTTGGGTTTGGCTCTGGGCTTCACAGGCGTGGTGCTGCTGGCCAGCGATGTGCCTGGCGGCATCTCGTTCAAAGAAGGTGGCTCAGGGCTGGCTGTGGCCGCTTGTTTGGTGGCCACGTTTTGCTATGGCATTTCGGGTAGCTTCACCAAGCGCTATTTACAAAACGTACCTTCCTTGGTCACCACCACCGGCAGCTTGTGGGGTGCCAGTTTGGGGCTTGGCATTCCAACTTTGCTGGCGTGGCCTATTGAATCGCCCAGCCTACACGCATGGGCAGCACTGGGCATGGCAGGCCTGATGTGTACCGCTTGGGCCTATGTGCTGTTTTTTCGGTTGATGACCCGCACTGGCCCTGCACGCGCCATGACCGTCACTTACTTGATTCCTGTCTTCGCCAATTTACTGGGCGTGATCTTTTTGGATGAAGTCGTCACCCATTGGATGATCGGCTGCGCCCTGGTCATCGTGGCGGGCACGGCTTTGGCGTCTGGTTTGGTCGGCCGAAAATAAACAACCACGGCGCACACAAGCCTGCTACATTAATGGATCGCTTTAGTCGACTTCTAGCACGCACCCTCTACCTCGCGCGTGCCAGCCTCTTAGCAAAGAGGCGTTTTAAGTAAATTCCCACTTCTTCGCGTATTCCAACCAGTTCTCTCAGGACTGCGTTGTGTCGTTTTATTTTTTTAAGATTTTCATGAGTTCAGCTATCCATCCACACACCACTGCCATCACACACGGCAAATACCGCATTGCAGCCTCTCCACGTGCTTTGCCTTGCGGCCGCTTTGCGGCCCAAGTGTCGGTCGCCAGCGGCCAAGGCAGCGCCAGCACGGCACGCATCATGTCCTTCGTCGATGACTTCGCCACGCACGATGACGCCGCCAACTACTCGCTCGCGCAAGGCTTGAATTGGGTGCATCGCACCGCATCCGCGCATTGAACATCAAACGTTAAAAAGGCCTCGGAACGTGAGTTCCGAGGCCTTTGTGTTTGGCTCAGCGCAAGGCTGAGTCCAAAGATCTGCAGGGCTTAGTAACCGCCGCGACCACCGCCGCCGCCGCCGTAGCCACCTGAACGGTCACCACCACCACCGTAGCCGCCACCGCCTGAGCGATCGCCACCACCGTAGCCGCCACCACCAGAACGTGGGGGACGTGGCTCCATGGGGCGCGCTTCGTTCACAGTGATGCTGCGACCACCCAAAGATTGACCATTCATGCCTTCGATAGCAGCTTGTGCTTCGGCATCGCTGCCCATTTCGACGAAGCCGAAACCTTTTGAGCGACCTGTGTCGCGCTCCATCATGACTTTGGCGCTGGTGACAGAGCCGAATTCACCGAAAGATTGCTCGAGGTCGCCATCGCGAACCGTGTATGGCAGATTGCCGACGTAAAGTTTATTGCCCATGGGGACTCCTTAAATACATGAAAAAGCGAAGGGGTCCCGAAAGCACAACTAACCGAGAAGTAACGCCGTAGCGCGCGAAACTGACCTATCACCTGAATGACGCTGGTGGTTGAAGACCAGCGCTGAGGCATTATGCACCTCTTTTCACAATTCATAGCCCGACTTGGCTTTTATTTGGTGATCTTCCCAAAAACCAGCGTGCCGTTTGTTCCACCAAAGCCAAAGTTATTTTTAACGGCGTAGTTCATCTTTAAATCACGCGCCGTGTTTGCACAATGGTCTAAGTCGCATTGGGGGTCTTGCTTAAAGATATTGATGGTTGGCGGCGACTTCTGGTGATGTAGTGCCAAAACTGTGAAGACAGACTCCAACCCACCCGCCCCACCTAACAGATGACCCGTCATAGATTTGGTTGAATTGACAAGGATTTTCTTGGCATGCGTGCCAAAAGCGGCTTTGATCGCATCGCTTTCGTTTTGATCACCCAAAACGGTCGACGTCCCATGCGCGTTGATGTATTGAACTTGGTCGCCGTTGATGCCCGCATCTCGCAGGGCATTGACCATACAGCGACGCGGGCCATCCATATTGGGTGCTGTCATGTGGTGGGCATCACCGCTCATGCCAAACCCCAGCAGTTCGCAGTAAATCTTGGCACCCCGCTTTTTTGCATGTTCCAACTCTTCAAGAACAACAACGCCCGCGCCCTCTCCCAAAACAAAGCCATCTCGGTCCACATCCCAAGGGCGTGATGCAGTGCAAGGGTCGTCGTTTCTCATGGAGAGCGCCCTTGCTGAAGCAAACCCACCAATGCCAAGAGGAGAAATTGTGGATTCGGAGCTGCCAGCGATCATGACGTCTGCATCGCCGTACTGGATCAATCGCGCAGCCAAACCAATGCTGTGCAAACCCGTGGTGCAAGCCGTGACGGTTGCTATGTTGGGGCCCTTGACCCCAAAAATAATACTCAGTTGGCCAGAAATCATGTTGATGATCGAGCCCGGAACGAAGAACGGTGAAATGCGCCTCGGTCCGCGTTTGATTAATTCAGCACCGGTTTCTTCTATCGACGGCAAACCACCAATACCAGACCCCACCATCACGCCAATACGGTCAGCGTTCTCTTCGGTCACCCGTAGTTCGCTGTCCCGAATGGCCTGTGTTCCCGCGGCAATGCCGTATTGGATAAAAGAGTCCATGTGGCGAGCCTCTTTTGCAGCGAGGTAGTCTTCGATTTTGAAATCTTTGACTTCAGCCGCGATGTGCACACTCAACAAGGAATGGTCAAATTTTCTAATCGTGCCCACACCAGACTTTGCGTCGAGCAAACTGGACCAAGCGGCACTGACACTGTTGCCCACAGGCGAGATCAGCCCAAGACCCGTCACAACGACCCGACGGCGATGATTTGAAGATGACATTTCTAAGAAGCGATGAATTGTTGATACAGTTACAGATGTAAATCTAAATTGACATAAGGCGAAGTATGAATCAATTTTCAGGCAAAGGTGGTCCCCTCCGCTTAGAAAGCCCAATGTCCTTTCCAACTCACCGCCCACGTCGTTTGCGCCATGACGACTTCACGCGACGCTTGGTGCGTGAGCATGCCTTGAGCGTG
This sequence comes from Limnohabitans sp., assembly GCF_036804465.1. Classification (GTDB taxonomy): domain Bacteria; phylum Pseudomonadota; class Gammaproteobacteria; order Burkholderiales; family Burkholderiaceae_C; genus Limnohabitans. Next base: position 21,965 of record NZ_DAIRSK010000028.1, read on the forward strand.
AACGATTTGATTTACCCCGTATTTGTGCTCGAGGGTGAAAAAAGACGTGAACCCGTCGCTTCTATGCCTGGCGTCGATCGCGTGAGCTTGGATTTGTTACTGCACGTCGCCCAAGAATGCGTGCAACTTGACATCCCCGTCATGGCGCTCTTTCCCGTGATCAGCAACCAACTCAAAACGCCAAACGGCGAAGAAGCCACCAACCCAAATGGATTGATCCCACAGGTGGTCGCTGCCCTCAAACAACACTTTCCCACCCTAGGCATCATGACCGACGTGGCTCTCGACCCTTACACCAGCCACGGACAAGACGGGCTGCTAGACGAGACGGGCTACATCTTGAACGACGCGACGGTCGAGATGCTTACCCAACAAGCCCTCACACAAGCACGCGCAGGCGTCGACATCGTGGCACCGAGCGACATGATGGACGGGCGCATTGGGGCCATTCGCCATGCGCTCGAAACACATGGGCACATTCACACCCGCATCATGGCCTACAGCGCCAAATATGCCAGCGCGTTTTATGGCCCCTTTCGCGACGCCGTTGGCTCGGCTGCCAACCTGGGCAAGAGCGATAAAAAAACCTACCAAATGGACCCAGGCAATACAGACGAGGCGTTGCGCGAAGTCGCGCTCGACATTGCCGAAGGCGCAGACATGGTGATGGTCAAACCTGGCATGCCTTATTTAGACGTGGTGCGTCGCGTCAAAGATGAATTCAAAGTCCCCACGTTTGCCTATCAAGTCTCTGGCGAATACGCCATGATCAAAGCTGCTGCACAAAATGGCTGGCTAGACCACGATGCCGTCATGATGGAGAGCTTGCTTGCCTTCAAACGCGCGGGCGCGGACGGCATTCTGACCTACTTCGCCCGCGATGCTGCCAAACAACTGAAGCAGTAACAAAAGCGACTGTATCCATTCATCACACAGATAGCGCCGCTCTCCATTGCCATGACCACGGTTATTCAAAGCTTTGGGCTGCTCACGCGACCCTCGACCACATCACCCAACGCCCTCACTCTTTAAGCTTCATCTCTCATGGTCACCGCACTTCAAAACAACACCTTCTTGCAAGCCTGCATGCGCCAAGCCACCGACCACACCCCCGTTTGGCTCATGCGCCAAGCGG
>NZ_DAIRSK010000029.1:0-21550 GCF_036804465.1 Limnohabitans sp.
TGATAAATTACAAAACTGTCGGGAACGATTAAACCTTCGTAGTAATTCAAGCCAGCACGTCAGCTCACTTTTAAGCTCAGGCCATCGATTTGAAGGATGGTCCTATGAAGCTCATTTCACAATGCCTGCTTGCCTTTTTCATGTGCATGCCCCTACTTAGCTTGGGAAACACTGCGCAGTGTGCAAACATCAAAGACAACGACAAGCGCTACTTGTGCACCGCCGTTGGCTTGAAAAATTTGGCCGTATGCAATGAAATATCCACACAAGATGGTGCTTTCCATTGCAAGGCCATGACGATGGGGAGCTCGGGCTATTGTGAAAAAGTAAATTTAGGCAACCGAGCCCAATGCCTCCTTGACTTGCGGAACCAACAGCGCAAGAGCATGTGGGGCGTTTCTTGACATTACAAAGTCGTCATTTGACATGACAGACCTCTAATACTTGACAAGGATCAAGCACCAAAGCCTTACCTTGAAACTAATTTAATTAGGTTTCAAGATGAAGTTAAGTCATATATTTGTGGGTACCTGCCTTTTCGCAACATCCTTGGTTGGTTTTTGCCAATCGGTGAACGATTGCGAATTGAAAAAAAATAAAGATGAGCAGTACCTTTGCACGGCCACCAGCATGGTGAATGTGGTGGTGTGCGACCAAATTTCGACCAACGATGGCCGCCATCACTGCCGAGCCATGGTCCAGCGCAATTCACATGGGTGTGACGGCATCACAAGCCCTGTTAAGCGACAATCCTGTTTGATGGCCGTGCGCGACAAGCAACGCGCCGCCAATTGGGCTATTCGTTAAAGGCTTGTCAATGAATGATCTTGTAGTGAAGTATGGCGGCACTGCTGGCCTGAAAAAAATCATAGAAACCTTCTACCAAAAAGTGTGCAACGAGCGCGGTTTGATGCATTACTTCTTCTCGGTGCCCTTGGTGCAAATCATGGCGGATCAATTGACGTATCCGCACTTCATCATGCGCAAGCCAGACATTGATTACCGCAACGGACCCAAGCAAACGGGCGTGAAAGAAATACGCATTGCTCTGCACATCTTTGAAGACGTCGTCAAGATGCTGCACATCGTGCTTGCCGGTGCCAAAGTGCATCGCAATGACGCGCCACGCATGGCGACGCACATCATTGAGTTGATCGAAGAAACCAGAAGCAGAATGGCCGATACCAAAAAGGCGTTTTACACACCAGCTGAGATGAGCAGGGATACCTTGCTGACGTTCTACCGCGCCCAAACCATCGAAACAAAGCTGGATGAGGCGACGGGGGAAATCCGCACCTTGGCGATGCAAGGCCTGGCTTATCCAATGAGCACCTTGTTCAATGAACGCGAGGCAACCATCCAGCTCATTGCCCGCGCACAGGCCCTTGAGTCGGTCGAAGTCGATGACGTTCAGCCCATCGTGATGGCCGCCTCAACCAAGGTAGTGCCCATCCATTTCTCAACTTATGCCGATGAAACTGGACGCGCCATCTTTGAGGGGAGATACCAAGTCTCTACCAAGTTCGGGGTGCCTAAACGCTTGCTGCAACTCGTGACCAATAACTTCACTTGGCGCTTTGAGGAAGCCTTTAAGGTAGACGAACAAAAGCTCCTCATCAATGTCGTTGCGCCGGTGAAGAACGGCCCGTTGTACGACTGATTTAATATTTTCTTTAGCTTAGCCCCTATCAAGATTTCCTCAACTTAGGTTGATCAAGCCCTCATACGTGATGGTGACGGGGGCGTGGTCTGAAAACTTCTCGTCTTTGTAAATCCAGTCGCTTCGTGCTTTGTTGGCTACCGCTGGCGTAGCCAAGTGGTAGTCCAAACGCCAGCCCACGTTGTTGGCATAGGCTTGGCCACGGTTGCTCCACCAGGTGTAGCAAGCGTCAGTGGTGTTGGGTTGCAGCTGGCGGTACACATCCACCACGCCGCCATCGGTGGTGAGCTGGGTCATCCACGCACGCTCTTCGGGCAAAAAGCCGCTGTTCTTTTTGTTGCCCTTCCAGTTTTTCAAGTCCGCTTCGTTGTGCGCGATGTTGATGTCGCCGCACAGCACAAATTCGCGCTGCTGTTTCAAGGCGTTGAGGTGCGGGTACATGGCAGCTAAGAAACGAAACTTGGCGTCTTGACGTTCAGGGCCCGACGAGCCGCTGGGAAAGTAGCTGCTGATGATGGACAGCTTTTGGGTGGGTGTGTCAAAGCGCAGCTCGATGTAGCGGCCTTCGGCATCAAACTCGCCGCCGTCAAAACCCACCATCACATCACTGGGCTCGTGCTTGGTGTAGATGCCCACGCCTGAGTAGCCTTTTTTTTCGGCAAAGTGAAAGTGGCCTTTGAGACCTGCCAAGGTGTCGAATGTGCCAGCGATGTCTGGCGCTTGGGCTTTGATTTCCTGCACGCAAATACAATCAGGGCTGGCTTTTTCGAGCCAAGCTTCCACGCCCTTGCGGGTGGCTGAACGAATACCGTTGAGGTTGAGGCTGGTTAGTTTGAACAAGGATATTCCCCATGAGTCAGAGTGCGGTTGCCAACGATGCGTTGGCACAAGAGTTTGTGCAATTTTCGCTGGATTGTGGCGTGCTGAAATTTGGGGAGTTCAAAACCAAAGCGGGCCGCATGAGCCCTTACTTTTTCAATGCGGGTTTGTTTGACGATGGTGCGAAGTTGGGCAAGCTGGCTGGCTTTTATGCACAGCGTTTGGTGCAAAGCGGCATTGAATTCGACATGATCTTTGGCCCCGCCTACAAAGGCATTCCATTGGGCGCAGCTGTGTCGATCGAGTTGGCGCGTTTGGGCAAAAACGTGCCTTTTGCCTACAACCGCAAAGAGGCCAAAGACCACGGCGAAGGTGGCAGCTTGGTGGGCGCGCCCCTCAAAGGCCGCGTGTTGATCGTGGACGATGTGATGAGTGCGGGCACTGCGGCACGCGAATCCATCGCCCTTATCCAAGCTGCTGGCGCCACGCCGCATGCGGTAGCGATTGCGCTAGACCGCCAAGAAATGGCCACCGAAAACCAAGCCGATGGCACCACCCAAGATGTGCCTTACAGCGCGGTGCAATACGTGCGCGAACAAGTGGGCTTGCAGGTGTGTGCGATTGCTGAGCTCAGCGATTTGCTGACCTACTTGAATGCGCAAGATGGCCATGCCATGGGTGAGCACTTGGCACGCACGCAGGCGTATCGCGCGCGCTACGGTGTGAACTAACGCAACTTTTTCATCAACAGTTCGTTGACTTGCGCAGGGTTGGCTTTGCCCTTGCTGGCCTTCATGATGGGGCCGACCAAGCCGTTCAGCGCCTTGGCATTGCCAGCCTTGAACTCTTGCACGTTTTTGGGGTTGGCGGCCAGCACGTCGTCGATGATCTTTTCTAGTTCGCCCGTGTCGTTCATCTGCTTGAGGCCTTTGGCCTCGATGATGGCGTCGACATCGCCACCTTCTGACCACAACGCATCAAACACCTGACGCGCGGCGTTGTTGCTGATGGTGTTGTCGCTGATGCGGCCGATCAGAGCCGCCAGGTGGGCGGCGCTCACTGGCGCTTGCTCGATGGCAATTTCGCTTGCGTTCAGGCGGCGCGACACTTCGCCCATGATCCAGTTGCTGGCCAGTTTGGCTTGGCCGCTGGCTTTGGCCGTAGTTTCAAAGTAAGCGGCCACCGCCTTGCTTTGGGTGAGTTGTGTGGCGTCGTATTCGGGCAGGGCATAGTCGCGCACAAAGCGCTCGGCCATCACGCGGGGCAGCTCGGCCATTTCGCTCTTGACGCGCGCCACCCAGTCGCGGCCAATCACCAAAGGTGGCAGGTCTGGGTCGGGGAAATAGCGGTAGTCGGCGGCGTCTTCTTTGGTGCGCATGGCGCGCGTTTCACCCGTGTCGGTATCGAACAGCACGGTGGCTTGCTGGATGGCATGGCCGTCTTCGATCTGGTCGATTTGCCAGCGCACTTCATAGTCGATGGCTTGCTGCATGAACTTGAAGCTGTTGAGGTTCTTGATTTCGCGGCGCGTGCCCAGGGGCTGCCCAGGTTTGCGCACCGACACATTGGCGTCGCAACGGAAACTGCCCTCTTGCATGTTGCCGTCGCAAATGCCGATCCAGGTCACGATCTTGTGCAGCTCTTTGGCGTAGGCCACGGCCTCTTCGCTGCTGCGCATGTCGGGCTGCGTGACGATTTCGAGCAGGGGTGTGCCAGCGCGGTTCAGGTCGATGCCGCTTTGTCCGCCGCCACCCAGTGCTGAATCCTCATGCAAGGATTTGCCTGCGTCTTCCTCAAGGTGGGCGCGCTCTAGGCGCACAGTTTTATGCACGGTCTCTTGGCCCATTTCCAAGAAGAACGACACCTCACCGCCTTGCACCACCGGAATTTCAAACTGGCTGATTTGGTAGCCCTTGGGCAGGTCGGGATAGAAGTAGTTTTTGCGCGCAAAAATGCTGCGCTCAGCGATGTGTGCGTTGACGGCCAAGCCGAACTCGATGGCGCGCTCAACAGCGCACATGTTCATCACGGGCAGCGTGCCGGGCAGGGCCATGTCCACCGCGCAGGCTTGCGTGTTGGGCTCGGCACCAAACGCGACCGAGGCGCGGCTGAAAATTTTGCTTTTTGTCGCGAGTTGGGCGTGTGTTTCAAAGCCGATGACGACTTCGTAGCCTTGGACTAATTTGGGTGCAGTCATTTCAGATGCCCTCCGGTTGTTGGAGGTGATGGTCAGTGGCTAATTGGTATTGGTGTGCAACATTGAGCAAACGTGCTTCTTGCAAATAGTTGCCAATCAGTTGCAAGCCCACAGGCAGATGGTCGGCACCAAAACCCACAGGCACGCTCATGCCGGGCAAGCCCGCCAGTGACGCAGGCAAGGTGAAGATGTCGGCCAAGTAGTCGGCAAGACTGGCCTCTTTTTGGTCGCTGGCGCTGCGGCCAAGCTTCCACGCGACGGTGGGGGCGACGGGGCCGGCAATCACATCACACGTGGCAAAAGCGTGTTGAAAGTCGTCTGCAATCATGCGGCGAATTTTTTGGGCTTGCAGGTAGTAGGCGTCGTAGTAGCCGTGGCTGAGCACATAGGCGCCCGTCATGATGCGGCGTTTGACCTCTTCGCCAAAGCCCTCAGCGCGGGTCTTTTTGTACATGCTGACCAAGTCGGTGTAATCCTTGGCGCGGTGGCCAAACTTCACGCCATCAAAGCGGCTCAGGTTTGAGCTGGCTTCGGCCGGCGCAATGATGTAGTACACCGCAATGGCCAGCTCGGTGCGCGGCAGCGTGATGGGCACGAGCTTGGCGCCTTGGGCCTCCAAGGTTTTGAGCGCGGCGTCAATCGCCGTGCGTACATCCGTGGCAAGGCCGTCGCCAAAAAACTCTTGGGGAATGCCGATGCGCAGGCCAGCCAAACTGTCGCCGAGCTTGGCAGAGAAGTTCTCGCCAGGCACGTCGAGTGAAGTTGAATCACGGTCCAAGTCTGAGCCGCACATGGCAGACAGCAACAACGCGCAGTCCTCTGCTGTGCGGGCCATGGGGCCCGCTTGGTCGAGGCTGGAGGCGTAGGCAATCATGCCGTAACGAGAAGCGCGGCCATAGGTAGGCTTGATGCCCGTGATGCCGCAAAAGCTGGCGGGTTGGCGAATCGAGCCGCCGGTGTCGGTGCCCGTCGCAGCAGGAGCCAAACGCGCAGCCACAGCGGCAGCGCTGCCGCCCGACGAGCCGCCAGGCACACGCGAGGTGTCCCAAGGGTTGGTTACTGCGCCGTAGGCGGAGTTTTCGTTGGCAGAGCCCATGGCGAACTCGTCGCAGTTGACCTTACCCAGCGTCACCATCCCAGCGCCGCCTAGGCCGTCCACGCCTGAGCCGAGCTTTTGCACCACGGTGGCGTCAAATGGTGAGCGGTAGCCGCTCAAAATTTTGGAGCCTGCAGTGGTGGCGAAATCGCGGGTAACGAAGACGTCTTTGTGCGCAATCGGCACGCCCTCTAGCGCACCAGCGGTGCCAGCAGCAATGCGGGCGTCGCTGGCTTGGGCTTGGGCCAGTGTGACTTCGCTGTCGATATCCAAATACGCGTTGTGTGGGTTGCCGCCGGTGCGCGCCAAAAAGGCGGTGGCCACTTCGACGGCGCTGACTTGTTTGGTCTTGAGCGCTTGGGCCAGTTGGGCCACGGTCATGTTGTGCAATTGGGTCAAAGATGGGGTCATGGTGGCGGCCTTACTCAATCACTTTGGGAACCAAGAACAAGCCCCGCTCGACGGCGGGGGCGCTGCGTTGGTTCAGGTCGCGCTGGTTGGGCTCACTGGCCACGTCGGGGCGCAGGCGCAGCTCGATGTGCGCGCCTTGCATGGCGTCCAAGGGGTGGGCCATGGGCAACACACCCGTGGTGTCGACGGCGCGGATTTGCTCCACGATGCCAAAGAAGTCATTGATTTTGTGAAGCATGCGCGCCTGCTCTTCAGGCTGGAGCGCTAGCCGGGCCAGGTTGGCAATGCGGCTGATGTCTTGGTCGTTCAGGGACATACATAGATGTGGAAAACCCCGCGGTTTACGGGCGATGCGGTATTATCTCGCCTTTGTGTACGCGCCCGCGGGCAAGCTTTGAGGACAGACATGTTTGGATCTTTTCGTCGGTATTTCTCTACCGATTTGGCGATTGACTTGGGTACCGCCAACACCCTGATTTATGTGCGTGACAAAGGCATCGTGTTGGACGAGCCCTCCGTCGTTTCAATTCGCCACGAAGGCGGGCCTCAGGGCAAGAAAACCATTCAAGCCGTGGGTCGTGAAGCCAAGGCCATGTTGGGTAAAGTGCCCGGCAACATCGAAGCCATTCGCCCCATGAAAGACGGCGTGATTGCCGACTTCACCGTGACCGAGCAAATGCTCAAACAGTTCATCAAAATGGTGCACCCGCGCTCGGTGTTTAGGCCTAGCCCGCGCATCATCATTTGCGTGCCTTGCGGCTCGACCCAAGTCGAACGCCGCGCCATTCGCGAGTCCGCTTTGGGGGCAGGCGCATCAGAGGTGTACCTGATTGAAGAGCCTATGGCCGCCGCCATCGGTTCAGGCTTGCCTGTGTCCGAAGCGTCAGGCTCGATGGTGGTTGACATCGGTGGCGGCACCACCGAGGTGGGCGTCATCTCTTTGGGCGGCATGGTCTACAAAGGCAGCGTGCGCGTCGGTGGCGACAAATTTGACGAAGCCATCATCAACTACATCCGTCGCAACTACGGCATGTTGATTGGCGAGCCCACGGCTGAAGCCATCAAGAAACAAATTGGTTCTGCATTCCCCGGCTCTGAAGTCAAGGAGATGGAGGTCAAGGGCCGCAATCTGTCTGAAGGTGTGCCACGCTCATTCACGATTTCGTCCAACGAAATTTTGGAAGCCTTGACAGACCCCCTCAACAACATCGTCTCTGCCGTGAAAAACGCGCTGGAGCAAACACCGCCAGAGTTGGGTGCAGACATTGCCGAGCGCGGCATGATGCTCACCGGTGGTGGCGCCTTGTTGCGTGACCTGGACCGCCTGCTGGCTGAAGAAACGGGCTTGCCGGTGTTGGTGGCCGAAGACCCGCTCACCTGCGTGGTGCGTGGCTGCGGTTTGGCCCTAGAGCGCATGGAGCGTTTGGGCTCCATCTTTACAAGCGAATAACTCAGTGCCACTGGGCACCCTAGACCGCTCCCCCCCGGCCTTCTTTAAGCAAGGCCCGTCTGCCGTCTCCAAATTACTTTTCTTCAGTGCCTTGTCTGTGCTGCTGATGGTGGCGGATGCGCGTTTTGGTGTGACCCAGCCTTTGCGAGCCGCCTTGTCGGTGGCGCTTTATCCAGTGCAATGGTTGGCCATGCGCCCGCAAGTATTGGCTGAGTATTCGGGCGACTACATGCAAGCCCGAGATGTGGCTCAAGCCTCTGAGCGGGAGGCGCGTGAACAGCTGTTGGTTCAAGCCCGTCGCTCGGGTCAAGTGGAGCAGTTGGCACTCGAGAACAAACAGCTGCGTGAACTGTTGAGTCTAAGCAAGCGGCTCGAGTCCAAAGGGATGACCGCCGAGGTGCTCTATGACGCCGCCGACCCCTACACCCGCAAACTCATCATCAACAAAGGCATGTTGGCTGGCATCAAAGCCAGCTCACCGGTGATGGATGAGCACGGTATTTTGGGTCAAGTGACCCATGTGTTGCCCTTGGTGAGTGAGGTGACGTTGGTGACTGACCGCGAACATTCGATCCCCGTGCTCAACACGCGTACCGGTGCACGTGGCGTCGCGTATGGCGAAGCGGGCGGAGCGCCACTGCTGGAGCTGCGCTTCATGGCGACCAATGCGGACATTGAGGTGGGCGATATTTTGTCGACCAGCGGGGTGGATGGCATTTACCCACCGGGTGTGTTGGTGGGCAAGGTGACCAAGGTGGAGCGGCGCGCCGAAACTGTGTTTGCGCGCATTTTGTGCGAGCCTGTAGGCCGTGTGCAAGGGGCTCGCCACGTGATGGTGCTCGAGCCTTTGACGGACCAATTGCCAGCGCGTCCTCACATTGAAAAGCAAACGCCAGTCACCGTACAAAAAGGGGTCCGCCGATGATCATGCCGCGCGGTCAACAGTTGCTGTTGCCAGCCAACCCTTTGTTTGTCTTGTTGACCTTGATTGCGGCGCTGTTTGCCAATATGGTGGTCAACATCAGCTTGGTGGGCAACGCGTCTTGGATGCCTGACTTCTTGGCACTGGTGTTGGCGTTTTGGTGCGTGCATCAGCCGCGATTGGTGGGCATTGGCGTGGCTTTCTTTTTTGGGGTTGCCACTGATGTGCATCAAGCCTCCCTGTTGGGGCAGCACGCGATGAGTTACACCGCTTTGGGATTCATGGGCATCATGGTGCACCGCCGCTTGTTGTGGTTCACAGTGCCTTCGCAGGCCATGCAGGTGTTGCCGCTGTTTGCGGTAGCGCACGCTTTGGAGCTGACCATGCGCATGATGTCGGGCGCTTTGTTTCCTGGGTGGATGATTTTCTTGCCGCCGTTGTTAGAGGCCCTTTTGTGGCCCGTGGTGAGCGTGCTGCTGTTGGCGCCGCAGCGCCGTGCACCCAGCCCTGATGTGAACCGACCCCTATGAGCGTGATTCGCGACATTGAGTCCGACTTGCGGCGCTTTCGCTCGCGTTTGTTGGTGGTCACAGTCGCGGTGTTGATGTTGTTTGGCCTGTTGGCCGCGCGTTTGTTTTACTTGCAAGTGGTGCGCTACCAAGAGTTCAATGCGCAAGCCGAGAGCAACCGCACGGCGATTGTGCCTATCGTGCCCAACCGCGGCGTCATCATGGACCGCAACGGCATTGTGCTGGCCACCAACTATTCGGCCTACACACTTGAAATTACCGCATCCAAAGTGGTGCTTCCGCTTGAAGAAGTGATTGAACAATTGTCGGGTGTGATTGAGATTCAGGCGCGTGACAAACGCCGCTTTAAAAAACAATTGAGCGAATCAAAGAGCTTTGAATCGGTGCCTATCCGTAACCGTTTGACTGACGAAGAGGTGGCTCGTTTTGCGGCCCAGCGCTATCGTTTTCCGGGTGTTGAGATTCGTGCGCGCTTGTTTCGCAACTATCCCTACGGTCAGACGGCTAGTCATGTGATTGGCTACATTGGCCGTATCAACCCTTCTGAAAAGGGCAAGATTGAAGAGTCGGATGATGCGGGAAATTACCGTGGCACCGAGTACATCGGCAAACTTGGCGTCGAGCAAAGCTACGAACAACAGCTGCACGGGACAACTGGCGTGCAAAAGATGGAAACTTCTGCGGGTGGCCGCGCAGTGCGTCGCCTCAACAGCAGTCAAGCAATTCCCGGCAACAGCGTGGTGTTGTCGATCGACATCAAGTTGCAAAAACTGGTCGAAGACCTCTACGGCAAGCGACGCGGTGCATTGGTGGCGCTAGATCCTAAAACGGGTGAGATATTGGCATTTGTGAGCAAGCCCACGTTCGATCCCAACTTGTTTGTCGACGGCATTGACTCTGAAAACTGGGCCGCATTGAACGAGTCCTTAGACAAGCCCTTGCTCAACCGCGCCTTGCGGGGAACTTATCCGCCAGGCTCCACTTACAAGCCCTTCATGGCATTGGCTGCATTGGAAACCGGCAAGCGCACAGAAAAAGCCTTTATCTCAGATCCGGGGTATTTCATGTTTGGTAACCACCGCTTTCGGGATGACAAAGAAGGCGGGCACGGCACGGTGGACATGCACAAATCCATCGTTGAATCGTGCGATACCTACTATTACTTGCTGGCACGTGACATGGGCGTGGACATGATGCACGACCAAATGAAGCCCTTGGGTTTTGGACAAATCACGGGCATCGACATTTTGGGTGAGTCGCGCGGTGTGCTGCCATCGACCGAGTGGAAGCGCACGACCTACAAGAAACCCGAGCAACAGCGGTGGTACTCAGGCGAGACGATTTCGCTTGGGATTGGCCAGGGTTACAACAGTTTCACCATGTTGCAAGTTGCTCACGCCATGGGCACATTGGCCAACAACGGCTTGAAGATGAAGCCGCATTTGGTGCGTGAGGTGGTAGATGTGGAGACCAAGGTTGCCACGCCTGTCGCCAAAGAGCCAGTGGGGCAGCTCATATTCTTGCCAGAGAATTTAGAGATTATCAAAAAGGCGATGGTGGGTGTGAACATCGAAGGCACGTCTGCCACCAGTTTTGCTGGCGCGCAATATGTGAGCGCAGGCAAGACTGGAACGGCGCAGGTGTTCACGGTGAAGCAAAACGAAAAGTATAACGCGGCCACCATTGATGAACGCTTGCGTGACCATGCTTTGTTTGTCGCTTTCGCACCCGCTGACGACCCCAAAGTGGCCTTGGCCATGGTGGTAGAAAATGCTGGCTTTGGCGCACAAAATGCAGCGCCGATTGCTCGCCGAGTGTTTGATTTTGTCATCATGGGCCAATATCCCTCGCAAGAAGACATTGAGGCGGTGCAAAAGGGCCAAGCCACCCGACCCATTGGCAAGTCACGGGCTGTGGCCAGTGTGCCTTGGCCGCCTAAGGCGGCAGAGCTGGCGGTGGAAGAGCCTGTCGTGGCTGCATCGGCTGCTGAAAAAGCTGCTGCTGCGGCGGCGGCCGCCAAGCCAGCGTCTGCCTCCAGCGCTGGTGTAGCGAAAAAACCTGCGGCAAGCGCAGCGCGTTAAATCGCTTTAACGTAAAAACGCGTCGTAGCTGGTTTTGCAAATCAGCGCGCTCACGACCGCGATGAACATGCCGCGCACAAAGCCTGCGCCATGTTGCAAGGCCATGCGGGTGCCCAACAAGCTACCCGCCACGTTGGCCATGGCCAGAGGCAAAGCCATGTGCCACCAAACATGGCCTTTGTAGGTGAACAGCACCAGTGCTGCTAGGTTGCTGGAAATGTTGAGCAGTTTGGCTGCCACCGAGGCGTTGAGGAAGTCATAGCCCAGCCAACGTACCAACAAAAACACAAAAAAGCTGCCCGTGCCTGGGCCAAAGAAACCGTCATAAAAGCCAATGATCAAACCGATGGTGCTGGTGGCCAGCAATTCCCTGCGGCCATGAAAACGTGGGGCATGGTGGCGACCCATGTCTTTGCGCATCAAGGTGTAGGCAAGCACCGCGACCAAAACAACAGGGAGTAAGCGACGTAAAAACTCAGGTGATACCAAGGTAACGAGCCAAGCCCCGGCAAACGATGCTGCCATGGTGACGCTCGCAGCCGGTAGCAAGGCCGCCCAGCGCACATCGATGCGGCGGCTGTATTGCCAAGTGGCAAAGGCCGTGCCCCAGACCGATGCGCTTTTGTTGGTGCCAAACAAGGTGGCAGGCGAGGCGTTGGGATAAGCGGCAAACAGGGCGGGCAGCAAAATCAATCCGCCACCGCCCACGATCGAGTCCACAAAGCCAGCCAAAGCAGATGCAATGGTGGTGAAGAAAATTTCCATGCGTGGATTGTGGTGTGTAAAGCGCAGCGCTCAAAAAGCAAAAGGCACCGGGGTGACCGGTGCCTTTTTATGGGTGACGCTCCCTTAAGAAACGCCTGTTATGTATGTCTCCTCAGACCCTCGTCATAGGGCGTAAACGCCTTATCGAGTGATGTAAATGTAAGTGCAACTTTGGCCCATCATGCCTAGGAAATTCCCTTGGGGATTTACCCTAGCGCCTGATTCAGATGCGGGCTGCTTCGTGCGCCAGCCACTGGGCAGCCTTTTCAGCCAACATCAAAGTGGGGCTGTTGGTGTTGCCGCTCGTGATGGTGGGCATCACACTGGCGTCTACCACGCGCAGGCCGCGCACCAAGCCGCCACGCCCATCGCGCACACGCAATTCGGGGTCGACCACAGCCAAGGGGTCGTCGAGTCGACCCATGCGCGCTGTGCCCACGGGGTGAAAGATGGTGGTGGCAATGTCGCCCGCCAAACGGGCTAACTCTTCGTCGCTTTGGTATTGAACGCCTGGCTTGTATTCCTCGGGCTGGTACTTGGCCAATGCGGGTTGGGCCGCGATGCGCCGTGTCACGCGCAGAGAATCAGCGGCCACTTTGCGGTCTGCTTCGGTGCTCAGGTAGTTGGGGGCAATCTGGGGCGCATCTGCAAAGTCGGCGCTGGTGATGTTGACCGTGCCTCGGCTGCTGGGGTTGAGGTTGCACACGCTTGCCGTCAAGGCATTGAAGGTGTGCAAGGGTTCACCAAATGCATCAAGACTGAGTGGTTGCACGTGGTACTCGATGTTGGGGTAGGGCTGGTCAGGGCTGCTGCGGGTGAACGCGCCCAACTGGGACGGTGCCATGCTCATGGGGCCGCTGCGATGCAGGGCGTATTCCAATCCAATTTTGGCTTTGCCCCACCAGCTGCTGGCCAAGGTGTTGAGCGTGTCCACGCCTTGCACTTTAAAGACGGAGCGAATTTGCAAATGGTCTTGCAGGTTAGCACCCACGCCGGGCAAGTCGATGATGGGTTCAATGCCGAATTGTTTGAGTAATGGTGCGGGGCCCAAGCCCGAGAGCTGCAAAATTTGTGGCGTGCCAATGGCGCCCGCGCAGAGCACCACCGATTGTTTGGCTGTGACGGTGATGTGCTCAAGCCCTGTCCAAACCTCTGCGCCCGTGCAGCGTTGCGAACCATCGGTGTCGGTGCTCATCAGCAGTTTTGACACTTGTGCGCTAGACCACAGCTCAAAGTTAGGACGGGCGTAGCAAGTCGGGCGGATGAAGGCTTTGGCGGTGTTCCAGCGCCAACCACTTTTTTGGTTGACCTCAAAGTAGCCCACGCCTTCGTTGTTGCCACGGTTGAAGTCGTCGGTGGCGGGAATGCCGGCCTGCACCGCGGCTTGGGCGAAGGCATCGAGCACGTCCCAACGCAGACGTTGTTTCTCGACCCGCCATTCGCCGCCAGCAATGTGGTGACGCAGCGTTTCACCATACACCGTGGTGTCTGCGAGCAGCACTTCGCTTTTGCTGCCTTTGGCACCGTGCGAAGCATTGGCACCGGCGTGGTGGTCTTCGTGGAGTTTGAAGTAAGGCAGCGCGTTGTCCCAGCGCCAGCGGTCGTCACCCGTGATGTTGGCCCATTGGTCATAGTCACGCGCTTGGCCGCGCATGTAGATCATGCCGTTGATGCTGGAGCAGCCGCCCAATACTTTGCCACGCGGGTAGCGCAAACTGCGACCGTTCAGACCCGCATCGGGTGCGGTGTGAAAGAGCCAGTCGGTGCGTGGATTGCCGATGCAGTGCAAGTAGCCGACGGGAATGTGAATCCAGTGGTAATCATCTTTGCGGCCTGCTTCAATGAGCAGCACGCGTTTGCTGGCGTTGGCGCTTAGCCGGTTGGCCAGCAGACAGCCGGCTGTGCCTGCGCCGACGATGATGTAGTCAAACTGGGTATCACTCATGCAGATGTCTCAACTCTTGGTTGTTGTGTGCATGGATGGTAGCTTGCTTGTGCGTGTGTGCGTTACAGCGCCCTTGCGTGTGCAGCGCTAGATTGGGGCGGCATGTTGCCGCGACATTCGGATGCGCAGCAGACGAGGAGCAAAACATGCTGCCCCAAGCTGCCGATGCACATGCAACCGCGCCAGCCCCAAAGAGGAACAAGTTACTTCGATGTCGGCATGACGAACTCAGCGCCTTTGCCAATGCTCTCAGGCCAACGCTGCATGACGCTCTTTTGCTTGGTGTAGAACCGCACGCCCTCTTCGCCATAGGCGTGCATATCACCGAACAAACTCTTCTTCCAACCGCCAAAGCCGTGCCAAGCCATCGGCACCGGGATGGGCACGTTGATGCCGACCATGCCGACTTGGATGCGACGTGCAAATTCGCGTGCCACATGGCCGTCGCGGGTGAAGCAGCTCACGCCGTTGCCAAATTCGTGGGCGTTGATCAGGTCTACCGCTTGTGCGAAGTCAGCCACACGCATGCAGCTGAGCACGGGGCCGAAGATTTCTTCTTTGTAGATGCGCATGTCGGGGGTGACGTTGTCAAACAGCGTGCCGCCCATCCAAAAGCCGCCGGATGTGTCGGTGCCACAGTCTTTCCCAGCGCTGGCGTTATCAAAGTGGCGACCATCGACCAAGAGTTGTGCGCCTTCTTTGACGCCTTGCTCGATATAGCCTGTGATGCGCTTGTGCGCCACATCGGTCACGATAGGGCCCATTTCGGCAGCGAGGTTTTCGCCATTGAGAACTTTGAGGGCTTTGGTGCGCTCAATCAATTTGGGCATGAGGCGCTCGGCCACATTGCCCACCAACACAGCAACGCTGATGGCCATGCAGCGCTCGCCGGCCGAGCCGTAGGCGGCGCCAATCAGGGCGTCCACCGCTTGGTCAATGTCCGCATCGGGCATGACCACCATGTGATTTTTAGCACCCCCCAAGGCTTGTACGCGTTTGCCGTGATGGGCACCCGTCTCATAGATGTAGTTGGCAATGGGGGTGGAGCCCACAAAGCTCACGGCTTTCACATCGGGGTGCACCAACAAGGCGTCGACTGCTTCTTTGTCGCCTTGCACCACATTGAAAACGCCGTCTGGCAAGCCTGCCTGCTTGAGCAATTCCGCCATGAAGAGCGAGGGTGTGGGGTCGATCGGGCTGGGCTTGAGCACAAACGTGTTGCCAGCGGCAATGGCCACGGGGAACATCCAAGCGGGCACCATGACGGGGAAGTTAAATGGGGTGATGCCTGCCACCACACCCAAGGGCTGGCGCATGGTCCAGTTGTCGATGCCGGTGGAGACTTGCTCGGTGTAGTCGCCTTTGAGCAACTGAGGAATGCCCGTGGCGAACTCGATGATGTCGATGCCGCGGCTCACTTCGCCTTGTGCGTCGGTGAATACCTTGCCGTGCTCGGCAGTGATCATGTGCGCCAGCTTGTCTTTGTTGGCGTTCATCAACTCCAAAAACTTAAACATCACGCGGGCGCGGCGCAAGGGCGGGGTGTCGGCCCAAGCGGGGAAAGCTTTTTGGGCGGCGGCGACCGCTGCATTCACATCGGCCACATTGGCCAAGCTGACGTGGCCAGTGACAGCGCCTGTGGCGGGGTTGTAGACAGGTTGTGTGCGTGTGCTGCTGCCTTGGGCATGGCTGGCGCCGATGTGATGCGCGATGATGTTTTGTGTCATGAAGTGTCTCGTTTGGTGTGAAAGATGACGCAGTGTAGGCAGGTGAGCGCCTTGCAACAAGTGTGAAAATTTGAATTAATTGTTCAAAATAGTGAACAATAAAGCCATGAACGACCAAAAAATCAACGCGCTCTGGCACCACTTGCATTGGCTCAGTGTGCTGGCTCAACAAGGCAGCTTCACGGCAGCGGCGGCTCGCCTAGGGGTAAGCAAGGCGGCCATGAGCCAACGAATTGCCGAGCTCGAGCGCGCAGCACGTGTGCCCTTGGTGCAGCGCACCACCCGCAGCGTGCGGTTGACCGAGGCGGGCCAGCGGTTGGTGGACGACACGCGTGCTTCTTTTGAGCAGATTGAACAGAGCTTTGCCCAAGTCCGCGATTTGGCTGGTGTGCCCCGAGGCTTGCTGCGAGTGACCGCGCCAGTGGCATTTGCAAGGCAACAACTGGCACCGCGCTTGGCCGACTTTCTAAGCCAGTACCCAGACGTGCGCTTGGAGCTGGACATGTCCGATCGCCTCAGCAGTTTGGCCACCGAGGGCTTTGACTTGGCTATCCGCCACACGGCTCGTCCACCCGACACGCATGTGGCGTGGACCTTGTGCAGCACGCATTCGGTGTTGGTAGCCAGCAAAGACTATTTGCGCCGCGCCGGCACGCCGCAATCACCGGCAGATTTGCAGGGCCACAACTGCCTGCATTACTTGCGAGCTCAAGACACCCCGACTTGGACGCTCGTGAGCATGGCGACGGGTGCCAAAGACACATCAAAAGCGAATGCGAATGACGGCCGCATCACCGTGCCTGTGACGGGGCAGTTGGCAGCCAACAACAGCGAGGCCTTGCGTGAGGCCGCATTGACGCACTTGGGCATTGCTTTGTTGCCTGATTTCAGTGCACAAGCACCCCTCCAACAAGGGGCGCTGGTGCAGGTCTTGCCAGGTTGGCGGCCCGTGGGGGCCTTTGCCGAACACATCTTTGCAATTCGCCCTTATTCACCCCATGTGCCACGCGCGGTGAGCGTGTTGGTGAATTACTTGCGCAAGGCAATGGCAGCAGGGTTTGCGGCTTGAGCTGGGTCTGGGCTTTAGCGCCCGCCAGAAATATCCATCAAGCTCATGGTGGTGTAGCTCGATGCATCGCTGAGCAGCCACACGATGGCTTGCGCCACTTCCTCTGCGGTGCCAGCGCGTTGCATGGGAATCAGATGCGCCAAGTCACGGGCGCGGTTGGGCAGGCCGCCTGAGGCGTGGATCTCGGTGTCGATCAAGCCAGGGCGAACAGCGTTGACGCGAATGCCTTCAGCCGCCACTTCTTTGGCCAAGCCAATGGTGAAGGCATCGATGGCGCCTTTGGCGGTGGCGTAGTCAACGTACTGGCCCGCGCCGCCAAGCCGCGTGGCGGCACTCGACAGGTTCACAATACTGCCGCCAGTGCCGCCGTGCAAGGTGCTCATGCGGCGAACGGCTTCGCGCGCACAAGCCATGGAGCCCAAGATGTTGATGCGCATCATGCGCTCCCAACGGTCCCAGCTTTGTGCGTCGACTTTGGCGGTCATGTCCACCACGCCTGCGCTGTTGACGAGCCCCGAGATGCGGCCCAATTTGTCATCCACTTCGGCAAACATGCGCATGATTTGCGCCTCGTCCCCTACATCAGCCTGCACAGCAAAAGCTTTGCCGCCTGCGTTTTGAATGCGTGTCACCACGCGGTCGGCAGCTTGTGCGTTGCTGGCGTAATTGACAGCGACGGCCCAGCCTTGTTGTGCTGCCAAAATGGCAGTGGCTGCGCCAATGCCGCGGCTTGCGCCGGTGATTAAGAGTACGGGGTTCAAGTCAGTCTCCTTCGTGTCGTGATTGTTGAGCTAGCCTGACACGATACATCGCAAGTTTGTCGAGGCGAGTAACTTGGCTGACATCCCCCAAAACCTGGGCCAAGCGCTCAGGTCAAGCGGTGTATTTTTTGGGCGGCGTCGATGGCGAAGTAAGTCAGCACACCGTCTGCGCCAGCCCGCTTGAAGGCAAGCAAGCTCTCCATCATCACCGCATCGTGGTCGAGCCAGCCGTTTTGGGCGGCGGCTTTGAGCATGGCGTACTCGCCGCTGACTTGGTAGGCAAAGGTGGGGACCTGGAACTCGTCTTTCACGCGGCGCACCACGTCGAGGTAGGGCATACCGGGTTTGACCATCACCATGTCGGCGCCTTCGGCAATGTCGAGCGCCACTTCGCGCAAAGCTTCGTCGGTGTTGCCTGGGTCCATTTGATAAGACTTTTTGTCACTTTTGCCTAAGTTGCCTGCAGAACCTACGGCGTCGCGGAAGGGGCCGTAAAAGGCACTGGCGTATTTGGCGCTGTAAGCCATGATGCGTGTGTGGATGTGTCCACGCGTTTCCAGTGCTTGGCGAATCGCACCAATCCTGCCATCCATCATGTCGCTGGGCGCCACGATGTCCACGCCAGCATCCGCTTGCGTCATCGCTTGCTTGACCAACATGCGAGTGGTTTCGTCGTTGAGGATGTAGCCTGTGTGGTCCAGCAAACCGTCTTGGCCATGGCTGGTGAAGGGGTCAAGCGCGACATCCGTCATCACGCCCAGTTCTGGGAAACGTTGTTTCAGCTCGCGCACGACGTGGGGGACCAAGCCGTCTGGGTTGGTGGCCTCTACGCCATCGGGAGTTTTGAGATGGCTGCTGATCACGGGAAACAGCGCCATGACAGGAATCCCCAGCGTCACGCATTGTTCGGCCACAGGCAGCAGCAAGTCGAGGCTGAGGCGCTCAACCCCAGGCATGGATGCCACGGCTTCGCGGCGCTTTTCGCCTTCGAGTACGAAGACGGGGTAAATCAAATCGTTCACGCTCAGGGCGTGTTCGCGCACCAAGCGGCGGGTGAAGTCGTCACGACGCAAACGGCGAGGGCGGTTGGCGGGGAAGGGGGCGAATGGGTGTTGCATGTGCGAAATTGTGCCTGTTTGCGGCTGTCGCTGAAGAGCCCGAGGGCGTGTTGGCCCCTTGAAGGCCCACCTTGAGTCGGGTTTTTTTTGAGCGCGGCTAAACTGTACCTATGCTGCTTATCAAATCCTTTCACCTCATCTTCGTCGCTAGCTGGTTTGCGGGCTTGTTTTATTTGCCGCGCATTTTTGTAAATCTGGCCCAAGTCGAGCCAGGCTCTTCTGCTGAAGAGGCTCGGTTGCTGCTGATGGCGCGCAAGCTGATGCGCTTCACCACGCTGCTGATGTTGCCTGCGCTGGTCTTGGGTTTGGTGCTGTGGTTGTACTACGGCATTGGCATGGGGCCAGGCAACGGATGGATGCACGCCAAGTTGACGGTGGTGCTGCTGGCTTTGGGCTACCACCATCTGTGTGGTCGTTTGTTGCGCAAGTTTGAAGCGCACAACAACACCCATGGCCATGTTTGGTACCGCTGGTTCAACGAGGCTCCTGTGGTGCTTTTCTCCATTGCCGTGATTTTGGTGATCGTCAAGCCTTTCTAACCCCAGGTTTCGGCCCATGCGCAAAACCTCCGCTTGGCCCTTGTCGCAAATATGTGTGGCTTTGATCGTCTACGCGAGTCTGTATCCGTTTGACCAGTGGCGCGACCAAGGCATTTGGACCTGGTCGTTTTTGACAGCCCCTTGGCCCAAGTACTGGTTGGGTTTCGATGTGGCGGCCAATGTGTTGGGCTACGCCCCTTTGGGCTTCTTTCTGACGTTGAGCGCCATGCGCATGGGCTGGCAAACCCGTGAGGTGCTGGTTGCCACGGCGGCGGCGGCCTGCTTGTCGTTGGCCATGGAGGGCTTGCAGAGTTATTTGCCTGCGCGTGTGCCGTCATTTCCAGACTTTTTGCTCAACACCTCCGGCGCTTTTCTGGGCGCTGTATTGGCCAACTCGTTAGAGCATTTGGGTTTGCTTCGCCGCTGGAGTCAGTTCAGAGCGCGTTGGTTTGTGCGCGATGCTTATATGGCTTTGGTGTTGATGGCGGTCTGGCCAGTTGCCTTGTTGTTTCCCGTGGCCGTGCCTTTGGGTTTGGGTCAGGTCTGGGAGCGGGTGGAAGACGCGCTCACCAGCGCCTTTGAGGCCACGCCGTTTGAAGACTGGATTCCCCTGCGCGCCTTTGAGCTTGAGCCTTTGCTGCCCGGGGCTGAGTTGCTGTGCGTGATGCTTGGCCTGTTGGTGCCGTGCTTGTTAGGTTTTGGGGTGATTCGCCAAGTTGGGCAGCGGCTTGTTTATCTTGTGGTCGTGCTGACGATGGCCTTGGGTGTGAGTGCTTTGTCAGCAGCGCTCAGCTATGGCCCTGTGCATGCGTGGGTCTGGCTGGATTTGCCGGTGATATTGGGCTTGGTGTTTGGCTGCGTGGCGGCCCTGGTTTTTTTACCTTTGTCTGCGCGTACCGCGTGGGCCTTTTTGTTGCTGGCCGTGTTGGTGCAACAAAGTGTGCTGAATCAGTCGCCCGAAAGTGCGTATTTTGCGCAAACCTTGCAAACGTGGGAGCAGGGTCGCTTCATTCGCTTTCACGGCCTCGTGCAATGGCTGGGCTGGCTGTGGCCTTATGCTGTGTTGATACTGGCGCTGGTGCATTTGTCGCGCGAACGAAATTCACAAAACTAAAATTGAGCCATGACACCCACTCCTTACTACAAACACCATATTTTTTTCTGCCTGAATCAGCGCGAAAACGGACAAGACTGTTGCGCCAACTTGGGCGCACAAGCATCCTTTGATCACTGCAAAGCCCAAGTCAAAGCCGCTGGCTTAGCGGGTGTTGGGGGTGTGCGCGTGAACAAGGCGGGTTGCTTAGACCGCTGTGCAGGGGGCCCCGTGGCAGTCGTCTATCCGCAAGGTGTTTGGTACACGGTGATGGACAACCATGATGTGGACGAAATTGTGCAAAGTCATTTGAAAAATGGCCAGGTGGTCGAGCGCTTGGTGCTGCCCGCTGACGTGGGGCGTTGAAGCGCGCATGAATTCACAAACTCAAAAAATCACGCTGCAAGGCGAAGCGGGCGCCATCGAGGCCTTGCGCGACGAGCCGCTGGTCGAATCACGCGGCGTAGCCATTGTGGCCCACCCGCACCCGCTGTTTGGTGGCACGATGGACAACAAGGTGGTCCAAACAGTGGCGCGAGCTTTTGTGCAATGCGGCTGGACGGTGGTGCGCTTTAACTTCCGCGGCGTGGGCGCATCTGGCGGCGTGCACGATGAGGGCGTAGGCGAAGCGCGCGACTTTTTGAGCGTGGTGGCGCAAGTGGCGCCATTGGGATCGTTGGCGATAGCTGGTTTTTCGTTTGGCTCTGTGGTGGCCAGTCATGCCTTGGCCGAGCTGCAGTCCAAGCGTGCGATAGATAAGGTTGTCTTTGTGGGCACCGCTGCGCACCGCTTTTCTGTGGCCGCTGTTGCGCCAGAGTTGCACGACAAAACCTTGGTGGTGCACGGCGAGCAAGACGACACGGTGCCTCTGAGCTCGGTCATGGACTGGGCTCGCCCGCAAAGCCTGCCTGTGACGGTGGTGCCAGGTGGTGGGCATTTCTTTCATGGACAATTGCCGCTCCTTAAGAATTTAGTGGTGCGCCATTTGTTGAGCTAAACCTTTGCGTGGCGCAAAGGGCGCTTGCATTCTCGGCATCACCACTTTTTTCAATACCATTTCACTTGAAGATCGCCATGTCACGTTTTCTACGCACCACTGTCATCGGTTTTTTGATGGGCTTGATCGGCGCGTTTCAGGTCCAGGCACAAGTTCCGCAGCCACCTGAGATTGCGGCGCGCGCCTATTTGCTGCTGGATCTGACGGCTCAGCAAACGCTGGCTGAATTGGATGCAGACAAGCCCATTGAGCCTGCTTCCTTGACCAAATTGATGACGGCCTATCTTGTGTTTGATGCCCTGAAGTCTAAAAAAATCAGCTTGCAACAAACCTTAGCC
Source organism: Limnohabitans sp. (assembly GCF_036804465.1). GTDB lineage: Bacteria > Pseudomonadota > Gammaproteobacteria > Burkholderiales > Burkholderiaceae_C > Limnohabitans. The sequence goes on from NZ_DAIRSK010000029.1 coordinate 21,519, forward strand.
GTGAGCGAGCGCGCATGGAAGATGCCAGGCTC
>NZ_DAIRSK010000030.1:0-19519 GCF_036804465.1 Limnohabitans sp.
TAAAGAGGTACGTGAGCTGGGTTTAAAACGTCGTGAGACAGTTTGGTCCCTATCTTCCGTGGGCGCTGCAGATTTGAGGAAGCCTGCTCCTAGTACGAGAGGACCGGAGTGGACACACCTCTGGTGTATCGGTTGTCACGCCAGTGGCATTGCCGAGTAGCTATGTGTGGAAGAGATAACCGCTGAAAGCATCTAAGCGGGAAACTCGTTTCAAGATGAGATCTGCCGGGGCCTTGAGCCCCCTAAAGAGTCGTTCAAGACCAGGACGTTGATAGGTCAGGTGTGGAAGCGTAGTAATACGTTAAGCTAACTGATACTAATTGCTCGTGCGACTTGACCCTATAACTTTGATCTGGACCTTAACGGGTTCGTTGTGATCAAGGAAGTTATGCCAAGTGACGCATTCAAAATAAATCTGATATCTCTCTATGAATTCGTTGCCTTGATTAAATTCAAGGTGACAACAAGTTATGCCTGATGACCATAGCAAGTTGGTACCACTCCTTCCCATCTCGAACAGGACCGTGAAACGACTTAGCGCCGATGATAGTGCGGGTTCCCGTGTGAAAGTAGGACATTGTCAGGCTATTACAGCCTCGAAACCCCCCACTCTTTTGAGTGGGGGGTTTTGTTTTTTGGGGTTGCTTAATTGCTATTGACGATGAATGGCTCGTCTATTTCGCATGCGCCACTTGTTTCTAAACTTCTACATAGATTAAAAATCCACGCATCAAAATCACTGTTCATCGGATAACTCTTTTGTAGGAGCTTTAGATAGCGCACTGAATTGGCCCAAGCAATCAAGTCAATTAGTTTGACCTTTTGCAATTCAAGAAGTTTAAATTTCAATAAAACTTTGGCAGCATACAAGGCGTGTTTTTCAGGGTTTTCTCTGAATTGGCGCAACCGCGACTTTGCTCTTGAAATTGCAGCTGCAACATCCGTAAATGCAGAACCGTGACCCGGTAAAACGATTCGGGGATTGAGTTGTTCAATGATTTTTAAGGTTTCATCAACCTCATCAAAAGCATTCGTACCTTCGATTTCTGGGAAAACAACACCGAAACCATTTTCCCAAAGTGAATCAGCTGAAATAAGGACGCCATCCCTTTCTTGGAATAAAACAATAGCGTTGGGATCATGACCCGGGGTGCTGTACGCATGCCATGTTGCATGGCCAACAGAAAATGAATCACCATTTGAAATCAAATCTGTCTTACAAAAAATTGGACAAAATTGACCAGTAGGGACGTAAGTGAGTGCCTCAGCATCCCAGGCATCAACATACGCAGAATGACCAGGAGGAATAAAAGTGCGGATGAGCGGGTAGATATCTTGTAAATGCGCATTGCCTCCGCAGTGATCACTGTGCAAATGGGTATTGATGATTGCCGTCAAAGGCCGGTCATTGAGAGCGGATGCAACCAAGGAAGCAGTTTGATGGGCATGTGTCCAATAACCTGTATCCACAAGCACAGCTTGGTCGGTGTCTTGGATGAGTACATTGTTAGAAGAGAGCCATCCGCGCTCAATAAAAGTAACGCCATCAGGAAGTTTGTGCATGAATAGTCAATAGAGATCTTTACAAAGATACATACCTTATCAGTTACTGGTGCTCTTGGGCTGAAAGCAAATCCATGGGTGTTCCTCAAGTTACACAACCAAACATCAGATTTAGAGGGCGCCACCTAATCCCCATCTGGAAACATCGAAAGCAAGGGAAAACCCTTAAAGTGAGCCCATGTCACTTATCAATGAACTCACTCCAAAAAAAACACTGAGAGGCAGCAAAAACATGCTGCGCTTCACAGGTGTTTCGCAGGAGTTGTTGGACAAAGCACAAGGCGCATTCATTCCTATTTCGCACTTGGGTCCTGAACATCGCTCACAAATTTTGCAGCATTTGTATGAATTGTCTCCACGCGATCGATATTTACGCTTTGGATACACAACCAACGACAGTCAGATTGAACAATATGTAGCAGGGTTGAATTTCGATCGCGATGAGATTTATGGCGTCTTCAATGCTGACCTTCAAATCATTGCAATGGCGCATTTGGCACTGATGAAGGAAGAAGGGCAGGCCTACAGCGCAGAGTTCGGCGTGTCAGTGACTGCTCACGCACGAGGACGCGGTTATGGCGCAAAACTATTTCAACGTGCCGTCATTCACGCGCGCAATGAAAAGGTCTACCAGATGTACATCCATGCCTTGAGCGAAAACGCGCCCATGATCAGCATTGCACGGAAATGCGGGGCCAAGATTGAACGAGATGGCTGCGAAACAGAGGCATTTTTGAGCTTATCAGAACGTAACTTAGACAGCCGAATCTCAGAATTTGTCGCAGATCAGTACGCAAAAACCAACTACAGCATCAAAGAGGATGCCAAACGCTTCTGGAGCTTCTTGGCCCAAGTCCAAGAAATACGAACAGGCGTACGCAATGCCCGACATCAGGCTGCCGAATAACGCAATCGCCTTGCGTATGGGCTATGCTTAAGGCTTGTAAGACTCTCGCGGCACCTGCCGCAACACTGTGATACCCCCGCATATACGAGATAACGATAAACAAGACACGCGCAGCTACTGGCAGCGGTTGGTTGAGTTCATACACCCTGGCCCTGATTCGCGAGAAGAGTTGCTAGATGCGCTCTCCGACGCAGAAGACAACCAAGTCATCGGGGCAGAAAGTCGCCTGATGTTAGAAGGTGTTCTGCGCATGGCCGATCTCACAGCAGGTGAAGTGATGGTGGCGGCGCCACGCATGGACCTGATCAATTTAGATGCACCCGTTGAGACAAGTTTGCATCAAGTCATCGATACGGGGCACTCGCGATTTCCTGTATTTGAGGGTGAGCGCGATAACTTAGTGGGCATTTTGTTAGCTAAAGATTTGCTGAAGCTGCAAAGAGCACCTTCGCTCAACATTCGAACCCTTTTGCGGCCTCCGGTTTTTGTGCCTGAGAGCAAAGGTTTGAATGATTTGCTGAGGGAATTTCGCAACACACGCAACCACATGGCCTTGGTGGTCGATGAGTTTGGTCGAATCGCTGGCCTCATCACGATTGAAGACGTGTTGGAGCAAATCGTTGGCGACATCGAGGATGAATTCGACAGCCAAGAAGATGTCGGCGATATTTTTGCACTCGCCGATCAAACCTACCGTGTCAGCGGCGATGCCTCGCTCGAGCGGGTTGGGGAAGCGTTTGGCACACATTTAGAGGTGACCGCGGCAGAGCAATCCGAGGATACAAATTTCGACACCATTGGCGGTTTCATCGCCCATGCCATGGGCCATGTGCCGCGACGTGGTGAACACTTTGAAATTAACAAACTACGATTTGAAGTCCTCCACACGCGTGGTGGTGCTGTGAAGTGGTTCAAGGTCTACCCCGCGCCCATAGAAAAAGCGCAACCATAACCCTATGCGTGACAGCAACCGCGCGGACCACAGGTGGCCATTGACATGGCGGGTAACGGCGCTGTTGCTGGTGTCCGGATTGGCGCAGGCAATATCACTGGCCTGGCCATTGGATGGCGCTTTTTATGGTGTACCGCAAGGCTGGTTGCAGTGTTTAAGTTTGATGGTGCTTGCGGGCACCTTGGATCGCAGTGAATCAAGCAAACAAGCTTTTCTTTGCGGCTGGATTTTCTCATTGGCTTGGCTCATAGGCAGTATTTGGTGGTTGTTCATCTCTATGAACAAATACGGCGGTTTACCAGCGCCTATCGCTGCCATGGCAGTTTTTTTGTTGGCATCGGGTTTAGCAATTTTTTACGGCGCAGCATGCGTGGTTTTTTACAAGGTATGCAAAACTGGGGTGGCCGTCTTGCCGCGCGCGAGCGCATTTGCTGCAACTTGGTTGCTGGCTGAAATTGTCCGAGGCACAATTTGGACAGGCTTTCCGTGGGGGGCAGTGGGGTATGCCCATGTGGAAAGCGCGCTGCAGCATTGGGCGCCATGGATAGGCGTTTATGGTTTGTGTGCACTGTCTGCATTCATCGCCATGGCTTTTGCAGCAGAGCGCAGGGGACGACGGACCAGTTCGAGATTGGCAATAGCGGGCATGTCCGTCTTTGTTGCAGCTTTGGGCTACACATGGGTCAACTCTCCCAGTCGTGTAGACAAGGTGGTGCATCGCTCAGAAACCCCTTTGCGTGTGACTTTGTTGCAAGGCAACATCCCCCAAGACATGAAGTTTGGTGAGGGAATCAACCGCGCCTTGCGAGACTACCGCGAAGCATTGTTATCGAGTGCCAGTGACCTCACCGTTACACCCGAAACCGCAATCCCGTTGATTCAGCAACAAATGCCAGAGCATTACTGGCAACCACTCCTAGCGCACTTTAGCAAAGGCCCCCAAGCCGCACTGATCGGCCTGCCACTGGCCATGAAAAGCGAACAAGGACAACTGAAATACAGCAATTCAGTCATTGCGCTGTTGCCACAAACCTCACCCGCAGACACTGCGAGCTACCAATATGACAAGCACCATCTGGTGCCGTTTGGAGAATTTGTTCCGCCACTGTTCCAGTGGTTTGTACGCATGATGCACATTCCCTTGGGGGAATTCACGCGGGGCGATGTGGCCCAACCAAGTTTGGTATTCAGGGGCGAGCGTATTGCCCCCAATATTTGCTATGAAGATCTGTTTGGCGAAGAATTGGCGCGCAACTTTGTCAATCCCAACACGGCCCCTACCCTGATGGTCAACCTCAGCAACATCGCGTGGTTTGGGGACACAGTGGCCATCGAGCAGCATTTGCTGATCTCGCGCATGCGTGCGCTTGAGCTGGGCCGTCCCATGCTGCGCGCCACCAACACGGGTGCCACCGCCATCATCGATGCACAAGGACGAGTCACACATCGCCTGCCAAGCGCAGTGCAGGGCGCACTCACGGCCGAAGTCTATGGCATGCACGGCCCCACCACGCCATATGCGCAATGGGTATCTGTATTTGGGCTGTGGCCTCTGGTTCTATTTGCATTGTTGATTTTGCTGGTCGTGGCTGGCATGGCTCACGCATCTAGGCACGGACTGAGGCGTTTCGGCCCGTAAAATCTTCAGATTGCGGGCATCTTGACCCGCAGCTTAATTTGCCAGCGCTTGCTGGCCACTTTGCATGCTGACTTTTCAACAAATTATTCTCAAACTCCAGTCTTATTGGGCCGAGCAAGGCTGCGCCTTGTTGCAACCCATTGACATGGAGGTCGGTGCAGGCACCTCACACACCGCGACATTCCTGCGCGCATTAGGACCAGAGCCCTGGAAGGCCGCTTACGTGCAACCCAGTCGCCGCCCCAAAGACGGACGCTACGGCGAAAATCCCAATCGCTTGCAGCATTACTACCAATACCAAGTGGTGTTAAAACCTGCCCCCAGCAACATCTTGGAGCTGTACCTGGGATCACTCGAAGCACTCGGCTTTGACCTCAAAAAAAACGACATCCGCTTTGTAGAGGACGATTGGGAAAATCCGACCTTGGGCGCCTGGGGCTTGGGCTGGGAAGTTTGGTTAAACGGTATGGAGGTCACACAGTTCACCTACTTCCAACAAGTCGGCGGCATTGACTGCAAACCCATCACCGGCGAAATTACCTATGGTCTGGAGCGCTTGGCCATGTACTTGCAAGGCGTGGACAACGTCTACAACCTGCAATGGACTGAAGGACTCACCTACGGCGATGTCTACAAACAAAACGAAGTTGAGCAATCCACCTACAACTTCGAGCACAGCGACGCTGAGTTTTTGTTCACCGCCTTTGGCGCGCACGAAAAACAAGCGCAGCATTTGATCGGCGTTCAACTCGCATTACCCGCCTACGAACAAGTGCTCAAAGCCGCACACACCTTCAACATGTTGGACGCGCGTGGCGCTATCAGTGTGACCGAGCGTGCGGCCTTCATTGGGCGTATCCGCAACTTGGCACGTGCTGTTGCGCAAAGCTATTTTGAGAGCCGTGAGCGCTTGGGCTTTCCAATGGCTCCGCGTGAGTGGGTGGCGCAAATGCCGAAGAAGAGCGCGTGAGCGTAGGAAATTCAAACATGACCACTCAAAACCTACTCATTGAACTCTTCGTCGAAGAGCTCCCCCCCAAAGCCTTGCAACAACTTGGGCGTGCTTTCTCCTGCGTTCTTTTTGAACAACTCAAAGCACAAGGCTTGACCGATGCCCATTCGGCTGTGACCGCCTTTGCGTCGCCACGCCGTTTGGCGGCTCACATCACAGCGGTGTCTACGCTCGCTGCTGACAAAGCAGTGCAGCAAAAACTCATGCCCGTCTCGGTGGGCTTGGATGCCAATGGCCAAGCCACAGCAGCCTTGTTGAAAAAGTTGCAAGCTTTGGGTGTCGGTCCAGAGGTGTTGGCGCATCTCAAACGCGCACCCGATGGCAAAGCCGAGGCCTTGTACTACGACAGCATTGTCAAAGGCGCGAACTTGGTCGATGGCTTACAAAAAGCCTTGAACGAAGCCATTGCCAAATTACCCATCCCAAAAGTGATGAGCTACCAGCTTGAAACTGACTGTGAATTGCCAGGCTGGAGCAGTGTCAACTTTGTGCGCCCAGCGCATAGCTTGGTGGCTTTGCACGGCAGCACCGTTGTGCCTGTCAAAGCACTGGGCCTGACGGCTGGCAACTGCACACAAGGCCACCGCTTTGAAGCCAAGGTGTCGCCCGTGGTCATTGCCACCGCTGATGCGTATGCTGACACACTCGCCAACGAAGGCGCAGTCATTGCCAGCTATGAGGACCGAAGTCGTGAAATGATTCGACAACTGCGCGCAAAAGCCAAACAATGCCATGCGGTACTTGAAGTGGAGCGCGGCATGCAGGCGCACAGCGAGGCAGACATGGATCAAGTGTTGCTCGACAATGCATTGGTTCAAGAAGTCACTGCCTTGGTTGAGCGCCCCAACGTGTTGGTCTGTGCGTTTGAAAAACAATTCCTCGACGTGCCCCAAGAGTGTCTGATTCTCACGATGAAGGCCAACCAAAAATATTTTCCATTACTCGACACTGCGGGCAAGTTGACCCACCAGTTTTTGGTGGTCAGCAACATCACACCCGATGACGCATCGGCAGTCATTGGTGGCAACGAGCGCGTCGTTCGCCCACGTTTGGCAGATGCCAAATTCTTCTTTGACCAAGACCGCAAAAAGACGCTCGCCTCGCGCGTGCAAGGTTTGGCCAAGGTCGTCTATCACAACAAACTCGGCACACAAGGTGAGCGCACCGACCGCGTGCGCGCCATTGCCAAAGGCATTGCGGCACTGTTGCCTCAATCCAAAAACGACGGTTTTTTGCAAGCTGTCGACACCGTAGCCCAACTGGCCAAAACCGATTTGCTGACCGACATGGTGGGCGAATTTCCTGAACTGCAAGGCATCATGGGGGGCTACTATGCGCGTCACGATGGCTTGGGAGAGGATGTGGCGCTAGCCATCGAAGACCACTACAAACCCCGCTTTGCTGGCGACGCATTGCCACGCAACAGGCTGGGCCTGATCGTGGCCTTGGCAGACAAGCTCGAAACCTTGGTCGGTATGTTTGGTATTGGCAACTTGCCGACAGGCGACAAAGACCCGTTCGCGTTACGCCGTCACGCTTTGGGTGTGGTTCGCATGCTGAGCGAAGCTGATTTGGACGTGGACTTGGATGCTTTGATTGCACAAGCCATCCCCGCCTTTGGCGACAAAATCGACGACCCTGCTGCTGTGTTGACCTCGTTCATCTACGACCGTCTTTCGGGTGGACTGCGCGAACAAGGCTACTCGGCCCAAGAAGTCGAGGCTGTGTTGGCCTTGCGTCCACAACGCTTGCGCGATGTGGGCAAGCGTCTCACGGCCGTGCGCACTTTTGCTGCCTTGCCGGAGAGCCCCGCCTTGGCAGCCGCCAACAAGCGCATTGGTAACGTGCTCAAAAAAGCAGGTGAGGTCGATGCGCATGTCAATACAGCCCTGTTCAAAGAAGATGCTGAGCAAGCACTTTATGCCGTCATGCAAAAGCTGTTGCCCGAGTCCGAGGCGCAGTTCAATGCGGGTGACTACACCGCATCACTGCAAACTTTGGCCGCCCTTCGATCTCCGGTCGATGCGTTCTTTGATGACGTCATGGTCAATGCTGAAGAGATGGACTTGCGTCTCAACCGCCAAGGCCTGCTCAAGTGCTTGCACCTCGCCATGAACCGTGTGGCCGATTTGTCCGCCCTTGCTTCTTAAAGCCAAAACCTAGCCACCATGCACACCAAACTCGTCATCCTTGACCGCGACGGCACCATCAACCAAGACAGTGACGACTACGTCAAGTCAGCTGATGAATGGATCGCGCTACCCGGCGCACTTGAAGCGATTGCGCGCTTGAACCACGCCGGTTGGCGCGTGGTGGTGGCGTCTAACCAATCGGGCTTGGGCCGTGGGTTGTTTGATGTGGCCGCCTTAAACGCCATGCACACCAAAATGCATAAGCTCTTAGCTGCCGCCGGTGGCCGCATTGACGCCGTGTTTTATTGCCCGCACAGCCCTGAAGAAACCTGCAACTGTCGCAAGCCCTTGCCCGGATTGTTCGAGCAAATTGGCGAGCGCTACGGCATGGACCTCAAAGGCGTGCACACCGTGGGCGACTCGTTGCGAGACTTGCAGGCCGGCGCTGCGGTGGGTTGCGTCACTCACTTGGTGCACACGGGCAAAGGCGAAAAAGTGTTAGGTCAACCACTTCCCGTTGACTTTCCTAAAGGCACCATGGCGCACACCGACTTAAGCGAATTTGCGGAGTGGCTGCTGGCCATGTCCGATGCTGCCGCTAAAACCAAAGCAGGTGGTGTGGCGTGATGGCACTGCTTCGCTCTGCGCTCCACATGGTGTTCATGTTTGTCACCGTCATTCCGTACACCCTGCTCATCTTGCTTGCCCGCTGGATTGGCGCCCATGGCGAGACCCGCTACGCCATTGCGCAAAAGTGGCTCACACTCAGTGTGAATTCTGCCCGCCTCATCATGGGCATACGTTATCAAGTTCAAGGTCACGACAACTTGCCCTTAGGTGAGACCAGCCCCGCCATTTTGTTGGTCAAACACCAATCTACCTACGAGACGTTTTTGATGCCTGTCATCATGCCGCATCCCTTGGCCTATGTCTTCAAAAAAGAGCTGCTCTATGTGCCGTTCTTTGGTTGGTCCATCGGTAGCTTGAACATGATTCACATCGACCGAAGCCAACGCGCCAAAGCGTTTGCCAAAGTGGTGGAGCAGGGCAAAGCCTTGTTAGACCGCGGTGTTTGGGTCATCATGTTTCCAGAAGGCACTCGCATTCCCCGCGGCGAGCGCGGCACTTACAAAAGCGGCGGCACACGTCTGGCCATTGCCACGGGCGCACCCGTCATTCCCGTGGCAGTGACTTCGGCCAAATGTTGGCCGCGCAAAGCCTTCATCAAGCACCCAGGCGTGGTCGATGTGTCAATCGGCAAGCCCATACCCAGTGCGGGCCGCGATGCCGACGAGCTGATGGCAGAGGTGGAGGCTTGGATCGAAGCCGAGATGCACCGCCTCGACCCCGAGGCCTACCTCGGCCAACGCTGAGCCCAGCCGCATGAGCCGCTTTTTGCAACTCGTGCTCGACATGTTCGACGGCGCGCCAGCCGCCAAACCACTGCCTCGGCCCAAACCTCGCGCACTGCATGGCCCGCATCAACCCTCTGAACATTTGGGCCAAGTGCTGCCCAAAGCGCATTACGCACACCCCCGCGCCACCCGCCGCATTCAGCTGGGCAATACCGATGTGGCCTACGCCTTTAGGCGTGCCAAACGGCGCACCATCGGCATGGCCGTTGGCCCCGACGGCTTAGAAGTCAGTGCGCCGCGCTGGGTCACGGTGGGCGAGGTGGAGTCAGCTTTGCGAGAAAAATCTGACTGGATTGCCCGCAAATTGGTGGAGATGCAAGAGCGCCAACAGCAACTGGGCGCAGCCCGTATCGTCTGGGCCGATGGTGTGGTCCTGCCCTATTTGGGCGACCAGTTACAAGTGGTACTTGACTCATCCACGGCTCTCAAAAAAAACAGCGCGCAGTTTGAAGTTGCACCACCTCCACCCCCTGATGAGGTGTCGGCGAAAGACCTGCCGCCCTTGCGCCACACCTTGCGCCTAGGCCTGCCGCTGAACGCCGAGCCACCACAAATCCGCGACGCCGTCCAAGCCTGGCTCATGCGCCAAGCCAAAGCGCTGTTTGTTGAGCGCCTCAACCACTTTGCACCGCAGCTCGGCGTGCAGTGGCAACGTGTCTCGCTCAGCAGCGCAGCCACACGCTGGGGGAGCGCCAGTGCCGATGGGGCCATTCGCCTCAATTGGCGATTGGTGCACCACAAGCCCGATGTGATCGACTACGTGGTGGCCCACGAACTCAGCCATTTACGCGTCATGGACCACAGCCCACGCTTTTGGGAAACCGTGCAAAGCGTCATGCCCGACTATGCGCAACGTCGCCGCATTCTTAAGGATGAACCCTTACCGCCATGGTCTTGAGGCAATTTTTGGAGATTTCACGTCATAATTGACGTTTACGTAAACGTAAACAAGGCAACCATGGCGACCACGTATTCCATCAGCGACTTAGCGCGTGAATTTGACCTCACCACACGCGCCATCCGTTTTTACGAAGACATGGGCCTGTTGCAGCCTGAGCGCTCTGGCCCCGGCGGGCGTAACCGGGTGTACAGCCACCGCGATCGCACACGCCTCAAACTCACTTTACGAGCCAAACGGTTGGGTCTGTCCCTGACCGAGGCCAAAGATTTGATCGACATGTACGACAGTCCGCGCGACACAGGACCTCAGCTGCAAAAATTTTTGATCGTGCTCAACGCCCACAAGCGTGATCTTGAAGCGCAAATGACGGAAATATTGGCCAACCTCGACGAAGTCAAAGCGCATGAAAAAGAGGCCCGTGCTTTGTTGGCCAAGCAAGATGACAAACTGGCGAAATTGGTCAAGACTGCGAAAGCGAGCAAAGCATGACACCTGCCGCATCTGCACACCCAGAACTACACGCCCGCATCGAAGCCAGCTTTGTGCGCCAAGGCATGATGCAGCACCTTGGTGCGCGCATCGTGTCGGTTGCGCCGGGTGAGGTTGAAATTGCCTTGCCCTACTCCGAGCGGGTGACCCAGCAACAAGGCGGCTATCACGGGGGTGCCATGGGCGCGTTGGCTGACATCGCAGCGGGCTATGCCGGACTCACCATGGCGGCCCATGACCAAGAGGTGACCACCGTGGAATACAAGATCAACTTCCTTGCAGCCTTCCAAGGCGGCGAGTTACGCGCCCGCGGTCATGTGGTGCGCGCTGGCAAACGTCTCATCATCACCACCGCCGAAGTGGTGCACTTGGACGACAACGGCGGTGAGTCCCCTTGCGCTTTGATGCAGCAAACCCTAGCCACCGTGAACAAAACCTACTGACCCACTGGAGAAAAAATTGAACAACTTACCCGGCCTGAACTTTCAATTGGGTGACGACATCGATGCCCTGCGCGACGCGGTGCGAGATTTCGCGCAAGCTGAGATCGCCCCCCGTGCTGCACAGATCGACCATGACGACCAATTCCCCATGGACCTGTGGCGCAAGATGGGCGACCTTGGGGTCTTGGGCATCACCGTGGGTGAAGATGACGGGGGCGCCAACATGGGCTACCTCGCACATATGGTGGCCATGGAAGAAATATCGCGCGCCTCTGCCAGCGTGGGCCTGAGCTACGGCGCGCACAGCAACTTGTGTGTCAACCAAATCAAACGCAATGGCACCGAAGCACAACGCAAAAAGTACTTGCCCAAACTCATCAGCGGCGAACATGTGGGCGCCCTCGCCATGTCTGAGCCGGGCGCAGGCTCCGATGTCATCAGCATGAAGTTAAAGGCCGAATGGAAAGAGCCCAGCGCCTCGGGTGGCGGCTACTACCTGCTCAATGGCAGCAAGATGTGGATCACCAACGGCCCAGACGCCGATACGCTGGTGGTCTACGCCAAGACAGAACCTGAGTCGGGTGCACGCGGCATAACCGCCTTCTTGATCGAAAAGGGCATGAAGGGTTTCAGCGTCGCGCAAAAGCTCGACAAGCTCGGCATGCGTGGCAGTCATACGGGTGAGCTGGTATTTCACAACGTCGAAGTGCCAGAGAGTCATATCTTGGGCGGCCTCAACATGGGTGCCAAAGTGTTGATGAGCGGGTTGGACTACGAACGTGCTGTGTTGGCAGGAGGCCCTTTGGGCATCATGCAGTCCGTGATGGACAACGTCATGCCTTACATCCACGACCGCAAGCAATTTGGCCAAAGCATTGGCGAGTTCCAACTCATCCAAGGCAAAGTGGCTGACATGTACACGGTGCTCCAAGCCGGCCGTAGCTTTGCCTACACCGTGGCCAAGAACCTCGATTTGCTAGGCGTCGAGCATGTGCGCCAAGTGCGCAAAGACTGCGCCTCCGTGATTTTGTGGACTGCCGAAAAAGCCACATGGATGGCAGGCGAAGGCGTGCAGATTTTTGGTGGCAACGGCTACATCAACGAATACCCATTGGGCCGTTTGTGGCGTGATGCCAAGCTGTATGAAATTGGTGCAGGCACCAGCGAAATCCGTCGTATGTTGATTGGCCGCGAGCTCTTCGCTGAAACTTGTTAAAGCATTTGTAGCACTGCGACAATCACCGCATGGACCATTCACTTCAACACCTCTTTGATAACAACCGCGCATGGGCGGCCCGCATGGTTCAAGAGAACCCTGCTTATTTCTCGCGTCTGGCCAACCAGCAAAATCCCAAGTATTTGTGGATCGGTTGCTCCGACAGCCGCGTGCCTGCCAACCAAATCACCGGTCTTGACCCCGGTGAAGTGTTTGTGCATCGCAACGTGGCCAACGTGGTGGCGCACTCCGACCTCAACGCCTTGTCGGTCATACAGTATGCGGTAGACGCGCTGAAGGTCGAGCACATCATGGTGGTGGGTCACTACGGATGCGGTGGTGTGTTGGCCGCCACGCGTGGCACACGCGTGGGCCTGGCGGACAACTGGTTGCGCCATGTGCAAGACGTGCGTTTGCGTCATCGTCAACGTCTGAACCATTTGCCGCAAGCTGAGCTTGAAGCGGTCATGTGCGAGATGAACGTGATTGAACAAGTTGGCAACGTCGCTTTGTCTAACGTCATGCAAGACGCATGGGGCCGTGGGCAAAAAGTGACCGTTCACGGCTGGATTTACGGCTTGGACGATGGCTTGGTCAAAGACCTCGGCGTCAGCATGAGTCACGGCAACGAGGTGGTAGATGTGTTCCGTAGTGCCTTCAAACGCTACCCCCGTGGTGGTTTGGTTTGCGCCGCGTGACCGGTTGGGTCGGCGTGGCATTTTTCATTTTGTTATTTGGAGAAATTCATGTCCGATCCCATCGTCATCGTCAGCGCTGCGCGCACGCCCATGGGCAGCTTTCAAGGCGACTTCTCGAGTCTGGCCGCGCACGATCTAGGCGGCGCGGCCATCCATGCTGCGGTTGAGCGTGCGGGTATCAGCCCAGAGGTGGTGACCGAAGTGTTGTTTGGCAACTGCTTGATGGCAGGCCAAGGCCAAGCGCCGGCTCGCCAAGCGGCGTTCAAAGGCGGCTTGCCCAAGAGCGCTGGCGCAGTCACCTTGTCCAAGATGTGTGGCTCAGGCATGCGCGCTGCGATGTTTGCGCACGACATGTTGGTCGCTGGGACGCACGACGTGTTGGTGGCTGGCGGCATGGAAAGCATGACGAATGCTCCCTACCTCATGCTCAAAGGCCGTGGCGGTTATCGCATTGGCCACGACCGAATTTTTGATCATATGATGCTGGACGGCTTGGAAGACGCCTACGAACCGGGCCGCAGCATGGGCACTTTTGGGGAAGACTGCGCGGCCAAGTACAGCTTCACACGCGCCGAGCAAGATGCATTTGCCACTGCCAGTGTGCAACGCGCCAAGGCTGCCATCGAGCGTGGTGCCTTCGTCGCCGAAATCACCTCCGTCACCGTCAAAACCCGCACGGGTGAAACCGTGGTCTCGATCGACGAAGGTCCCGGCAAGATTAAGCTCGACAAAATCACATCCCTCAAACCCGCGTTCAAAAAGGACGGCACCATCACAGCAGCTTCTAGCTCGTCCATCAACGATGGCGCTGCCGCCATGGTGCTGATGCGAGAGAGCACCGCCAAGCGATTGGGCTGCACGCCTTTGGCGCGCATCGTCAGCCACGCCACCCACGCACAAGAGCCCGAGTGGTTTGCCACTGCTCCCGTAGGCGCCACGCAAAAAGCCTTGGCCAAAGCCGGTTGGAAGGTAGAAGACGTGGACCTGTGGGAGGTCAACGAAGCCTTTGCTGTGGTGCCCATGGCCTTGATGAAAGAGCTCAACATCTCGCACGACAAGGTCAACGTGAACGGTGGCGCTTGCGCATTGGGTCACCCCATCGGTGCCTCGGGTGCGCGCATCATGGTCACCCTCATCCATGCGCTCAAAGCACGCGGCTTGAAAAAAGGCTTGGCCACCCTGTGCATTGGCGGCGGCGAAGGCACGGCCGTGGCCCTAGAAATTATTTAAGGCTGCGCCATGTTGCTCACCTCTGACCAAACCATGATTCGTGACGCCGTGCGCGACTTTGCCCAGCAAGAGCTCTGGCCCAATGCCGCCCAATGGGACAAAGAACACACCTTCCCGCACGCGGTCCACAAAGGCTTGGCTGCACTTGGGGCTTATGGTATTTGCGTGCCCGAAGATTTGGGTGGCGCTGGCTTGGACTACACCACGTTGTCGATTGTTTTAGAAGAAATTGCGGCAGGCGATGGGGGCACCAGCACCGCCATCAGCGTGACCAATTGCCCGGTCAACGCCATCCTCATGCGCTACGCAAACCACGCGCAAAAGAAACAATGGCTCACCCCATTGGCGCAAGGCCAGATGCTGGGCGCATTTTGCTTGACCGAGCCGCATGTGGGCTCTGACGCATCGGCCCTCAGGACAACCGCAACGCGGGTGTCCGCATCCCATGATGGCACCACGGCCACCAAAACTGGCGACGAATACGTCATCAACGGCGTCAAGCAGTTCATCACCAGCGGCAAAAACGGCCAGGTGGCCATCGTCATCGCCGTGACCGACAAAGGCGCAGGCAAGAAGGGCATGAGTGCCTTCATCGTGCCCACCAGCGCGCCTGGCTACCAAGTGGCGAGACTCGAAGACAAGATCGGTCAGCACAGCAGCGACACCGCACAAATCAACTTTGACAACTGCCGCATCCCTGCCGAAAACTTGATTGGCGCAGAGGGTGAGGGCTACAAAATTGCGCTGTCTGCTTTGGAAGGCGGTCGCATCGGCATTGCCGCGCAAAGCATTGGCATGGCGCGCAGCGCGTTTGAAGCGGCCTTGCACTACAGCAAAGAACGCATGAGTTTTGGCACCGCTATCTTCAACCACCAAGCCGTAGGCTTTCGCTTGGCCGACTGCGCCACACAGCTCGAAGCCGCCCGTCAGCTGATGTACCACGCCGCTGTCTTGCGCGATGCAGGATTGCCGTGTTTAAAAGAAGCCGCCATGGCCAAACTCTTTGCCAGCGAAATGGCAGAGCAGGTGTGCAGTGTGGCCATTCAAACCTTGGGTGGTTATGGTGTGGTGAGTGACTTTCCAGTCGAGCGTATTTACCGCGACGTGCGCGTGTGCCAAATTTACGAAGGCACCAGCGACGTGCAAAAAATCATCATCCAACGAGGATTAGCTTGATGTCTTTCGCCACCACGCACACCGCCACCTTGCTGAAATACGGCGGCATCAGCTTCATCGCTGGCGCTGTCAACCACGGCATGTTCAGTGAGTCGCGCTCGCTCATCACCGCTGCTTTTGGCGTGTGTTTTTATTTGCTCGGTTCGTGGCTAGAAATGCGCTTGCAAGATGCCCAGCGTTTGAGCTGGGCCTATGTGTTGGGCGTGGGGATTGTGTCTTCGATTGGCTTGGGCTTTTTCACCGGCGGCTTGCAACATTTTCCAGATTCGCCTGACCGCAGTGTGTGGGTCGTGCCCTTGGGTTTTGCCTTGAGTTTGCTGGCCATGGTCACACACATGGTGCAGCTGCCTCGAAGAAAGATGCGCACACCAGCAATAGCGCTAGCGCAGAGACCATCACGCGCACCGTGACGGTCACCTTGAGCGACGACATGCGCTTCACGCCCGCCAACTGGCAAGCCACCTCGGGCGAAACCGTCCGCATTGAGCTTGTGAATGCTGGAAAAGTGCGCCACGAGTTCATCATCGGCACCGAGGCGCAGTTGCAAGCGCATGCCGAAGAAATGAAAAAACCAAACTCGGGCCACCACCACCACGCCAGCAATGCGGTGAGTCTGGCCGCCGGAGCCAAGGGCGAGCTGGTGTGGACCTTCACCGATGCTGGCGTGTTGCACCTTGCTTGCTTTGAGCCCGGCCATTACGACGCAGGCATGCGTGGCACGATTTCGGTGTTGCCTTAAGGTCTGGCGTTAGCGGCCGCCTTCACCGACCAATGCGTAAGGCGCCCAAAAAGTAGGATGCGCGTACTTGGGCACTTTCATTGTTTCCAGCATCGCTTGTCGCAATGCTTCAGCACGGCGCACTGTGGGGCTCTTCTGATAGGCAGCAAAAGTGTGCGTTGTCAGTTGCACAGCACTTTCAGACTCCACCGACCAATGTGTGACCAGTAAACTTCTGCTCCCAGCAAAGAAGAATCCGCGGGCCAAGCCACTCAGTGCCTCCTCTGCTTTTCCATCAGCGCCTGCGGTGTTACATGCAGAAAGAACGACCCAGTCCGCGTTGAGCTTGAGTGACAAAACGTCTTCAAGCGTCAATAACGGAGACTCGTTCGGATTGCTCGTAGCCGCCATCGCAAGTGCTGGTTGGTTCAGATTGGGCAAGTCACCCGCGAGCAAGCCGTGTGTCGCAAAAACCACCACTTGCTTCATGCCCAAAGTACCTGAAGCGTTACTTTGAAGTACTGATTGGCGGGTGGCGTTCGCCCCTAAGATGACGTCATGCACAGGATCTGCAGACATGATCTTGGCTAGTTCCAAAACCTCTTGCCGCGTCTCAGGCAACGCGGGTAGTTTGCTATACGTGACATACGAATCAGGATCCAATACCGTCCGCAGCGTGGTGTCCACTGATCTCAGCATGGCGGATGACCGCACCGAAGTACTCTGAGACGCTGGTGCTATCGGTTTGATTTTTGCATCAAAGATAGGATCTCCCCACGCCATAAGAGCCTGAGTGCTAGAGGGTTGCTGACCTAGTTTTTTAAGGGATAACCAACCATTTGCAGTTGGCACATGGCTAATGGCGAAGTCTTTGATCAGCCAGTTCGCTTTGACTTCTTCGTTGGCAGATGTTTCAGACCGGGTCAAGACCGCTAAGGGTAGTTGAGCCAAAGGCCCACTCGTTGCAATGATCAAATGACTTTTACCCGCAAGACTTTTCTCTAGCGGGCTCAGGAGCTCTTTGTAAATTCGATAGGAATCGGCAAAGCCAAACCTGGGGGCGCGGGGCCCTAACTCGGCGACATCCAATGTTTGACGAATGCGTGTCACGGTGGACAACATATCTCTTTCGGTCAAAGAGGCATTGTGAAACTGGAGGTTGCCCTTTGCATCAATTGCCCATACATAGGTTTGATCCTCTGTGGGTAGTATCGAAATAAACAACTCATCTTCTTTGAGCTGCTGGGCAATTTCGCGATGACTCGGCGATTTGGGTTGGAGGAGTTGGAAATATTCGGGATAGCTTTGTTGAATTTGAGACTTGTATTCTTTTCGTGCCTTTTCCAGCTCGAATTTACGAACGCGCATTTGCTCCACCGCTTGGGGGTTGCGCTTGTCGGCGGGCAAGCTTTGCTGATTGCCGATGTAAAAATTTAAAGTTGCTAACTCATTGCGCGCATCTTGTTCTTTGCGAATGATGTCAGACAAGCCTGTTACCTTGACACCCGCACGAACAGCGGCCTCGGTCAAAGCCTGTTGGACAGATGATGTGCCAATTTGATCAGCAATTTGAAACAGTGCTTGCGCATCTTGGGTTTGCGTTGTGGCCGATTTGGCTAAAAGCTGCATGTAACTTTGCAATATGAATCGCTTGATTTTGCGTTGAATTGAGGTTTCTGCAAAGTCACCTGTGGTTGACTGTGGTGCATTGAACTGCTTCACCACTTCATCAAACATTTGTCTTGCTGGATCAATTTGGTTGTTTTGCCACATCGCGGTTGCGATCAAGCCACGTGTCAAAGTACTTAAAAAATGATCTGCGCCTAAATGGATGGATTGGTGTTTGAAGTGAGGGTCTAGTAAGGCCAGGGCATCCGTGTGCCGTTTTATTTTGATGAGCGCTAATGCGCGTATCTCTGGCTGTGAGGCGATGTCGCTGAGGTTTTTATCTTGGGTCGCAACATCTAAGGCGTCCATTTTTTCTAATAACAATTGCCATTTTTCCTCTCCCGCTAGTGCAGTGTTGACGCGCAGTTGCGTTTGAATCCAGCGGGTGGTTGTGGGGGCAATGTTTTGAGCCACCAAGATCCGTTCGCTTTTTTGTGCAAATAAAAGTGCGTCTGTAAATTGACCTGAGGCGTTGTAGAGATCGGCAACACGATCGTACAAAACAGTCAGTTGGTTTTCATTAAATCCAAACTGCTTGACCATTTTGAACGCGTCTCGATAAGTCCATTCCGCATCGGCATACAAGCCTGCGTTAGTTTGGCGCATCCCGAGTTGCCCTTGAGACATCAAAACCACACGACGTCCAAAAGATCGATGGTCTTCGTTAGAGACCAAATTCGTCATTCTGAATAAATCTTTGCCTTTGGACAGAGCCAGTTTCGATGTGTCAATCGCTTTTGTCCATTTGCCTTGTGCTGATTCAAGCTCAGATTTGGCTAAAAAAAACTCTAATTCCGCCCTGGCTATCCAAAAAGGCATGCTGCCCGAGCGCGACAGTCGGTTGAATTCATATTGAATGGTGGCCTCGGCTTGGGCGACTTGCATGGCTGCCTTGGCCAAATTGTTTTCTTGGATATTGAGATAAGCCGCCAGTGCACGCAAGCGTACGTTTTGAGTTGGCTCACGTCTTTCTTGAATCAGTTCATTGATAGTTGCCGTTGCTTCGTCTCTGCGCCCTTGGTCCCATAGCCATTCAACCAACCTCCATTTCGCATCTCCAAGCGGTTCAAAGGCCAGCCATTCATAAAGCAGCTGACCTGTCATGACTTTGTCACCCAGCAGATGAGACGCCATGAGTCTTTCACGGTACTTTTCTGACTTTGTGGAATTGAGGCTGTTGGGATCAACTGGCTGATTCAAAATTTTTCGCAAACGTTCTATTTCTTGCATTGACAACACAAGGTCAGAGGCATCGTCTAGCTGCGCCAACACTGGATTACTTATCAGGCAGCTCAGTGTCAGAGTGAACAAAATAAAAATGTGCCGAATCATGCCTATCCTTTGGAACAGCTGTTTAATT
>NZ_DAIRSK010000031.1:0-12825 GCF_036804465.1 Limnohabitans sp.
GAGCCGCATGACAGACATCTACCAAAGCCCCGGTGACCGGTTGCGATTTGAAATATTGCTGAAGTCATTGACCGAAGGCAGCATCAATTTGGCTGTCCTGAGCGAGCGCGACATGGTGCTCGATTACTACGGCAGCTTGTTTGAAGAACGCTTGCGTGCCAAGGGAGAAACCCACATCGAGTGGTGCAGCTCCACGAACTCTGAACAACTGGTTCAAAAATTCAACGAAATTTTGTCTGAAATCACGCTTGACCAAGCCTTAGAAAAAGACAAAAAACACGCCCCGCGTCGCTTCTTGGTGTTTCGCGATTCCATTTTGATGCAAGACTTTGAGCTGCAGTTGCTGGCTCGTTTGGTCAATGGGTTTCCTGCTGGCAACATCAGCGTGATTTTGCTCATCAACAGTGCTGCCAACTACCTCGGCAAGGTTGAGGCCTTTGGTAAAAATTTGATCAAGTGGGAAGTTGAATCCGACCACGGTGAGGCCAAACATAAATTGACCGATTGGGTGGCTAGCGAGCCTGTGCCCGCTCTATCGCCGACGAAGATTGAGCCAACTTTTGCGAGTGAGTTGCCCACGCTCAATGAAGAGGCATCCGCTGTCTCCAAGCTGCTCAATTTGCCGACCAAAACAGCTTGGCGTGTGCCTGGTTTTGGCAAAAAAGAAGAGCCAAACTTGGCAGCACAAGCGTTGCCTGCATTTGTCCCGCCCCCTGTGACGGTGCCATTGGCCCCATCTGCGGCTTTGCCTGTGTCGGATTCAGCGCCTGCAGCTACCGAGGGCGCCGTGTTCCAGCGTGCGCCTAGTCGCTCCTACGCTGGTTGGGCGCTGTTGTTGATGCTCTTGTCGGTGGCGGCTTTGGCTGCTATGAACAAAGATTGGGTGTTGCAAGAGGCGGAGTTGTTCAAGAAATACCTGCTGCGCGGCACACCCGCTGCGCCAGCGCCTGACGAAGTGGCCCGGGCTGCAGCCAGCGACCAGGCCTTGGCCTCTGCTGAGTCAGCCGCATCTGCGGCGGCACAAGCTTCACTGGTGGCCAGCCAAGCGCAGGATGCGGCTTCGGCGGCCAGCGCTGCGGCAGCGCCAGCGCCTGAGCAAACAGCCGAGCAGAAAGTTGAGCCTCCAACTGAGGCTAAATCAGAGCTGAAATCGGAACCTAAATCGGAGCTGAAAGTGGCTCCCAAGCCTGAAGTCAATCCAGATGAGGCTTGGATCAAGCAATTGCCTGCCAACGGCTATGTGGTTCAGTTGGCGGCCATGGACACACAGGCTGACATGCAGAGCTTTCAGCGCAGCAACGCTGTGTATGCAAAAACCAGAATCATGCGCGCGCGCCAAAAAGATACAGGCAAGCGTTACTACATTTTGATCGCTGGCCCTTTTGAAACCAAGGCTCAAGCCGATGCATTCATGCAGTCCAGTCCCTTGGTCGCCAAAGGTTGGTTGCGTAGCACCAAGTCGATGCAAACCCAATTCAACCAGTCCTGATCGTTTGTTGGAAACAAGCCTATGACTCAATCACCCCATTCATCTCTGCCCGGCGAGGTTTCCGAGTCAGATGCCATTCACCTCGAAGCCTCCCCATTTGAAGCGGGTTATCAGCCTGGATCTCTGCCTCGGTTTTCGGTGCCCGACTTGCCTGAGGATGCGCAAGGGCTGAGTGCTGAGGCTTTGGCCAAGGTGCCCACTTTGACCGAGTTGGTCAACCATGCAGCCGACGAGCCAGTGGTTCCAAAGCACAGAGAGGCCCAGTCCGCACCCCCAATTGCGCCTGAGGAGGCAGAGCAGACCCAGGCTTTGGCTACCCAAAACCTTGCTACTGCGGGCTTAGAAGCTCAAGACAAGCCTGCTCAAGCCGATCTATGGAGCGAAGAGCTGCAGGTTCGCATCGGCAAGCTCGCAGACGACATACACATCCTCAACGCACGCTTAGACCGGCTTGAGGAATTCACCAAATTGAAGGTTTGAACATGGCTGACGAACAACAACCGACACAAGACACGACCGAGCCTGAACAAGCCATGGTCGACGTCGAGGCAACTGCTGATCGCCTGACTGAAATTGCGTCTCAATCCTTGGACACCAATGAGGTGGCGCGTCAGATTGAAGAGCTCACTTCGGTGGTGTTGGATTCGGCTGAGGTGTCGACTCGCTCTGCTTCGATCGCGGCTGACGTCAGTGCCACCATGCGTGCGGTGGTGTCTAAGATTCAGGAAAACAACCAACGCAATGTGATGCATTCACGCATCATGTTGGCTGCTTTTTGTACCTGTTTGCTGATTGCCATGGGCATTTTCTTTGCTATCACCATGAAGATGACTCAGTCCATCAAAGAGCTCGACACCATGATCTACGCCATGGCCAAGCGCGTGATTGAGGTGGATGCCAGTTTGACGGCGATCAGCAAAACCAACTCTGATTTTTCGGAAATCACCGACAAGCAAGACGAAGTCATCACCACCCAAACCCAGGTGGCCAAGCGTTTGGAAGAGCTCGGCAAGAGCATGGCGTCTATGCCAGCAGTGGTGGTCGCAGAGGCCAACAAGTCCAGCGATCCCAAGTTCAAGGACATGCAAAAGCAACTGAGCACGTTGGACAGCAAGTTGCAATCTCTCGATGGCAAGTTGCAATCCGTGGCTGAAAAAGCCGTGTCTCGCATGCCTCCTCCCGCGCCTGCGGCTCAACAAGGCCCGAGCACGCAAGTGTTGTTGAGCGAAATTCAAAAGATCAAGTCCGATTTGAATGCGGCGGTGCAGGTGCGTGAACGCACGCAAACAGCGGCTGAGGCCTCGGCCATCAAGTCCATCGAAAAGACCCTTGATCGCGCCACCGAGGCTGCCAACGAGGCACAAAAGGCTGCTGACAAAGCAGCCCAGTCGGCCAAGACAGCCATCGAGTCACAAAAAGCCGCTGCTGCGTCTGAGAAAGCATCTGCTGCCGAGCGCTTGGCTCAGCAAAAGGCCGCTGCCGAACGCGCTGCGATCATGCGGATGCAGCCTGAAAAGCCTGTGAAGTCAGCGGAGCAGGTGGCTGAGGAAAAGGCCGCTGCTGAACGCGCTGCCGCCGCGCGTGCCGCCAAGGCCGCCGCTGACAAAGCTGCTGCCGACAAGGCCGCTGCCGCAGAGCGCGCTGCTGCGGAAAAAGCGCGTGCAGCTGCAGCGGCATCAGCAGCTGCAGAGCGTGCTGCTGCCAACGTGCCGCCACCCGTGGTGCGTGAAAAACCTATTCAATACCCACGTGTGCCGGATTAAATTCCAAAGCGCTGTGGGTGGGCGAGCGGCCAGTCGCTGAACACAGCGGGCAAGGCGCTCACATCGTCTTTGAGCAAAACACCTGTTTCTAGGGTGTCGATCAAGTCGGACAAATGCAAGGTCTGAGTCTCACTCACGCGGCGCATAAAGTGACGGGGTGTGAAGTCATGGGGTGTTTGCAGGCCCGAGGCTTCCATCAATTCTTGCAAGGCTTCTAGGGTGTGGGTGTGAAAGTTGTGCACCCGATCGGCCTTGCTGGGCACGATCAAAGCCATTTGGCGTTTTGGGTCTTGGGTGGTGACGCCGGTCGGGCAGTTGCCGCTGTGGCAAGTTTGGGCTTGGATGCAGCCCAGCGCAAACATGAAGCCGCGTGCACTGTTGCACCAGTCGGCGCCCAGCGCCAAGGCACGCGCGATGTCAAAGGCGCTGACAATTTTGCCGCTCGCACCCACCCGAATCTCATCGCGCAAGCCAGCACCCACCAAGGTGTTGTGCACCAAGCGCAAAGCTTCTTGCAGGGGCATTCCCATGTGGTCAGAAAACTCAAGCGGGGCGGCGCCCGTGCCACCCTCTGCGCCATCGACCACGATGAAGTCGGGGCGAATGCCCGTTTCCAACATGGCTTTGACAATGGCAAACCATTCCCAAGGATGACCTATGCACAGCTTGAAGCCCACGGGCTTGCCTTCGCTGAGGGTGCGTAGCTGTTGGATAAAAGTCATGAATTCCAGCGGCGTAGAAAAGCTGCTGTGTGCGGCGGGTGAAATGCAATCTTGTCCCACCATCACACCGCGCGCTTCGGCAATTTCTTCGGTCACCTTGGGGCCGGGTAGCACACCACCGTGGCCGGGTTTGGCGCCTTGGCTGAGTTTGACCTCCACCATCTTGACTTGGGCAGAGCGTACGTTCTCCACAAAGTGCGCTGGGCTGAAATGACCATTTTCGTCGCGGCATCCAAAATAGCCTGAGCCAATTTCCCAAATTAAATCGCCGCCGTGAGCGCGGTGGTGGCGTGAGATAGAGCCTTCACCGGTGTCGTGTGCAAACCCTCCCATCTTGGCGCCTAAGTTCAAGGCTTGAATGGCGTTGGCGCTCAAGGCACCAAAGCTCATAGCCGACACGTTGAAGAGGCTGATGTCGTAAGGCTGTGCGCAGTCTTTGCCGCCTACCTTTACACGAAAGTCGTGGCCAGCGAGGTGGCTGGGGACCATGGAGTGGTTGATCCACTCGTATCCAATGGCACGCACATCGAGTTGTGTGCCAAAAGGGCGTTTGTCGGTCTCACCCTTCGAGCGCGAGTACACCAAGCTGCGCTGGGCACGCGAAAAAGGGGCAGCTTCGGTTTCGGACTCTAAGAAATACTGTCGAATCTCGGGGCGAATGTATTCAAACATGAAGCGCAAATGCCCAATCACTGGGTAGTTACGCAAGATGGAGTGGTGAGATTGTTGAAGATCGCGTATGCCAACGAGCGTCAGCATTAAAAAGATGGTGGGCCACCACCCGCTCATGCCCATGACGCTTGAGCCTAGCAGCGAGACAATGAGTAGCACAACCGAGGCAATGAACGCGGTGTAGCGCACCGGATAGATTTGATTGAGTTTGTCCAGCATGCGCAGTGCTCCTGAGCGAAATGGTTTATCGTTTGTGGGACAGTTTGGCCGACAGTTTGGTTTGTGCGAGGGCGGATACCTCGGCTCGCAGGCGCGCCGAAGAAAGCTGCTGGTCTGCTGCGTGTTGGACATCAGACAAATGCGACAAAATCGTGCTGCGCAAATTGACCAATTCGTGGTCCAGCTTTTGCAGCCGCTCTTGAAGCTCGCGTTGCAAGGCCATGCGTTCGGTCAACAGGTTCACCTCAGCGGCAATGGTGCGCCAAGTTTGTGTCAACTCATCACTGGGCGGCACCCGCAACTGTTCAAAGAGTTCGTGGATGAGCGGGTCAAACACGGGGGATGCTTGGCCTGTAGGTGGATCTGGAGGTTCTGTGAGCGTGGGGACGTTGTCAGGCACCCTAGGCTTTGAGGGCGCTGCGGCTTGCTGGGTGTGGGATTGCAAAATCGAATTGACATCACCCCACCCCGACTCAGGGGTGTATTGCTTGAGTCCTTTGAAGGACAAAAATTGGGGTTCGGAACTCATTTGCTAAGAACGCCCATGGACATGCGTTTGAGGAACTGGGGAATGCCCATAGACGCAATCTGTGTGTTTTGTGGTGCGCCTACATGCGCTGCGGATTTGTTAGCCATCTCTTCTGGGCGAATTTTGTGCATGCGGTGCCTGCCCAAGATCGAATATTGGCTAGACAGCGTGGTTGCGTTTGCCAGCACGTTTTGACGGTTCATCACGGTGCCAAGCATGTCGGGTGACTTGTTGCGCGTCGGGGTGGTTTGGCGCATGCCTTGTGCAGATTTGCGCATTTCGCGCGCGGCACACACCGATTGGCCAAATTCGTTGAACGAATTGCCACAAGCGTCTTGCAAGTCCATCAAGTAGCCACGCTCAAACATTTCACGGGCCGATTGGGCTTCGAGCACGGGGGGTGCGAGCATGAAGCTGACTGGAAAACGTTGCTTCGAAAAAATATCACTTTGCAGTTGCTCGGGTTGAACGCGGGTTGGGCACACCAGCAAGGTGGGCGGGGTATGGATGGCCGAGTCAAATACCCAACGGTGGCGGCTCAAAAAGCCTGCGGTGGCCGCCAATTCAATTTCAGATACCGAGGTCGGGACGATCACCAAGTCGTACTCGAACATCAACTCACCTGCGATGGAGTCGGTCCATGTCAAATCGCAAATCACCACCTGGGTGCTGCTGGCAGCGCGGCGAAGGTGCAGACGGGCGTCCAAAATCGGGCGGTTGCCCCCCTGGTCCAAGGGCAGGATGTGGTGTTGCACCACCACACCAATGTTGGGCGCACGTGTCAGCCAGGTGCTGGAGGATCCGTGGGTGTCAAAGTCAATCAGGGTGACGGTTTGACCTTGGCGACGCATGAAAGCGGCCAAATTAGCAGACACCGTGCTTTTACCCACGCCACCTTTTTGACTGGTGACCAAAATTTTGAAAGTTGACATCTTGTTATCCTTCCAGCTGAGTAATCAGCACTTCATGTTTTTGTATTTCATACATCCCGAAATTTCTTGCGGGATGTGGAATTTACATGGGCATGGCCTCCACGGTCAATGTGATGTTTTGTTGCGATTTAGGAGCTGAATGTGCCTATTTACCTTCAAATTAACCCTTTTTAACTCATTCAGTTGATTAAAAGAAATAATATTAACAAAATTACCTATGTCATTGATTTATAGAAGTTTTTTCGGATGTGTCAAAAAAAACAACACTTTTAACAAAGTTGGTCTCCGTTAAAATTTTAGGATTCATTTTTAAATTGAAAAAAATCATGTTTCAAAGTCTGCAAGCCAGCCTGTTGCTGGTGGGCCCGATTCTTTTTTGTAAGTGCTGAGCCCATGCAACTCAACAGCGAAATCATCACCACACCACCGAGGGCTTCAGCCACGGTGGTGTTGTTACGAGACGAGCCCCAAAATGGCTTGGAGGTGTTTTTGCTGCGTCGCCACACAGCCTCGGCCGTGTTGGGTGGCGCGTATGTGTTTCCGGGTGGCAAGTTAGATGACGCGGATTGCAGCTCGGATGTGCATGCTTTTTTGGACACCTCAACGCAAGAGCTGCAGCGCGCGCTGGGCGAGGCTGATTTGGCTGCGCCCACGGCTGCTGGCCTGTATGTGGCTGCCATTCGCGAGGTGTTGGAGGAGTGTGGTGTGTTGTACGCCCGCTTACAAGACAGCCAAGCCTTGGCGCATGACGCTGGGCAGCGTCAGCGGTGGCAGCAAGCGCTGCATGGTGGGCAAGGTTTTGTGCAGGTGTTGCAAGGCGCAGGCTTGCGTGTGGACACGCAGCACTTGGCGCCTTGGTCGCGTTGGATCACGCCGGTGCAACCCTCGGTGACCAACCAGCGTTTTGACACGCGTTTTTTTGTGGCGGTGTTGCCCAAGGGCCAGTTGCCAATTCACGACAACATCGAAGCCACTGACAGCGTGTGGCTGAGCCCTTTGGAGGCCTTGACGCGCTATTGGGCGGGGGCGATGCCGCTGGCTCCGCCGCAGATCATGACCTTGGTGTCTTTGGTGTCACACACCTGTACGGCGAGTGTGTTGAACTTGGCAAAGCAGCAAACGCCGCCTTTGGTGTTGCCAGAAACTTTTGATGAGCATGGGGTTCGCAACTTGTGCTACCCCGGTGACCCGCGACATTCTGTGCAACAACGTGCCATGCCTGGGCCGACGCGTTTGCGTTTTGTGGCGGGGCGTTTTGAGCCCACTCAGGGCTTTGAGGAGTTTTTATGAACACGGTGTCTGCCTTTGATTTGCAGGGTAAGAAGGGCTTGGTGCTTGGCTTGGCCAATGAGCACAGCATTGCTTGGGGGTGTGCGCGTCAAGCGCATGCCATGGGCGCTGAGGTGGTGGCCTCGTGCCTGAACGACAAAGCCCGTCCTTTTGTTGAGCCACTCACCCAGCCGCTGGGCCTCGCGCTGCACACCTGCAACATTGAAACACCAGATGATTTAGAAAAGCTGGTGGCTCATGCTGTGGCCCAGCTGGGCCGCTTGGACTTTGTGATTCACTCCATCGCTTGGGCACCGTTGGCCGATTTACATGGCCGCGTGATTGACAGCTCAAGTGTGGGCTTTGCCCGTGCCATGGAGGTGTCGTGCCACTCCTTTGCCACCTTGGCCAAACTGTGTGCACCGCACATGACGCAAGGGGGCAGCATGGTCACCATGTCTTACTTGGGGGCGGATGAAGCTGTGCCGCACTATGGACTGATGGGGCCTGTGAAGGCTGCCCTTGAATCCTTGGTGCGCTACATGGCTGTGGAGCTTGGACCCCAAGGCGTGCGGGTGTATGCGGTGTCGCCTGGGCCGATTCCCACCCGTGCTGCCTCGGGTATTGAAGGCTTTGACGCGCTCATGCAACACAACATCGCCAAATCGCCGCTGGGCCGATTGGTGACGCTGCAAGAAATTGCCAACCTCAGCACCTTTTTGTGTACCGATGCCGCCAGCGGTATGACGGGACAAACCATTTATGTTGATGCCGGCAGCCACGCCGTGAACTGAAGAACACCATGAACGACATCACCGACTTCACCAATGACGCCAACAATGAGTGGCTAGAAAACCACCCCTATGACAGCATCGTGGTGGGGCAGTCGGCTCGTTCAGTACGCACCTTGACTTTGGCCGATATCCAAGCCTTTGCCGCAGTGTCGGGGGACACCAACCCTGCGCACTTGGACCCTGAATACGCCAATGCGTCTTTGTTTCATGGGGTCATTGGTCATGGCATGTGGGGCGGTGCGTTGATCAGCACGGTGTTGGGAACCGTCTTTCCAGGCCCTGGCACGATTTACCTTCAGCAAAACCTGCACTTCAGCCGCCCCGTGCGAATTGGCGACACCTTGAATGTGACCGTCACGTGCATGAGCAAACAAGACGACAAAAAAACCATAGAACTCGACTGTGTGTTGGTCAATCAAAAAGGCGAGCGTGTGCTGTATGGCGTGGCCAAAGTCATGGCCCCCACCGAAAAGCTGCGCATGCCGCGCATTTATGCGCCGCACATCAGCCTGTTTGATCCTGAGCAACGCCATGCCAACTTGCTGGCGCTGGGCGCACACCTTGAGGCTGTGCGTTGTGGTGTAGTGCATCCGTGTGACGTCGACGCATTGCAGGGCGCGATGGATGCCCACCATGCAGGCCTGATTCAAGCGGTGCTGATCGCGCCCGAGAAAAAACTGCGTGCCATGGCCGCTCAAGCGGGCATTGATTTAACCGGCATTGAGGTCATTGACGTGGCCCACAGCCATGAGGCGGCTGACGTGGCCGCTCAAATGGCAGCCAACCAACAACTCGAAGCCTTGATGAAAGGCAGCCTGCACACGGACGAATTGATTCACGCCGTGATATCGCAAAAAGGTTTGCGTACGGGGCGACGCATGTCACATGTGTTTCGCTTTGAGGCGCCCATGTATCCCAAGCCCTTGTTCATCACCGATGCCGCACTGAACATTGCGCCCACCTTGGCCGAGAAAGCGGACATCGTGCAAAACGCGATTTTGTTTGCGCACATCATGGGCGTGGCCTTGCCCAAAGTGGCCATTTTGTCGGCAGTCGAAACCGTCAGTGCCAACATTCCTTCCACCATCGATGCGGCTGCTTTGTGCAAGATGGCCGACCGAGGGCAAATCACAGGCGGTTTGCTAGATGGCCCGCTTGCGTTTGACAACGCCGTGTCTAGTCACGCGGCCGAGATCAAACACATTGCCTCTGCGGTGGCAGGCCAAGCCGATATTTTGGTGGCACCCGACTTGGAGTCGGGCAACATGATGGCCAAGCAGCTCGAGTATTTGGCAGGCGCCTTGGGTGCAGGTGTGGTGTTGGGCGCGCGCGTGCCAATTGCCCTGACCAGCCGTGCAGACAGCCCCGCCACCCGCAGCGCTTCGGCCTTGTTGGCCAAGCTGATTGCGCACCACAACCGCACGCATCCTGCATGAGCATTTTGTCTGTCAATGCGGGCTCATCTAGCCTGAAGTTTGCCCTGTATCCCCTCTTGGGCGAGGTGATTGGCGAGGCACAAGTCTCGGGCAGCGTTGAAGGCTTAGAGCCATCGGGGCAAGCGCGCATTCACTGGATGGCCACGGGGCAAAGCAGAGAAACATCCGCGATAGTGGTGCAGCCTGGCCAAGATGTGTTTGATGCTGCGCTCACTGAGCTCAAGGTGTTGTTGGCCTCTCGCTTTGCGTATTTGCAAGTGCAGGCGATCGCGCACCGTGTGGTGCACGGCGGTGCGTTCTACAGCAGCAGCGTGCGTGTGACGCCCAAGGTGATGGCGCAACTCGCTACGCTCAATGCGTTGGCACCGCTGCATCAGCCGCATAACTTGGCGGGCATCAACGCCTTTGCAGACGCCTTTGCCGACGTGCCACAAGTGGCGTGTTTTGACACGGCGTTTCACCGCTCCTTGTCGCCGCTGGAAACCACCTTTGCGATTGATAAAAAGCTCACCCAACAAGGCGTGCGCCGCTATGGCTTTCATGGCCTGTCTTACCAATACGTGAGCCAAGTGCTTCAACGCCAAGTGCCGCGTTCAGCTGGCCGCACCGTCATGGCCCACCTAGGCAACGGTGCCAGTGTGTGCGCCACCACCGACCACCAAAGCCGAGCGACCACCATGGGCTTTTCAGCCTTGGATGGTTTGATGATGGGCACACGCAGCGGTGCGTTAGACCCAGGCGTGTTGCTGTACTTGATGGAGCAGGGCTGGAGCCACGATCAAATCCAAACCTTGCTTTACAAACAAAGTGGTCTGCTGGGTGTGTCTGGCGAGAGCGCTGACATGCGCACCTTGCGTGCGTCATCTTCGGAGTCAGCGCGCTTTGCCATTGATTTGTTTGCCCACCGCTTGGTGCGCGAAGTGGGGGCACTCAGTGCCTGCATTGGCGGCCTCGATGTGTTGGCCTTCACGGGCGGCATTGGCGAGCACGATGCCTTGCTGCGCCAACAAGTGGGCGATGCCCTGCGCTACCTTGGCGTTCATGTGAATGCAGCCCGCAACGAAGCGGCCATTGGCAACAACTTGGCTTCGATTCACGCTGACAATAGTTCAGTTGAGATTTGGGTCGTCCCCACCGATGAAGGCCGTGTGGCTGCACAAGACGCTTTGGCGTTTTTACAAAAATAATTAAGAAAGTACGGCGTGAACATCAAAGACGCAATGAGCTGCTTTACCACTGGCGTGACCGTGGTGACCGCGCATACCCAAGGCCAAGACTGGGGCATGACTTGCAACTCTTTCAATACCGTGTCGCTCGATCCGTCCATGGTGCTGTGGAGCGTGCGCAAAACCTCGGCCAGTCACCACGCCTTCGTCACCGCAGGGGGCTACATGGTCAATGTGTTGGGCGCTCAGCAAAAAGACATAGCACTCAACTTTGCACAGGGCGCGCAAGCCGAGCGCTTTGCAGACCAAAAGCTGGTGCGTGGTGTCAACCAACATCCGCGCTTGGCGGATGTCATTGCTTGGTTTGATTGCAACATCACGCAAGTGGTGTCTGCAGGTGACCACGACATCTTGATCGGTGAAGTGCTTGACTTTGGTGTGCAAGCTGGTCACGGCTTGGCGTATGCACAACGCAGCTTTGGCGTGCTCGCACCCTTCGAGGACTGATCCATGGACGTCTACATCAGTTGGGCTTTCATTCTGGGCGTGATGTGCTCGGTCTCTTTGGTGATCGGTGCCTTGATTGGCATTTATTTCAAGATGTCCCAACGCATCGTGGGTTTGATGGCGGCCTTTGGCGCGGGGGCCTTGTTGTCGGCCCTGGCGATTGAATTGGTGGCGCCTTCGATCGATGCTTTTGTGCATGCCAACTCGCCCGATGTGCGTGCCATTGAAGTGCGCAACTTCTTTCATTTGGTGGCCGGTGCCTTTGTGGGGGGCATTGTTTTTGTGATGCTCGACTGGGTACTGATCGAGCACGGCGGCTACTTGCGCAAAAAGGCGTCTCTGATCTCAAAAGTCATGCATGAGCGGGCGCACCTGCCGCAGCATCACATCCAGCCCTTGCCCACGGCCCAAGAACTAGAAAAAACACATGCCTCACACGGCAATGCGGCGGTGGCTATTTGGCTGGGCAACTTGTTGGACGGTTTGCCCGAGAGCTTTGTGGTGGGCACCGTGCTCATGGCCACGGTCACGGCCAGCCTCCATGCGGGGACGCCTGTGGCGTTTTGGGATGTCTTGCCCTACACCTTGCTGGCGGGTTTGTTTTTATCGAACTTACCCGAGGCTTTGTCTAGCTCCGCGCAAATGCGCATGCAGGGCATGAGCGTGCAACGCATCGTGCTGATGTGGCTGTCGCTGGTGCTGATGACTGGCATTGCCGCTGCGCTGGGCGCGATCATGGGTGGGTGGGTGCCGCACAACGTCATGGTCTTTATTGAGGGCTTGGCCGCAGGCGCCATGCTCACCATGATTTGCGCGGCCATGCTGCCCGAAGCCACCCACTTGGCACCGCCTAACTGGGTGGGCTTGGCCACGTTGAGCGGCTTTTTTTCGGCCTTGTTGTTCAAGGTGCTCGAATAAGCGGCAGCCTGAATGCTTTACAATATGCCCCTGTTCGGTGGTATAGCTCAGTTGGTTAGAGCGCAGCATTCATAATGCTGATGTCGCAGGTTCAAATCCCGCTACCACCACCAAAATAAAAACCCACAGTCGCAAGGCTGTGGGTTTTTTCTTTGCGCCCTTGCTTTTCAATGGGTCTTGGGTTGAAAAATCTACAAAATAGAAAATATGTTAAGTTGGCAAAATTGGAGAATTAAATGGAAAAGCTGTTTTTTTGCGTGGCTACATGTGCAGTTTTTGCCACACTTTTTGCTTGTGGGGGAGGCGCAGGCAACGCTGTGACGAATGCTTCACCGCAAGAAACATTGACGCGAACGACTTCAAATAACTCAACATCTGGTGTTGTATCGCACGTGATTTTGAACATGTC
>NZ_DAIRSK010000032.1:0-11721 GCF_036804465.1 Limnohabitans sp.
ATTTTGCATCCACAACCACCGCCGTGCGAGAGAGAAGTCAACCGAGGTTCAGAGAGATTTATATTCATTTTTTGATGCAAAAAAAGGGATGACTAAAACGGAAAAATAAAACTAATGTCGTGCTGAAATGGCATTTTCGATGATTGTAAGCAAGCCTTTTCGTTCGTACTCAGCTGAGAACAAAGGCGCTCTGCGAGCGCATTGCGACTTCAACAGATGTACAAATTCAGAATCATGCCGAAAACGAATGAGCATCTCAGCAAGCGCCTTTGCGTCACCCACTGGAAACAAACCTGCATAGTCTTCGCCTAGCATCCCCAAATTTCCTGAAATGCGAGACGCAATCACAGGAACGCCACTGCAAATTGCCTCCATCAACACATGCGCACCACCTTCCATCACGCTCGTGTGAACCAGCACGTGGGAGCGCTGAATTTGACGGCGAGTCTCAGGGTAGGTTTGAGCGCCTGTGAATCGGTACTGGGGATACAGCGCCGCTGTTTGATGCGCCATACTTGCAAGCAGCTGATCGTGCTCTGCACCAATGTGCTGGATGTGAATATCACTTTGCTGCGATAGCAAGGCGACAGCTTCAAACAATGTGCGCGGCGATTTTTCCTCGCGCAGATGACCCACCATCACAGCCCGCAAGCAACGCGTTGTTTTAGGTAAAGTCACGCGTGATGTCGTTGACTGAAGAACAACCGCAGATTTAGATCGCAAGTGCGCAGGTAACTCATCAATTCCCAGTTGCTGCAAAACTATCAAATGGTTGGCAAATTCGAGCGACTGTTGGGCCTGCGGATCTTGTTTGATATCACGGTACAAATCAGTGCCTGTCAGTACCACGACTAAACCGTTGTCACCATGCATTGCGTGCCATGCGGCGATCGACGGAAAACTTCGACGCGCATGCAAAGCCACCAACACATGATCTGATTTTGAGCCGTCCCATTCGCTAACAATTCGAACCCGAAAATGCGTCTTCAAAAATTGACCATAGCGTTTAGCTGTTTGCCAATTGCCGTTGTTTGCGCTGGCTAGGGCGGGACTTACAATGACAACTGTTTTTTTGACCGAATGAACGCTTGGCGTTTCAGTTTTTAGAAACTTTTTTTGAAGTTCCTTTGTCTTGGGAGCTTGGTTCATAAATAGTGGTCAAGGATAACCAAAAGGACAAGAAAACTGATGCGGCAAGTCAATATCCTGACGCTGTCAAAGGCTCTTCAACAACTTCGCAAACAGACACTCATCGCTTTTGAATGCTATTTGAGTGCAGACAAACTCTCCATTCCCTTAAAAACCGGCATGAATCTGCCCGTCTGGGAACTGGGTCACCTGGTGTGGTTTCAAGAATATTGGATTGCTCGAAATCTAGAACGCTCGCAGGGACTCGCCAGCAGTGGTGCACAACAACGCAAAGCGTCGCTTCTCAAAGAGGCTGATCGGTGGTTTGACAGCGCCAAGGTTCCACACTCGACACGCTGGGCATTGTCACTTTTTACGCCCCAACATTGCATCCAATATGCAGAGCAAAATTTGGCTCAAACACTTGAGCTCTTGCACAACGAAATCGACCACAGCCCCGCCCTCTATTTCTATTGGCTGGTTCTGCAACATGAGGCGATGCACCTTGAGGCTAGCGCCTACATGGCGCAGTCCCTTGGGATGCCCTTTCAAGCACATTGGAATCAGCCCGCACTAACGCCCGCCTCAAAAGCTCTGACCTATCCAACACAAAAGGATGAAAAACAAACAGTTCGGGTGCCATCGCAAAATTGGAGCCTCGGTTCAAAGGACCCTTCCTCCAACTCACTGGTTGAAGACGTGTCTTTTTGCTTTGACAACGAACTGGGTGAAAAAACCTGTGCACTTCAAGAGTTTGAAATCTCCCTTCGACCTGTGACTTGGGCACAGTATTTGGAGTTTGTAAAAGCGACGGGCTACCACCTTCCAAATTACATTCGACAATCGCACGCTGGCTTTGAAACTCAAATCTTCGGGTGTTGGGTGCCTTTAAATAAGCATGCACCAGCAGTTCATGTGTCTTGGATTGATGCTCAGTCTTATTGCTCCTGGGCCAAATGCCGCTTACCGACAGAGGCAGAGTGGGATTGCGCTGCTAAAACACTGACGAGTTTTGAATGGGGAAGTGTTTGGGAATGGACGCAAGACGCATTTGAACCCTTTAGCGGCTTTGTGCCACACCCTTACACCGAGTATTCAGTCCCTTGGTTCGGAACACATAAAGTTCTGAGGGGTGCCTCGCACTTGACGCATTCCGTTTTGCGGAATATCAATTATCGGAATTTCTTTACGCCTGATCGCAGCGATATCTATTCAGGTTTCAGAACTTGCTTACTTTAAATTCAAAAAAGTTATATAGGTTTAATGCAAGCTAGCCCAAAATAAACCGAAGTGCGATTTGCTGTCAGTCCAGTGCTTGACGCTTGTAAAACCTGATTTCAACAGTTGATCTGAGAAATTTTTGATAGACCATTTGTAAGAGTTTTCAGTGTGAATAGACTCATCTTTTTTAAATGCTCGTTGATGTCCCTGAAGATTAACAACCAAATTTCGCTTGGCGATCAAGTGCATTTCAACTCGCGACTCTTGCGCATTAAAGCGAGCAAAGTGTTGCCAATCTCGCAGGTCAAAATCTGAACTCAATAGACTGTTAACACGTCTAAGCACATTCAAATTAAAAGCAGCCGTGACGCCCAACTCATCCGCATAGGCACGCTCAAGTGTTTGTGAGTCTTTGACCAAATCAATTCCAATGATGAGCCCTGAACCAGGTTGACCCGTTTTACAAAGATCAGCTAATCTTTGTAAAAAGTAGAACGCCTCAGTGGGATGAAAGTTTCCCAAACTTGAGCCAAGATACAAGGCAAGCAATGGCTGCCCTGCCATTTGCTCTTTCAACGTTTCTGGGAATGTCAGCGAACTTGAAAAGTCTATGCCTAAACCCACCACATTGAGCTCTGAGTATTTGGCCTGCAGATCTTTTAAATTATTAGAGAGATATTTCGTTGAAATATCCACAGCAACATAGCTTGCTGGCATGGTGTGAGTAAATAACATAACAGCTTTTTGACAGTTGCCAGCGCCCAGGTCAACCCATGTTGCTTGCTTGGGGAATTGCGCATGAATTTCGTTTGCTTGATCAACAAAAATTTCTAACTCGGCACGCGTTGGGTAGTATTCAGGCAGCAAGGTAATTGCGTCAAACAACACAGACCCCAACTCATCGTAAAAATACTTTGGGGATAAGGTAGCCTGAGGACAAAGTAAACCTTGAATCAGTTCTTGAATATCTGCATCCTTGTTTTCTTGATGAGTGTCGAAAAATAAGGGTTGTTTTACTTGCATCAAAGTCTCATTGAATATTAAGGTTGTGTGGTCACCACATTTTTGAATCGACTTGTGAATCAACGATTCATCCACCGCCTCAGACCAAAGCTCAGCGTATCCACACACGCCACCATCAGCAGCATGGCCGCCAAAATAGTGGCCGTCTTGTTCATTTGAAACAGACCCATGTGAAAGGACAACAACTGCCCTAACCCACCAGCCCCCACCACGCCCAGCACGGCGGCGGCGCGGATGTTGTTTTCCCAGCGGTACAGCGTGTAGCTCATGAGCTGCGGCAAGACCTGCGGCAAAGTGGCGTAAAAGAACACGCGCAGCGGGCCAACGCCTTGAGTGCGCAAGGCATCACCCGGCCCAGTGGGCACGTTCTCCATGGCCTCGGCAAACAGGCGGCCCAGCACGCCACTGGTGTGTAGAGCCAGCGCCAAAGTGCCCGCCATGGGGCCTAAACCGGCCGAGATCAACAACAAAGCGGCCCACACCAATTCAGGAATGGCGCGCAGCGCATTGAGCAACCAGCGTGTGGGGCTGCGCACCCATGCAGGGTCTTGGCTTGACATTCGGCTGGCGGGCACGGCCAGCGCCAAACCTAGCACCACGGCAATGATCGTGCCCAGCGCCGACATGGCCAGGGTTTCCCAAGCGGCCCAAGCCACTTTGCTGACGAACACGGGCGACAGATCGGGCGGGAAAAATTCGGCCACAAAGCGGCCCATGCTGCGCGCCGCTTCCATGGACGCAAAAGCCGCCCAATCCAAGTCAAGCGAGACAAAGCTGGCCACCACCAACACCAGCAGGGCGGCGGTGAACCAGCAGGCGCGGCAGCGGGCATTGAACAGGGGCGGCGGCAGTTTCCATGGCGGGTTGGCCGCTTCGCGTGAAAAAGACTTCATGCCAAGGCCTTTCGAAGCCAAGCGCTCACGCGGTCGGCCAGCGCCACGAGTGCAATGAACACCAACAGCAAAGTGGCCACTTCACCGCCGTTGAACATCTTCATCGAGTTGTCCAGTTGCTGGCCCAAGCCGCCCGCGCCCACAAAGCCCAACACCACCGAGGAACGGATGGCGCATTCCCAGCGGTACACCGTGTAAGAAGCCAGCTCGGCCGCATGACTGGGCAGCAGCGCGTACACAAAGGCTTGCAGACGGCCGCTGCCATTGCGCATCAGGGCTTGGGTGGCGTGGCTTTCGCCACTTTCCAAAATTTCGGCGTACACCTTGCCCAGCATGCCGCCGTAGGTCAGCGCGATGGCCAGCACGCCCGCCGTGGGCCCCAAGCCGACCACACGCACAAACACCAGCGCCCAGATCAGTTCGGGAATGCTGCGCAGCACAATCAAAGTGGCCCGCACACACCAGCGCAGCAAGGCTGGCCAGCGGTCCATGCGGCCAAACAAGGCCGAGAGTGACAAGACCCGCGTGGCCAACAAACTCAAAGGCACAGCCAGCACCAGCGCCAACGTGACGCCCGCAGTCGCCATGGCCACGGTGCGCCAAGTCTCGCGCACCACCATCTGCATGAATTCGGCGTTGTGCACCAGCGGCCAAAAGCTGCTCAGAAAGTTGGCGGTGACTTTGCGGTTCTCGGGCTCCCAGAGCACCCACAAACGGAATTCGGTGGCCACACCCAAAGGCCACAAGAGCACCAGCGCCAAGCTGATCCAAAACACACGCCCGGCAAAAGCGGGGTCGCGCGAAGGTGCTTGCGTGTGCGGGCGAACAGGCGGCATACCGGAGGGACGGTCTACAGACGAAGGGGAAACAGCGAGCGACATCTGCGGGGCGCGTGGATGGAAGTACCTGACCGCCTCAGCGGCAGTGCATCACCACGGGCGCGGGTGATGCGGATGCAACTTCTGTCAAAGCCAAAGGCAAGGTCTCGCCGCGCAACTCGTGCTCATGCTGATCGTACAAATGCGCCAGACGCTCGGGGCTGACTTGTGCAGAGGGCAAGTCAAACACCAGCTGCCCATCACGCAGACCGATGATGCGTGGGAAGTGCGCCAGCGCCTTATCCACTTGGTGCAGCGTGGCCACCAGCGTGACCTGCCTTTCACGCGCCAGATCCACCAACGCAGACATGGCCATGCGGGAACGCATCGGGTCGAGCGCTGACAAAGGCTCATCGATCAGCCACAGGCTGGCCGGAGCCAACAGGGCGCGGGCCAGGCCCACCCGCTGACGCTCACCGCCCGAGAGACGGTCCACACGGTCAAACAATTTGTCACCCAAGTCAAAGTGCACCAGCGCTTCGTAAGCGGCCGGAATGTCCGTCGGGTAAAACAGCGATCGCAAGCTGGCCCACAAACCCATGGCAGGCAAACGCCCCGCCTGCACCGAGGTCACCACACGTTGGCGCGGCGGCAGTGGCGGCACCTGCGGGGCCAAAAACAACTGGCCGCGCAAACGGCGCAAGGCCCGTGCGGACAAAGTCCAAGGGTTCACCCCGGCCAATTGAAGTTGGCCCTGCGTGGGCGGCTGTGCGCAGGCCAGCACCTGCAACAAGGTCGTCTTGCCTGCGCCAGAAGGGCCAATAATGGCCACTTGCTCGCCAGCAGCAAACTGCAAATTTAATTCACGTAAGGCCGCGGGTGCGCCCTTGGGCGCTGCCGGATGACGCGCATCAAGGCTGTGTAGGCTGATGTTCAAACCTGTCGACTCTGTTGCTTCAAAGCAAACCCAAATTTCGAGCGGCTGCTTCTAATTCCTTGTAGTTCTCAGGCTTGGTTTCAATGTAGCGGGTTGCGCGGTTCAGACGCAAAATTTCGGCGTGTTCGGGATTGGCCGGGTTCAGGGCCAACAGAGCCGCTTTGATCTTTTCTTGCAGTGCAACTGGCATGTCAGAGTGCACTGACCAGTTGTAATTGAAGAAGGTTGGCGTCGTAAAGAAAACGTTGACGTCTTTTGTGTCGACCTTGTTTTCCGTCACGAACTTTTTCCAGACGGTGATGTCGAGCGCGGCGGCATCGACCTTGCCGCTGACCACAGAAGCGATGGTCGCGTCGTGCGCGCCACTGTAGGCGATACGCTTGAAGTCTTTTTCAGGGTTGATGCCTGCTTGCACAAGAACGCCCCGAGGCATTGCGTGACCCGAAGTGCTGCTTTGTGAGCCAAATGAGACTTGCTTGCCCTTCATGTCGTTCAGGGTTTTGATGCCTGAATCGGTCTTGGCAATGAACACCGACTGGAATTTGGTGTCTTCCTCGCGCTGAGCCAAGGGGACCACCTTGCCGCCTGAGCGAAGCTTGGCCTGAACGTAAGTGAAACCACCGAACCAGACCAAGTCGACCTTTTTGTTGACCAATGACTCAACAGCAGCTGGGTAATCGGTCACAGGCGTGAACTGCACCTGCATGCCAAGCTGCTTTTCTAGGTAAGTGGCCAAGGGTGTGAATTTGCGAATTTGCTCGGTGGCCGCCTCTTCGGGAATGGTGGTTACGCGCAGCGTGGTTGGAGTTTGTGCGTGTGTCAAAGCAGAGAAAGCCATGACACCAGTGAACACGAATAACAAGAACAAGTTTTTTGATCGGTTGAGATGCGACATTGATGCAATCCATAAATAAATTAAAGATGAATATACCCAAAATTTTTAGTGGCTCGACTAGATGACCAGATCAGCCGCAGCTTCACGAGGCCAATCGCTGTGCAATACTGGTTGTAAGCTCGTTGACTTTCCTATCAGTCCCATGCATATCAAAAAGTTCCTGTCGGCAATTTGCCTTGTGCTTGCCAGCACGACAAGCTGGGGCGACGATCAAGTTTTGCGCATTGGCTCCAAGCGCTTTACCGAGTCCTATATCTTGGCCCATGTGTTGGCGCAAACCGCTCAAACTGCAACGGCCGTGCCAAGTGGTAAGTCAAACAAAGTCGAGGTATTGGCCGGTCTGGGTAACACGGCGATCGTCTACGCTGCTTTGCAGGCCGGCAACATTGACCTGTATCCCGAATATACGGGCACCATTGACCAAGAAATTCTCAAGAACAAGACGCCATCTAGCCTGGCCGCCATGCGTGAGCAACTCAAACCCTTGGGCCTGGGCGTTGACATCGCCTTGGGTTTTAACAACGGTTATGCGTTGGCCATGCGGGGCGATCGGGCGCAAGCCTTGGGTGTGCGAATGCTGTCAGATTTGGTCGGCCATCCCACGCTGCGCTTGGGCCTGAGCAATGAGTTCATTGGCCGCGCCGATGGCTGGCCCGGCCTGGCCAAGCATTACGGTCTGCCGCAGCAGCCGACCGGTCTTGACCATGGCCTGGCTTACGACGCTTTGAGTGGCGGTCAGACCGATGTGATTGACATCTACACCACCGACGCCAAGATTGCTCATTTGGGCCTAGTCGTCCTTCAAGACGATGTCGCGCATTTTCCGCGTTATGACGCGGTCGTTTTATACCGACTCGATGTGCCCCAGCGCTTCCCTGCCGCCTGGCGCGCGTTACAAGGTCTGGCCGGCAGCATCGACGAGCCAGCCATGATTGCCATGAACGCCAAGGCCGAGCTGCAAGGCAAAAGCTTTGAGGTGATTGCTACAGAGCACCTATCAACTGGCGCAGATACAGTCAAAACCACAACGAGTTTTTGGGATAAGTTGTTGGGCCCTGATTTGCCTCGCTTGACATTGCAGCATCTGAATTTGGTCTTGTCCTCGGTGGGGTTGGCGAGCTTGATCGGTTTGCCGCTGGCGATGCTGGTGGCTCCGCATGCGCGTGTGCGCGGGGTGCTGCTGGGTTTTTGCGGTTTGTTGCAAACCGTACCCTCGCTGGCGCTGCTGGCCGTGCTGATCGCATGGGTCGAACACATTGGCTACCTGCCAGCCATGCTGGCGTTGACGCTCTATGCCTTATTGCCCATCATGCGCAACACTTGCACCGGTTTAGCTGAGGTGCCGGCGGGGCTCAAGCAGGCCAGCATGGCACTGGGCCTGACACACTGGCAAAGCCTGCGCCTGATTGAATTGCCGCTGGCCTTGCCATTGGTGCTAGCGGGTATTCGAACCGCGACAAGTATTGCCGTCGGTACGGCCACCATTGCTGCTTTTATAGGCGCTGGCGGTCTGGGTGAGCGCATCGTCACCGGCCTGGCGTTGAATGACCACGAGCTACTGCTGGCTGGCGCACTGCCTGCGGCCGCGCTGGCGCTGTTGTTTGAGGCGGCGTTTGCCACGCTGGCACGATGCTTCAGTGCGGGACCGCTCACCAAAGTTGCCTAGCCTCTCTCAGCAGCATCCAAGTCAAAAAAGCAACTGCCGTGAAGCAGTTGCTTTATTTAGATGGAGGCGCGACCCAGAGTCGAACTGGGCTAAACGGATTTGCAATGTAGGTACGCCTAGATTTATCTATATAAATCAATAGGTTACGCGGTTATTTTCCACCGTGTAATAAAACGTGTAATTGCAATTTTTTATTAGCACTTGATTTTTGGCCAATCATTTACGTGCGGTTTGCTGTGCTGAGGAAGCTGCGCAAATGAATTCGGAAGCGCTGCGGACTGTTAATTTTTGAGTCGTGAATTAGAACCTAGGTCGAGGAGCCAATTAAATTAAGGACTTGCAATGATGCGATGCCTTTTTTATTTCTGAGCCATCTTGCTTGACAGCAGTTAAGGTTTCAAACCACTTTATCGCTTATGGCTTGAGGATAAGGTTGCGTTTGCTGAAATGATGGTCGCTGCTCTAGGCTAGTCAAGTAGTTGGCTAAGGCGGGGTACAAGCTCTGCCAGTCAAACTCTTTGTAACGCACTTTCAAGTACCCAAGTGCTGAACCTACGGCGATATCAGCCAGTCCGAACTTATCACCCACAGCATATTGACTTTGCTCGATCAGTCGCGCTAACTCACAAACCCCAGCCTCGACCTTGTGCACTTGCCGAGCCGTCCATTCAGCACTTGCGTTGTCGCCGCGCATTCGCTCGAAAAACACCAGTACCACCGCATCGCATATGCCGTCCGCCAAAACTTCCAACTTTTTCGCCATCAGTCTTTCAGGTACATCGCTAAACAGCAGTGGCGTCTGGGGATAGATTAATTCCAAATATTCCAGAATAAACCGCGAGTCAAAGATGCTGCTGCCATCTTCAAGAATCAGAACGGGTAGTTTGGCAAGAGGGTTGTGCTGTTCAGTAATGGCACCTTGGTTCCATGGGACTTCTGTAATTAACTCAAATGGAATATTTTTTTCTATCAGTGCAATCCTCACCTTGCGTGCGTAGGGACTGGGTGTGGCGCTAATAAGTCTGAGCATGAAAAGATTCCTTAGACTTGAAATGGAAGTCATCAATTCAGGAATTATCCTTTTGTAATGAGACCAGTCAGCCCGGGTGTCCGTTTTTAAATGTGACCCTCCCCCCAACCTTCAGCCACTTTTAATAGTGCAATTGAATCTGCCACTAGTATCTTCAGCGTTCCGCATAAACCAATCGATAGTGTGTAGACTGGGTTTGACGGAGCACTTAAATGCGCATGTTGTTTTGTTTGTAAATATTCAACAGATTTAATCCATCTTCATACCGATAAAGTATTTTGCTCTGCCCGAAAGATCATTCGGAGAGGACATACTAAATAAACCATCTCCTGCCATCAGTCCCCGAGTGTTAGGCTCATTGGTGAAGCTAAAAAAACCATTCCACGGTGTATTCGGAATCGCTGTGTTAGTACTAACGCTTCCGTCAGGCTGAACAGTCGTTACTCCACCATCACTCCCAACTGTAACAACCGCATTGCCTGAGTTTGCTCCCGGTACTAATGACACCATAAACCATTTCCCAAGATTCTTTTGTAAATCAGCTGGTACAGCAGCAACTTTTTCTGAGAGTGCTGCTTGACCGTAACCGTAACCACCTAGATCATTGAAGTCTAAAAAAGCTACTTTTTGATTGCTCTTGGAAATGAACGCTACTGCATAATTTTCTTGCGTTGAACCTGTCCTGTAAAACTTCCATTTTTTGTAAACAGGGTCCAAAGTACCCGTACCCGTAGAAGTTGATGAACACACTCGATTCGGATTTTCGATATCAGCAGAAACGCAAATGTTGTACGAAATAGTTGTTGAGCTGACCGCAGAAATAGTTAAAGACCCGTGCCCACCCGCACATCCTGTCATCATGCCATTAGATTTTGTAGGACATTGAACAGAATTGTAGTTGTAAGTGCCAGCAAGTTTTTCAGCAGTGTCTATGGGATTTGGAATACCTATCAGCGGTGTAGCCGGCATGGTTCCTAACTTAATTGTGCCAACTAAAAGACCATTTTGTAAAGCGAAGATCTTTGTGTCTGCCGACCCTGATGGTGTGTAAGTGCCATCTGAATTTCGAGTGAGTGTTCCACTGCCCGAATGGCAGTTGCTGGTTGGCACTTCACAGCCATATTGACTTTTAATGACTTTATATTCGTAAGTCATTAATGTGGTGTTGACAGAATATGTGATTACTTCACCTTGAGAAGCAGAGGCCAAATAGTTTTGTGTGAAACCAGTTAGACCGCCACCGCCACCGCCACCACAAGCTACAAGAAGCGCAGTCGCACATGTCACTAATATAGATTTAATTTCTGTTTTCACTTCTGTACCTTTTGTAGGGCGTTGGTTAAGACGATGTAGTGTGTTGCTCATCATACATTTCTCAAAACAGAAATCAATCTCATCTCCTCAGGCAAACTTTCCTGCTTTCACCCCCTTGCAGTAAACTTGCTGTAACAAATTTCTATCACTACGGCAGAGATGTCCATCTGCTTAATGAGCAAGGGTTTGTCCGTAACAGCAAAAGCTCAATAGCGGCAGAGGTGTTGAGCAGCGATTTCAAAGTGCGCTTACACCCTGCCCCATTCAGTTTTAAGCCGATTTCACGCACCAACTTCTCAACTATCCAGTCGAGGGTGCGCGGACGCAACCCCTCACGTAAAGTTGTCGTTTTAACCGACAAAGTGCGTACTTGACTGGCACCTAAACAGGACGGATGAATTCTTAGCCCTACCGCAGCGTCCTGGCCCCTACAGCGCTAAAAAGCAGATGCGTGCAGCAGGCTTCAGTACGCTGGGGTAAAAATTAACAGCAAGGCCCAGCAAGTTGTAGCCTGGCTGCTGCACCCGGCCGCATGAGCAAAGCAACCTCAAATAACCTCAGAAACTGTGCGTAAGTGTGTAAACGAAAAAAAAGCAACTGCCGTCGAGCAGTTGCTTTAGTTCGATGGAGGCGCGACCCAGAGTCGAACTGGGCTAAACGGATTTGCAATCCGGTGCATAACCGCTTTGCTATCGCGCCATTCACTTTGACGAAAAAGGGAAGCATGGTGTGCTTCCCTCATCGAATTTGGAGCGGGAAACGAGATTCGAACTCGCGACCTCAACCTTGGCAAGGT
>NZ_DAIRSK010000033.1:0-8593 GCF_036804465.1 Limnohabitans sp.
CTGATTGGTTTTCACCAAACTCATGGGCACCATCTCGCCGTCATGTGCAAACACGGTATAGGCCTGCGCGAGTTGAAACAAACTGGTGGACAAACCGTAGCCATAGCTCATCGTGGCTTGCTCAATCGGACGCCATGTTTTGTAAGGTCGCACCTTGCCAGCCACCGCACCCGGAAAAGGCACTTGGGGCTTTTGCCCCAAACCCATTTGCGTGAACACCTCCCACATGTCGTGGGGCTGAATTTGCA
The DNA here is from genome assembly GCF_036804465.1 of Limnohabitans sp. Lineage (GTDB taxonomy): Bacteria > Pseudomonadota > Gammaproteobacteria > Burkholderiales > Burkholderiaceae_C > Limnohabitans. The sequence continues at coordinate 249 of NZ_DAIRSK010000033.1, forward strand.
TGGCAATTTTGACCGTGCCCACGTTGCTGGATTTTTGAATGATTTCATTCACGCTCAACACACCATGTGGGTGCGCATCGGTGATGGTGGCCGAGCCCATTTGCATCTTGCCGGGTGCGGTTTGAATCAAGGTTTCGGGCTTGACAATGCCCTTCTCCAAAGCCAAGCCCACCACGAGCGGTTTCATGGTGGAGCCAGGTTCAAAGGTGTCTGTCAGGGCGCGGTTACGCAACTGCGCTCCGCTGAGGTTGCCGCGCTTGCCGGGTGAATAACTGGGGTAGTTGACCAAGGCCAACACCTCGCCCGTCTTGATGTCGAGTACTACCACACTGCCTGCAGCTGCCTTGTTGGCGATGACGGTTTCTTTGATTTTTTCGTACGCAAAGTACTGCACCTTGCTGTCGATGCTCAGCTGCAAATCCTGGCCATCCAAGGGTGGCACCATTTCGCCAATGTCTTCGACCACGCGACCCAAGCGGTCTTTGATGACGCGACGCGAACCAGGTTTGCCGCCCAAGGCTTTGTTGAAGGTCAGCTCCACGCCTTCTTGACCCACGTTTTCTAAATTAGCAAAACCCACCACATGTGCCACCGATTCACCCTCTGGGTAAATACGCTTGTACTCTGGGCTGTCTGACACGCCTTTGATTTTGAGCGCCGCCACCTCTTTGGCGACCGACACTTCCACCTGGCGCTTGAGCATCACATAGGTTTTGTCTTCGTCTTTGAGCTTTTTATCCAGCTCAGCTTGGCTCATGCCCAGCAACTTGGCCAGCGCTTTGAGCTTGGCAGGGTCTCGGTCAATTTCATCTGGGTTGGCCGTGATACCACGCACCGGCACGCTGGATGCCAAGATGTTGCCATGGCGGTCCAAAATGCGTCCACGGTTGGCTGGCAGCTCCAAGGTACGCACAAAACGCACCGTGCCTTGGCGTTTGAAAAATGCGTTGTCAATCACCTGCACATAGGCTGCGCGCGCCACCAAGCCCAAGAAGCCTGCTGCAATCACCGCCACGATGAACTGGCTACGCCAGATCGGCGTCTTGCTGGCAAGCAAGGGGCTGGTGGTGTATTGCACGCTGCGGCTGCTCATGGGCGAACCCCCGCTGAAGCCGATGCTGATCCCGTCGCTGATGCAGTTGCACCAGCAGGCATGGTGGCGTAATGCGTGATGGCGGGTGTGATGGTGCGCATGTGCAGTTGTTCACGGGCGAGTTTTTCAACACGCAGCGGTGTGGCTTGCGCGCGGCGCTCCACATCCAAGCGGTCGTTTTCAGTTTCTAAATTGCGGGCCAAGCTGGTGGCGCGGTCAATCTCCATGGTGAGCGAGCGCGACTCGTACTGCGTGCGTACCAAATACAAGGCACTCGCCATCACAGCGATCATCAGCAACACGCTCACGCGGCTCATGCGCTGGCCCCTAAGCGCTCAGCCACGCGCATGATGGCGCTACGCGCGCGGGGATTACCAGACACCTCGGCCGCGCTGGGCTTGACACGATCAATCGCTTTGAGATCCATGACCTGTGGCACCGCAAAAGGTGCGCGTCGGTCATACACCTCACGCGAATGCTGCGTGATGAACTGCTTGACAATGCGGTCTTCCAAAGAATGAAAACTGATCACAGCCAATCGACCTCCGCTGCGCAACACCTGCAACGAAGCGCTCAGCGCTTGTTGCAACTCCTCAAGCTCGGCGTTGATGAAAATCCGAAAAGCCTGAAATGTGCGCGTTGCAGGGTCCTTGCCCGGCTCGCGGGTTTTGACCGTGTCAGCCACGAGCTGGGCCAGTTCAGCGGTGGATGTAGGCACGCCCCGTTCTTGTCGGCGAGCATCAATCGCCTTTGCAATCTGTAAAGCAAACCGTTCTTCGCCATATTCACGTATCACCTCCGCGATGTGTTGGACTTGCGCCTGTGCCAGCCACTCGGACACGCTTTGGCCACGCGTGGTGTCCATGCGCATGTCCAAAGGACCGTCGTTTCGAAAAGAGAAACCGCGTACTGGGTTGTCGATCTGGGGCGAGCTCACCCCCAAATCCATCAGCACGCCGTCGATGGCACCCGCATCTAACTCGCCCAAGTGCGTGAAGCCTTGGTGGCGAATCGAAAAACGCGGGTCTTGAATTTGTTGGGCTGCTGCAACCGCATCGAGGTCTTTGTCGAACGCAATCAAACGCCCCTTGGGCGAGAGCTTGGACAAGATCAGACGGGAATGCCCCCCACGACCAAAGGTCGCGTCCACATAAGTACCGTCCGGCTGGATGTCGAGTGCGTCGACAGCTTCGCTGAGTAGGACGGTGGTGTGCTGCCATGGCGTGTCCACCGTCATCCTTTAAAAAGAAAATTCCTTGAACACATCGGGCATCTCGCCCTGCATGGCTTGGGCCTCTTGCGCCTCGTACGCTGCCTTGTCCCAAAGCTCAAAGTGGTTGCCCATACCGAGCAGCATGGTGTCTTTGCTGATGCCCGCTGCGGTGCGCAACTCAGGAGAGATAAGAACACGGCCCGTGCCATCCATCTCCACATCCATCGCATTGCCCAAGAAGATGCGTTTCCACCATTGCGCGCTCATGGGCAGTGCGGCAATGCGCTCACGAAACTTCTCCCACTCGGTGCGAGGAAAAACCATCAGACAGCCATGCGGGTGACGCGTGATCGTGAGCTGTCCAGCCGCCGTCGCGCTCAAGACGTCACGATGCCTGGTAGGCACCGACAAACGACCTTTGGCATCGAGACTGAGCGATGAAGCACCCTGAAACACGTTGGCAACCTTTTTTCCACATGCAAATCAAACAATTCAGCCGAACGAAAAAGCCAAAAGGCACTTTTCACCACTTAATTGCACTTATTTGCACTGTAGCAGGAAAACCAGTTCAGAACACCAAAAACGAGTAATTTTTCAATGAAATCAACAACTTACAGCGATTTTAATATCCACATGCGAGGGTAAATATCGTTATAAATGAAGCACTTAGAAAAGGCACTCAAAGTGGCTTATTAAGAAAAATAAGCATAAAAAAAGCAGGCGCATGCGCCTGCTTTTGATGATTTTGGCGCTTTTGCCATCAATCTCCAAACATGCGCTGCTTGATCTCGCGACGCTCTTGCGCTTCCAGCGACAAACTGGCAGTAGGACGTGCCAACAAGCGGCCTACGCCAATGGCTTCGCCCGTTTCGTCACAGTAGCCGTAGTCACCGCTGTCGATGCGGTGGATGGACTGCTCAATTTTCTTGAGCAACTTGCGTTCGCGGTCACGGGTGCGCAGCTCCAAGGCGTGTTCTTCTTCGATGGTGGCACGGTCGGCTGGATCGGGCACCACCACGGTGTCTTCACGCAAATGCTCGGTGGTTTCACTGGCGTTGCTCAGCACTTCATTTTTGAGGTGCACGAGCTTGAGACGGAAGAAAGCCATTTGCAGCTCATTCATGTACTCGGTATCAGGCATGGCGATGATTTCAGCATCGGTCATCTGGTCAGCGGTTTTGGACTTCCAGTTATTGGCAAGCTTGGCGTCTTTTTTAGGTATCACAGGAACAATGGTTGGAGCGGAGGGTGCCGTCATGGGCATAAAGCTGTTCTTGGCAGCGTTGGATGCGACCACTTGAGCAGGCGGGGGTGGAACCAAAGCGGCCATCTTGGCAGCTCTGGAGTTTTTCTTGTGCACCACAGGGGTGTAGCCAGGAATTATGGGTGTGACATGCACCACAGGCGCTGGGACAGGCGCCACTTTGGCTTTGGCTGACACTTTGACTGCTGGCTTGGCGGCGGCTTTTTTGGCAACGGGCTTGGCGGCTTTGGCTGCAACTTTGGCTGCAACCTTGGCAGGTACCTTGGCAACCTTGGCAGGCGCCTTCGTCACTTTGACAGCAGCTTTGGCTGGCTTGGCCGTGGCTTTGACGGCCTGCGCGGGTGACTTGGTGGGAACTGATTTTTTAGCAGGCACCGCCGCCTTCTTTGCCACTGCCTTTTTGGCCACGGCCTTTTGGGGTGCTGACTTCACTGGCGTTTTCTTGGCTGGAGCGGGCTTCGCAGCTGCCTTTTTTGCAGCCACTTTGGCTGGCACTGCTTTTTTAGCCACTGGCTTGGCGACGGTTTTGGCCGCAGGTTTGACGGGGGTCTTCACCACCACAGACTTTTTCACTGGCTTGGCCGATTTTTTTGAATCAACAGGCTTCTTAGAAGCAGTTTTCTTGGATTTAGCACTCACTGTGGGTCTCCTTGCAGCCCCTAATGGCACGGGTGTACTACTTGGGTCTGGCGCGCGGGATTGTAGCCACAAACCCCAAGGTTTCATCAAATTTGCAAAAACTGCCATATTTCATCAAACCAAGGATTGATCGAGGCCTTGGACCAGAATGTCCTTAGGCAAATCAATACCGATGAACACCATCTTGCTGATGCGCTCTTCGCCTTGCGCCCAATCGGGGCCCAAATCGCTGCCCATCAATTGGTGCACACCTTGGAAGATGACCTTCTTGTCAGTGCCCTTCATATTGAGCACGCCTTTGTAGCGCAGCATCTTGGGGCCATAGACGTTGACAATGGCGCCCAAAAAGTCTTCCAACTTGGCGGGGTCGAACTGGCGCTTGGACTTGTAGACAAAGCTCTTCACGTCGTCGTCATGGTGGTGATGGTGACCAGGGCCCTGTTCATGGTCATGCGCGTGAGAGGGATGGTCGCAGTGCTCGCCGTGCGCATGGTCGTGGTCGTGATGGGCGTGGTCATCGTGCGCGTGGCCATGCTTGTGCGATGGGTGGTCACAATCCTCGCCATCGTGGTGATGGTGGCCGTCATCGCCCAAAAAGTCAGGATCAATATCGAGCTTCGCGTTCAGGTTAAAGCCGCGCAGATCAAATACGTCGCTCAGCGCTACTTCACCAAAATGCACCACTTTTTGAGGGGCGCGAGGGTTCATGTGCTTCAAGCGGTGCTGCAAAGCATCGAGCTCAACTGGCGAAACCAAGTCGGCCTTGCTGATGAAAATTTGGTCCGCAAAGCCCACTTGACGACGCGCCTCTTGGCGGTCGTTGAGTTGTTGGGCCGCGTGCTTGGCGTCAACCAAGGTCAAGATGGAGTCGAGCAAAAAACTCTCGGCAATTTCGTCGTCCATGAAGAAGGTTTGCGCCACGGGGCCAGGGTCGGCCAAGCCGGTGGTCTCGATCACCACACGGTCAAAGTCGAGCAAGCCTTTGCGCTTTTTGGCGGCCAACAGCTGCAGCGTCGTGCGCAAGTCTTCGCGGATAGAGCAGCACACGCAGCCGTTGTTCATCTGGATGATTTGCTCGTTGGTGTCAGACACCAAGATTTCGTTGTCGATGTTTTCTTCGCCAAACTCGTTTTCGATGATGGCAATTTTTTGGCCGTGGGCCTCGGTCAGCACACGCTTGAGCAAGGTGGTTTTGCCCGAGCCCAAAAAGCCGGTCAGGATGGTGGCGGGGATCAACATAAAAGAGAAGCCTTGTTTCGGAACGTTTCAATCAGTCCGATATTGTGGCTGAGTTGTGTTTCTCAACCAAGTCAGCCGCTTTCACCACCACCAAGCCCTTGAGGTACTCGCCCTCGGGGAAGGTCAAGGTCATGGGATGGTCGGGTGCGCCTTGCATGCGCTCGCTGATGTAGCCGTCGCACGGCGCGTCAATGCCCGCCGAAGCCACGATTTTGTGGAACAAATCAGCGCTGATGCCACCCGAGCAGCTGTAGGTAAACAGCACGCCACCGGGCTCTAGCAGCTTGAATGCCAAACGGTTGATGTCTTTGTAGGCCCGCGCCGCGCGGTCGGCATGCGCGGCCGTCGGCGCAAACTTGGGCGGATCCAGCACGATGGCATCAAAGGTTTGGCCTGCTTGAATGAATTGGCGCAACGATGCATTCACATCCGCATCCATCATGGTGGTGCGAGCGGCGTCAAAGCCGTTCAAGGCCACATTGGCTTTGGCCAGCTCAATCGCGGGTCCGGATGAGTCGATGGACGTCACATGCGCCGCACCACCCGCCAAAGCGGCCACAGTAAAGCCGCCTGTGTAGCAATAGCAATTGAGCACACGCTGAAACTGCAAGCGCTTGGCGTAATCGGCAAACTTCTTGCGGCTGTCGCGTTGGTCCAAATAAAAACCAGTCTTGTGGCCCTCGGCCACATCCAGAGACAGTTGCCAATCGTGCTCACGCAGCACAACACCTGTGCCCCCCTCGCCGCGCAGCCAGCCCGTGACTTCGGGCAAGCCTTCGAGCTTGCGCACGTTGGCGTCTGAGCGTTCGTAGAGTTTGGTGAGGCCTGTTTGCGCGAGCAGCGCGTCGGCAATCACGCTTTTCCAGCGCTCGGTGCCGCACGATAAAAAAGACGCCACCAAGATATCGTCGTAGCGGTCCACGATCAGGCCAGGCAAGCCATCGGACTCGCCGTGAATCAGACGCACGCCATTGCTTTGAATGTCAAATCGGCTGCGCGCTGCGATGGCGCGGGCGATGGCGGCTTTGAAAAACGACGCATCGATGCGCTGACCTTCGTCAAAACTCCAAATGCGTGCGCGTATTTTGGATTCGGGGCTGCACGAGGCCCAGCCCAAAAACTGGCCGTCGTTTGATTCCACCCGCACAGTTTCACCCGCATCGCCACTGCCTTTGGCAATAGCACCATCAAAAATCCATGGGTGGCGGCGCAAGGCAGAACGCTCTTTGCCTGCTCTGAGCTTGATTGTTTTCATTGACTTGATTGTCGGTGGAGCCGTTGGGGGTTTGGCTTGTGCTTTACGGTTTATTTCGCTTCGCCAACAAGGCCCAAGTCAGGGGTGGGGTAGGCGTTGAGGCGATTTTGGCGCGCAGCGACGCATGGGCCGGAGCAACTTCAAACAAGCGTTATTTTTTACGCGCCCGAGGATGCGCGGCGTCATACGCCTGCGCGAGATGCTGAAAGTCCAAGCGCGTGTACACCTGCGTGGTGGTGATGTTGGCGTGGCCCAACAGCTCCTGCACACCGCGTAAATCTTGGCTGGACTGCAACACGTGGCTGGCAAAAGAATGGCGCAGCATGTGCGGATGCACGGGCGTGGACAAACCCGCTTTCAAACTGCGTTGACGCAAGCGTTGCCAAACGGCTTGCGCGGTGAGGCGCGTGCCGTTGCGGCCGATGAACATCGCGGTTTGTTCGGCAGTGGCGGGCGTGAGGCCTTGGCCGCGCACCGCTACCCAGGCTTGCATGGCTTCTAGCGCTTTGCCGCCCACAGGCACGCTGCGACGTTTGCTGCCTTTGCCCAGCACATGGGCTTCGCCGCCTTCAAAGTCGATCCAGCCTTTGGCTTGCGCCCCCGCTTGCACGTCTAGGCCGACCAGCTCGCCCACACGCAGGCCGCAGCCATAGAGCAGTTCGACCAGCGCCGCGTCGCGGCACTCCAGCCAAGGGTCTGCGGTGCCGGGTTCGGCGTGGTACTCGGCCAATTGCACGGCGTCGTCCACGCTCAGGGCTTTGGGCAAGGGCTTGGGTGCTTTGGGTGCACGCACGTCTTGCACGGGGTTGCTCAGGACCAAGCCTTGTCGACCCAGCCACACATAAAACCCGCGCCAGCCCGACAGGATGAGCGCAATGCCACGACCACTGCGGCCACCGCTGTGCATGTGCGAGACCCAGCGGCGAATGTGTGTGCTTTGCACCGCCTCTAGCGCCACGCTGGCTTGGGCTGCGTAGTCGGTGAGTTTTTCGAGGTCGAGGCTGTAGAGCGTGACGGTGCGCTCGGCCAAGCGCTTTTCAAAGCGCACGTGGTCGAGGTAGCGGGCGACCAAGTCCATGTGTTTTGGCTGCGTTTTTTTAACGCAAGTGCGACAGCGCAGCGCTGGCCAAGTCACCGATGCGCTCGATGATGGTGGTACCCATGCCTTCAAAGTAGCGCTGCGGGTCGGGCGAGGCCAACACCAACAAACCAATCACGGGTTGTTCAGCAGCGGTTTGCGGCGTGTCTTTGGCGCGCGTGACACGCAAGGCAATGAGGGCCACCGACTGCGCGGCTGCTGGGTCGTCCAACCACTGCACGGCATCAAAGTTGTTGTTGAGGCCGACGTAGGGCGAGCTCAATGAAGCAGCGAAATCTTTGATGGGGTCGATCACGCTTTGCGCGAAAGGCTCAATTTTGAAGTCCTCGCGCACCTCCCACACCTTGATGGCCACTTGAGGAACCATGAAGTCATGTTGGATGTGGTCAGCAATGGTGTGCGGCAAGTCGCGAGCGTTGTTGGTCATCAACAGGGTTTTGACCCAGCGCTGCATGCGCTCAATCAGCACCTCGTTTTCGGTGCCGTGGCGCATCATGTCCATCATGCGCAGCTCGAGGGCGCGAATTTTTTCTCGCATCATTT
>NZ_DAIRSK010000034.1:0-6204 GCF_036804465.1 Limnohabitans sp.
CCGCTTGGCGCATGAGCCAAACGGGGGTGTGGTCGGTGGCTTGGCGCATGCAGGCGCGCAAAAAGCTGTCGTTTTGGAGTGGAGCATTCATGCCCAGATTGTCGTCGAGGACAGGCCTAGGTGTGCACGTGCTGGGCGCTTGGGGTCATGGCTTGCGTTTGGGTAGAGTGGCCAGTGCCTCTTGCACTTTGCGCACGCTGAGCAACTCTGACAGCACGATGGGTGATTGGCCAGGCGCGTACAACACATACACAGGCACGCCGCTGCGGCCCAAGCGGCTCAGCGCAACGGTGATGGCAGGGTCGCGACGTGTCCAGTCGGCACGCAGCAGGGTGACTTGATGCGTGGCGAAGTCTGCCAGCATATCGGGCTGGGAGAGGGTGGTTTTTTTGTTGATCTGGCAGCTCACGCACCATGCGGCGGTGAAGTCCACAAACACGGGGCGGCCTTGGTTCAAACTTTGCGCCACGGCGGCTTCGGACCAAGGCTGCCATAGATCGCTTGGGTAACTTGGGATGCCAGTGGTGTTTGGGTTGTCGTTGACGAGGGAAGTGGGGGAGGCCTGGCTTGCTGTCGCATTCAATTCTTCAGAAAAGCTGAGGGCACCCCACACCCAAACGGCGGCCATCAAACCAGCCAACACGCGTGCAGCGGGTGTGCGTAGCTGGAGCGCCCAAATCAAGGCCGCGAGTAACAGCAAGCCGCTCAGCGCCAACGTGGCGGCATCCAAGCTGGTTTGTTGACCCAAGATCCACAGCAGCCACACCACGGTTGCGAGCATGGGGAATGCCAAGAGCTGCCGAAGTGTGACCATCCAAGGGCCAGGATGAGGCAGCAGGCGCGCCACCGCAGGTACAAAGCTGGCTAGCAAATAGGGCGCGGCAAGGCCCAGGCCCATGGCCATAAAAATAATCAACGCTTGCCAAGTGGGCAAGGTGAAGGCGAGTCCCAAAGACGCGCCCATGAATGGCGCGGTGCAGGGCGATGCCACGGCCACAGCCAGCACGCCAGACAAGGCGGCATCGACGACGGGATGTTTGTGCTGAAAGCTGGCCAAGCGGGAGGGCAAGATGTGCCCGACCTCAAACAAGCCAAATAAGTTGAGTGCAATCAGTGTGAAAAACACAGCCATCACGCTCACCACCATGGGCGACTGCAGCTGAAAGCCCCAGCCCAGTTGTTCGCCCGCCGCACGCAGGGCCATCACGCCAGCGCCCAGCGCCAAGAAGCTCAGCACCACCCCGGTGGTGTAGGCCAAGCCCGCCACCCGGTGCGCGCGGTGAGCGCGGCTGTGTTGTGCAAATCCAAGCAGTTTGATGGCCAACACGGGCAACACGCAAGGCATGAGGTTGAGGATGAGGCCGCCTACAAATGCGCCCAGCAAAGCCAAGACAAAGCCAATGAATCCGTCCACGCTCAGCAAACCCGCAACTCCTAGGGGCTTCTCGTCATTTGCGAGCAAGGGCTTGGCGAGCGCCTGAGCCACAGGCAACTCAGACACGGCAGGCCAAGCTTGCGTGACAGGCGCTGTCACCGTAAAGCCTTGTCGATCAGACCCTTCACCCGAGGTGAGCAAAAAGCCAACTTGTTTGGGGTCGGTCAGGCGCAAATGGCTGAGCGGTAGCTTTGCTGTCCATACTGGGCCTTGCCAAGATTGGCTGGCGCGTGGGTCTTGGTCGGTGGCGGATTCCACCAACTCGGCGGTGTCTGGAAACACCTGGATCGTCTTGCCATGCAGCGAGGCGGGTAGGCCGCTGATTTGCAGTGCCAAGAGGTTCGCTTCAAAACTGAGGGAGGCGCTCGCGTTGGGCAAGCGTTTGGGTTGTGCAGCCAACAAGGCATCAAAGGCCGTGGTGTGTGTCGCGGAACTGCTGTTGACGGGAATGCGCAAGGCAAAGTCGCCTTCTTGCGGAATGCACTCAAGGCGGCACACCAGCCAGTTGGCGTGGACTTGAATGTCCAGCGTCTGTGTGGCGTTGGCTTTGAACTGCTGAGACACAGTGATTGGCACGGCCAACAACACGGTTTTTTCGAAGCCGTAGTTGGTGAGGCTGCCCGCTTTGAGTTTGTGCGGCAGGGGGAACAGCAGATCGCCCGCGCTGATGCCAGCGGGCAAGTTGAGCTCGAGTTGCGTAGGCAAGCCAGAGTCTCCTGGGTTGCGCCAATAGGTGTGCCATTCGGGCTGGTGTGTGAGCTGCAAGCCCACCCACAGCGGCTGGCCTGCTTGCACACCTTGTGGCGCATGGGCCAGCAATTCGGCGCGTATTTGCGGTGTGTTGACCACGGCACTGGGCATGCCCTGCGCCCACCCAGACACAAGTAAACAACCGAGTAAGCCAATTCGAAAAAAATGTTGAAGCATGGAACAGATGTTACCTAGCGGATGCAGGCTATGCGCCACAGGGGCCATCATGGGAAAGTAAGATGGCGTGTATGACTGCGCACACCAGCCCCCACACTCAGCAAGCCTTGGCCTCGCACCGCTGGGCCCAACTCAACACCCTCGACTTCGCTGCGTTGGATCCCGCGCGCACCGTGGCCGTGTTGCCTTTAGGGGCAACAGAGCAACATGGGCCGCACCTGCCGTTGTCAGTGGACACGTTGTTGGTGGATGGTGTGGTGAATGCCGCATTGACGCACTTGGCCGAGTCCGATCCCGTGTTGGTGTTGCCCACGCAATCCTTAGGCCTGAGCACGGAGCACACAGCCTTTGCAGGCACGCTTCATTTGTCGCCGCACACCTTAATTCAACTCTGGTGCGACATTGGGGCATCCGTGGCGCGTGCGGGTGTGAAAAAACTCTTGATGTTCAACGCCCACGGAGGCAATGTGGGCTTGATGGATGTGGTGGCGCGTGAGTTGCGAGCCCAGCATGGCCTGATTGTGTACAGCAGCAGCTGGTACAACTTGCCGATTGACACAGCTGTGATGGGGCAGTTCTCTCAAGACGAGCACCGCTTTGGCATCCACGCCGGTGACATGGAAACCTCCATGATGTTGGCGCTGTCACCCAGCAGTGTGAGCATGGCGCAGGCCAAAAACTTTGCGTCCACCTCGCAAGACCGCGCTAAACGCTATGCGGTTTTGGGCAATGGCAAAAGCGCCAAACTCGGCTGGCACATGCAAGACTACAACCCCCAAGGCGCTGCGGGTAATGCGGCTGGCGCTACGGCAGCCAAGGGCGAGGCACTTGTGCGCAGTGCGGGTGAGCAGCTGGCGCTGTTATTGAAAGAGCTGGTCGCCTTGCCGTTGAGCACGGTGCGCGTCTAACAACCGCTTAGGCAAAGGTGACCCAGTCTTTGTGAATGCGGGTTTCTAAGTGCGGCAAGCTGTTGAATGAGACCAAGCTATGTCGTTTTGGTGTGAAGCTAAATTCACTCACAGCGCTGTTGCGCATCCGCATGTTGAGCTCAATGCTGATTTCTGGGCTGGTGTGCAACACCTGCGCCACTGCTGTGGCAATCGGGCCGCCGCTGGAAACGATCAACACATGGCCTTCGTGTTGTTGGCGCACATGGTCGAGTGCTGACACAACGCCCTGGACAAATTCTGTGTAACTCGGCATGCCTTGCGGGCTCACCACGCCCGCCATCCATTGCGCAAGTCCATCGCGCAGCAAGCGGAAATATTGTTTGTAGCCCTCGGGTGTGGTGGGCTTGGCCAGGTTTCCCGGCTGAATGGCGCTGATGACGGCTTGTGCGTCGTATTCATCTAGGCCTGGCCATGTCAGTGCGGCGTGTTGTGTGCGCATGCCGTGTTGGATGGCAGCCAAGGTTTGGGCATGGCGCTTCATCGTGCCTGTGATCACGGCATCAAACCTGAGGTCTTGCGCTTGCCAGTGCTCGCCTAGGCGAAGGCTTTGCTGTTCGCCCAAAGGGCTGAGTTGGTCGTAATCGGCGGCTCCCAAAGAAGCCTGCCCGTGCCGCACGAAGTAAAGGTGTCCCATGGCTCTGAATCTGTTGTTTGTGCGCATTCTGAAGATGAATGCCAAAGCCAGCAGTCGCAGCAGAGACCCAGAGTCACCTGGGTGTCAAGGCGCAGTGAGTTCAGGGTTTGAAGGTGCTCATGGCGGCGAAGTCAGTTGCTCCCAGCGTTCAAGGGCAGCCATCAGCGCGTCTTCAATCTCGGCGTCGCGCTTGTGAATTTGCGCCACTTTGGCGGGGTCGCTGGCATAGAGGCTGTTGTCGGTGAGTGCCGCTTGGGTGTCTTTGTGCTCAGCTTCTAGCGAGGCAATGAGCGTTGGCAGTGCTTCTAATTCGCGCTGCTCCTTGTAGCTGAGCTTGCGGGTTTTGGCCGGGGGTGAAGCCGCTACTGCCGCTGCTGGCTTGGGTGTTTCTGCTGCCGTTTTGACTGCTGCAGGTGCAGCAGTTTTTGCTTGCGGCGCAAGGCTGCGGGCGCGTTCTGATTGAATCAGCCAATCTTGTACCCCGCCTTCGTATTCGCGCCAAAAACCGGGGTTGTCGTCCGTGGCTTCAAACACCAACGTGCTGGTCGCCACGTTGTCGAGGAAGGTGCGGTCATGGCTGACGATGAAGACGGTGCCGTTGTAGTTTTGCAGCAACTCTTCCAGCAACTCAAGTGTGTCGATGTCTAAGTCGTTGGTCGGTTCGTCCAGCACCAGCACGTTGGCTGGCCGAGCAAACAAACGCGCGAGCAACAAGCGGTTGCGTTCGCCTCCTGACAGCGAGCGCACGGGCGATGTGGCCCGAGAGGGCGAAAATAAGAAGTCGTCTAAGTAGCTTTTGACGTGTTTGCGTTGTGTGCCGATTTCAATCCACTCGCTGCCTGGGCTGATGAAGTCTTCCAGTGAAGCATCCATGTCAAGGGCGTTGCGCATTTGGTCAAAGTAAGCCACTTGCAAGTTGGCACCCTGGCGAATTTTTCCGTTGTCTGGTTCGAGCTCACCCAAAATCATTTTCAGCAAGGTGGACTTGCCCGCCCCATTGGGGCCAATCAAACCAATCTTGTCGCCTCGCAAGAAAGTGGCGGAGAAGTTTTTAGTGATGACTTTGTCGCCAAACGCTTTGTCCACCTCGGTGAGCTCAGCCACGATCTTGCCTGTGGGTGCTCCGCTGGCTACGTCGAGCTTGACACGACCCACTGCATCGCGACGCGCCTCACGCTGCGCGCGCAAGGCTTCGAGTCGTCCAATCCTGCTCTGGCTGCGGGTGCGGCGTGCCTCTACGCCTTTGCGGATCCACACCTCCTCGCCCGCCAACAACTTGTCGGCTTTGGCGTTGATGACCGCCTCTTGCGCAGCTTGCTCTTCTTTTTGCAATTGGTATTGTGAGAAGTTGCCTGGGTAGGTCAACAAATGCCCACGGTCCAACTCAACGATGCGGGTGGCGACCTTGTCTAGGAATGAACGGTCATGTGTGATGGTGATGATGCTGCCCTTGAAGTCGATCAAGAGCTGTTCAAGCCATTCAATGCTGTCGAGGTCTAAATGGTTGGTGGGCTCGTCCAATAGAAGGACATCAGGCGATGTGACCAAGGCTTGAGCGAGCGCTACCCTTTTCAGCGTGCCACCAGACAGAGCGTTGATGCGTGACTCAGGGTCAAGGTGCAGGCGGTGCAATGTTTCTTGTACGCGTTGCTCCCAGTTCCATCCATCAAACATTTCAATTTCGTTTTGCATGGCCGTGAGATCGCCCTCGCCCGCGCAGTACTGTTCAATGAGGTGAACAATGCGCGCTAAGCCAGCACTGACCGACTCGAACACACTGGCGTTGCTGTCTAGCTGCGGCTCTTGTGCGACGTAGGTCACGCGCAGCCCTTGTTGTACGCGCAAGTCTCCATCGTCAGCTTTCTCAAGCCCGCCAAGGATACGTAGTAGCGATGATTTGCCAGCGCCATTGCGACCGATGAGCCCTACGCGCTCAGCAGATTCAAGGGAAAACTCTGCATGATCAAGAAGTGCGACGTGCCCAAAAGCGAGCTGGGCGTTTTGTAGTGTGATTAAAGACATGCTGCATTATCAAGGCCACCTAGGGTTGTTGCTTAGATTCGTGACGATGAGGGATGGTGTGCAAGCAAATGACTTGGGACGGCCGTAAAGAAATTTCAAAAGATTGCTTGGCCGCCTAAGGGAAGTAGTGCTAAACTGGCGGGCTTCGCTGATAAAAATTGAATAGTGTTTTGCACAAGTCAATTCAGCGGAGGCGGTAAGAAAGATTTTTTGCAATTCTTCGAAATGTTCAAAAA
>NZ_DAIRSK010000035.1:0-4399 GCF_036804465.1 Limnohabitans sp.
TCAGCTTGCAACAAACCTTAGCCGTGAGCGAGCGCGCATGGAAGATGCCAGGCTCTCGCATGTTCATCGACCCCAAGATGAAAGTGCCCGTCGAGGACTTGATCAAAGGCATGATTGTTCAGTCGGGCAACGACGCCACCATGGTGCTGGCCGAAGGTGTGGGCGGCACCGTGGAGCACTTTGTGCAAATGATGAACGCACAGGCCAAAGCCCTCGGCATGAAGTCCACGGGCTACAAAAACCCAGAAGGTTTGACCGAGCCTGGTCACACCACCACCGCCCGTGATCTCAGCATCTTGGCCAGCCGCTTGATGCAAGATTTTCCAGATTACGTGGGTTACTACGCCATTAAAAAATACCGCTATCCCGGCACCCCAGCCGCTAACGAGGCCAACCGCAATTTGCTGTTGTTTCGCGACCCCAGCGTCGATGGCCTGAAAACGGGTCACACGGATGCCGCTGGTTTTTGTTTGATTGCCACCGCCAAGCGCGACGCCCTTGGCGTGGGCCAGCGGCGCTTGTTGTCCATTGTGTTGGGCGCCTCGAGTGAAAATGCCAGGGCCACCGAAACGCAAAAGCTGCTCAATTGGGGCTACACCGCGTTTGATGCCATCAAGTTGTTTGATGCCAACCAAGCTGTGGTGACGCCCAACGTGTGGAAAGGTCAAGCCAACCTCGTCAAGCTGGGCCGCTTCTCGCCCATTGTGGTGGCTGTGCCCGCGGGCGCTGCGGGCCGCATACAAACCCAAGTGGCCCGCCCTGAGCCCTTGGTCGCGCCGCTGAGCCGCGGTCAAATCGTGGGCGCTTTGAAAGTCACCTTAGATCAAAAGCCCTTGGTCGATGTGCCATTGCAGGTATTAGAGACCGTCGAGCAGGCCAGCTTTGTGGGCCGTGCTTGGGACGCTGTGCGATTGTGGGTCAAGTAGCGGTTATTGAGGCATTTTTAATTAGATTTGCTTGCATGTGGTGATGCTGATACACTAGAAGGCTTTTCGGAAATTCCGAAGGGATTCACGTTTTCTTTTTATTCCAACGTTTAGGGACGTTACAAACAATGCCAACCATCAATCAATTGGTGCGTCAGGGGCGCGAGGTCGAAACGATCAAGTCCAAAAGCCCTGCGATGCAAAACTCTCCACAAAGGCGTGGCGTGTGCACCCGTGTGTACACCACGACGCCTAAAAAGCCTAACTCTGCGCTGCGTAAAGTTGCCAAAGTTCGCTTGACCAATGGCTTCGAAGTCATTTCGTACATCGGCGGTGAAGGCCACAACTTGCAAGAGCACAGCGTTGTGCTCGTGCGCGGCGGTCGTGTCAAAGACTTGCCAGGTGTTCGCTACCACATCGTGCGCGGATCACTCGATTTGCAAGGCGTCAAAGACCGCAAGCAATCGCGTTCCAAGTACGGCGCTAAAAAGCCTAAGGCCAAGTAAGCAATCGGTCTTTTGACCAAACAGGTGCTGTTTACCGCGTGGCGCGGTGAGTCAGCGTAGTGACCCGAAGCGCAGAATTGTCTGTGTGGGTCGAGTAAGTAAAAACCAAATGGTTTTTGCGGTGTCTGAACAAGGCGCCAACTGAAGCAAATAAGAGGTGAAAAATGCCACGTCGTCGCGAAGTCCCTAAACGTGAAATCTTGCCGGATCCTAAGTACGGCAATGTTGAGCTGTCCAAATTCATGAACGTGATCATGGAAGGCGGCAAGAAAGCTGTTGCCGAGCGCATCATTTATGGTGCCTTGCAACAAATCGAACAAAAATCGGGCAAAGATCCGCTCGAGTTGTTCAATGTGGCCATCAACAACGTCAAGCCCATGGTGGAAGTAAAGTCCCGCCGCGTGGGTGGTGCCAACTATCAGGTGCCCGTTGAAGTGCGTCCAGTCCGTCGCTTGGCTTTGTCCATGCGCTGGCTCAAAGAAGCCGCTCGCAAGCGCGGTGAAAAGTCCATGGCCTTGCGCTTGGCCAACGAATTGTTGGAAGCCTCCGAAGGTCGTGGCGGTGCTATGAAAAAGCGTGACGAAGTTCACCGCATGGCCGAAGCCAACAAGGCCTTCAGCCACTTCCGCTTCTAATTCAAAGGTTAAAAAATGGCTCGCAATACCCCCATTGAGCGCTATCGCAACATTGGTATTTCAGCGCACATTGACGCTGGTAAAACCACCACGACAGAGCGTATTCTTTTCTATACCGGTGTGAACCACAAGATCGGTGAAGTCCATGACGGCGCTGCCACCATGGACTGGATGGAGCAAGAGCAAGAGCGTGGCATCACGATCACTTCTGCTGCCACCACTTGTTTTTGGAAGGGCATGGATGGCTCTTTTGAAGATCACCGCATCAACATCATCGACACCCCTGGTCACGTGGACTTCACCATTGAAGTTGAGCGCTCCATGCGCGTGCTCGATGGTGCTTGCATGGTTTACTGTGCGGTCGGCGGCGTTCAGCCCCAATCCGAAACCGTATGGCGTCAAGCCAACAAGTACAAAGTGCCTCGCTTGGCCTTTGTGAACAAAATGGACCGAACCGGCGCCAACTTCTTCAAAGTTGTGGAGCAGATGAAGTTGCGTCTCAAGGCCAATCCTGTGCCGATCGTGATCCCAATCGGCGCCGAAGATAACTTCACTGGCGTGGTTGACTTGCGCAAAATGAAAGCCATCATTTGGGACGAAGCGTCTCAAGGCATGAAGTTCACTTTTGAAGAGATTCCAGCCAATTTGGTTGAGTTGGCCAAAGAGTGGCGCGAGAAGATGGTGGAAGCCGCGGCTGAAGCTTCAGAAGAGTTGATGAACAAGTACCTTGAAGAAGGTGACTTGACTGAAGAAGAAATCACCCATGGTTTGCGTGTGCGCACCATCAACAGCGAAATCCAGCCCATGTTGTGCGGTACAGCGTTCAAGAACAAAGGCGTCCAACGTATGTTGGATGCCGTGCTTGAGTTGATGCCTTCTCCATTGGACGTGAAAGCCATCAAGGGCTTTGACGAAGACGAAAAAGAAGTGATCCGCAAAGCGGATGACAGCGAAAAATTCTCTGCCTTGGCATTCAAGTTGATGACCGATCCATTTGTGGGTCAGCTGACATTTGTGCGCGTTTACTCGGGCGTTCTGAAAAAGGGCGACACCGTTTACAACCCCGTGCGCGGCAAGAAAGAACGTATCGGTCGTATTGTGCAAATGCACGCCAACAACCGCGAAGAAGTCGACGAAATCCGTGCGGGCGACATCGCTGCTTGCGTGGGTTTGAAAGATGTGACCACAGGTGAGACCTTGTGTGACCCATCCGCCGTGATCACCCTCGAGCGCATGGTGTTTCCTGACTCTGTGATCCGTCAAGCGGTTGAGCCAAAGACCAAAGCTGACCAAGAAAAAATGGGCATGGCTTTGTCTCGTTTAGCTGCAGAAGATCCTTCTTTCCGCGTGCAAACTGACGAAGAGTCGGGCCAGACCATCATTGGTGGTCAGGGCGAATTGCACTTGGAAATTATTGTCGACCGCATGAAGCGTGAATTCGGCGTGGAAGCCAACGTGGGCAAGCCCCAAGTGGCTTACCGCGAGACCATTCGTAAGACAGTCGAAGAAGCCGAAGGCAAATTCGTTCGTCAATCCGGTGGTAAAGGCCAATACGGTCACGTGGTGCTCAAAGTTGAGCCACAAGAAGCGGGTAAAGGTTTTGAATTCGTTGACGCCATCAAAGGCGGTGTGGTTCCTCGTGAATACATCCCAGCAGTGGAAAAAGGCGTGACCGAAGCGTTGAGCCAAGGCGTGTTGGCGGGTTATCCAGTGGTTGACGTCAAAGTGACATTGCACTTCGGTTCTTACCACGACGTGGACTCGAACGAAATGGCTTTCAAAATGGCCGCCATCTTTGGCTTCAAAGAAGGTTGCCGCAAAGCCCAGCCCGTGATTCTTGAGCCCATGATGGCTGTGGAAGTCGAGACACCTGAAGACTACGCTGGTAGTGTGATGGGTGACTTGTCTTCACGCCGCGGCATGGTGCAAGGCATGGACGACATGGTTGGTGGTGGCAAGGCGATCAAAGCTGAAGTGCCCTTGTCAGAAATGTTTGGTTACTCAACCACACTGCGCTCCATGTCCCAAGGCCGCGCCACTTATACGATGGAATTCAAGCACTACGCTGAAGCCCCTCGCAACGTTGCTGAAGCCATCGTGGCCGCTCGCGCAAAATAAAAACCCCCATGGGGCTGCGTGAAGCGGCCCCTGTCTGCGACGATGCGCCGCCCTGTCACCCGTGCGGGGCGAATCAGCAGCATCGTGCAAACATAAAACCTGTACACGGGCACTGCTCTTTGGAGAAATGAAATGGCAAAAGGAAAATTCGAACGTACCAAGCCGCACGTGAACGTGGGCACCATTGGTCACGTTGACCATGGCAAAACAACTT
>NZ_DAIRSK010000036.1:0-1548 GCF_036804465.1 Limnohabitans sp.
CGGATCTTGTCATGCCGGGTTTGGCTGAAGGTCAACTCCTGACTGGACAAAGTACTGCGGAAGGAATTGCAAATTTCTACTTGGAGAAGGGGGTTAGCCAGGTAGTTGTAAAGCTAGGATCCCAAGGAGCTTTTGTTGCCAGCAAAGAGGGTTTTGCAACCATTTCTGGATTTGAAGTTGAGACAGTCGTTGACACGGTCGGTGCTGGCGACGGCTTTGCGGTAGGGGTTATCAGTGCACTCCTTGAGGGAATGTCGCTGAGCGAGGCTGCGCGGCGAGGCAATGCTATTGGTGCTCGCGTCGTTCAATTCCCAGGGGACTGCGACGGGTTGCCAAATCGAATAGAGCTCGACGAATACGTGCGTCGAGGATCACTCTCATCCGGTGTTGTTTTTGTTTGATGGGTGGTGAGGCACCATCAAAGTAAGCGTCCGGTCATCCCATCTGGCAGCAATACCCCAGATCTAAGAGCATCGTGTCCACGTAACAGATCGTGGAAACATGTACACCAACAACCAACTCCCCCAGCCCGGCCGTGGCCGCCGCACCTACAGCCCCGAGTTCAAAGCCCAGCTGGTTGCCGCTTGTCGCATTCCAGGCATGTCGGTCGCCTCCGTGGCTCGAAACCATGGCATCAATCACAACATCCTGCACCGCTGGCTGCGTGAACTGCCCGATCCCGCTGCACTTCGCTTGCCTCAAACTTCCCACAAGGCGGTGCCAGCCTTCATTGAGTTGCCCATCACTGAGCCGATAGCCACAGCCGCTGTCGCCGTCGACAGCGTTCACGTTGAAATCCATCGAGGCGATTTGTCCGTCAAGTTGCGTTGGCCTGCAGCGGCGGCGCCGGCCTGTGCCCAGTGGCTTTTGGAGCTGTTGCGTTGATCCGCATCGATGCCGTCTGGATGGCCACCGAGCCGCTGGACATGCGTGCAGGGCCAGAGACTGCACTGGCGCGGGTCGTTCAAGTCTTTGGCGCAGCCCACCCGCATCACGCTTATCTGTTTGCCAATGCGCGTGCCAACCGCATGAAGGTACTCGTGCACGATGGGGTGGGCGTATGGCTGGCAGCGCGCAGGTTGAACACGGGCAAGTTCGCGTGGGGCGATGCACGGCTGTCGCCCCGGTTGCCGATGAACGCAGCACAGTTGAGCGCTTTAGCGCTTGGTTTGCCTTGGCAACGCATGGGTGATGCGGGTGTGATCACGGTCATATAAAAACGGTTGGGCGATCATCGACCATGGCCTTTGCGTTGTTCAATTGGGGCATCCTCGGATACACAACACCGGCAGTGTTGGGCACACTTCTAACCCATGAACAGCGCACCGCCCGCACTCGCAGATTTGAACGCAGATGAGCTGCGCGAGATGGTCACGGGCTTGCTGCAAAAGGTGGCCAGCAACACCGAAAAAATCAAAGCTGATGCAGCGCAAATCCAATTCAAGCAAGCGCTGATCGACAAACTCACCTACGAGAATGCTGTTCTCAAGCGCCTGAAGTTCGGCCTCAAGAGCGAGAAGCTGAACGCCGAGCAGCGCAGCTTGCTCG
>NZ_DAIRSK010000036.1:1558-3626 GCF_036804465.1 Limnohabitans sp.
CGATGAAACGCTGGACGCCGACTTGGCTGCCGTGGCCGATGAGATTGCACTGGTACAGCCCGAATCTGCTGCAGCTCAAGAAAAAAGAATTCCCAAGCGCCAGGCCTTGCCCGCTGAGCTGCCGCGTCAGACGTTTAGCCACGAGCCCGAGTCCACCGTGTGCACCGCCACAGGCTGCGGCAGCCAGATGAAGCGCATTGGTGAGGACGTGTCCGAGAAGCTGGACTATGTGCCGGGTGTCTTTTGCGTGCACCGCCATGTGCGCGGCAAATGGGCCTGCGCCTGCTGCCAGGCCCAAAGCCGTGTCACCATGACCAGACGCTACTTTGCTGGTTCCCAAGCTGATGTGTTATAGGATACAAGCACCGCACCTTCAACAGCGTCATAACTTGTAACGGTCCAGTTCGACTCTCAAATGTTAAATCGAAAATGGGTATAAATGCAATTACACGTTTTATTACACGAGGCATTTAACCAGCCGCTAAGCCGCACAAAACATGGTTTTTTGACGATCCACCTACGTTGAAAATCCGCGTGTCACTGGTTCGATTCCAGTCCAGGCCACCAAACAAAAAACCCCCACTCGCGAAAGCGGGTGGGGGTTTTGCTTTTGTGACTATCGTTCAGTGTTTGCAGCCCTCGCTTGATCCTTTTTTGTCACCCCGGTCTTTGCCTTTGCCTTTCTTTTCGTCGTGCATGGATTTGAGCGTTTTTTGCTGTTCAGGGCTGAGCTGGCTCATCAAGGCTTGTCGAGTGGCTTGCATGGCGTCGCGGTTTTTTTCATGCGTTTGAGCCATCTCGCTCATTTGTTTTTTGTAGGCGTTCCAAGCCTCGAGTTGCTTGTCTTGTAATTTCAGCGACTGTTCGAGTTGCGTGATTCGGGCTTCGTGGTACTTGCCGTCGTGGTGTTTGTCCATGCCGTGGTTCGAGGCGATGGCCGCCACACTCACGCCGCTGAGCAACGCGGCCGACAAAATCCAGATCATTCGTTTGTTCATTTCAGTTTCCTTGAAGGTGTTCACCGTTTTGGCGGTCTCTGACGGGCGTCAGATGGCTCTATTGAACGGTGTGAGTGCCCAAAAGAGGTGTCTGTGGCGGGGCTTTTTGCAAGCGCATGTGTCTGCACTGGGTTCAGACATGTTTTGATACAAAAATCCAAAGTGGGCCCCGTATGATGAAGACATGAACCCCACCACAGACCACGTCTTGTTGGTCGACGACGACCCCGAGATCCGCCAATTGACGGCACAGTACCTGGAGCAAAACGGACTCCAGTGCAGCACGGCCGCCAGTGGCCGCGAGATGCGCCAACTGCTGCAGTCGCAGCGGGTGGATCTGTTGGTGCTCGATGTGATGATGCCCGGCGAGGATGGCCTGACGATTTGCCGTGACCTGCGCGCCCAAGGTGGCTCTCACAGCGCCTTGCCCATTCTCATGCTCACGGCCCGCACCGACGACGCCGACCGCATCTTGGGGCTGGAGATGGGCGCAGACGATTACCTGGGTAAACCGTTTGTGCCACGCGAATTGTTGGCCCGAATCCGAGCCATTCTGCGCCGCGCGCGCTTTGCCCGCGAATTTGCAAAGCACCCACAGTCCCAACATTTGGCGTTTCTCGGGTTACACCTTGGATGGTGTGTCGCGTCAAGTTCGCAACCCCGACGGCGTGCTCTTGGTGCTGACCTCCGGTGAATACCGTTTGCTCCACGTGCTGCTCCAACACGCCAACAAGGTGCTCTCGCGTGACCAGTTGTTGGAGCTCACCCAAGGGCGCGTCGCCTTGTTTGTGGCCACCACCACCTATGGCGGCACTGCGGCAGCCTTGCAGACCATCGAGCGGGTCAACCGCATCCACGCGCACATTCGCGGCACGCTGCCCGACGGCACACCCTATGTGGCCAACGACCCGCAGCTGATCCGCTGGGTGCACCTGGGCGAGACGACCAGTTTTTTGCGCGCTTACCAAGACCTGTCGCTGCAGCCTTTGCACTCGGACAGGCAAGACCTGTACTTTGCCGAGATGGCGCAAATGGGGGAGCGCTTGGGCGCGCACGATTTGCCCCTGACG
>NZ_DAIRSK010000037.1:0-1162 GCF_036804465.1 Limnohabitans sp.
AGGCAATGATCTTGGCAACCACACCCGCGCCAACGGTCTTACCGCCTTCGCGAATGGCAAAGCGCAAGCCTTCTTCCATCGCAATGGGGTGGATCAACTTCACAGTGATCGACACGTTGTCACCTGGCATCACCATCTCTTTGCCTTCTGGCAATTCGATCGCGCCCGTCACGTCTGTCGTACGGAAGTAAAACTGAGGACGGTAGTTGTTGAAGAATGGGGTGTGGCGGCCGCCTTCGTCTTTGGACAACACATAGATCTCAGCTGTGAAATGCGTGTGTGGCTTGACTGAACCAGGCTTGCACAGCACTTGGCCGCGCTGCACGTCTTCGCGCTTGGTGCCGCGCAACAAGATACCCACGTTGTCACCCGCTTGGCCTTGGTCCAGCAATTTGCGGAACATCTCCACGCCAGTGCAGGTTGTCTTTTGTGTGTCAACGATGCCCACGATTTCGATTTCTTCGCCGACTTTGATGATGCCGCGCTCGATACGACCTGTCACCACAGTGCCGCGACCCGAGATGGAGAACACGTCTTCCACAGGCATCAAGAAAGCACCGTCCACAGCGCGCTCAGGCGTCGGGATGTAGCTGTCCAGCGCAGCGGCCAACTTCATGATGGCTTCTTCGCCCAAGGGGCCTTTGTCGCCCTCCAAAGCCAGCTTGGCTGAGCCTTGGATGATGGGGGTGTCGTCGCCTGGGAAGTCGTATTTTTCGAGAAGTTCGCGAACTTCCATTTCGACCAATTCCAACAACTCAGCGTCGTCGACCATGTCGCACTTGTTCAAGAACACGATGATGTAAGGCACACCCACCTGACGCGCCAACAAGATGTGCTCGCGGGTTTGAGGCATGGGGCCGTCAGCCGCTGAACACACCAAAATAGCGCCGTCCATTTGAGCCGCGCCAGTGATCATGTTTTTCACATAGTCAGCGTGGCCTGGGCAGTCCACGTGGGCGTAGTGACGTGACTCAGTCTCGTACTCGACGTGCGCGGTGTTGATCGTGATGCCGCGTGCTTTTTCTTCTGGGGCCGCGTCAATTTGGTCGTAAGCCTTGGCTTCGCCGCCAAACTTGGCTGACAGGATCGTGGTGATCGCTGCAGTCAAAGTTGTTTTGCCATGGTCAACGTGACCAATGGTGCCCACGTTCACGTGCGGCTT